>NZ_AUGL01000006.1 GCF_000422645.1 Ferrimonas futtsuensis DSM 18154
ACCGACAGCGGCCCCATCAACACAATGATGGCGTTACTCCTGTTCAAGCCGAGAATCGGTCTAACTTACTGTCCGGAATTAGTTGACCACTACATAGGGCCGGGTAATACTGCTCTTTGCTTAAGAGCGGCTATTTGTCATCCGCGCGTCTTTTTTATTGGTATGCCGATAAACAGGGCTGTCTGATGCTACGTTGGTCGCCTCGATGATTAACAGACCGAATAAACGTTTACCAAGAGCCTGTGCTGGTACGCTTTGACGGTTACCTCTTGCCTGGTCATAAGTCGATGTGAAATATCCGCCATTGATTTTCTATAAAATCACTCATTGGTTTAAGTGAACAGCAATGTTTGGTCGTTATCTACCTAGAGAAGCTTCGGCTAACTATCTGGAGGATAACGAGAATGCCCCTTGGGTTATGGCGAAGGATGCAGGCCGGCCTGGCGATGTTTGTGGTCGCGGCCAGCATGACCGTGCTCGTTATCTATCTGCAGGACCATAAGGGGCCGAGACAATGGTGTGCCAGGCAGGGGTGTCTTTCCCAGCAGTGGGTGGGGGTAGCCGAGCGTGTGGTGGCCAGTGAACTCTATGTCCAGGCGAACGATCCGGCGCAGCTTCTGAACCTGTTTTTATCGGACCTCGGTTCTCTCCAGCATCAGAAGGGCGCCGTGTATCAGTTCCTCCTCCTCACCCTCGATAAGGATCCCAGGTTTGCCGCCATCGCCTCGGCCATGCTGCTCAATGGATATCGGACGGATTGGAAGTTTGCCCAGGAAAGTCAGCTAAAGGCTGCGGTGATGGAGTACTGGCACGACCATCCCGGAGACGGGTATTGGCAGGCGATGCTCACCGGTGCGGCTCCCAGACCAAACTGGTCACCCACACAGCTGGACGCCTGGGCGCGACACCATGGCCAATCAGAGTACAAAAGTGCGGACTAGCGCCAGGGTTTCGCTCGAAACTCAGGCTGGGCTGACTCATTTTTGAAAGCGCCACACCGTTTTGAGGTAGGAAAATAAGAGGAAGTGGCTAAAGAGTGCGCGGTTGATTGCTGATAAGTTAGATTCCGCCAGCCAGATCAACTATTTCAGCTCAACTTATCTTGTCGCAACCTGATGATAACCTCTGGATTACGTCGCTTCCTCGGCAATGTCTGAATTCCGGTTCTGTTTCGGCCGAACAGCGTTGATATTCAAGCCATCTCGGGCCGTAGCATAAAAACCGGCGCTGTTCTCATTGTTGGCATTCTGGCAACAGTGGTTTTAACAAGGCACTGACAGCGACTGGCTTTTCAAATTAATTAATGATCGGGGGTGGCAACTTTAACCCAGCAAACTCAACATGCACAACAGCCTGAAACCGCCCCGCCTAAGCGATTTCGACACATTTGGCAAGATGGTGCACAGGATTCTCAGGAGGTAAAATTGGCCTCATGATTGAAACTATCCTCCAGCTTCATTTCCGCGGTTGTGGTTAGACACAAGCCTTGACTGCGTCTTAGGGAATTTTGTCCCTTTACCCCTAATTGGTGACACTCCTGGCACTGGGTCGTACAGAACTCAGGGCATTGATCCCAATTGGCAGTTCAATACGACTTAAAAAGACAAACCCATGAACTCAGTGATTGTAATTAACGAACTGGAATCTCTGATGATCGCCATTGTGGTGTTGTTTCTTGGCTATTTCATCAATGGCCGGGTGGCAGTACTGAGGCGATATAACATTCCAGAGCCCATAGTCGGTGGACTGATTGTGGCCTCGGCCATCGCCTTAGCCCACCGCTGTGGCGTCGACTTTCAGTTTAGCCTGGCGATCAAGAGCACTCTGATGAAGATGTTCTTTGCCACCGTAGGCCTGGCGGCCAGCTTTAAACTCCTGGCTCAGGGAGGGTCCAGGGTGTTCCTGTTCCTGGGTTTGGCCACGGTGTTCATTCTGATTCAAAACGGCGTCGGTGTTGGCCTTAGCTCAATGCTGGGGCTGGACCCTTTGCTCGGACTGGTGGTGGGCTCCATTACCCTGTCCGGGGGCCATGGTACCGGTGCGGCCTGGGCTCAAACCTTTGCCAGCGAGTTCGGCCTGCAGACCCTGGAGCTGTCCATGGCCTCCGCCACCTTTGGTCTGGTGATGGGCGGTATCATCGGTGGCCCTGTGGCTCAGAGACTGATCCGTAAGCACGCGCTCAAGTCCTCTTTCGGCGAAGGCGAGAACCACCATCTGGAACATCCGGATCTGGTGACCTACAGCGATCATGAGCAGGACCGAATTACCTCCAAGAACAGCATTGAGGTGTTATTCATTCTGCTGCTTTGTGTGGCCAGTGCGGCTCACATCAAAGGCTACGTGGATGGGTTGGGCATCGACTGGTTGCGCATTCCCGACTTCGTATACGCGCTGTTCGTTGGGGTGGTGATCACCAATCTGTGTGAGGCCACCGGTATCTACAAGATCAACAACGAAACCGTTGATGCTCTGGGCACCATCTCACTGTCGCTGTTCCTGGCGATGGCCCTGATGAGTCTCAAATTGTGGGAACTGCTGGACCTGGCCTTGCCCATGCTGGTGATACTCTGTGCCCAGACGGCGATTCTGGCGCTGTTTGCCTACTTTGTGACTTTCAAGGTGATGGGCGGCAACTATGACGCAGCCATCATCTCAGGTGGCCACTGTGGCTTTGGCATGGGGGCCACGCCGACGGCGGTGATGAACATGGGGTCCCTGGTGTCCCACCATGGTCCCTCGCCCCAGGCCTTTATGGTGGTGCCCGTGGTCGGGGCCTTCTTCATCGATCTGACCAACCTCATTGTGCTTCAGACCTACGTCAGTCTGATTCGCTGAGCCAATGTGGACTCGGGAAAAGCCAGCATTTGCTGGCTTTTTTTATGAGGTTGCTTACTCCGCCGGGTGGCAGGTTACCCAGGGTGACTGGCTTACCCCGCGTTTGAATTTCGAAATGATGATTCCAGTGGACGGATAATCTATCCACGTGCTTAAGTACAAAGAACCAGGCGCCACAGGTAAAGCATGAGATCCATCTCAAATTGATCCCCGGGTTCACTTAATACTCAAGGGTGAAGTTGAAACCAGACTTTAATCGGTGACATGCTGATGCGTGCGTGATGCATAATGAGTGATGCGGATGCTGATTGAATTCATTGAACAAGGAGAGTTCAGACAGTGCGTATTCTAATTTGGTTTCTTGCTTTTCCTTTTGCAGCCATTGCCGATGTTGATGTTCAACTACAAGCAGAACTGATGGCGATGAAGGAGCAGGACCAACAGCTGCGGCAAGAAGTTGGCAGAGCCGGTTGGCAACACGCGCCCAAAGCCATACTGGAGCAGCTCTCACGCATCGATAAAGAGAATTCAGATAGGCTCGAAGCCATCGCGCAGGAGTTAGGGTGGCCAACCAAGTCTTTGGTTGGTGAAGACGGCGTGGGGGCGGCTTTTCTCATCGTGCAGCACTCTCCAAACCTGGCGTTTAAAAAACGAATGCTTGCCAGTATAACCACCTCCTATCGCAATGGTGACGGAATCTCCGGACAGGAGGTGGCCCTGCTGACGGATCGAATCCTTGTGGCCAAAGGAGAAAAGCAGCGCTTTGGAACCCAGGCGGAGTTGACTGATGGCAAGGTCATTCTCTATCCCATCGAGGACGAAGCCAATGTCGACAAGCGCCGCAGTGAGATGAATATGCCGCCGCTGAAGGACTACATGAGACTGATGGAGCAGGCGTACGGCATTAAGGACCCGGCCGACGCGAAATGACGGCGACACGGGAACCAGTTGGTTAAACCTGTTACGCAGCGCCTTGTTCTGCGCAGATCACCTTGCTAGCATTTTCGGCCTTTCGATTTTTGGCAATCCTCAACAGTGCCTTCTGAAACATAAAAGGTTCAGCAGTATGATTCATTCCCTCTCGATACGAGATGGCCAAGTGGCTGATGCCAGGGCGGTGCAGGCCATCGCGGGTCCCATTATGGAGAGTTTCGGTCTGGTGCCCGATTTCGATGTCCTGGACTATGAACTTGGGCATTTTGGACAGGGGTATCAGGGTGCCATCGCTCAGCTGGTGGCTTGTGTGGATGACCTGGTTATCGGTTCGGCGATCCTCAAGGAGTATGGCGACGAGCTTGCCAAGCTGACCGGTTTTTACGTCTGTGGCGGCTATCGGGGAATGGGGGCCGGGCAGCGTTTGCTCACCGAAGTGATTCGGCGGGCGAATGACCGTGGCTGTCGCGCTATCTACCTGGAGACTTGGGACAAGATGGAGGCCGCCACGGCGTTGTACAAACGCCTGGGGTGGCAAAAGGTAAAAGATCTGCACCCGGACAGTGGTGCCGAGCGCGGTTATCTGCTTGAGCTTCAGCCAAGCTAGAGCACTCTCCCTCTCTCGCTATTGGTATGGCCGTGTCGACCGTATTTAGGTCTGTAATTTCTGAATGGGGTGACAAAGGCATGAGGGCTTAACGTGCTAGAATAAAGGGGTATAAACAGACGTTGATAAGAATTTTCGAGGTTAAGTGTCAAAAATTGTAGTTAAGCAAGAGGAATCGCAATCCCTCAAGGTTGTTCACCAGATGAGCAACGGTAAGCACCGCCGAATTGACCTGTACTTTATGCTGCCCAAGGATATGGGCGTCAACCCTCAAAACCTGGATGCCGGGGCGTATTGTCACAGCGCGGTGATTGGACGCCGCTCCTACTATTCAACCGGACTGCATCTGCCTTTGGTGCAGGGGCGCTTTGCCAGCCTGAAAAAGCGCACTGTCGAAGAGTTCCGGTTATACCTCAACCTTTTTGCCTATCAGTTTTCCATTGCGATCGAAACCGACAGTAAAGAGTTGGCGCAGATCAAAGAGGCTGAGGAGTTTTATCCGGCTCTGACCGAACTGTGTGACATTGTCAGCCAGCTCCTTAAGAAGTTTCGCCGTAACGAGCCGAGCGAACCGAAGTGGAAGCACTATTTCGAGAACGCAGACAACTACCTTTCCTGGTTCTGTGAGCAGCGGCTGTTGAAGCTGTTGTCTCACGCACCGAGAAGCAGTGAATACAATGCTGAGGTTGAACAGGTGGTGGCGCTGTGCCGTGCCGAGAGTGCTTATCGAGATAATAAGAAATACAACTCGGAGCAAACTAAGGACGACCCTAACCGAATTTCCAACAAGATGCTTTTGCTCAGGCGTTTGATTCAACAGGGCGTGGTGCTCAAGGAGGAGTTGAAGATCCTGGGCGTGGGGCTGAAGAAACTCACCACTGGCATTGCAACCGGGCTGATCATGTTGATTGTATCGGCGCTGATCATCAAAGCCCAGGGCGTGTTGAGTGGGCTTTCCCTGGCCTTAATACTGACGCTGGCCGTGATCTACGCTTTTCGCGAGATCTTCAAAGACGATCTTCGTAAAGCCCTGTGGCGCCGGATTCAGAAGGGAAGGCCCAAGTGGAGCAGAGTGTTACGGGATACCACCAGCCAGGCCGTAATTGGACGCCAGTTGATTTGGGCAGACTTCATCAACAACAGGGATCTGCCGGACGTGGTGAATAACATATTGCGTCGCCGTCACAGTCAAAACAGGGTGGACGCCGAGATCCTGCATTACGCCATCAGCTCAAGGATTTCACAGAAAGAGTTCCTGGCGGGGTATTCGACCATCCAGGAGCAGATAAACTTCAGCCTGGTGCCCTTTGCTCGTTATCTTGAGCGCGGCAAAGCCAAGATCTACAAAGAGCTCGATGGCAAAGTCAGCAGCGATTCTGTGGAGCGCCGTTATCAAATCAATTTGATCGTGATGATGAGAGATAACAAAGAACCCCCCTGTTTTGCCCGTTATAAGATCACCATGAATCGTTCTCAGATAGTAGATATTTCCGAGAGCGGACTGCCGGAGGGGATTGCGCCCATTCCCTTGGAGTCAATGCCGCAGCCTGGTCATCCTGTCGATGTGAAAACAAAGCAGCAGCTCCCCTGAACGCGCGGAGCTGAACCGATAGGCACAAACCACCCAGCCCGGAAGGGGAGCGCGTCCATTTTCTCTCTTTCTCATCAACGGTTGCCTTAGCTGCCGTGGCGATGAGATTCTGTGCCCCGACTTCGCAAAATTAGGACAATGGGATGTTGAAAGGAATCCAAAACTGGCTGCTGCTGGTGCTGGCCGTTGCGCAATGTGGTTTTGGGGGCAGCGCCACGGCCCATGAGACTGTTTCCGTTAAACCTGCTTTGACGGTGTTTCTGGTGCGCCACAGTGAAAAGGAGCCTGGCAAGGATCCGGCGTTGACCCCAGAGGGGCAGGGGAGAGCGCAATCCCTGGCCGGGCTGCTCAGCAGTGTGCGGCTGGATGGCATTTACTCCACCGATTATCGCCGCACCCGTGAGACGGCCGAACCAACAGCCGATGAGCAGGGGCTGCCCGTTTCTTTTTACTCTCCAAGAGAGCTCAAGCAGTTTGCTGAACAGCTGAAACTTCGCGGCGGCAAGGTGTTGGTGGTAGGGCACAGCAATACCACCCCACAACTGGTGTCTCTGCTGGGCGGTGAAGCCGGGGATCCGATAGATGAAAAGCACGAATTTGATCGCTTATACCTTCTCCAACAGAATAACAGGGGCCAGATGTCTACTGTGGTGCACCGCATCGGACAGAACGTTATTTTTAAATGAGACCATCTGGTATTAAATAACTATTCTAGATAGCTGCAGTCATTGTTATCCCTATCTAAAGGCAATGGTGGCTGCAGTTTCTGTGATCAATAATAAAGCCTGATATGTGCTGTTTGAAATAGATTAATTTAGTGGCGCAAGTGATTGAATGTCTTTGGCGAAATTAATGCACGCCACTCATGTTCAAGTATGCAAAATTAATTCAAATAGTGATTTGACTCTAAAGTTTGACCCTGTAACCCCCCTGTAACCGATAACGGTCGACATCCTCGCAATTTGGAATTGGTTCCAACACTACGATAACACTCGATTAACTAAAACAAGGGTGAGAACCAAATGAGTAAAGTTAATATGCTAGGACGCCGTAATTTCATTAAGGGGCTGGGTGCAGCCGGTGCCGTAATGGCAGCGCCTGCCATGGCAACCTCTGTCAGCGCCAAAGGTGTGAAGTGGGATGAGACTGTAGAAATCGCCATCATCGGCTCCGGTTTCGCCGGCCTGGCCGCGGGCATCGAAGCGGCCCGTCAAGGCTGTAAGTCAGTCACCATCTTCGAAAAGATGCCCGTTTACGGTGGCAACTCCGCCATCAACGGCGGTCTGTTCGCTGCGCCTCAAACGCCCATGCAGAAAGAGAAGGGCGTTGAAGACTCTGTCGATCGCATGGTGAATGACGGCCTGAAAGCCGGCCGTGGTATTGCCGATGAAGCTCTGCTGCGTCACGTGGCGTCTCACGCCATGGAAGCGCTGCAGATGACCATCGACGCCGGTGCCGAATTCCACCCCTACCTGCAGCAGCTGGGTGGCCACTCTGTACCTCGTACCTACCAGACCACCGTCAGCTGTGGCGCCGGGATTACCCAGCCTCTGCTGCATGAGTGCCGCAAGATGGGCGTGAACATGGTGTCTCGCACCAAGTTTACAGGCTTCATCCTGGATGATGCTGGCAAGGTTGTCGGTGTGCGCCTGAACCAGGGGTACTACTTCGAAGACGAAGATGCCGGTGTGGAGAAAGAGATCAACGTTCGCGCCACCCGCGGCGTGATCATGGCCACCGGTGGTTTCGCTCAGAACGTCGACCTGCGTATGGCTCAGGATCCGACTCTGACCGCCGAAGTAGGCTGCACCAATGCCAAGGGTGCCACCGGTGAAGGCATGTTCGAGATGTTCCGTCTGGGTGCCATCCCGGTGCACATGGCGCACATCCAGTCCGGTCCTTGGGCGTCCCCGGATGAGGGTGGTTTTGGCTATGTGTCCAACTACTCCATCTTCAACTTCCCCCACTCCATTGCGGTTAACCGCATGACCGGTAAGCGTTTCATGAACGAAATCGCTGACCGTAAGACCCGTGCCGATGCCGAACTGGCCTGTCGTGATGCCGAAGGCAAGCCTCTGCCTCCCATCATGATCACCAGCTACGAGCACGCCAAGCAGCACCCCAACTGCAAGAAGGTACTGAAGTACGGCGTAGGCTGGAAGTTCGACTCCCTGGAAGAGCTGGCCAAGCACTTCGACGTGCCTCTGAAGCCTCTGCAGGAGCAGATTGAAGAGTACAACGGCTACGTGAAGAGCGGTAACGACGAGCAGTTCGGTAAGAACATGGGCAAAGCCAAAGGTAAGTACCTGAAAGCGCCCTTCACCGTGGTTCGTCTGTGGCCCAAGGTTCACTACTGCCAGGGCGGTGTTCAGATCAACACCAAGGCCGAGGTGAAAGACTCCTTCACCGGTCAGCGCATCGAAGGCCTGTACGCCGCGGGCGAAGTGGCCGGTGGCATGCACGGTGTGAGCCGTCTGGGTAGCTGCTCCATTCCAGATTGCATGGTGATGGGCATGACTGCTGCTCGCAGCATCATGGGCGCCTGAGTCAATAACGGAATTAATGAGGATTAGATGATGAAAAAGTTAATGACCCTGGCCGCGGTTGCTGCTCTGCTGGCAAGTACTCACGTTGCTGCTGAGATCAAGGCTGACGCTTCCCTGACCGATCAAGGTATGATGGACGGTCGCACCTACCACCAGAAGTTCTACAAGAAGGACAACTGTAAGGTGTGTCACGGCACCAACGCGCCCTCGGTTCGTCCTGCGGATGACGCCTGCCTGAAGTGCCACAAGGTGGACAAGCTGGCGAAGAAGACCGCTCGTAAGGACCAGGAGGAGCTGTGGCAGAACCCTCACAACAACCTGCACTACGGCAAAGAGACGCCTTGCACCGTGTGCCACGGTGAGCACGAAGCCAAACAGCCGCTGTGTAACGACTGTCACACCTTCAAGTTTACCAAGCATAAGCAGTAATGTTTGATGGCAGGGGGGGCATCTCCCTGCCTTTTAAACCTGTCTATATCCAGCTTCCAATAACTGAATACAGATCATCACAGTGATTCTGTAGTGGCCTCCCTGTGCCCAAATGCTGAAGCTGGGAACAAAAATTAAATGTTCGGGATGAATATTATGTCTGCTATTAACACTCTGAAAAATGCGATGGTTCTTGGCTCTCTGGCTGCTGTTAGCCTGCCTGCTGTGGCCGGTTACGAAATTGAACTGAATGACAACGATAAGCTGATCTTCGGCGGTTACATCAAGGCCGATGTCCGTTATGTAGACGGGGATGTGGCCTATAAGGACCAGTGGACAGGCGGCGGCACCCCCCTGGAGGAGAGCGCCTCTCAGATCCGCATCTTCGCCAACGAAACCCGTTTCAACACCAAGTACATTCATGGTGATCTGGTGGGCTTTATCGAGATGGATTTCTTCGGCGGCGGTGGTAATCAGGTGATCTCCAACTCCCTGAACCCCCGCATGCGCCACGCGTTTGTTAAATACAAAAACGTCACCGCCGGTCAGACCTGGTCCACCTTCATGAACACCAGTGCCATCGGTGAAACCGCGGACTTTGGCAGCACCATGATGGGGATCTCCTTTATTCGTCAAGGCCAGATCCGTTACACCCACGGCGGCCTGCAGCTGTCCATTGAGAACCCGGAGAGCTTCGGTGGCGACACCGCCAACGACAAGCTGCCGGACTTCGTTGCCAAGTACACCTTCAAAGGCGATTGGGGTAACGTCTCTGTGGCCGGTCTGGCGCGTCAACTGAACACCACTGGTGGTGAAACCGAAAATGCCATGGGCTTCTCCATTGCCGGTCGTATCAACACCTTCGGCAAAGACGACCTGCGCTTCCAGGTGCACAAGGGTGAGCTGGGCCGCTACGTAGGGACTGCGGCGGTGAAGGATCTGGTGGGTGAAGAGGTGGAAGACACCACCGCGTACAACGTCGCTTACCGTCATTTCTGGAACGAGACTGTACGCACCACGCTGATCTATGGCCACATCGAAGGTGATGTTTCCGGAAACGAAACCAGCCAGTGGGGAATTAACCTGTTTAAGAACTTCACCAAGGAGCTGGCGATGGGTCTGGAAGTGGGTAACTACGCCATTGACCATGAGGATGTTGACTCCATGTACGGTCAGTTCTCCGTTCGTTACGCGTTGTAATTAAAAGGTCGTCTCGGGCACCTGGTGACTCCTGAAGGTGCTCGAGAATGGGTGAGAGTTTTTTCGTTTATCAGTTTGAGTGCCTACCAGGTGTTAACACACGAATTTATTCGGACTGGTTTTTTATCAGGGGAGGCAACTCAGATTTTGGAACGGATTACTAAAGTACTCTAATTATAAGGCTCAGTTTGGTTGTCATTTTGCGAGTACGCCCGAGCCTGTAGCGTTTCATATCACCCTCCGACCATTGGCCTGGTATTCAGGCAGAATTCCGCCCTCTGGGCGGAATTTTTTATGCGTGTCGAGTTGGCACCGGAATGCCGTGAAATAAGACAGCATTGGGCAAGCTTTTCTGGCAGTGAAAGCGCTCGTTCGCTGCGAATTGAGCCCAAGCGATCCGCTGATTAAGAAAGGAAGTATCTGACCCGCTGTCGACAAGATTGGCATTCACCCCTGAGAGGGATGACTGGCGTGTTGGTGGCGATTGATGATCGTCCAACGGCAAGACTGCGCCAGGCTTCAGGGAGTATTGCCAAAAGCCTGGCGTTGGGGAAGAGGCCGTTGTCGCCTGAGGCTATCGGGCGTTAAACAATGGCTTATCGCCTTTGTCCTTTTCAGACCAGAAGTTGATGTTGAACTGGGCGTCGTCGGACAGTTCGATGCGATGCCAATACTGGGGTGGACTGGTGGCGAAGCTGCCCGCCTTAATCACCACCGTCATCTCGTGCTCGGTGGCATCCTTGTCCGGGAAGCCGAAGTAGGTGACTTCTCCCTCCATCACACACAGCTGACCGAACACCCCTTCGGCAGTGCTGTGGTGGCTGAGCAGGGCAGCGGGCACGTTTTCCTTGGTGAAAAACGGGGTGGAGCGTTGAATGGTCCAGTGTGCAGGGATGCGTAAATGGCTCATGGGTAACCTCACTACGTTATCTTGGGTTGTGCCGTCAGGCACAGTTCACGTTCGAAACCAGGTTGTCGTGTCAGCTGACGGGCAACTGCCTCATCAGCGGGAAGGCGTTCTTCATATGCTGCTCAGTGGTGACAAAGCCGATGAGCCTCTGCTGGGTGTCGAAGGCACTGGCGGTCATGCCGTCGGCGTCCACCTTGACCTCCCACTGAGCATCGGCGTTGCCGGTGTCTCCGGCAAGCTGTATCGGCAGCTGTGGCGTTTTTACCTTTACCAGGGTGTTGGCCCGAATCGCATCGGTGGGCTGCCCCAACAGGGTCTTTGCCAGGGCACTGGCGGCCAACAGGGTGGGCTGCAGGTAGGGGTGCAGTTGACCGTCCCGCTCGGCGCAGTCCCCCAGGGCAAACACCCCGGCCACATTGGTGCGCAGCTGGCTGTCCACCACGATCCCCTGGTTTACCGCTAGCCCGGCTTGCCGGGCCAGTTGCACATTGGGGCGCAGGCCAATGGCCGCCACCACGGCATCCACACTGTGCTGCTGGCCATTGGACAAGGTGACTCTGTAACCCCGATCCTGGGCGACCGCCTGTTGCACCTGGGTACCCAGCTCAAAGCGCACCGGCATCTCGTCCATGCAGCGATAGAGGCGGCTGGCGATAAACTCCGGTAACAGGCGCGGCAGCAGTTGCGGGGCCATGTCGGTCAGCACCAACTGTTTGTCGGCACTGGCCAGATCCATAGCCAGCTCGGTGCCGATGAGGCCGGCACCGATCACCAACACCGATCGGGCCTCGGCCAGGCGCTGCTGGTGCTGTTGGTACTCCTCCAGCCCATTGAGGGTGATGATGTCGCCACCCATCAGACCGTCAATGACGGGCACCATGGCGCGGGCACCTGTGGCCAGCACCAGTTGTCCATAGCCCAGGCTCTGATCGGCCAACTCCAGCCGGTGCTGAGCGGGATCGATGCGCTCGACAGTTTGCCTGGCCAGCAGGGTGATGCGTTGCTGTTCGGCAAACTCTGCCCCGGTGAGCTTCACCAGTTCGGCGGCGCTCTGGCTGCGGCTGACCACATGACTGAGATCCGGCTTGTTGTATTCATGACCTTCGTCGGCGGTGACCACGGTAATGGGGCAGTCGCTGTCGAGTTTGCGCAGGGACTTCACCAGTTGATAGGCGGCAAAGCCGCTGCCGATGATAACGATGGGGGCTTTCATGCGGCGTCCTCCTGGCGGGCGATGGCTTCGAACACTCCTTTACCCAGGCCGCACTCGGGGCACAGGAAGGTGTCGGGTACCTGATCCCAAGGGGTGCCAGGCTCTACCCCTTGATTAGGCTCGCCGAGGGCCGGGTCGTAGACCCATTGGCAAACGGTGCAGAGCATGGAGGCTTCTGAGATTGATGCAGGCCCTTGCGCCGCTTCCGACCTCTGACTTTGGGGCAGGGCAGAAGGCGTTGTTTGGGTGGGCTGCTGAGTTTCATCAAGCGGGTGCAGGGCCCATTGACGCGCTACCTGGCGCCCGTGCTCGCGGCACGCCTTCAGCGCCTGGCCATCGGGCTTCCATTTGGTCTTGAGGCTGGGCAGAGTGTCGAAGCCAGCGTCGGTGAGACGGGCGTGGATGCGGTCGACGGCGCCGCCGTTCCAACCGAAGCTGCCGAACGCCCCGGCTTTTTTGTTCTTGAAGCGCAGGCCGGTGATCTCTTCCAGCATGCCGGCGACCTTGGGCATCATCACGTTGTTCATGGTGGAGGATCCCACCAGCACCCCTTTGGAGCGGAACAGGTTGGCCAGGATCTCATTCTTGTCCTGACGGGACACGTTGAACACCTTCACCGCCATACCGGGGTCGACGTCGTGAATCCCCTGAGCGATGGCGTCGGCCATCATCCGGGTGTTGCCGGACATGGTGTCGTAGAACAGGGTGATGCGGTCCTCCTGGTAGTCGCTGGCCCACTCCAGGTATTTCTCGATGATCTGCACCGGGTTGTCGCGCCAGACGATGCCGTGGGAGGTGGCGATCATGTCCACCGGCAGGTTCAGGCTCAGCACCTCTTTGATCTTGGCCACCACCAGGGCGCTGAAAGGGGTGAGGATGTTGGAGTAGTAGCGCAGGCACTGCTCATACAGCTCGGCCTGGTCCACTTCGTCGTTAAACAACCGCTCGTCGCAGTAGTGCTGGCCGAAGGCGTCATTGGAAAACAGCACCGCGTCGCCGGTCATGTAGGTCATCATGCTGTCAGGCCAGTGCAGCATCGGCGCCTCAACGAACACCAGCTGCTTGCCGTTGCCCAGATCCAGGCTGTTGCCGGTCTTCACCGGCTGGAAATTCCAGTCGGGCCGGTGGTGATGGCCGGTGATGGAATCGATGGCGTTCTCGGTGCAGTAGATGGGGGTACCGGGTATTTTCTCCAGCAGGGCCGCCAGGGCACCGGCGTGGTCCTCTTCGGCGTGGTTGATCACTATGGCGTCGATCTGGCCGAGGTCCACTTCCATTGCCAGGTTCTGAATAAACTCCTGGCTGAAGCGGTGGTCGACGGTGTCGATCAGTACGGTTTTCTCTTCCCGGATCAGGTAGCTGTTGTAACTGGTGCCCTTAGTCATCTTGTATTCGGTGCCGTGGAAGTCCTGCACCTCCCAGTCTCTCTGTCCTACCCAGTGGATGTTGTTCTTAACGTGGATTGCCATGAAGCCGTACCTCAAAATCGGAAAATCATTTTTTCAAACTGAGTGAGCTATTACAGCAATCGTGCCAAGTTTTAAGTGTTTGATTTTTAAAGGTGAGGCAT
Source organism: Ferrimonas futtsuensis DSM 18154 (assembly GCF_000422645.1). GTDB lineage: Bacteria > Pseudomonadota > Gammaproteobacteria > Enterobacterales > Shewanellaceae > Ferrimonas > Ferrimonas futtsuensis. The sequence goes on from NZ_AUGL01000006.1 coordinate 13,835, forward strand.
TGAGGGTGGTGTCATTATGACAATGTGACTATACTGTCCAAATGACAATTGTTTGTCGTTTTGACATTGGTTAACCAGGAATTTCCCATGGGATTGGCGTTAAAAGATTTTGCCAGCTTGGCGCTGGACCTGACCTCCGGGGTGTCGGCCCAGGACCGGTTCGATCGACTGTTGACCACGGTGCGCACCCTGCTGGACTGCGACGCCTCGGCGCTGCTGGTGTTTCGCGGCGATCAGTTCACCCCGCTGGCGATCAATGGGTTGGCCACCGAGGTGTTGGGACGCCGCTTTGTGGTGGCCGAACACCCCAGGCTAGAGGCCATCGCCCGGGCGGGGGATGTGGTGCGTTTTCCCGCAGACAGCGATTTGCCCGATCCCTATGATGGTCTGATCCCCAGTCATGACCATGAGCTCAAGGTGCACGCCTGCGTTGGCCTTCCTCTGGTGGCCAACCAGCGTCTGATTGGGGCCCTCACCATCGATGATTTCAACCCACAACAGTTCGATAAGTTCAGTGACGCCGACCTGCGCACCGTGTCGGCACTGGCCGCCGCCAGCCTCAACAATGCGCTGCTGATGGAGGAGTTGGAACAACTCAGCGGCCAGCTGAGTGCAGTGCCTACGAGGGGGGAGGGAAGGCCTGATATGTCTGTGGAGATCATCGGTCAGTCTCCGGTGATGCAGGCATTGAAACGCGAAATTGAGGTGGTGGCCAACACCGACCTCACCGCCCTGGTGTTGGGTCAGACCGGTACCGGCAAGGAACTGGTGGCCGAGGCGATCCATGGCGAATCATTGCGCGCACATAAGCCCCTGGTTTACCTCAATTGCGCGGCGCTGCCGGAGTCGGTGGCCGAGAGTGAGCTCTTTGGCCATGTCAAAGGCGCCTTTACCGGTGCCATCAGTCATAGGCAGGGTAAGTTTGAACTGGCCGACGGTGGCACCCTGTTTCTGGACGAAGTGGGAGAGCTGTCTCTGGGGCTGCAGGCCAAGCTGCTGAGGGTACTGCAATACGGCGATCTGCAGCGGGTGGGCAGCGACAAAGCGATCAAAGTGGATGTGCGCATTATTGCCGCCACCAACCGGGACCTGCGTCAGGAGGTGTTGGACAAGCGCTTTCGCGCCGACCTGTACCACAGGCTGAGCGTCTTCCCATTGCATGTGCCGCCCCTGGCTCAGCGCGGCGACGACCTGTTGCTGTTGGCAGGATTCTTTTTGGAGCGCTGGCGTACCAAGCTGGGATTGGCCAGCCTGAGGCTGGATGACGCTTCCAGCCAGCTGCTTCAAACCTCCAGTTGGCCCGGCAACGTGCGGGAACTGGAGCACTGTCTGCACCGAGCCACGGTGCTGGCCAGAGCCGAGTCGGTCACAGAAGATGTGGTGATCTATCCTCGGCACCTTGATCGCACGCCAGGCAAGGGCTCAAAGGCTAGGACTCCGCTAGCCACAGTGACGCCGGGTGTCGATATTGGTCTGGGCTTTCGTCAGGCCACCGAGCAGTTTCAGCAGCGGCTGATTCGCCAGGCCCTGGACGCCAATGATGGCAACTGGGCGGCCAGCGCCCGTGCTCTGGGTCTGGACACAGGAAACTTGCACCGGCTGGCTAAAAGGCTGGGGATGAAGTAGCGGAGAATCAGTGCCACGTGAAAATTTGACGTAATCATAAAGCAGGTTCCCTTGGGAACCTGCTTTATGGCTTGTTGTACCGCTGACGATAACTGTCCGCTTTGGCGCCAAAAGCAGTCACTTACTTCTCCGCTATCAGCGCCCGCTTTTGGCTAAACAACATCAGCTAGGTGTGGAGTGCTCCTAGTGTAGGAGAGTATTAATAATTCATACTGAAGTCTGCCGCACTACCGTATATTTAGGTCTTATTCTGTATCTAATAGCTGTTTTATGTCCGCATACAGTTGGTACAAACTATGAGCAGACATGTCTAAAATGGGTTCGTACATAAACGAGTTGAGATGTATGTTCTCAGGCGTCATAAGGTTGACCTGATCTAGCAAGCTGATGGTGTCAACTTCTGTTTGGAACTGTTCAACATACTTATCAAACAACTCACGCGTTTGGTTGGAGTTGATGCCATTTACGAAAGTTTGGTTTGCAATTTTGGCAATCATAAATTGTTCAGCTTTGAGCCTGATGGCCATTGCAACTATGACTTTGCACTCGAGCTCTGGTGACTCATGGGCAGCGCGAACGAGTGATTCACTTTGCTCAAAAATTTTGTCAATGATGATTGCATCAGCATTTCTAAAAGTAAGATCTGGCTTATCTTTGAAAATATCTCGATAAATAACTTGAAGATCACTTACTCTCAAATCTAGACTATTTGGTTTCAAATGAAGTAGAGAAGTTAGTTTTTCGTAGTGGCTATTATCACCATTAAAGCCACAGTACTCTGTCAGGTTTCGGACAAAAGGTATGCTAGCAATCATGAACGCTTCATTGTTGTGCATGTTCCTTTTCCAAGCGGTAAATACATCGTTTTGATACTTTTCAGTATTAACTTCGATTCTTTCTACAGTTTTAGTTGCAATAGTCCGTTTATTTCTAGCCTCTTGGCTTTTACTACCAATGATTCGGCTGCCAATTATGCGATGAAAATCAAAGTTGTGAGTAAGCAAAAGTAAATTGAAGTGGGGTACTTTAGCAATATCGTGAAGATATTCAACTATGGCGTACTTATTTTTGTAGTCAAAAGAGTCGGCGATATCATCGATAACAATCAAGATTGGCTGTGTACCTTGACGCCTTATTTCAATTTCGAAGAGGACATTTAGTATATATAGCGCCCTCTTTTCACCTTGGCTAAGCGCTGCAATGAGACCCGACTGGCTTACTTGCTCAGACTCACCTCGACCATCATCAAACTCAAAATTAATTGCAGGAGCAGCACCATTTAGGATCACTTCATCCTGGTTATCAACGCTCAGTTTGAAAGGAACCTTAAAGCGCTTATTAAAGGTTTCGACCACTGTTTCCCAAGTGGTCTTTTGTTGTTGAGCTTGATAGACAATGTTTCCTACCAGCTCTTGGTTTTGCTTGTAGGTTGCGACAAGGTCTTCCCAAACCGCTTGTTGCGATTGGAGATAACCCAACATGACGTTCTGTTTGAACTCAGCCAGATTTTGGTATTCCGGAAGAAGCTCTTGGTGTTCCGCGATAAAGTCTCGGAATGCTTGTGTATCTTTGGTCTTTAGCTTTCCGTCAACCCGGCTGAATTTTTCTTTTAGCTCTGGGCTTTGTAGCACCTTATCCTGCTCATCTTGAAGAAGCTGATTGAGATCCTCTTTTGACGTGACTTCCCGTTTTTCACCGTCAACGGAAATGTTGACGCTGTGCGAAGCACTGAAGAATCCAGTCTCAGTCAAACTTTTTGATACCACGCCCGCTTTTTGGTGGTTGAAGACCTTTGATAGGACTGAAGACTCTTGAATTAACTTGTCATAAGTATCGACATACTCTGCCAACTCTTGATTGAAGTCGCCGGAACATATTAGATCTATCACTTTTGGATTAAATAATTCGGCGTACTTAAATTCATATAGCCGAGTATTGTCGGGAAGATTTTGCTGCCACAAATCCGTAAATAGTTCTAGTAGCGACTTCTCTGGTTTAGCAAATACTTCGCATATCAATGTTGCAATATCGCGTTTACCAGATACTTTGGCCAGTGCTTTCAGTAAGGTATTTCGCTTGTCATCAACTTCCTTGAGGGCTGCTTCGTATTGCTGCTTGAGTGCGTCATTCACTAGCAGTGTTGATACCTGCTGAGAGGTATAGCTTTCATTGTACGAGTCAATCACCAATACTTGATCTGAAGTAATATCGACATTATCGATCTTGATGTCTCTATTGGTGACTCGTTCCGGGAAAATCAGGTCCTTTGTAGGACTGCCAGTCTCCACATCTTTAAAGGTTTTTGCTAATGACGTTTTCAGCGTTCCGTTCGGCGCATATAGCGAGTTAACACCATTACTAATTGCTGACTTGGTGAAGTCCAACTCTTTCGATAGCTGGTTGATACCATAGCAGTTAGCTAGCTCTAACTTTAACTTCATAAACTATCCCTAATACAGGTGTACTCGACGATTTCTCTGTCTTCTATCCAGATATAAAAATCTCCGGCATGATCGCCAGATACGATCGTTAACACTACTCCCATCTTGCTTCACCGTCACGAAATTTCATGGCGGTACAGCATGCCCTATGAAGTTCCAATACATTGGCTAAATGTACCAGCCCCCGTGTCCGAATGAGTTAGCCGCTAGAACCCAAGGAGTACTCTCTAACCGCTACAAACAATGCTGGTTACGGTGCCCTAAACGACGCATTCCTATTTTGGAGAGTTGTGAACGAAGGTGATTAAGACACCATTACCTATTAAAAACAATGACCTGAGACAATATGGCTCGAAGTGCGTGCAGTGAACAGACCTCAAAGTTATAGTTGACGAAGATTCAATCAATGATCGCTTTGTGGCGACAGGAGCCCCTGCACCGCAGATGACCTGGATCAGAAAGATATGGTGACGCTCAACGCTCGCTTTGGCGCCAATTACGGTCATTAGGCCTACACGCAAACGTCAGCAGGCACGAATTCTCAGTTTCACTGCAAAAACAGTGCAAAAGTCGAGTTAAGCCATTGATTTATTAGGGTTCGCTTGCTAACGTGTTCTCACTTTCACCCTGTTATGCGGAATTCGCACTAATACACTGTTAGGCATAAATAGCATAGGTACTAGATAGTTGATAAGAAGACTCATCCTTAAATGGAAAATTGAAGCAAAAAATAAAAAAACTCTAGCGGGGAGATACTTCTGCTACTCAAAAATATTAGCATTTAAATCCATGTTGTTTCTTTTGGCGACAAGCTTCTTTTCCATTGTCTATTTTGTTCATGAGATATATGTATTCCCACGCATTGCAAATGCCTTTGGAGCTGAGTATTCGGCCCTAGAAAGCGAAGAGGAAATTAAAAGATGGGATGATGCCCTTGCTAACATTGAGTATATAAGCTCTGTAATTGGCAGTAATTTTAATTCCAACCATAGCATCACTTCAATTGATAACAAGCTTACTGACATTCAGTTTGGCCTAACAAGAATAAATACTAAAATAGAAAACAACATAGATCTTACAGTAAAGGCTGGTAGTGATAGTGCAGATAATCCTTATGGAAGAAAGAAACCTCCTTTTAAGCGTTTTTATGTGACTTACAAGCAAGGTTCTTTGATACTTGACTATGGGTTTATGAAAAATAGAGAACAATTATCAGAGCTCATCGATTATTTAAAACACAGCAACAATGCCGAGTATAATCTTCTCCTTATCGGATCTTCCAGCAGTGAAAGCATAGCTAATCCAGACAATAGAATAAGCGATAATTATTCGCTATCTAAAGCAAGGGCCAATTCGCTAATGGGTAGTCTTATTCAAGAAATGGTAAGAGAGGAGATTAATATGCCCAAATCATGGATTAGCGTTGGCGACAGCAACGAAAAAAGCCATGATAATCCATCGTCTTTTGATAGGAGAGTCGACATCTATCTATACAGTTCAAAGGTAAATTAGTAATTCATTTTTAACGTGCCAATTAATAATTGACTAACACGGCGCTGCTAAGGAAAATTTACTCGCTGGCGCCCCTAAATTTCCGCAGAGCCCGGCGTTACCGATGACCGCAATGTGGCGTCAGGAGTCCCTGACGCTCTCAAGGGTAGTGGTAACAAACGAAAGTTCAACACTGCTATAAGCGGTGGTCTACGGAAGCCAATAGAAGGCGAACCGGAGAGCCGCCTTCTATGTGTTTATTGGAGCAAGCGATCACTACATGAGTGCTCGAAACTCGGTCACATTGGCTCGAATTTCGGCGTAGTTAAGCCGCATTGGGAAATGTGGTTGAAGCTTTTCCATAGCGTTCGCGACTTCGAGCATTTTATCACCATACGACGCGATACTCTCTCTAGCTAACACTTGCGGATAGGCAGTGATCAGATATCTTAGATCTAAATGTCTACGTATATCGTACAACGCGTTTTGTTGTTTCTCGGTGCATGTGCCGATGTTTTCAACTAAGCCATTGCCAAGGCAAAGATCCCTTTCAAGTACTTGGTCCAGAGTGTCTAATAACCTCTTGCCCTTATGTGTTTCTGCGTAGAAAACCAGAGAGTCGACCAATTTTATATAGAGGTCGAAGTGGTCTGAACTTATAGTGATTTTGAATATTTCCGAGTCTCTCGGAGATTTGGATAGAAAGGGGTAAATATACTTTCGGACAGTCGATTGGGGTTCGCAATGAGTGCAGGCCCAACTATCTCCTGCCAGCTGGTATGCGAGCGCGTAAGGGTCATTTTGAGCGATCAGATGCTCCATCCAACGGGAGTTCGTGTTACCACCCCGAGCCTTACAGGCAACAGTTGCGATCTGATATCCACGCAGGCCAAGATCGGCCAAATCACGGAAGTCTCCGGGAGCCTGGTGATTGTAGCCAGTATCAGTTCGTTCGCCGTAACAGGCAGACTTATCGAACCTGTGACCATTCCACGAATAATTAGTGATCGAAGACTTATAAAGCAATGCATTGGTATAGCCGTTTGCTAACAAACCATCCAGTACTCGATTACTTTCACTTTTTTGAGCCATCTCTCTGAGCTTGTGAGCCTTAAGCAGTTTGGCTTGCTGCTCTGAAGTTTCAAAGCCATTCAAGCTAGGTGCGGGCTGGATCGGTGTTGAGATGCACCCCGTTAAAGCAGTAGTCAGTATCGCGATGCCGATCATATTTTTTAGGTTCATAAGGGGTTCCATGTCCTTTGTGTTACCTGATTTTCGCACATCGTTTGTCCATACATACACTTGCGATGTCACAGAACTCGCGAAATAGCCACCTGAGTAGCCCATTTTTTCTATACGTTTCAAGGTAATGACCTCGGTTTGGCGACAGCAGCCCCGGAGACTGGCGTTGGTTCCAGATTGGGGAGCGCGGCTCGACGAAGGACACGAAGGGCGCAAGGAACCGTCGTTTGTCACCATGAACAGATCTCAATTCATTCTCGCCCCATTGGTCGCCATTGGAATGGACAGTTAACTAAAGCCCGTTGTTTGTCTTCATGCTGGCATACCTCACCTTCAAGGACGAGATGGCGAAACAACAACTGATACCCAACGAACATGCTCAGTGTACGGACAACGGCATCTGGCTACGCGATAACCGAGAGGCTTTAACTGAGCGGCCCCAGGTTGTAATAAAAGTGCAAAATTACGAGAGCCAGTGACCGGATACACCACGAAAGAAGGCGTCGAACAAACTGTTAAACCGCCTCTCCCCCGTTGTTCGGTGTCATCTACTAATCGTCATCCTTACTGTGCGCCTGTCACTGGATATTGCGAGCGTGAGCCGGCTCACATTTCCAGGTATTGGTCTTGTTGAACACCGACTTTGTCTTTGTTGCATGAGATTATTTACAGAATATTCAGAACATTTTGTGGCAGGTTATATTTATGTTCTTACAAAACAGACACATACGATAAGTCTAGGTTAATTTTAACTAACTTACTCTGAACTAAGGTTTTGGGTTCGCATCATTACATCTGACCGCTATCTAAGCCCGAATTTCAGTAATTCATCAACAGCCCAAAAACCTATTTTGGCGCCGTTGACCTCCTTCCTGCACTGCTCTTAACATCCTTCTCGAAAAGTCACGGACCCGCTGAACTGTGACTCCAGGCCTGGCGATTCTTCAGCCCAACATCAATTTTTAGGAAGAGCAAAATGCCCAATACAATTTTCGCAAAATGCCCAACCCCTCATTGCCAGCGTGAAGCACATAGCTTTGATGAAGTGACCAAGTATTTTGGCTGGCGCACCACCTCGCACGGTACCAAGCCCCAATCCTGGTGTTCGGAATGCCGAAAAGAAGGACAGAAACGAACTCGCTGAACTGACGGATAAGGAGTGTGAAGCAGGATGGTGGGACACGTCTCGTGTTCTGCAATCCTGCTTGGTACGACCGTCACGCGAAAGGCCTATGGGGTCAGAGTGAGTTGAAACCCACGAACGACCGGAATGTGGCGAAAGCTGCCACAAACTCTGTGTGAGTAATAGACCGTGAGGGTTTGGCTGAGACAGCAAAGCTGGGGAGATACTGAAAATGGTCGGTGTGAGAGGATTCGAACCTCCGACCCCTTCCTCCCGAAGGAAGTGCGCTACCAGGCTGCGCCACACACCGACGTAATGTTCTGTTGTATAAGGTTATTTTAGCTCTGAGTTCGGCGCTGTCAAACACCGTTTCATTGAGCCGACAAAGAAAAGCGCCAACCGGGTTGGCGCTTTTTTTATGAGTCTACGTCAGCGCCTTCGTGCCGACCCAACACCTGCGTATCGTACGCCGGTGAGCTCGGCGACCTCCTTTTTCCAACTGCACAGATCTGCAGGTTCGAACTCGGCCAGGCTGTGGTGGCCGCAGGCCCGAGCCATCATCTGCATGAGTTGGGTGGAGGCGGTCAGGAACCGGGCCAAGCGCTGGGCGCCGTCATCCACATCCAGGCGTTCACGCAATTTGGGATCCTGGGTGGCGATGCCGGTGGGGCAGAGGTTGGTGTTGCACATGCGGGCGCCGATGCAGCCCACCGCCTGAATGGCGGAGTTGGCCAGGGCAACGGCGTCGGCTCCCAGGGCCAGGGCCTTGATGAAGTCTGGGGCGGTGCGCAGGCCGCCGGTGATGATCAGCGACACATCGCTGGCGCCGCATTGGTCCAGGTAGCGGCGGGCCCGGGGCAGGGCGGCCAGGGTGGGCACAGAGATGTGGTCACGGAACAGGGCAGGAGCCGCGCCGGTACCACCGCCGCGACCATCCAGAATCACATAGTCGGCACCGGCTGCCAGGGCAAATTCAATGTCTGCTTCGATGTGGTTGGCGGAGAGCTTGAAACCCACAGGAATGCCGCCGGTGATGTTGCGGATGCGCTCGGCAAAGTCGGCAAACTGGCTGGCAGTGTGCAACTTGTCAAAACCGGCCGGGGAGATGGCGTCCTGGCCAGGTTTCAGGCCGCGCACCTCGGCTATCTTTTCGGTGACTTTCACCGCGGGCAGGTGGCCACCGATGCCGGTTTTGGCGGCCTGACCGCCCTTGAAGTGGAACGCCTGGGCCAGCTTGACCTTATCTTCGCTATAGCCAAATTGGGCGGAGGCCATCTCATACAGGTAACGGCTGTTGGCGGCCTGCTCTTCCGGTAGCATCCCCCCTTCGCCTGAGCAGATGGCGGTCCCCACCAGTTCGGCGCCCCGGGCCAGGGCCACTTTGGCCTCCTGGGAAAGGGAGCCAAAGCTCATGTCGCTGACCAGCAAGGGGATGGCCAATTGCAGGGGCTTTTCTGCCCTGGGGCCGATGATGGTTTCTGTGGTGATGCGCGTCTCTTCACCCAGGGGTTGTGTGGCCATCTGAGCGGTGAGGATCTGCAGGTCATCCCATTGAGGCAATTGGTGTCGTGGTACGCCCATGGCCACCATCTCGCCATGGCTGCCGGAGAGGCCTTCCCGGGCCAGTTTATGAATGGTTTCCACATAAGGTTCTTCCGGGGTGGCCTTGGCTTCGGGCCCATGCGGCTGATTCAAATGGAGGGGACGGCCTATCTTGGTGGCATCAAGCTTGGCGTGGCTGCCGTCGCAGAAGGGTTTGTTGCCTGATTGTTTGCACTGACACAGGAAGGCGTCCTGATCCAGCTCGGCGGTAAAGGGGATGGGAGTCAGGCCTGTGTCTCGATGGGAGCCGTCGCAGAAGGGTTGGTTCTGAGAGCGGCCACAGGCGCAGAAATAGTACTCTTTCCCTTTCTCCAGGCTGACTTTTTTCGGTTTGATGTCGGCAACGATGGGCTTGGTCATCCACGGCTCTCCTTGATGCAGGGTGAACCCTTAGAGAACTAGGACAGTATTGGGGGATGCGCAAGGGATCGGCCAGCATCATCCGGTTGCGGCCCGGTCGTGTTGGCGGCTACAGGTGGTTATCCGCCCGGTTCAGCCGTTGCTGCAGGTCATAGGTCTGGGTCAGCAGGGCATCACCAATGCTGACCCACTGGCCGATGATTCGCCACGGATGCGCCAGTGTCGTGGCGATGTTGTTCGTTGGTGCCTGTGAAGTGGCTGCCCCCGGTGCCGGTAGCGACACTTTATTGCTGCTTTCTCAACCGCTGGTCCGACCATAATTCGAAAAGTTGGGCCTTTGTCATACTGTTAAAAATAAATTGATTTGAATCAGTTGTTTGTATGTGCTTTTATGAACCACATTAGAAAAATTCCGATAGGGTGCCCACGGCACCGGAGACGACCCTTGATACCCGCTGATCCCCATCTCTCTGCGCTTCCCTTTGTTATTGGTGTGTCCGGACACCGAGATCTCGCCCCAGAAAGAGAACAGCAAACCAAGGTGCAGATCCGTGGGGCGCTTACGTTTTGGCTCGAGCAGTTGGATGAGGTCACGCCCCTTTGGGTGCTGACCGGGCTGGCCGCCGGCGCCGATACCTGGGTGGCGGAAGTGGCCCTGCAGATGAAGCAGGAGTCTGGCGGCGAGCGCATTCGGGTAAAGGCGTGCCTGCCCATGCCTTTGGAGCATTATCGCCAGGATTTTGATGGGCTGGATTACGCCCCGGACGCTGGCTCCCGCCTCAACTCTCTGGTGGAGACGCTGAAACAGCAAGGGGAAGAGGTGCTGGTGGTGCCCAGCCACCTCAGCGCCGAGCAGCAGGCCTTTGCTTTCTCAGACAGAGGCTATGGTGATGAGCGCAATACCCTCTATCTGAATCAAAGCCTGTTTGTGGCCAAGTACGCCAATGTGCTGCTGGCGCTGTGGGACGGCCAGCCAGCCAGGGGCTCAGGCGGCACCGCCGATGCGGTGGCGTACAAATTGGGTCTGCCACCCCAGTGGCCTCTGGGCGCTGCCAATCCGGCGCTGGAGCCGGTGTCGCAGTTTGACGGCCAGATGGGCGGGGTGGTGCACCAGCTTCCCCTCGTCAGAGTGGGCGGTGAGCCGGTTGTCACGCCGAAATTCTGCGCCCTGAAGAGTGACGTTCTCAAGGGGGAGCTGCCGGCCTTTGGCCACCTCTGGGTCAGCCAGCAGGACAACGGAATGGGGGAGGGCTCCTGCACCGAGTTTCTTTCCGCCGAACTGATGCGCCTGCTGACGGACATAAACCAATACAACGCTCTGCCTGTGCCGGATGTGGCCAACCCCTATCCTGCGGCAGGGCTGGAACAGACTCAGTCCATGTTCCTGCGCGCCGACGGCATCGCTTTGGAGCGCCAGACCAGATACCGCCGCACCGTGCAACGTTTCTTTATCTCTGCCCTGCTGGTGCTGGCCCTGTATGAGATTGTCTCCAACTTCCTCGATGGCGATATGGGCGCCTGGATCTTTGCCGGGATGCTCGGCGGACTTCTTTACTGCGCCCTGCTGGTGAAACAGGCGGCGCGTAATGAACTCAAGTGGAAGTATCAGTTGGCGCGGGGCATTGCCGAGGGGATGCGCATTCGCGGCTTTTTGAACCTGTCCGGCGTGCCGCCCAAGGCGGCGCCGCTGATCCCCAGACGCTTCCGGCAGCACCTGCCTTTGCTTAATCACGCCATCGCCATTGCCGAGCTGGACTGGTGGCGGGACCCCACCGCCTTCAGCGCCGAGGCCACCCGCGCCTCGTGGATTGAGGATCAGCGCAACTTCCTCAGTGCCAGATTAAGCCAGGAAGGGGTGGGCAAACTCAAGTGGAGCGAGCGCTTTTACAAGCGCCCCCTGTACGCCGCCGAGGTGTGTCAGAAGTGGGCCAAGAGCCTGTTTAACGGCAGCATCGTCTTCGCCCTGGCGCTGTTCATGGTGGTGGTGCTGCAGTATGTGCTGGGCAACCCGGTGTTCGCCGACAGCAAGGATTACCTGATGTTGGGGCTGCAATACGCCCTGATGGCCGCCGGTGCCATCGCCCTGTGGAGTGAGCTCGCCGGTTACGAGACCACCGCCGAGGGCTACCGCAGCATGGACCAGCTTTATCAGCGGGCCGATGGCCTGCTCAGTGGTGAGATGAATCCCGCCAAAGAGGCGATGCTGACGGAGTTGGCCCGGGAGGCGATGTTTGAACACGTCACCTGGCACAACGCCGAAGCAGAAAACGACTTAAAACAGAAACAACAACCTTGAGATGGATGGAGATCGATGAGTAAGCAAAGCCGTTGCGAAACCCTGACCGACAACGAGCTGGAACAGGGCTTGCTGAAGGATACCAAACTGGACAGAAAATACCGGGTAGAGTGGGGCCAGGGGCCTGACTACACCCTGATCTGTGACGATGAGGATACCCGCAAGCCCTATCAGCGCCATTCAGGGGACGTGATTGCCCTGATGCCTCTGCGCAAGATGGACCGCACCTTTATCAGTGTTGGTCTGGACCACAACATCTGCGTGTCCTCCTTCAACGGTCGCCAGCAGCACCTGCTCACCGGTCACGACGATCGCATCATCGGCCTGATTGAGCTGGACAAGGGCAAGCTGCTCAGTGTGGCCAAGGACAACACGGTACGGGTGTGGGATCTGTTTGTCGGTCGTGAGCTGTCGGTCATGGAAGCGGAAGTGGCCGAGCTCAGCTGCATCAAGCTGTTCTCCAATTCCGAAAAGCTGGCCATCACCGAGCCCAAGGATGTCACCATCTGGTCCTTTGCCGGCGAGAAGGTGGCGGTGATGCAGGGGCTCAAGTCTGCCATCAATGAAGTGTTCACCCTGGATGACGGCAGCTGGCTGATCAAGACCGTGAAGAATCCGCCCAGCATCTGGTCTGCCACCGGCAAGTTCCTCCATCAGTTCAGATTTGACTTCAGTTTCGAGGAAGACCTGGCCGAGCTGGACGGTAACCGTCTGTTGATCCGCCGTGACAGCAGCATCAGCCTCTGGTCTACCGAAGGTGAGCTGCTCAGCAGCCACGAAGCGGACGATGATCTGGTGGCAGCCTTCAATACCCTGAAAAAGGGCCAGCGTGACAGCCGCAATCATATGGCGGACCACCCTGAGATCATCGATTACCCTCACCTGAGAAACCCGCTGCACCTGCCACACTCGCGCTTTAATGCCCGCGAGGAGCTTGAGTCGCAGGACCTCAAGCTGAGCGGCGAACGCAAGATGTTCTGGGACTTTTTCAATCGCCCCCTGTTTGAGCCGGTTAAGACCGCCATGAAGGGCACCATCGCTTCGGCTCGTCGTCAGCTTCGCAAGTTGGATGACAAGCAGCAGGCTACCGCCGAAGAGCGCGACCTGGCTGAGCGCAAGCGCAATGGCGCCGCGCGCTGGAGCTGGTTGTTCCTGATTCTGACCCTGGCGCTGGCCGGCACCGGTTACCTGGCCTTTATCGGCAACACCCAGGTGATGGATCTGGCCCGTCAGGTGGTTACCGAGCAACTGGACGCCCCCAGGCTGGCGGGTAAACGCGATTTCTATCTGGTGGTGGCGGTCCTCTTCGGTGCCGCCGCTGGTGTGATGCTGCTGCTGGGTCTGATTCTGTTTGGCCGCAACCGCAAACACCGGCGCCGTCAGCTGCAGTTGGAGGAGAACCTGGCGGTTCAGGCGGTGATGGCCCCTGCCTATCACTCCATGATCAAGCGCATCAAAGCTTATCGTCGCAACCTGCTGAGCCAGATCCCCATCTTCTCCGACAACGAACTGTTTGCCGGTCGCAAGGTGAGCGAGGCGATCAATCACCAGATTGACAACAAGCTGAAGCAGATGGCCATGGACGAGTGTGGCCTGGAGAAGAAGGAGATCATCTACACCGATCATGAAGCGATCGTTCTGGCGGATTGGGCGCTGATTCAGGATGACGACAAGCGTCGTCAGGTGAAATCCAAGCTGAACCTGAGCAATGAACTGAGTTTCTGGACCGGTGCCGACAAGCAGATCCTGTTTGCGGTGCAGTACGTTCAGTACATCTTTCTCACCGAGGACAAGGTGGACGTGTTCACCACCTATTACGACTTCATCGCCGGCAAGTGCATTGGCAAAGAAGCCAACGCCTTTTACTACAAGGATGTCACCAACGTAGCCAAGCGGGACGTGGACCGCAGCAACGGCTACAACGCCGACAACGGCTCCATCTCCGCCACCGAGATCACCCTGTCCGTGGCCAGTGGCGAGCGCATCCGCCTGACCATCCTCAACGAGGACAGCGTCAGCTCCATGGCCAACGACGCCAAGGATAACGAGAGCACCTCCATCGAAGTGCGCATCGAGCAGTTGGAGCAGGATCGCCGTGAGATTCTGGAAGATGCCGATATGGATGAGGAGGAGCGGGAAGAGGAGCTGGCGATGATCGACGCTCACATGACCGATCTCCACAACCAGGACGTGGCTCAGGACACCACCGCATCGTCCACCAAGGCGGAGGAGACGGTGCGCAACATCCGTAAACAGCTGCATGACCATAAGCAGCACAACCGTACTGAGGTGAAGATCTGATGCGACTCTTCCTGAGCTACTCCAGCCGGGACTTTCCTCTGGCCTCTGCCATAGTGCAGGGGCTGGGTGCCTTGGGCCATTCGGTCTGGTTTGCCCCCGAACAGATTGGCGCCAGTCGCTGCTTTGCCACTGAGATCAGCGCCGCCATGAAGGAGGCAGAGGTATTGCTTCTGCTGGCCAGCCGCCACTCTATCGGTGATGCAGCCCACGCTGGCTCCGCCGAGGTGAAGACAGAGATTAAGATGGCCCGGGAGAAGAATATCCCGGTGGTGCCGCTTAAGGTGGATGCCAGCCTGGACTGCGGCGGTGCCGAGGGGTTTGACTATCTGCTGAAGAACTTCCAGTGGCTGAATCTGGAGCCGATGTTGGCCATGGAGGATAATGACGCCATCGCCAAGCTTATCGATGCGGCCCTGGTCAGCGGCGTCAGTGCCGACACCCAGCTGTTTGATCAGCAACTCACGGAAGTGGAAAAACTGTTGCGGGATAAGCACTGGCAGAAGGCCAAGGCGCTGCTTGAGGCTTTGGTGATGCCTGCGGATCTGCGCCAGCAACAGGAGTTGCTGAAGCTGGTGGCCCTGATGCAATCCAGGCCCATCAAGAGCCTGTCCAAGCAGCAGGCGGACTGGCTGGTGGGCAGGTTGACTGCTTTGGCTCAGGGAGAGCAGGCGTCAGTGGCGCTGTATATGTTGGCGCTGATCTCTCAGGGATTCTATCAGGCCAATGCCATTGCCGATGCCACGCCGGGGGTGCCCAGCCTGAAGCAGCAGGCCCAGCCTCTGGGACGGCTTAAGGCCAAGTACATCAAGATGACCGACGCCATATTGGCAGACAGCACCGCCTTTGCCACCAACTGGCGCTACTGAGCGGCAGATGCAGACACAGGGCTCCTTCGGGGGCCCTTTTTCGTGGCTTTACACTGGAACGCATTGTGTACGTCCACCGAAACACCCGGGTTGTTGAAATTGTGTTGCTAACGGGGCAGGGTTAACCAATAACAAGGAGCCGGCCATGAGCGGGCGGAAAAGGAAGGAAGCACCATGACCCACACTGAATCGTTTGATCGCTGGATTCGCAGCGAGTTTGTTCACCTGAATACCGAACTGGAACAGCTCTACTTCGCCCAGGAAGACAGGGCCAACGTCCAGGGAGTGGGGGATGAGCTCAAGGAGGCGATGGAGCGCCGGGGGCGCGAACACATCAGCCGCCTGCTTGACGAAGGGAATACCGACCAGGGGTTCGATGCCAACTTCGATCTCCTGGGCAACGTGGGAATGTATATGGCGGCCTGTCGCCGTCATGATCTGACCGAACCGTCGCGAGAGACCAGTTCGCCGTTGAAGGAGGCCTCGGCACTGGCGCTGCACATCGGCGCCTCACTGGGTGTCACGCCCAGATTCGCCACCAGCCACCTCACTACCCACTGCATGGCGAAAGAGGGCCGGCCCAAACGCTTCACCTCCCTGGAGGATGAAGCGCTGTTTATCGACTTCAATACCCTGGCGGTGTTGGCCTATAAACGCGCCGCCGATGCCATGGTGCGGATCCTGCCCATGGGGATCTCCCATCCCATTGCCCCCTATCTGCTGGAAGATGCCCGGGCGGCCCTGGTGGATGTGGCCAAGTGGAATCAGGTGCTGTTTGACCGCCTGGACGGCGAGCGCTTCTTCCACAGCGTACGCCCCTACTACAAGCCATTTCGGGTGGGGCAGCATGAGTATCGCGGTGCCAACGCCGGGGACTTTGCCGGCATCAACGTCATCGACATGCTGCTGGGTCTTTGCCAGGCCAACAATCCTTTCTATTCCCAACTGCTGGTGGACAAGTTTCTCTATATGATGCCAGAGGATCAGAGCCTGCTTCGTGATGTGATGCGCCGCCGCAGCTTCCTGGATCAACTGCTGGAGGTGGCGCCTGGCCAACAGCAGAGCGACTGGTATCAGCAGGTGGCGGGCAAGCTCATCGAGGTGCTGGATGCCCACGGTCATACCGCGCATCAGCATCATGATCAGCTGGTGTCCCGCTTCATTGCCAAACCTTCGGAAACCATGGCCAAACAGCACCTGGCCCAGGTGACCGCCAGTGGCCCGCCGCTGGAGGTATTGTTGCGTTCACTGGCCAAGCTTAGGGATCTGCGTATGGCGGCGGTCAGGGATGATATTCCAAGCCGCCACAGAGAAGTGGCCCAGCTGAAAGCCAGCGTAAACCAAGGAGGGCGCAAGTGAGTCAGTTTCCCGTTGAGCCGGTAGAGGGGATCTACCTGCAGAGTCACTCTGTGGGTCGCCCCTGGCAGGGCGCCCAGCAGGCGGTGTCCGAGCGGTTTTTCCAGCCCTGGCACCAACAAGGCGAGCCGTGGGGGCAATGGCTGGAGGGGATCCATCGGTTTCAAGCCGGACTGGCGAACTTCATTGGGGGAGAGGCTGAGCAGTTTTGTCCCCAGGTGAATCTGTCCAGTGCCCTGACCAAACTGCTGGGGGCGCTAGAGCCAAACCCAAATCGACCTATATTGCTGATGTGCGAGGAGGACTTCCCCTCCATGGTGTTTGTGGCGCAGCAAGCCCAGTCCTGGGGCTGGCAGACGCGGCTGATCCCCAAGGGCAGCGATGTCACCGATCTGGCCATGTGGCACAGTCATCTGTCCAGGGAGGATGTGGGTTTGGTGTTCGTCACCCAGGTGCAGTCCAACACCGGACAGCAGGCGCCGGTCCAGGCCATCTGCGGATTGGCCAGAAGCCGCGGCATTCATACTGTGGTCGATGTCGCCCAGTCCATGGGGATCCTGCCGATGGCCATAGACCAATGGCAGGCGGACGCGGTAATCGGATCCTGCGTGAAATGGCTGGGAGGCGGTCCCGGTGCTGGCTTTATCTGGTTGTGCCCGGTGTTGACACCACAACTGGCGCCCAAGGATGTGGGCTGGTTCTCCCACGCCAATCCCTTTGAGTTCGATCCCCACCACTTTGAGTATCACGGAGAAGCGGCCCGATTCTGGGGGGGGACGCCATCGGTGATGCCATACTTGCTGGCGGCCTATGCCCTGGAGCAGGCGGCAGAGGTGGGCATCGACAACATTCGAGCCCATAACCTGGCCCTGGTCGATACGCTGATCGCTTCCTGCCCTCATTGGGTGCGTTCACCGACTGAACCCCACCGTCGGGGCGGAACGGTGATCATCGATCCCGGTGCCAGCCTGGCGGAAGTGGAGAGGGGGCTCGCCGAACTCAAGGTGCATTATGATCGCCGCGAGCTTGGACTCAGGCTCTCGCCCCACCTGTGTAACAGCAGTGAGCAGCTGCAACAGGTTGCCGAGGTATTGAGCGCATTGGCGGGCAAATGATCGGATGAACTGCGGGTGGTGCACTCTTAGCCCGGAATCGCACGGCAAATAGGCAAACGATCCGCCAGGGGGTTGCAGAGAAAACCGTTGCCGCTACAATGACTCTCGTCCTCTGGAGACAGAGAGACACAGCATTTTGTAGATGCAAAGATTTAAGCGGCACTAGCTCAGTGCAGGGTAAAGAGCAGCGCAACCTTGCTGTGATTCGCCCGACACTAAATAGATGCAAAGATTTAAGCGGCACTGGCTCAGTGTGGGGTAAAGAGCAGCGCAACCTTGCTGTGATTCGCCCGACACTAAATAGATGCAAAGATTTAAGCGGCACTGGCTCAGTGTGGGATAGAAAGTAGCGCAACCTTCTTTTTTCCTTCAAAGACACTAAACAGATGCAAAGATTTAAGCGGCACTAGCTCAGCTGGTAGAGCGCAACCTTGCCAAGGTTGAGGTCACGAGTTCGAACCTCGTGTGCCGCTCCAAATTTTCCCTGACCGGGAATCAAAAATATGGCGCGTTGGCAGAGTGGCTATGCAGCGGATTGCAAATCCGTGGACCTCGGTTCGACTCCGGGACGCGCCTCCACTTTTGACGAGAAAGCGGTAACCTTTGGGTTGCCGCTTTTTTCGTTTCGAGCGTTTAATGGCGAATAGGATTGCAAATCCATGGACCGTAATTCTGCCGACCCCCTCGACTCCGGGACGCGCCTCCACTTTTGAATAGAAAAAGCTACCTTCGGGTGGCTTTTTTTGTATCTGTTGCTCAGTGGCGAACAGGATTGCAAATCCATGGACCGTAATTCTGCCGACCCCTCGACACCGGGACGCGCCCGTGCAAAAAGAGAAACGGCCACCTGTCGGTGACCGCTTTTTTACAGTGTCTATTGAAGGTGCTCAGTACACATCTTCCAGCTCAAAGGCGCGCTCGAGAGTTTCCTTTACCTTGCAGTGCAGAGAGTCGGTGACGCCGCCGGTGCCGCTGGCTTTGTGGGAGAGGAATTCGCACTTGGCATCACGGTAGTCGATCCATTGGCGGTGCAGTGCTTCCAACTCTTTCTGCCGTTCAGGGGGAAGCCGCTCCAGTGCCTGCTCGAGAGCGTAGAGAAGCCGTTCTGTCTTCCTGTCCAGTTCCAACTCAAGACAGTTGTTCAGCTCAGATTCGCTGCTCGCCTCCCGGGCACACAGTTCATATTCGCCGCTGTAACGCACCTCCTCTGCCAATAACGGCAGAGTCAGCAGGGCCAGGCAGAGGCCTAGGGCTCGCATGAAGATCTCCTGATGGCGTCCATTACACCCAGACTATGTCATTAGAAGGACAATACTCAAGCATCTGATTGAATTGAATCGTCTTTAATTGCTGACATCAGATAGTTCACCTTGTCACTGGAGCACAATCGCCAACGGCGCGACAGCGGGTTGTAGCTCATCCCTTTGGGTGAGTGACAGCTAAATCCCAGGGGGGAGAGCGCATGGGTTACTTCATCCGGGGTGACGAAGGCGCGCCAGCTGTGAGTACCCTTGGGCAGGGCCCTGAGAACATACTCGGCCCCAATGATGCCAATCAGGTAGCTTTTCCAGGTGCGGTTCAGCGTGGCCACCATCATCATGCCGCCGGGTTTGACCAGTTCGCCACACTCCTTGAGGAGCCGGGCTGGGTCAGGCACATGCTCCACCACCTCGGTATTCAGCACCAGATCAAAACCGGCGCCTTCCTCTACCAGCGTCTGGCTCAGACAGTGACGGTAACTCAGGTTGGCGGACAGTTCCCAACCGTTTTGCCTGGCAACCCGGATATTGACGGCACTGGCATCGATTCCCAGAACCTGATGGCCTGCGCGGGCCAGGGGTTCGGTAAGAATGCCGGCGCCGCAGCCGACATCGAGAATCGACAGGGGCTTGTCGCCAAAATGACGTTGGATTTCATTGAGAATATGATGCAGCCGCACCCGGTTGAATTCGAGCACAGTGTGAAAGGCGCCATCGGGTTTCCGCCACTCTTCGGCGAGGGCGTCGAAGCGCCGAACCTCCTCGGAAGAGAGGTTGTCCGGCGTTCCGGTGAGTTTGTCTTTGCTGAGCATGGCCCTTAACTCTCTGAAAATGCTAAGTATGGCATACGAAAGTCAGGGCCGTCAGGATCACCCTTGTTGACGGATAAGGGTTTGTACCAGATCGATGTAGCGCTGTTTACAGGCGTTGGAATCGGTGCCCGCCAACGCTTTCCAGGCTTGATATTTGGCATGTTCTGCCATTTTGAACACCGAGGGGGCACTGCCGGTCACGTCTCCCTGGGTTGCCTGTTTGAACAGGCCATAGAGCGACAGCAGGTGATCATTGCTTGGGCGGCTCGGCAGTTGCTTTACCTCTTGCTGACTTTGCTCAAATGCCTGATTCAGTTCATCCATGTGGGGTCTCCTTTGGGTTGGTTAAGGTTTAAGCTAGCGCCTTTGGAGAGGACTGACCAGTCGAATAGATCAAGAAAACGTTTGTTTTCCATTAGGTTGTAAGCGTTTGCGGTGAAATAACCTAGGATTGATGGCTAAAGGGCCACCCAGGCTAGGTCGTCGAGAAAATGTGACTTAAATCGCTGTTTCTATGGTGTCAGGTCAATAAACGCGCTGGGCGGGACAGTAGACTGGATGCAGCACAACGATGAATGGAGGCGTTATGCACCAAGGTGCTCAGCAGAAGCAGACCCAGGATTCCAACCTGAAACGCACCCGCGTATGGCGCTCGCTCCAACAGGGATGGCGGCACTGGGTGCCTGAAGGTGGACGGGTTGCCATGTGGGACCCGGATGATGAATTGGAAACCGGCCTGGTTCAGCTTGGTTATGAAGTGCTGGATAGGGAGCAGTCTGCACAGGGGCCGCTGCACGCCTTGCTGTTTCTCGACCTCGCGCCCCTGGCTATCCTGGCGTTACCCGGCATCGATTCCATGTTGGCACGGTTGCGCCCAGATGGGGTTCTGATACAGATCTGCCAGCAGGGCGGCAAGGGCTGCGCTGGACTGAGCATAGTCTCCGGCTTTAAGGCAGGCTGGTCTTTGAAAGCCCGCTACGAAGGGGCAGAAGCGGATCGCGGAGTGACACTGGTGTGGAAACCATAAGGCCAGTTGGCCTGTGGTGAGAGTTTAAGCCCGGCGTTTCTCCATCGCTGGCAATTGGCCTGGAAACCGGGCATGATCCCTGGTCTAAGTACCAGAGGATTTAGCTATTATGTTGAAAAATATGGCATTTGGTGTTGCTTTGATGGCCGCCTCCGCTCAGGCCGCCGAACCACCAAAGAACGTCATCTTCTTCATTGGCGACGGCATGGGGCCGGCTTACACCACGGCTTATCGCTATTACCAGGCAGACAGCAAGGTCAGCCTGGTGTCAGAAACCGTCTTTGACCGCCTGCTTACCGGCAGCGCCAGCACCTTTCCCCACGATGATACCGTCGTTACCGACTCCGCCGCCGGCGCGACCGCTCTGGCCACCGGCACCAAAAGCTACAACGGTGCGGTCGGGGTGGATGCGCACAAGCAACCTCTGGACAGCATGTTGGTGCAAGCCAAAGCCCGGGGATGGAACACCGGGGTGATCGCCACCACTCATGTGAATCACGCAACCCCAGCCAGTTTTGTGGCTCATTCCGACTCACGCCGCAACTATCAGGAGATCGCCGACCAGTTTTACAGTCGTCGTCTCCGGGAGAATCAGCCCCTGGTGGATCTGATACTGGGGGGCGGCCAGCGCTATTTCCCGATGGAGCCGGATCAACTGGGGGACAGGATGGTGAACTGGGGTTACCAGTACACGGACAAGCTGTCCCAACTGGACAGCCTGACCCGTTTGCCAGCCCTGGGGCTGTTTGCGCCCAAACAGCTGCCCTATGCCGTCGACAGCGATCAACCGAAGCGCTTAGGCGCTATGGTTGCGGCTGGATTACGTCTGCTGGGCCAGTCAGACACCTCTTTCTTCCTGATGGTTGAGGGCAGCCTCATTGACTGGTGTGGTCACGACAATGACATCGCCTGTGCCATGAAGGAGATGGACGATTTTGCCGGCGCCATCGAAGTGGCAGAGGCGTTTGCCAAAGAGCGGGGCGATACTCTGGTGGTGTTTACCGCCGATCATTCAACCGGTGGCCTGACGTTGGGGGCCGGGGGAGAGTACCGCTGGGAGTCGGCGCAGGTGAAGCAGATCAAGGCGTCTTTGCGCACCATCACCGAAGCGCTGCTCAACCAGGCGCCGGAGCAGTTTGCGCAGATTCTGGCCAGCTATGTCGGCTTCGAGCTGACCCAAGAGGAGCTGACCGAGTTGGCCTCAGTCTCGAAAGAGGAGGAGGCGCTGCGCTGGAAGCTGGCTGACATTCTCAGTGCCCACAGTTTCACCGGCTGGACCACCAGTGGTCATACTGCCGTTGATGTTCCCCTGGGGGCGATGGGGCCGGGCGCTGAACAATTCATGGGGCACCTGGACAACACCGACATCGCCAAAGCCCTGAAGCAGATGATTCGCTAGCGTCGTCATTGCCGACGAAAAGGCCCGCCAATTGGCGGGCTTTTTCGTTTGCCAATGTAAAGAATGGCGCAAGGGGCAACCGCCAAGAAACTAAATTTTTACCAGGGGGACAAAAGGAGTGCCAGGAGTAGAAATGGCGTGAATTAGATCAATAAGATGTTAGGTTATAAGAACAATTTCAGGGGAGAGCGACATGAACAGCAGGGAATGGGTGTTTTTGAGTGTGGCTGTCTGGGCGTTGGCGGGCTGTGGCGGTGAGAGCCCTCGTCTCCAGGAGGGCGAAGCCAGTGAGTTTACCCATGCACACAACAGTCGTGTCGCTCAGTCTCTGCCTCTGGCTTCCCAGCAGGCGTTCGAGGACGCCCGCCAGGGATTGATCGCTTCCCCCGAATTTCTGTCCGTCAACGACGACGAGGGCAGGGTGATCTGGTCTCTTCAGCAATATGATTTCCTGACGGGTGAGGCGCCGGAGACGGTGAACCCCAGCTTGTGGCGCCAGGCCCAGTTGAATCACTTTGCCGGGCTGTTTGAGGTCAACCCTGGTATCTATCAGCTTCGAGGCTTTGACCTGGCCAACATGACCCTGATCCGCGGTGAACTGGGCTGGATCCTGGTGGATCCTTTGACCAGCAAAGAGACCGCCGCAGCGGCTCTGGCTTTTGCCTTCGATCACCTGGAATCGGACCCGATCACCACCATCGTTTATACCCACAGCCATGTAGACCACTTCGGCGGGGCAGAGGCGGCCAGGGAGTACGCCGACGGCGAGCTGGTGGTGGTGGCGCCGGCGGGCTTTATGAAGGAAGCCACCAGTGAGAACATTCTGGCAGGGACGGCCATGGTGCGACGAGCGGGTTACCAGTATGGGCGGAATCTGCCGGTGTCTCCCCGCGGGCACGTGGATCTGGGGTTGGGCAAATCGGTGGCGTTTGGCACCGTCGGCTTAATACCGCCCAATCTGGAGGTGGCGCAAACCGGAGAGCGTCATCTCCTGGATGGGGTGGAGTTTGAATTCCAGATAGTCTCTGGCTCGGAAGCCCCCTCGGAGTTCACTTTCTACCTTCCGCAACATCAGGCCTTTTGCGGCGCCGAGATGGTGTCGCAAACCATGCACAACCTTTATACCTTGCGCGGAGCCAAGGTGCGTGATGCCCTGGGGTGGAGCCGCTACATCGATGAGGCGGCTCACCGCTTCCCGGACGCCGAGATCTATTTCGGCAGCCACCACTGGCCGGTGTGGGGGCAGGAGAGGGTGCAGGGGTTCCTGAGTAATCAGCGCGACTTGTACAAATTTATCCACGATCAGACCCTGAGGTTGGCCAATCGGGGGTATACCCCGGGGGAGATCGCGGAGCAGCTTCAGCTGCCTCAGGGGTTGAGACAGGAGTTCTCTGCCCGGGGTTACTACGGTACCCTGAAACACAACATTCGTGCTGTCTATCAGTTCTATTTCGGCTGGTATGACGGCAATCCGGCCCATCTTGATCCACTGCCACGCGCCTCGGCGGCCAGGCGCTATGTTGAGCTGGCGGGTGGCG
Organism: Ferrimonas futtsuensis DSM 18154; assembly: GCF_000422645.1. Taxonomy (GTDB): domain Bacteria; phylum Pseudomonadota; class Gammaproteobacteria; order Enterobacterales; family Shewanellaceae; genus Ferrimonas; species Ferrimonas futtsuensis. The sequence goes on from NZ_AUGL01000006.1 coordinate 37,689, forward strand.
CCGAGGCGATGCGCAACAAGGCGATCGCGGCCATGGATCTGGGAGAGTATCGCTGGGCGGCGGAGCTGCTCAATCACCTGGTGTTCTTCGACCCGGGTGACAGCATTGCCAGGGAGATGCTGGCCAGGGCGTATGAACAGATGGGCTTCCAGGCAGAATCCGGCACCTGGCGTGATTCGTACCTCAGTGCCGCCCTGGAGTTGCGCGAAGGGGTGCCTGAGGGGCTGAGCATGGAGAAGAAGATGGCCGGAGTGCTCCATCAAACCGATACGCGCCATTTTCTCGATGCCCTGGCCACCCGGGTGGACTATGAAGCCGCCGGCGAGGAACGTTACTCCCTGATACTGGAGATCCTGGATGCGCAGGAGCGTTACTTGCTGCAGATCGCCAACGGGGTACTCCATTATCGAGTGATGACCGACGACCCAGAGGAGTCGATGCCCTACCTTGGACTGAGTCGCAAGCTGTTTATCCAGTTGGCGTCTCGCCAGGTAGCGATGCAGGATCTGGTGACCGGGGACAATCTCAGGGTGGATGGCAGCATCATGGATATGGTGGCTTTCTTCCGCCTGTTTGAGCCGGCAGAGGCCGATTTCAACATCATTGAGCCCTAGCACCGCACTGCTGCAGCGGCTTACGATCTCTTAAATCACCAATTTCCTTGAACTGTGGCGCCGGAGGCAATAGACTCCGGCGCCAATTTTGGGTGTGACCGAATCTATTTTCAGACATTTCAGGAACCTGGTTCGGGTGACGCCCTCTAAAGGTTGAGCTTATGTACCCTTAGTTTAAGGGAAGGTATTGATGAACTGGCTGAAACGCACTTGCTTTGGGGCTGCACTGGGGTTGTTCCTGTTTCCATTTCTGGCGATGGTGTTTGAGTTTCCTCTGATGTTCCAGGTGTATAACGAGGGGCATCATCTCCACAGTGCCAGTAATGAGCTCAGGCAGTTTGTGCTGGCCAATTACTGGCTTCCCGCCTGCTGGCTGGCTTCCGGTTTGTTGTTGATTGGCACCGGCATGGAGCGGCGGACCCTGACCTTGGCGTTTGGCGCAGGCCTGCTGTTGCTGTTCCCCCTGATTCATTACGGTATTGCTCGCCTGAGTGCCTTGCTGCTGAGCAGCTGTGATGATTGTCAGGTGTTTGGTGCGCCTGAACTGGTGGTGAATCTCCTCATCGTGACGTTTGGCGCCCTGGCACTGCAACGCTGGCGTCGTCGCTGACGGAGTCGTTTATCTCCTTGTCTGGCCCCAGGCCCTCTGTTAGCTTGAAAGGTCAGTAAAGCGACAGGGAGCGGTGAGACGCGATGCCAGTCAGGGAAAGAATGGCTCATGAAGGGGTTGAGGGGGTCCGGGTAGGGCGCTTCAATCAGGGGATCAACACCACCTTCATCCTCTATCGCATCGGTGACACCCAAATAGATACCGGACCGCCAAACCAGTGGTCCACCATTCGTCGTCTTCTCGATGCTCACCCCCCCAAGCGGCTGCTGCTGACTCACCATCATGAGGATCATGCGGGCAATGCGGCTCGCATTGCCACTCGCTATCATCTTACTCCCCTGGCTCCGGACCTGGGGCGGGCCAAGCTGGCCCGAGGTTATCGTATTCCCCCCATTCAGAGGATGATCTGGGGCAGTCCCCAACCCGTGGACACCTTGCCGTTACCGGAGCAGTTGCCCATGGCCGAAGGCGGAAGCCTGCGCGCGGTTCATACTCCTGGGCATGCCAAGGACCTTACCTGCTTTCACTGGCCGGAGCGTGGCTACCTGTTCTCCGGGGATCTCTATCTGTCCAAATCCATTCGCTACCTGAGGGCGGATGAGAACCTGCTGCAGCTGATGCAGAGCATCGACAAGGTACTGGCGTTGCAGTTTGATGTGCTCTTCTGTCCTCACCGGGGCATAGTGCCCCAGGGCCACCTTGCTCTGAGGGAGAAGCTGGATAATCTGCGTGCTTTGTGCGACAAGGCTAGAGCGTTGCATGGGCAGGGGATAGAGTCAGAGGAGATCATCAACCGGCTGTTAGGGCCGGAGGATTGGCTCTCCAGGCTCAGTGGTTACAACATCAGCAAGGGCAATTTGATCAGGCAGGCGGTGGAGATAGACACGGATCAGGTTTAGCGTGTAATGCCGGCCAGACGGCCGGAATAAACAAAGGGGCCTGTGGCCCCTTTTGTCGTCGCGGTTCGATTAGGCCACGGCAGGCACACTCTCCTGGGCCCTTTGGGAGAGACGGTGGACCACCTGATTGCTGCTGCCTCGCCACAACAGCGAGGGATCCGCCAGATCCTGTTCGAAGCGGCCATCGATCAGCACATCCAGGTGGGCCAGCAGGGCCTGCTGGGTCTCATCCAACTCATCCAGGCGGTACCCTGTCCAGCACCAGATGTCCTTGTCCGGGCAACGCTCTTTGACCCGGGTCACCAGTTCGAGAATGGCAGGCACATTGGCGGGATGCAAAGGGTCGCCGCCGGACAGGCTCAGGCCACGACGCTTGATGCGGGTGTCACTCAGGTCCTGGATGATCTGTTCCATCATCTCTTCGGTGAAAGGGTGGCCAGAGTCCAGTCGTTGGGTGCTCTGGTTGTAACAGCCTTTGCACTGATGGACGCAACCCGCCACAAACAGGGTACAGCGAGTGCCCAGTCCATTGACCACATCCACCGGGTAATAGTTGTGATAGTTCATTGATGCGTCCTCCATCAAAAAGGGCAGGGACCAGCCCCGCCCTTTATTGTGTACTCAAATGCTACAGGTGCTTAACCCTGCGTTTAACCTCTTCCTGCTTTCCTTCGTTGAAGGGGCGGGCGTCGGGGCTGCCCAGGTAACCACACACACGGCGGGTCACGGACACCTTGGACGGATCATGGTTGCCACACTTGGGGCAGGTAAAGCCCTTGGAGGTGCAGTCGAACTCACCGGTGTAGCCGCACTCGTAGCACTCATCGATGGGAGTATTGGTGCCGTAGTAGGGCACATGCTGGTAGGCGTAGTCCCATACATCTTCCAACGCCTCGACGTTCTTCTGCATGTTGGGGTACTCGCCGTAGCAGATGAAGCCACCGTTGGCGATCTTCGGATAGGGCTTCTCGAAGTCGATCTTATCGTAAGGATTCACCTTCTTCTCCACATCCAGGTGGAAGCTGTTGGTGTAGTAGCCCTTGTCGGTGACGCCGTCGACAACGCCGAACTGGCGCTGATCAATTTTGCAGAAACGGGTACACAGGTTTTCGCTTGGGGTGGAGTAGAGGCTGAAGCCATAACCGGTTTGTGCCTTCCAGGCGTCGGTGGCGGCGCGCAGACGCTCTACGATGGTCAGGGCCTTAGCTCGCATCTCCTCGGAGTCAAACACGTGGCCAGAGGCGCCGTACAGGGCGTTGACCGTCTCGTGCAGGCCGATGTAGCCCAGGGAGATGGATGCACGACCATTTTTGAAGATCTCGCTGATGTCGTCGTCCGGCTTCAGACGCACGCCACAGGCGCCCTCCATGTACAGGATGGGGGCCACCCGCGCCTTCACCCCTTCCAGGCGGTCGATGCGGGTCATCAGGGCTTTCTTGGCCAGGGCCAGGCGGTTGTCCAGCAGTTCGAAGAACAGGTTCTCGTTGCCCTTGGCCTCGATGGCGATGCGGGGCAGGTTCAGGCTGACTACGCCGAGGTTGTTGCGGCCTTCGTGCACCAACTGGCCATCCTGCTCGTAGGCGGACAGGAAGCTGCGGCAGCCCATGGGGGTCTTGAAGGAGCCGGTCACTTCGACCACACGGTCGTAGTTGAGGATGTCCGGGTACATCCGCTTGGTGGAGCACTCCAGCGCCAGCTTCTTGATGTCGTAGTTGGCGTCGCCCTCTTTGTGGTTCAGTCCATCGCGGATGGCGAACACCAGCTTGGGGAACACCGGAGTCTTGTGGTTCTTGCCCAGACCCACCATGCGTACCTTGAGGATGGATTGCTGGATGAGGCGACTCTGCCAGCTGGTGCCCAGGCCAAAGCCGAAGGTGACAAAGGGGGTCTGGCCATTGGCGGTGTGCAGGGTGTTGACCTCGTATTCCAGGCTCTGGAAGGCGTCGTAGCACTCCTTCTCGGTGCGCGCCATGGCGTAGGCTTCCACGTCGGACACCTGCCACTCTTTGCCCACTTCCAGGTGCTTCTCATAGCTCTTGGTGACGTAGGGCTCCAGCACCTCATCGATGCGGTTGATGGTGGTACCGCCATAGATGTGGCTGGCCACCTGGGCAATGATCTGGGCAGTGACCGCGGTGGCGGTGGAAATGGACTTGGGCACGTCGATCTCGGCGTTGCCCATCTTGAAGCCGCCGGTCAGCATCCCCTCCAGATCGATCAACATGCAGTTGAACATCGGGAAGAAGGGGGCGTAGTCCAGATCGTGGTAGTGGATCTCGCCGCACTCGTGGGCCTTGACCACTTCCCGGGGCAGGATGTGGCGGGTGGCGTAGTGCTTGGCAACGATGCCGGCCAGCAGATCCCGTTGAGTGGGGATCACCTTGGAGTCCTTGTTGGCGTTCTCGTGGAGCAGAGCCGCGTTGCTCTGATCCACCAGGCCACGGATCTCACGGTTCAGACGGCTGTTGGATTCGCGGGCGATATCGCGGTCGTGGCGATATTCGATGTAGGCACGGGCCACCGCTTTGTAGGGGCCTGCCATCAGATGGTTTTCCACCATCTGCTGGATCTCGTCGATGTTGACGTTGCCAGACTCAGCCAGTTCCTGCTCAATGGTGTCCGAGACGCGTTGAGCATAATCATCATCCTTGACGTCGGCTGCCATGGCGGCCCGTGCGATAGCGTCGCGAATCCTTGCGCTATCAAAGGGCACCTGACAACCGTCTCTCTTAATCACAACTGGCATGAGAAAAAATCCTTAAGAATGTAGGAATAGGCCTTGACAAGCACTACATCTTGTTGCCCTGTCTTAAATATGGCCCATATGTGGGGGTACGACGCATATTAAGCGCCAATTTTCCGTCGGATAAATTGATCGCGATCAAGAAGATCACTACCCAAAATTCGAATGAAGTTACCGTTAAGTGGTTCCATGGTTTCGATCAGGTTTTAACAAAGTAATCAATATGTATCGTTAATGATCCTTTGATGTGATCGCTGAACAGAGAGTCAGCGGTTGTCGATGCAAAAATGAAGGGGGAGGAGTGTGACGGAAACTGTGTTCGTCATACTTGGCCCTGTGGATGGTTTCACAGCTTGTGGAAAACCCGCTCCGCCCCTTGGTTGCCCTGCCTTAGAGCTGTGGTTAGATCCTTGTTAAATTCCCGATCAAAAAAAGCCGACTCTGATAACAAAAAAAGGGAGCGTTTGCTCCCTTTTTGCTCAGTGCGAAATGACTCAGTTGTTACAGCTTTTCGCTGCGATCGAGAATGGTTTCCATCTCGTCCATCAGGCGGTTCATCCGGTTGAAAATCGCCTCATAGGGCTGGGCGCTGGCCAGATCGACACCGGCGGTTTTCACCAGGTCATAAGGGTAATCACTGCCACCGGACTTCAACAGATTCAGGTAGCGATCGTAGGCCGCCTTATCACCACTGAGTACTTCATCGGCGAAAGCCGCAGAGGCTGCGATGGAGGTGGCGTACTGATACACGTAGAAGTTGTAGTAGAAGTGGGGCACATAGGCCCACTCGATGCCGTAGGCGTCATCGATGGTCATCACACCCTTGTCGTGGCCGTGGTAGCGACGCAGCAGGTCCAGGAAGATCTCTGAGGCGCGGGTGTCGCTCAGGGGCTGACCCTTCTCGACCTCTTCGTGGATGGCACGCTCAAACTCCGCAAACATGGTCTGACGGAAGAAGGTCTGACGGAACTTCTCCAGGGTCTGGCCCAGGTAATAGAGACGCTCATTGTCGTCTGCGGCATTCTTCAGCGCGTAGTCGGTCAGCAGGTGCTCCTGGAAGGTGGAGGCGATCTCTGCGGTAAAGGTGGCGTAGCCGGCGGTGGCGTAGGGCTGATTGGCGTTGGCGTACACAGAGTGAGTGGCGTGGCCCCACTCGTGGGTCAGGGTAGACACCGAGGTGTAGTCATCGTTGTAGTTCATCAGCACGTAGGGGTGTACATCGTAGGCGCTGCCACTCATGTAGGCACCGGAGCGCTTACCCAGCTTGGGGTAGGTATCCATCCAGCGCTGATCCAGGCCGGTTCGAATCTTGTTGACGTAGTTGTCGCCCATGGGCTCCAGAGACGCCAGCATCATCTCGATGCCGCGTTCGATGGGATAATCACCGGTGGCTTTGACCACGGCCGGGTAGATGTCAAAATAGCCCTGGTCGTCCAATTTCAGCATACGGGAGCGTAACTTAAGGTAGCGCTGCAGGGTGTCCAGGTTGGCGTTGGTGGTGTCCACCAGGGCGCTGTACACCTCAACCGGAATGTTGTCTTCGCTCAGGGCGGCTTCCAGAGCGGAGTCGTGGTTGCGGCTGCGGGCGTTGAACACGTCGGCTTTGACGTTGGCGTCCAGCAGAGAGGCGATGGTGCGACGGTACTTGGACAAGGTGCCGAAGAAGTTGTCGAACGCCTTCTTGCGCACGTCGCGATCCGGGTGGCTGCGGAATCGGGCATAGGTGGCCTGGTTCAGGGTCACCAGCTCGCCATCGAGCTCCACTTCTGGCCAGGGCAGTTCGGCATTGGTGAAGGTGGCGTAGCTGGAGTAGGGGGCGCTGGTGACGGTGCCAGCGGCGGCCAGGATCTTCTCGGCGGCCGGTGCCAGGGTGTGGGCCTTGCCGCGCAGAATATTTTCCAGCGGGAAGCGGTAGCCTGCCAGACGAGGCTCAGACTTCACCATGGCCATCACTTTGTCTTCGCCCAGGCCGATCAACTCAGGGTTGATGAAGGAGGAACCCTGGTTGAAACGGTTGGCCAGCATGGCGATGGATTGACGCTTGGCACCGTTGTCGGAGTTGCGCAGATCGGTGTCTGCATTCAGGTTGGCGTACACATACAGCTGGGACAGAGTCTTGGACAGGCCGAAGTAGAGGTCCATGGCATCTGCCAGGGTCGCGGCGGATTGGCCCAACTTACCCTGATAGGCAGAGAGTTGGTCCAATTGTTTCTCCAGGCTGGTTTTTTGACCCTGCCACTGTTGCCAATCGGCATAGAGTGGGGTCAGATCCCAGTTCTGTTGAGACTCCTCGGCCACCAGGGCCGGTGAAAGGGTGGCGCCGGCAAACAGGGCCAGGCCAATCAGTGACTGCTTAAACATTGTAAGTCCATATAATCGTTATGGTTAAAGACAACAGCAGCTTAGCAACTGTGACGCAATGCAGTGAAACAACATTGGTAACAGAATGAAAAAGAGTGACAAGGCGCACCAAAATGACGGTGTGGGCATCAAAATGACACCGAAACAGCAGGTGCTGGCTCTATTGGATCAGTGCTTGGCCACCGGTGTGCGAGGCCGGGTCCAGGCGGTGATCAAGCAGGCGATCGCCGACATCGAAGGCCAGGCAAAGGCATCGGGTTACCAGCATGCGGAAAGTGACATCAATGAAGCGGACTACCCGGGTCTTATCTTCAAGGTGGGACGCCATAAGCGTCGCTGGGTCTACCGTTACACGCCCAAGGGGGCCACAAGCACCCGCCAGCTCACTTTGGGTTATTACCCCCAGATGGACCGTCAGGCAGCCATTGAGGCCTGGCAGCAGCACAGACTGGAACAGCAGGGGGCAGCGCCAACAGAGCAGGGAACCCCTTTGCGGCAGGGAGTCGAGCGGTTCGCTGAGTGGGCCCAGGTCCATCGTCGGCGCAGCAGAGCAGAGGTGCGCCAACTGGAGAGTCTGTTTGCGGGGGAGTGGGCCGATCGCATCGGTGAGTCACTGACCCAGGAGGAGGTCGAGGCTCTGGTGGCCCCCCAACAGCCCGGTGCCAAGCACAGGCTCAGCCTGCTTCGGCTCTTCTTTCGGGTGGCCCGGGGTCTGGAGTCGGACCAGGGATGGATGAGCCCCGGGATGGCCTGCCCGTGTGAAGGTTTCAGCCTGACACGCACCACCGCTTTGAGCCATAAGATCGGCTGGCGAGAGGTTGGCCGATACCACAGAGCGGTGCTGGCGCTGGATGATTCCGAGCCGCTCAAGCCGCTGCTTTTGATGCAGTTGAGTAACCTCATTGGCTTCAAACCCCTGTGCCAGTTGAGTTGGTCTCAGCTGGACCTGGAGCGAGGATTTGCCCGACTTCAAGTCGAGGGTAAGACCCGTTTCCTGATGCTCTCTTCCGACACCCTGGCCTGGCTCAAACGGCGTCATCGCCAGCCGTCAGTGGGCCCCTGGGTATTCAGCTGCCCAACGGACTCAAGCAAGCCCATGCCGGAAAGTTACCCAGTAAAACTAATGGGTGTTCTCAAGGGGCAATGTGGCCTGGACCGGCGATTCACCACCGCGTCCATCAGAGAGTTGGCCAGCCATTGGCTGGAAGAGCAGGGCAGAGAGGTACCCAAGCGCCCCTGGCCATTACTGGAGGAGCGGCCGAATGAGGGGCAGGTTGGCGAGCTTATTGAGGCCTCAAAAATATGGGTCAAAAGGCTACACATCCAGAAGGCAGCCAACTGATCATGGCCGTGAGCGTCGGCTTTTTACTTTTTTCCTGTTTTTACGCCGTGTAACCCATTTTGTAACTCACGGCTCTGTGATGGGTTTGGTATAGTGATTTTGAGGGCGAGCGCCCAGCATAGGCCGGTGGCATCATGATGCGCCTGCTCTTCCCCACCTAAGGTCGCCCCACCGAACTGCTTGCAAATAAACAGGCACCTTTCGCAAAAGGCCCTTTCAATCCCGGCGAAAATCTTCGGGGTTGCATCCCCACCCAGCCGATTTGCCAGCCTTTGTTGGTCGGCTTGCAGCCAACGGGGTTGCCGCCACTTTGTCCTGATTGGCGGTGCCACCGGACAGGGATCATGACACTCTGAGTGCGGCGCTCAGCCAAATCAATACTCAGTATTGATTAGTATTACTTATTCGATGTTTGTGGATATTAGCGGGTTGGTCATGGGGGCAGAGTGGCACGCGGATGACATCTTTGTGGAAAAATTGCTCTGGTCTGGTACCTTAAACCGTACAGGAGTAGAGGGGCGACAGACCCCTTCATTTGCATCAGGGAGAACGGGCCGATGACTGCCATCTATATTCAGCGTAACCATACTCTGGGACACCAGGGCATTCGTGACCTCAGTGAGCAGGTCGCGCAGAACCTGGCCAACGACTATCAGGTGACCTGGCAGTGGCAGGGAGAGCACCTGACGTTTCGACGCAGCGGTGCCAAAGGTGTGCTGGTCCCCGAACCTCATCAGGTCACCATAGAGATGAAACTGGGCCTGATGCTTATCCCCTTCGCCCCGGTCATTCGACAGGGCATCGAGTCGCAGCTGGACACCCTGCTTATCTGACGCAAGATTGACCAACCTCAAGTTTTCCCTGTCGTTTAGAATGTCCCTTCTAAAGATTCGCCGTACTCTGACCATGACAAAAGAAAACTTTCCCGTCATGGAGGCAACATGTTGAAGCGACTATTTGGATCTAAGAATGCCGATGCGGACACCCAAGAGGCACTGTATCGGAAAATCTGGCTGGCAGGACTGGGCGCCTACTCTAAGGGTGCCGAAGAGATCAGCCAACTGTCTGAGCGTGGTCTGGGCCTGTTCGATGAGCTTCTTGAGCGGGGTAAAGAGCTTGAGTCCTCAACCGTAGAGCGTGTGTCCGAAGCATCCAGCCAGACCAAGGATGCCTTCGAGGCGCAGCTGCACAACCAGGTTCAGAAGGTCACCGGCCTGGAGGCCGAGCAGCTGGAAGAGCTGGAGACCAAGATTGATCGTCTGACTGCACTGGTCGACAAGATGGCCGAGGAGAAAGCCGCTGCCAAGGTAGCGCCTAAAGCCACCGCGACCCCAAAGGCACCGCCTAAGGCCGCCGCCAAGCCAGCAGCCAAAGCCGCCGCCAAGCCTGCAGCCAAGACCCCTCGCCGTACCACCACTAAACCCGCCTAGAGCCGCGGTGTAAGGAGCACATGATGAGCAACGAAGTTAAGGGAATGCCACCCGTAGAAGGCGTTGATAACGAGCAACTGGCTCGAAACATCTGGCTCGCCGGCCTGGGTGTTTACAGCCGCAGCATCGAAGAAGCGAAGGAACTGGAAGGCAAATCCGGTGACCTGTTCGAGAAGCTGGTTGAGCGCGGTCGTGAAGTGGAAGCCAACACCCGAGCCCGGGTAGAGGACAACTTGGATCGTGCCAACGAAGAGGTTGAAGCGCGGGTACACAACCTGTTCTATCGCCTCAGCGGCATCCACCCGCGTCAGATTGATGAGCTGAACGCCAAGGTCGACAAACTGGCCGAGGCAATCGAGAAACTGGCCAAGTAGGCCTAGGGGAGGGCGCATGACCACTCTGTCCCTGTCTGAGCTGGTGTTCCTGCTTTTTGAAAGCGATTCGACACCATTGCATGTATCAGGGCTGATGATGTTGCGCCCTCCGCAAGACGTCCAAGACTTTGGTTTGCGCCTCCACCGGCAGCTGGTACGCTGCGGTCCGGTGGTGGCGCCTTTCGATCAGGTGATTCACTGCTCCTCCTCGCGGGTGCCAAAGTGGCAGCCCGCGGACGAAGTGGATCTCTCCTATCATGTCCGTCTCGCCAAACTGCCCAAGCCGGGCGATGCCGACCAGCTGATGGAGCTGGTGGCCCGCATCCACAGCTACCGACTCGATCGCAGCCGCCCCTTGTGGGAGTTGTGGGTGATCGACGGCCTGGAAAGTGGCGACATCGCGCTGGTAATGAAATTCCACCATGCCCTCACCGACGGTCTTCGTGCCGCCAGCCTGGTGGCAGACAGTTTTGAACTGTCTGAGCGCCTGGGATACCTGGTGCCGTTCTGGCAGCTGGGCAGTCGCATCGATGAGCAGCCCCCTGAGCTCAGCCAATGGCTGGAGGCGCTGTCTCCCTCTTTTTGGGTGAAGCAGGCAAGGATAGGGCTGGACAGTTTAAAGCTGCTGGGAATGGCCGCAGGGGACAGGTTGTCGCTGACCGCCAGTGGCATTCGTTTGCCTTTCACCGCCCCTCGTACCCCCTTTAACGACATCAGTTCGGACAGGGCCAAACAGGTGATTCTGGCCAAACTGCCCGCCAGCCGCCTGAGTCGTCTGGCTACCTTCACCGGTGCCCGCTTTGACGATGTAGTGCTGACCCTGTGTGATATGGCCCTGCACCGATACCTCAAGGTGCACAACTGGCGCGACAGGGATCCCCTGGTGGCCATGGTGCCCCTCAGAGAGGAGGAGGATGGAGACCGTCTGCACATGATCTCCGTTGGTCTGGTGGAGCTGGGCCGGCCCGGACTGACCCCCATGCAGAGATTGAAAGCCATAGGCCGGACCCATCGCCGCATCAAAGAGCAGACCCGGCGAACCAGCGCCAAGGCCTATAACCGCTACTCTTCGGTGGTCAATGCCCTGGCCTTGGTGGCGGCACGTTACGACAACAAGCAGTGGCTGCCGCCGGCGGCCAATATGCTGATCTCCGAAGTGGAGGCCGCCGACCATCCACTGTCCCTGCTGGGGGCCAAACTGACCGCCAGTTACCCTCTGTCTCTGCTGATGCCGGGCCAGACCCTCAACATGACCCTGATGCACTACGACGGTGAGCTGCACTTTGGCCTGGTGTGTTGCCGTCACTCCCTGCCCGGTATCGAGTCTTTTGACCGTTACCTCGAGGAGGGATTGGAAGAGCTTGAGTCTTCGGTGATTTCTCACATATCATCAAGACTCGTTCCCGCAACCTAAGGAAACTGGATGTCCAGCTGGCGTGCTAAGGCTCTCAATAAGGTCCTCTACCGGGCGATTCGTGGTCGCCTGGAGCGCTGTAATGACATTCTGTCGGTCCGAGGGGTAATCGCGGGACTGGATAAGCTCAACTCCTATATCGGTATTCCCGGTGGCCTGGAGTGGGTCGACGACAGCCTCTCCGGCGTGCCCTGCCAATGGATCGTCAAGGGTCGCCCCGCCGGTGACAGCGTGCTGCTCTACTTCCATGGCGGCGGCTTCTGCTTCCGCTCTCCCCAGGTGCACAGTGCCATGCTCCACTACCTGAGCCGGGAAACCCGCTCTCGGGGCGTCATGGTCAGTTACCGTCTGGCGCCGGAGTTTCCCTTTCCGGCGGCGTTGAACGATTGCTTCACCGCCTACCGCACTTTGCTGGAGCAGGGGGTGCCGCCGGAAAAGATCATCCTCGGTGGTGATTCCGCCGGGGGCAACCTGGCCCTGGCGACCATGGTCAAATGTAAGGACAAGGGTCTGCCCCAGCCGTTGGCGGCGTTGCTGTTCTCCCCGGCGCTGGACCTGACCATGAACAGTCAGTCTGCCTTTGTGATGCGTAACGAAGATCCCTTCTTCGACCTCGGCAGTCTGATGTTGCTGCGAAACTCCTATCTCAATGGTCACACCCCTTGTGATCCGCTGGCGTCCCCCCTGGGGGCGGATCTCAGCGATCTGGCGCCGATCATGGTGCATGCGGGCAGTCTGGAGATTCTGCTGGATGACTCGGTGCGGTTAAAGTCCAAGGTAAGGCGGCAGGGCGGGGTCGCAGACCTGACCATCTGGCCAGGCCTGCCCCACGTGTTTACCCTGTTTCAGCAGTTGCCCGAAGCCAAGGAGGCGATGGAGCGTTGCGGCAGGTTTATTGATCAATGTCGGCAAAATTCAGTTGCCGGGTCAGGTGAGGATTAACCAGAGAGATAAGACGGTGAGCACCGCGCTCCACCGCCTTTTCATCGCTGTCTCCTGAGTCAAAGCAGAGCCAGGAGAGTCCCAACAGGAACAGGTTGTCCGCCAGTTCTTCCCGGTTTTCCCCCTTAAGCTGCAGCAGTGCTTTGTCTTCCAGTGCCGCCAGGCTGTGAGAGGTGAAGCTGTGCAACTGTTTCATCAGCCTCTGAGCCCGGCGGTTGCCGCTGTCAGGGGCGACGGTCTGCAGGTCCAGAAACAGGAAGCGGTAATGCAGGCACACCCGCAGCAGGGAGTGGAGGAACACCCAATACTCAGGCTCACTGATCTCCTCCAGATCCACCCGGGCCAACAGGGTGCTCACCGCCAACTCACACTCTTTGGAGAGCTGGTTGATGATCTCCTCTTTTCCCTTGAAGTGGTAATAGAGGTTTCCCGGGCTGATCTCCAGCTCGGCGGCAATGTCCAGGCTGGTGATGTTGGCCGACCCATGGTGGTTGAACATCGCCAGACTGATGTCGAGAATGCGCTGACGCGTACCCATATCAGGCGGGCTCGGTGGTCAATTGAGTTTGCAGGTAGTGCCACTCGGCGTTGGCCATGCGCTCAATCTCGTCGTGGACGAAGCGGGTCAGCTTGTTGCCGATAAAGGGCAGGGCACTTTTCATCTGCATCTCAACCCGGTTTACGCAGCCAGTGTCGGTGGGTTCGAACACCATGCTGCCGGTGATCTTGATGGGCACGCCCACCAGCTCCACTGACATACTGCAGCGATAGGCGGGTCCCTGGCCCAACTGCCACTGCTCCTCCTGCTTCACCAGGTTCTGTGAACCCAGCAGCCGCTTGAGTACCGCAGGCACGTTACTCGCCACTTCTCGTTTGGTCGCCAGAGTCAGCACGTCATCCTGCTTCAGATGTTGAGGAATTCGCACCTTGTGACACCCGAGGGCCTCATACTTCTCTTCTATCAGCTCCGGCTCGCTGAAATAGCGCAGCAGTTCATCGGTGGAGCAGGCATAGGTGTGGGTGAGTTCCAATTTCATCGTTTCTCCTAAAAGTGAATGCCCCGGAGCATTGCTGCCAGGCCAATCATCTGTTGCTGTTGGCTGTAATTCAGTTTTTCTTCTTGCACCTCTCCGGATTCAGGGAACATCCGATAGAGCATGTTCATCACGATCTCCGCCAGTCGAGGCGACAGAGCGTGCATCACTGCGCCGACCACCCCTAGACGGGTGGCGATGCGCTTGGGCCTGTGCACCACGGCGGTGGCTATCAGATCTGCCGCCTGCCCGGCGCTCAGAGTGGGCACTGCCTGATAAAGCTGGGTAGGCGCGATCATCGGCGTGTCCACCAGCGGCATGTTGATGGTGGTAAACCGTACCCCCAGGTCCGAGTACTCCGCTGCCGCACAGCGGCAGAAGGATTCCAGGGCGGCGTTGGAAGCCACATAGGCGCTGAACCTGGGGGCATTGGTGAGCACACCGATGGAGGAGATGTTGATTACCTGACCCGATTCCGCCTCGGCCATGGCGGGCAGGCAGCCCAGGATCAGCCTCAGGGAACCGAAGTAGTTGATCGCCATGGTGCGTTCATAGTCGTGAATGCGTTCGGTGGAGGCGGCGACAGAGCGACGAATGGAGCGGCCGGCGCAGTTGATCAGCAGGTCCACCCGCTCATGGGCGCCCAGTATCCGTTTCATCAGGGCGTCACTGGCCTGTTCATCGGTGAGATCGCAGCTGAAGGCCAAGGCCTTGCCGCCGAGCTCGCGAACCTCTTTCTCGGTTTTGGCCAGGCGTTCGCTGCTTCTGGCCACCAGCAGCAGCTTCGCGCCATAGGGAGCCAACCTCAGGGCGGTGGCCCGGCCAATGCCAGAACTGGCCCCGGAGATCAGCACCACCTTATTGGTCAGTCGCTCTCGCAGGGTGTCGTCCAGGAACAGGTCCGGATCCAGATTGCGCTCCCAGTAATCCCACAGCGGCACCACATAGCTGGCCAGGTCGGGACAGCTTATTCCTGCTTTTCTCAGCAGCACCTGAGTGGCCTGGGCGTCGAAGCGGGTGGGGTAGTTGAGCAGGCTCAGGGTTTCCTGAGGGATGCCATAGTCACCCAGTATGCGCCGGGCCAGCTTCACCAGGGGCGGGTACTGGCTGGCCAGTTGCAGCCAGGGCTGGGGCAGCAGGCTGGAGAGCTTAAGGTTCAGGCCCAGCGACAGAGTCGGGCCGTGACCCGCCTGGGAGAGTAGGTTCAGCACCTGACCGGCGTTGTAGGGTCGGGGGTCGGTCAGGTGGAAACACTGCATCTCCAACTCTGGCTGGCGGATAAGATAGGCCATGGCGTCGGCCACGTAGTCTACCGGCACGATATTGAGCGGACCGCCTTCGAAGCCCACCAGGGGGAACCAGCTGGGCAGGGCGTTGCGCATCTTCTGCAGCAGTTTGAAGAAGTAGTAGGGGCCCTGAATGTTGTTGGCCTCGCCGGTCTGGCTGTCGCCCACCATGATGCCGGAACGGTAGATACGCCAAGAGATCCCCGGTTGCTGGCGTACCACTTTTTCGCACAGGTGCTTGGAAAGGAAATAGGGGTGAGTCAACTGCTCCGCTTCGGAGAACATCGACTCATCGAAGCAGCCGCGATACAACCCGGCGGCGGCGATGGAACTGAGATGATGGAAGCACCCGGCGTCCAGTGTCTCCGCGCAGGCCAGGGCGGCCTCGGTAGCCTGGACATTGGCCTTGACCACTTCGTTGCCGTCGCGGCGAAAGTCATTGTAGGCGGCCAGGTGGATAAAGTGCTTAATGCGGCCTTTGAGCTCGGCGCGGTCAGCGTCAGACAGGCCCAGGGCAGGGTCCTTGAGGCTGCCGGCAATAGGGTGAATCTGGTCGGTGGCATCGAGCTCTTTGGCCAGTTCCTCGAGACGAGTCTGTCCCGCCTGATCCCGGACCAGGCAGTAGAGGGTGTCGCCACCGCTGAGCAATCGACGGATCAGCTGCCGTCCCAGCAAGCCGGTGGCTCCGGTTACAAAGTAGCTCATCTGCCGCTCCTTCCTTGTGGCCCGGGAGGCGCTCCTGCGCCCCTGAGATGGGAGGCTAACTTTTCACCTAAGTTACCCCTGAAGGTAATTAAGTAGTTGACCCAAATCAATATCTTTCCAGGTATTCCCTCATAAAGGATGGGAATCCTTGTTTCTCTTAATGAAATACCCAACCCTCAAAATGACCAGAAAAGCAGCGGTCGCAACCACCCCTATGGAGCAGGGTCAAGGCCATGCTCTAAGATGGGACGTTTTTCCCAATTCCACCCCCCAAGGAGCAGCATGAATCAGCCCAAGCGAATCGATGGACGGCGCATCGCCGACGACCAGGTGAACCAGGTGGCCCTCAGGGTCCGCGCCCTGACCGACGCCGGTAAGCGTCCCCCTGGACTGGCGGTGGTCATGGTGGGAGACAACCCCGCCAGTGACGTCTATGTGCGCAATAAGATTCGCCGCTGTGAACAGGCGGGGATCCTCAGCGTGGAACACCGCTTGGGCGACCAGACCACAGAAACGGATCTGTTGGGCCTGCTCGATGCGCTGAATCAGGATGAGCAAATTGATGGCATCCTGGTGCAGCTTCCTCTGCCCAAGCACCTGAATGAGGGGCGCATCCTCAAGCAGATTTCTCCGGCAAAGGACGTGGACGGTTTCCATCCGGTCAATGTGGGCCTGCTGGGCATCGGCGACAAGCGTGCCCTGGTGCCCTGCACTCCGGCTGGCTGCGTCATCCTCGCCAAGGAGGAGCTGGGGGATCTCACCGGTAAGCACGTGGTCGTCATTGGTCGCTCCAACATCGTCGGTAAGCCTGCGGCGCAATTGTTCCTGGCCGAGGACTGCAGCGTGACCATAGTCCACTCCCGCAGCAGCAACGGCGCCGAACTGGCCCGTCAGGCCGACATCCTGGTGGTGGCCGTGGGCCGCCCGCAGATGGTGGATGCCAGCTGGGTGAAACCCGGTGCAGTGGTGATCGATGTCGGCATCAACCGCATCACCACCGAAGAGGGCACCCGTCTGGTGGGCGACGTCAATTTCGACCAGGTGGCGCCCATTGTCAGCGCCATCACCCCGGTCCCCGGCGGCGTGGGCCCGATGACCATCGCCGGCCTTTTGAACAACACCCTGACCGCCTACGAAGCCCGAGAACAGCAGTAACCCTGCCACGGCCACAAATGTGAGGCACAGGGGTCAACAGGCCCCGTTGTGTGGGTTAGACTGGTGCAGATGAGTTAAACACAGGAATCGATAGATGGTATTACCTGGATTCGAAGGGCATGAGACCACAGAGTTTGCCCTGATCCGGCTGAGGGTGGCTTTCAAGCTGGAGCCTCAGCATGTGTCCGGGCTGGAACGGCTGCTCGAACAATACATGGACTCGGCAATCTCCGACTCCAACGTGATGTCCAGCCAGTACCTGGACGGTGAGATGCAGCTGGAGCTGAGCTTTTTCGGCGCAGATCAGATCTCGGTGAAGATGGAGTTGGCCAGGCTGCACAAGGTGGTGCAAAGCCTGCTCAGTCCCACTCCGGTGTTTACCGTTACCGTCGACAAGGAGTAGGGATGACGGCGGACAGGGAGCGGTCCTCACAGCATGCGTTAGTCGTCGAAGGCGGTGCCATGCGTGGCATCTTCGCCGCCGGGGTGCTGGACAAGTTCATCGACAGAGAGCATTTCGACTACGATGGCTGTTTCGGTGTCTCCGCCGGCTCTACGGCGTTGGCCGCGTACCTGTCCGGCCAACGGGGCCGTACCCGTCGAATCATCGAGGATTACTCCTGCCGGCCGGAGTTCATCAATCCCTGGCGCTACCTTCGCGGTGGCCATCTGCTTGACCTGGACTGGCTTTGGCCCGTTACCCTGAGCGAGCTGCCCTTTGATTTCGACGCCTTCGAGGCGCGGGGCATTCCCCTCTACATCGGCCTGACCCGGGCCAACGACGCCACACCGCTGCAGCTGAAAGCCAACCGCCATAACCTGGCGATGGCGATGAAAGCCTCCTGCTCATTGCCGCTGGCCTATCGGGACTTTGTCTCCCTCGAGGGGGTGGCTTACACCGATGGCGGGGTTTCCGATTCCATTCCGGTGGAATCCGCCTGGCAGGCGGGCTTTACCGAGATCACCGTGGTGCTTTCCCAGGGCGCCGGTTACCTGAAGTCCGCACCCAGATTCCCGGCTATGACGCGCTGGGCGTTTCGCCGTCATCCCGCATTGGGCCAAGCCATGCTCAAACGCCATCACCATTACAATCGCACTCTCGAGTTCCTCGCGTCCCCGCCACAGGGTTGCACCATCCGTGTGATCCAGCCTCCGCCTGAGTTTCCTGTGGGTCGGCTCACCAAGGATTCTGCGCTGCTCGGTCAGGGATACAAGATGGGCGCCGCAGCCGCAGAGGCCTACCTCGAGGAGCTTGGCCGGTGAGCCTCTCCTGGGCTGCGGTGGAGCGGGGGATGGCCGAGGCCTTAACTGGCCCGGTGTCCCTGTCAAAGCCTCAGCCGGTGTCCGGCGGCGACATCAATCAGGCGTACTCAGTCAGCGACGGCCAGCGCCGCTGGTTTGTGAAGGTGAACCGCCTTAGCCATGGCGCTCTGTTTGAAGAGGAAGCCGAAGGGTTGATGGCCCTGGGCGGTATCGCCCCTCAACCGCTGTGCTGGGGAGAGGCTGAGGGTTGGCAATATCTTATACTGCCCTGGATGGAGCTGGGTCGCCGGGGCGATGAACATGCGCTGGGGCAAGCTCTGGCCCAACTGCATCAGAAAACAGTCAGAGACAACCGCTACGGTTGGCACAGCGACAATCACATCGGCACCACACTGCAGCTCAATGGTTGGCACGACAGTTGGCAGAGCTTCTGGTGGCAACGTCGGTTGGAGCCACAACTGAACTGGGCCATTGATGCGGGCGCTGTAAGACTGCGCCGATGGCTAGAGCCACTGAGAGACGCCAGTGATACCTTGCTGGCGGGCCATCAACCACGACCGTCGCTACTTCATGGCGACCTGTGGCGGGGCAATGCCGGCTTTGATGGGGACCGTCCGGTCATTTTCGACCCTGCCTGCTATAACGGGGACAGGGAAACCGATCTCGCCATGACCCGCCTCTTTGGCGGTTTCTCCCCCTCTTTCTATCAGGGCTATGACAGCACCCTGCCGCCCACGGAGGGCTGGCAACGCCGCGAAGCGCTGTACAACCTCTATCACCAACTCAACCACCTTAACCTCTTTGGCGAGGGTTATCTGGACATGGTGGTATCGGGCTGCAAAGAGGTAGTGGGGCAGGCGGAAGGGATCTGAGTCTGGAAAGGACTCATTGTCATAATTCCCCTATGGCTGGTTTGGCGCCAATTGCGGTCATTCAGTACAATCCTTTTTTGTGGCTTATTACATATATCAAATTTGATATTGAACACATGTACTTTTACATTGAGACATTAAAAACTCCACTCTTGATGTCGTTTTAATACTCACTTTCCCTTTCTTCTTGTAGCGAGCTATGATTTGACAATATAACGATTTCGCATTTGTGGCTAATAGATTGCCGGGCTGGATTTTGCTATATCTGGCATTTCCACCATGTGGCTACATCTATGTGAACAAATGCACATTAGGCCTTTTGAACTGAAAATCTCAACTAACATTGACAGTGGGGACTTTCGCCAAAACTGCCGTGTTCAAAATTATTTTTGCGATCCCGATCTCGCCGCTGAGGCTCGCAGGGTAATGATCATCCTTCTATGGTGATCCTGGGCGTGACCCGTGTCTCATCGCTCTTGTTCTTATGCGAAGTTAGAGTGTGCTGTGATGTTTGTTCAAAAAATAAAAGTGCATGATGATTAAAATAATGATGAATACGAAGGGCGAAAATTCCACTCACCCATTTTTCACATTAATAAAAAGCATGATGGATTGGCTTAATTGCTAATCCAGGGATTTGTAGTATCAAAATTTGGATGATGATTATGAGACCATGTAGACTCGCGCAACTGTGCGCGTCATATCTGTTATTGGCTACGCTGACCGCTTGCGGTGGCTCCGATGGTGATGAATCAACAGCTCCGGAAGTGCCCCCGGTAGAGCCGCCTGTGGGCAGCAAACCTCACCAATCACTGGATATTGTGCAGCCACAAAAGGCCAGTTTCGACGGTGAGATCACCCTCTATCTGGGCAGGTGGTACCCCTGCATGGAGCGTGAATACAAGGGTGACGGTGTCGACATCAGTCAATATTGCACTGGTGATGAGCCCCCGACGCCGATGGGTGAATACGCAGATAACGAGTTTAACCGCAATAAAATCACCCCGGATGATAGCAAGTACATCTTCAAGGTGAAGGCCGATGACATCAAGGCCTATGCGGCACAGCCTGACTCCCCCATTCCCCTTCGCCCCGATGTCTATGCTGAAGGCCATTTCTCGGTGATGGATGTGGTGCTCTACGCTTCTCACATCCGCGACGACCTGGATGTGAAAGCCATCTGGAGTGAGGAACTCGGCACCCATCTGCTCAGCACCGCCTGGGACACCGATGGCGATGGCACCCTGTCTGAAACCGAATTGAATAACCGGAGCACCGACTGGTACCCCTCCTACATCTGGCACGACGGAGAGTTCGATCGCCTCCAAGGCACCCCAAACCTGGAGACAGTCTATGTTCGCGCCGACCTAGGCCTGGCCAAGAGCAAGATGCGCATCCGCATCCAGCCATACAATTCCGCCGTGACCGAGCGTCGTAACATGCAGTTTAAACTGCAAGCGGATCGTAGGCGAGCAAACGGCGATAAAGTCATTGTGCCTTTGGTGTGGGCAATTGATGCCCAGGGCAATGACGTGGTGAAAGTTCAAAACCTGGAAGTGACCGCCCACGACCTTCGCACCGACCTCTTCCAGCCCGGCGTGATCACATCCATGGATGTGTGGCTGTCGCTTCAGGACCAGGGATTGGCCGATGTGCGCTTCACCTATTGGGGCACCATGTCGACGGAAGCGGAAGTTAACAACTACGCGTTGACCTCCGTCAATGGCCTGCGTGCTCAGGGAATGTGGGGCTGGGCTGCGGCAACCGGCGAAATGTTTGCTACCGGCGACTTCTTCCTGGATGATCTTGAGTGGCCTGTTCCGAGCGACCTGATTGCTGCTGACAAAGGTGAAGGTGATCCAAAGCTTAAAGGCAAATGCCAGTGGATGCATGGCGGTCAGGGCCATACCATTGAATCCGCCCAAATCTGTATCGATGAGTGGTATAACAAGTTTGGCGGATTCATGGATCACGACATGCCGGATCAGGAGGTCATGCACTATCCAAAGGGAGTGATTTTTGCTGGCTATCAAAAGTGGATGCCAGGACAATTTGATATTACCGAACGTCATTTCGTCGATGAAGATGGAGACTATGAAAACCAGGTGATCGCCGACATCAATGACGCCATCGCGCCTCTGACCGACGATCACTTTGGTTGGGGAATTGCCGATTGTCGCAACTGTCACGATGATGTGCATAAGGGATCGTTAGGGGTAGAGCAGCCCTATGAGTGTGCGGCTTGTCACGGCAGCAATGGCGCCATGATGGGGCATGGCGAAGTCAGTCGCTGCTTCTGGTGTCATACCGAAGACAATCAGATGGCTCACCACGGTTCGGCATCGGGTTTCATGAAGTTTGGTGACGTTGAGTGCCAGGGTACCAGCCTGACCGGTTTGAACCTCGATGGTATGCAAGAGGGTTCTTGTGCCAATGCAGTGAATACCCTGGACGCAGAGCGCCTTGCTGGTCCTAATGGCGAGTGGGGGGGCATTAAACAGCCCATCCATGACCAGGCGGATAACCTGCAGTATTACGGAGCCGGTGAACGTACGGGTATCAACAGCGACTGGCACAACAGTGAGGACTTCCCTGATCCCTACTCCTGTGTGACCTGCCATCCTAACGAATAATGCAGATACTCTAAATTAACATTAAAAAGGCATACCAAGATTGGTATGCCTTTTTATTATTCTGTATTAAGCAACCTTCTATTAATATAAGTATTGATTTATCATCATAGCAATATTGATGAAGTACGATCTAGGACGGTCTTCATTGCAACATTAATCCTCTTTGGGTCCACGCTATTGTGCTTGTCTTGCCAAACGATCTGATCCAAGGTGACTTCGTACATTCTGATTAAAGTTTCCATCTCATACTCTTTTTTCTCGAAAAAAGGACTGTTTACCACATATACGCTTCCCCGAGATAATGTTAAAAGCATTTTTATAGTCTCATCAATTTGTTTAGGGCTTGCTTTTATGATCCCCAATGATAGTAGCTTGTAGAAATTGAGCTTTCTAAATTTCGTTGCTTTTTCATAAGTGCTTTTTAGTGAATTAACTAAATTGGGGCAAGCTTTCGCAAAAATTCCACCATTTGCAGCCACCATGTCCACCGATGATTTGTCAGGGCGATAAAGCCTAATGAAGTAGGGAAAGCAGTTTCTGCAAATAATCCGTTCCTTCTCTGTTAACTCTATTTTGTTGAACTCTTTGACTGCGTTCAAAGTGACGTCTGTAATTAAGTTAAATGAGTATATTAGGATTTCTTCCTTTGAACTAAAATAACGATACAAAGTTCCAGATGGAATCTTTGACTCTATACTTAAACCATTCATGGTTAATGATTGATACCCGATATCCTTAACTATTTTTAATGCGGCTTTAGCAATGGCGATTTTTTTGTCTTTGACTTTTCTCATCTATGTGACCGACGTCAGAGGCGTTGCTTAATAGCATATGCTAAAAATTCACCCATCGCAATCGACTAAATGATTCGTATGCGTTGTAATCAAAGAAAACCTAGTCATAATGATCTATCGTCCTACGAATGTAATAGAATATTTGAGATTATCTGGCTTTACCTACAACCCAAGTGATGTGGAAAAGTGGGGACACTCCCCATTTCAATTGTTTTGCGCTCTAATCAATCGGCGTTTAAGGTGATCTGGGTCACGCCATTGACCCCTTTGGCTTGTCTTGCATTTCCTTCTGGTGGGCGTGAGCGTGATCTCTGTCACGGACAGTGAGGGCGTTGTGATGGTGGTGCGACATTGTTAAATCGCGCACAGAAGCATATTCATGCTTCAGTCAAAATATACTTAAGACCCGATTTTGAGAGTTGCAACATGTATGGCTCATTAGATTACGTATATTTTGAGGTGGAAAAACCACCTGCTACATTCCTCATAGTGTCTCGAGAGATAGATTTAGACTTGATAGAGCAATCTGACATCAAGTCAATATACGCCAGCGATCAAAGCATGAGAGTGTGCGGTGCAAGATTTTTAATTGGTTTGAGCTCAAAGAGCTCTAAGAAAAAAGAGTTTGCAACGAGCGAAGGCAAACTTTTTTTTCGTGTTTTTACGATATACAACAGAGCCAACGAACAACTCTTGGGTTATTTCGTGTTGCTGGCAAAAGCAACCCATGGTCATTTGTTGCAAAACGTGTGCTCACAAGATGCTTCAGATTTTTTTGAAAATAATGCATGGAAGCAATTTGCTGCAACTCCAAATACGGGAAAGGTGAGTGACAGAACAAAGCAAATAATAAGGATGACTGGGTTTGGATTGAATTCGGCGGAGATTGGAGAAATTTTACATTTGACTACTAGAGGAGTCGACTATCACCTTTCCATAGCAAAGGAAAAGTTAAAGGCTACAAATAAGCCCAACCTTGTTTTGACAGCAAGGAATTTAGGATGGATATAACTTCATCATGGACAAGTTCAAATGATTATTAATTGGTTGTCCAGCGCCTGTGCTGGTCAAATTGTATCAAGCACATTATCATTTTAGAGGTTTAATAATAATGAAATGGAATAATAGCTTAATAGCTACTGCAATTTGTATTGGTTTGTGCAGTTGCTCTTCAGATGACAGCGAACCGTCAGATGTTGAAAATAAAGAGCCTTCAACTCCGGAAATCAGTCAAGAGATGGCAGAGATCTGGAAACACATAGATACTCCCTATCACGAATTCAACGAGACTAAACTAGAAGGTATTGTATTTGGCCACATAGGCTATCAACAAGATCACATCATAGAGTACATCAACAAGGGCGCGCAAACTGCCCATGATACCGGAGATATGAGCGCAGACTTAAATGGAGACGGTTGGATTAACCGATGGGATGCTGCTAAAAAGACAGAAACCGCGCGAAAGGTCGATCCTTCAGCAAATGCTGAGTTAACCGTTGACCCGGGTATTAGTACTCAAACTTTAGCATCTAGCATACATCAGGTATTGGCGACAAACCCTGATGGCTTGGGTGCAGGCACAGCAAGGCCCGACATTTTTGTTGAGGGGCATCTTTCCGTATTTGACTACCTGAGATATTTGGTGGCAACACGCAGCGATCTTCGTTTTGAGGGGGAAGTGATTCGACCTGATGAATCGCCATTTAATACGCATCAATTCAGAATTTCGTGGGATAAAAATGGAGACGGTCTGTTCAACGAAGAAGATAACACTCTATATGAAACCAATTTCAACTCGGATGACTGGCATTATAGCTATGTCCCTTCTTTTGAGCATCTGGTAGGTACTAAGAGCCACAACTATGTTGTGGGTTATACCATGTACAGACGGATGGATGAACACTGGCTGCAAGATGAGATGCAGGCGCGCTTCTATTCGACTGGGCCGGTATTAAAGACCAGAAGAGAGCTAACATGGCAATGGGAGCAAGACTGGCTGGCTAAGAATGAAGGCAAGGTGGTACTCAAATCGTTAAGGCGCTCCTCTTCCGATCACCCGGCTAGTATTGGCTTACCCGATTCCAATGACCCGGTCGATCCCGCGGTTTATGGTAGAAACCTTGAAATACGTGCATTTAATGTCAGAAATGATGTTTATCAGCCGGGGGTGATCACTGGCTTAGATGTCTATCTGTCATTAATGATTGACCATGGCATCGATATGGCATTGGCTTACTGGCCAAGCACAGCCTCCAATGTGAAAGCAGACAGTTTCATTGTACAACGGATATTTGATTATAAGTCTGGGGGGTTCTCAGGAGTTTCAACCCGTTACTTTGTAGCTGAAACACTTGATTTTAGTACCAATCCAAATTGTGCGTTAATGGGAACCAATGGCATGCCATCTACTTTATCTCCTTTCCGAGAAGGAGCTGAAGTCCCTTGGCCAATGGCCGGTGGCTCTATTGATGAATGTCGTCGATTATTTAGTACAAGGCAGGGTAACGGTGGGTTAAATATTAACCATGATATGAGCAACGCCGTGATTAACTACGGTATAGATATTATGGTATTAAATTATTCAACATTGAACACGCCTGACCTGGTTACGGACGAGAATTACCTTGGGTATTTAGGTGATAAGCACATATATCGCTCCGATTATGGCAGTTACGACATTAACACTTCCTGCGGTGAGAAACCGTGTATCCCCGTCACTTTGATCGAGCATAACATTGCAACAGAAGAAGCACCTGTCGGAAATGCGCCAGTTTTAGATAAGGAACACTTTGGTTGGAAAATGGCTGACTGTGCTTTGTGCCATAATGCAGAGAAAAACCCTCTAGGACACGGAGGTCAGTCATGGCCTGTTGACTCTGCTGCCGGTTTCAAGGAGATCCAACCCTATTATTGCGCAACCTGCCACGGTAGCAATGGAGCTCCTAAAAGACACAGCTACGATACATATTGTGTACAGTGCCACAACCCCAATAACACCGACCCAGACAAGTATGGCATAAACCCTAAAAACCATGGTGAGGTAAGTAATTTGTTTTTGCTGGAACCAGAAGATAACCGGGTGAATCAATTTACTGGAACAAACTTTGGCACGGACTCTCGTGGCGAAGCAGACTACACAAAACATATTCCCCATGTAACTGAAAAGGCACCTACCAACCTTAGTGGTGAGATTGAACTATATCCAGCGTTTTGGGTTCCCCATAACAACGGTTACACGCTAAGTAAGTCATTTCCTGATCCTTTCTCTTGTACGACCTGTCACAAGAGTAATTAAGCTCTTCCAAGAAGAGTACAATTGATAAAGCCCTGCAGATAAATTCAGGGCTTTTTTAAAGCATTGTTGCTGTTGATACTTTTGGCAACACTCTATCACTATTTGAGTAATTTCTTACGCTAACCGCACGCATTAACCGGATATGATTTAGCTATAAATAACAAAAGCGAAGAGGATTTAATACATTAACGTATTTAAGTGACTGCATGTCAAGCCGAAAGGGAATGAATATTACTCTGTTGGGTGGCTTCTTCGAGACAACTTTTTCTAGATTCATTATATGGTATGAAAGTTTCCGTACCAACGACTCCTTTGTGGCGAATGGAGCCGTTATGGAAGTTCTGCATTAGCCAAGGTATCAGAGCCAATGGTGAAGTTAACTGGACACCCACCCTAAGAGCTTTGGTTTTCGTTGCTTGTGACGTCCCTGCAAAGCTGGGACGGATAGCAAGCAGATAGACAGTGATGGGGCTTCTCGAGATGGATACCCCCCGGATGCAAAGGTGGGTGTCCAGTTAGGCTCTGTTAAAGTCGTTTCCTATCTGCGCCAAAGTCTGAAGCAGACAGTCGTCGGCAAGTATCTGCTGCCCATTTCTATGCGTATAATAATCGGTAGCTGCACAAATACTCATTACATAGCGATTTAAATGTTCTGGATCATCATCTTACTCATCATCACATTATGCGTCTTCTTGCCGGGTATGTGGGTCAAACATGTGATGGAAAAGTACGAACAGCCGGCAGACCGTTACCGCGAGCAGGGAAGCGGTGGTGAACTCGCACGCCACTTGCTCGACAGTTACGGCCTGGACGACGTCCAGGTAGAGGAGACTTCTGACGGTGATCATTATGACCCGGCCGCTAAGGCTGTGCGTCTGACGCCGAAAAACTACTCAGGATACTCCTTGACGGCAGTGACTGTTGCCGCCCATGAGGTGGGGCATGCCATTCAGGATTCACGCGGCGAATCGCTGTTCCTGGCGCGGCAGAAACTCGTTAAGGCAGCAATGGTCGGCGAGCGCTTTGCTGGCATTATGCTAGTGGCGGCTCCGCTTATCCTTTTACTAACCCGCGTTCCGCAAGCGGGAGCATTAACGATTGTGATTGGCGTTGTTTCGATGGCACTAAGTACCTTGGTGCACCTGATTACCCTTCCCGTTGAGTTCGATGCCAGTTATGGCAAGGCGCTGCCGCTCCTGAAGAATGGCGAGTACCTGCACGACGGTGACCTGAAGCATGCGGAGATCATTCTCAAGGCGGCGGCACTGACCTATGTCGCTGCCTCGCTGACCAGCTTGTTAAATTTGGGACGATGGATCGCGGTGCTTCGTCGGTAAGGTTAAAGAATTCAGAGCAATGGAAGGCTTCAATGACCGCTATGTGGTGCACTCGTCAGTTGTAGTCTGCAACCAGGGAGGCCGTCATTCGGTAGCCCAGGGTCAAGTCTCTGTTGCCATCGACGATATAGAGATGTTCGGTTGAAAGCTTCGATGTTAGCGTTCCTTCAACCCAGACGGGATACTTGGTGTTTTTCAGCTTGTATCCCTCAGGAAAAGACACCAGTACGATCTGGTTGGCCGGCGGTGGTGGCATGTGAATACAGGCTCCGGCGTAAGGAACTAGCAGGAACTCGGTGACGATCATGGCTTCTGAGGCATATTCCAGGGGAATTAAGTAGCCGGGCATTCGTACTTGTTTGCCGTCAAATTGGTGCGTCAGGGTGGAGGCCGCCAGTTCTTGTTGTTCGATATACTTCTCCCTGAGCGCCAAAAGGTACTCTGTATCAATACCTTTGGAGGCCATGTCCGCTTCTAGTGATGCGGCAGCGGCCTGGCTTGAGGGTGTGGTGGAACTCTTGAGTTGCAAAAGCCGTTGTAGTTGGCGTTTTTGATCCCCGGTCAATGGAGGCAGGGGAACCGGCTGGACCTGGTGTTCAGGGCGAAGTTGCTGCCAATCCAGGTCAATGACCGACGCTTGCAGGCTTGCAGCAAGCAGCAGGGTAAGCATTGCCAGGCAGAGTTTTGTCACAAGATTGCTCCTGGGAGTTGTGTGCTACACAGAGTCAACTGCGCCATCGCAAGCACCGCCGGTCTACAGCAGAGGTGCATCAGGGTTTCAGGGTGTTCTTGTAGATCACACCGTCTTTCATAATCAGCTGGATGGTGTCAGGACTGGCAGGGCGGGGTTCGGCGTCGAACCATTTGGTTCCTGTGCCCACCACGGAGAAGTTCTCCAAAGGGTTTCCGTCCAATAACAGTATGTCTGCGTATGCGCCCTCTTCGATCACACCTAACTTTCCCTCAGGGTAGGGGTTGGTGAAATCGCCGGAAAGCCGCGCGATTTCACCGCCTACGGAGGTCAAGGTAATCATTGACTGAAAGGCGCCGAAAAACTCGTGATTCAGGTGTTTTTCATAGGCAATCTGGATGTTGCACGCGTCGACCGAACCGACGCAGTCTGTCTGGAATCCTCGTTTGACCGGGCACTTTTTCATGTTTGGAATGTAGTTGCGAAAAGTCTCGGTGGCAGACTTGGCTTTCGCCAGGCTGGCGGGAACATTCTTTACCGCCGGGATATCCAGAAGCCCGGGGTCGAAGGCGGTAAGATTGGTGGTGATGTACGCGCCTTTTTCGTTCATTACCTTGGCAATGTCGCAATCAAATGCGAAGCCATGTTCAATTGACTTCACCCCGGAATCCAGTGCACTGAGAATGGCTTCTTTACGGTAGGAGTGAGCCATCACATAACTGCCGTAACTGTCGGCCACTTCGACCGCGGCAGCGATCTCTTCGGGGGAGCCAGCCAGCAATTGCCAGGGGTCGAAGGCGGACACCACGCCGCCTGACTGCATGTATTTCAGCTGAGTGGCACCCATGCGAAAGTTGTTGCGACCATATTTTTTGACCTCTGCCACGCTGTCTACTTCCTGAGAAAGATTGAGGCGGCCAAAATTGGTTTCGGCACCCACAGGAGCGGAATAGTTAGCGAAGTCTGCATGGCCTCCCCGGGTGCTGAGAAAGGCTCCGGAGGGGTAAAAGCGCGGCCCGATGATGTCACCGGCATCAATGGCTCTGCGCAGGCCGCCGTTAGCCCCTCCTGCATCACGGAGGGTGGTGAAGCCTTGCATAAGATACATCTCGGCCATGCGCGATCCATGAATGGCAAAATCTTCCCAGGTGGTATTGGCTTCCATCGAGGGCAGGTTGGGGCCCATCAACATCAGGTGTGCATGATTTTCAATGAACCCTGGTGTCAGGGTTTTGCCTTTGCCATTAATCACCAGAGCATCCTCCCTTGCTGCAATCGCACTGGAGGAGATCGATTTAATCAGGTTGCCCTCCACGAGCACATAATGGTTTTTGTACAGCTTGTTTTCCGTACCATTAAAAATGTCGACATTGTTAAAGATGATTTGAGGTTTGAGGGTGCCTTCATCAGCGAATGTGAAGGATGAGACGGCAGCAAGTACCGAAAACAATGCAGTTTTTTTATTCATTGCCGGTCAAAACCTTGTAGAAGATTCAGTCGATAGCAAGCTGTCTGGAATCGCGTTCAGCTTGTTTGCACCAAGTCAGCTTAGAACACGGCGGAGTATTTTCCAGTGGTGCTGGTCATCGGTCACGGCAGGAGTTCAAGGTGTTCTGGTCAAGTGGGGGGGCGAACGCGGACACCTGGCTGACGGTATGTGTGTGATCATTTAGATGGCGCGAGCGAGCCGGAGCGTGTGCCCGGTAAGTGCTGATGAGCAAGCCGCGGAGTCTGAGCCTGGCTGGTGGGTGATGACACCTGCCCGAAGAAACCGGATTGATGCATCGAACCTGCCTGTTTGGCCTGGTAGGCGACCAATTCACGACTATCCTGTTGAGTGGTCAAAACAGGAGTAACCACCATGTTTCATTTAACAGCCGGAGATAGGGTCCTGCGGCCATGGGCTTCCTTGCTGACAAATGCTGCGCTGAGCCGCACAAGGATGATGGCCATCACGGTGGCGTTGGTCTGTTGCATCGCCACGGCGATTTCCCCCGCCAAGGCTGTGGTCATACAGCAGGAGGCCGGGGAGTTGCGCCCACCCGTTGCCGGTGAGACCACCCGCTTCGGTGGGTCCATCGCCGTAGACGGCAACTTGGTGCTGGTTGGGGACATTTTCGCAGGGGAGCGAGCGGGAGCGGCTTACCTGATCAAGCGCGATGACGACGGCAGCTGGCAGTGGCAAGCCAAGCTCGAGCAGCCGGCAGGCGATGATGAGGTCTACTTCGGCACTTCTGTGGCGTTGGATGGCGATCGTGTGCTGATCGGCGTATCGACAGCCGAGGGCATGGGGCTGGATACCGGGGTGGCCTATCTGTTTGAGCGCAATGCAATCGGCCACTGGGTCTTGGTGGCGACCCTTGCGGCCGACAATGGCGGCCCCTTTGAGCTGTTGGGGGGCAGGTTGCCATCAGCGGTGACTACGCCGCCGTCGGCGCCGTCGGTGCCGATGACCATGGTGAAGGGGCGGGGGCTGTCTACCTGTTTGAGCGCAATGGTGAAGGAGCGTGGCAGCAGGTCAGGCGGTTTATCGCCGATGATGGTCGACCGAAGGACTGGTTTGGCTCGGCGCTGGCGTTGTCCGGGAACCGGCTGCTGGTTGGCGCCCCAGGCGGGGTGTCGCAGGGACCCGGGGCGGTGTATCTGATTGAACGCGATGATCGCGGCAACTGGACGCAGTCCGACAAGTGGTCGGCTTGCGAGGACCGTTGCGGTTTTGGTGCGGCGTTGGCGTTATCCGGCAACCGGGCCGTCATTGGTGCTGTTCGGGGTCTTGCGGATGGGCAACACTCCGGAACGGCTTACCTGTACGAGTACGGTCAGGAGGGATGGCGACAAACCGCCGTTCTTTCTCCCAGTGATGGCGGCGATGGTCTCTCTTTTGGTTCTGCCGTCGCTTTGGGTGACGACCGGGTGTTGGTCGGGGCGCGACTCGATGACGATAATGGCCGTTTTGCGGGCGCGGTCTATCGCTACGAATACGATGGCATACAGTGGACCGAGGTGGGTAAGCTTCTCGGTTCAGATGGTGCCGAGTTCGATCAGATTGGCGCACAGACCAGTGTGGCGTTGATGGGTAATACCGCGTTATTGGGGGCCTACGGGCATCAGCACTCTGACGGTGAAGAGGCCAGTGGTGGTGCGGTTTATCTGCATGATCTATCGACCCAGCCCCGGCCATCCATCGGGATCGTCGCCGGTGGGGCTCTGACTTCGCCGGCCGGGGCCTTGGTCAACAGTCCCGACTCGGCAGGCCAGGCTCAGTTTGCGCTGATGTCCCGACTGAGCGGCACCGACACCATTCCGCGAAGTACATTGAGGTTTAGTTTGAACAAGGGCGGGTTCGAGTTTCGATCGACCGACAGTGTGTGGTTATACAGCACCGGCACAAGCGCAAGGCTGGTCGGCAAAGGCGTGGTCAATGGTGGCGGGCGTTTCGAATACGCAGTGTCACTGACCAGTGGACGACGGGGAGACAGCGCCCCGGATAGCCTGCGTATACAGATATGGGACGAAGCGCACAGCGGACAAAAAGTGTATGACAATCAGCCGGGAGATCCGAAAAACCATCCCGCAACTGCGCCCATCGATCAAGGTGCCACTGTCATCCATGCCTCGCGTATAAAGGACAGACCCGGCAATTGAATGGCCCCTTCGTTGAAAGCACTAACGGCATCAGTCCAAATAAAAACAGGAGCCCGGTTGGCTCCTGTTTTGTGTTGTCTGAGTGCCTCACCTGACCTCTGAGCCAGACGCAGCAACCGCCGTTACTTCAGCAGCAGAGGGCGCTGTTTCACCAGCTTCAGGAACTGCTCCATCTCAATCTTGTACAGCTCAGACAGCTGGCTGATGAACGCCTGGTGCTGCCAGCCGCCGCTGCGCTGCTCGGCGACCGCCTCCATCAGGGCAGAGGTGTTCTCTTGGTGCAGCTCCACCGGGCGCTCTCCCAGCAGCACGCCGGTCTCGGCATCAAACACCTGCAGCATCAGCGGCAGGCGGCCTTCGGTCAGCTCTGGCTCGACGAACTTGTCGCCCAGACTCTTGGCTTCGAAAGGACAGTCCATCACCAGGCCATTACCGAAATCGAAGGAGAGCAGCAGGGCAGGGGAGCGATAGATCACGCCGGCCTTCACCTCGTGGCTGCCCTGGCCCAGTACCTGTTCCACCTCGGGGTGGCTGGGGGCTGGAATGGCAATCAGGATGCGGTTGGCTTCGCCGGTAAACAGGTCGACGGAGGCGCCTTCTGGCGGGATCTTGGTTGATTCGGTCATGAACACTCTCTTAAGCGTGGTAGCGGTGTGCGCCAAGTGTACCAGAGCCGGGGGCACATGCCAGAGCTTGCATCCACTTGCGATGAAAGAGATGCCCAAAAATCAATCGCTTCAGAATTGGCTCCCCGAAATGTCCGTTGAACCCACTGATTTTGGACTAGGCTAGAATGGCAACGGAGGAGGCCGAAATATGATGCGTAAGACATTCAAAACTGGCCTGGTTTTCTTGGTACTCACCGGATTGACCGGCTGCACCGAAGACAATCAGCAGAGAGTGGAGCTGGCTCTGACCGAGGCGGGGCAGGCGATGGAGATGCTGGGCAACAGCGCCTCTGAGCTGGCTCAGGTGGCCTGGCTGGAGGGGCAGTTGCTGTGGCAATCCGGGGAGAGTCTGGCGCGGGAGAAGCAACTGGCGTTCAATGAGTGGCGTCAGCCAGCCCAGCCGATGAACCGCTATGGCGGCATGGAGCTGACTGAAGCCCAGCGGGTTACTGAGGTGCCAGAACCAGATCCGTCTCAGGCACACAACAACAAGGAAGAATCTCCTCACCCCTGACCAGGGCCATGGGGGTGGAGAGGTAGCGGACCCGGCCTTCGAGCAGCCGGGTCTTGCAGGCACCGCAGTAACCGCTGCGGCACTCACTGTAGTGACCCTCAAGGGTGGTGAGCAGAGGGGTGTTGTCACCCTGATGGCTGACGGCTGCCCGCTCACCGACCCGAACCTTGAAGGTTTTCCTATCCGCCAACCCTAGAGTTCAAACCCGGACAGATCGTCCTGGTCCACTTCGTTCTTGATCTGGTTGGTCAGGTAGGAGGAGACCTCCACTTCCTGAGGCGCCACCTGCACCGCGTCACTCTCCAGCCATTTGCTCATCCAGGGCAGGGGATTGGAGCGCTTGGGGAACAGCTCTGGCAGGCCCAGGGCGTTCATCCGCTGGTTGGTGATGAACTCCACGTAGTCCTCGATGATCTTCTTGTTCAGCCCCAGCATGGAGCCATCCTTGAACAGGTAGGCGGCCCACTCCTTCTCCTGCTCGGCGGCGCGGCGGAAGATCTCTACCGACTCCTGGAAACACTCCACGGCGATCTCCGCCATCTCGTTGTCGTCCTGATTGGTGGCCATCAGGTTCAGCATGTGCTGAGTGCCCACCAGGTGCAACTGCTCATCCCGGGCGATAAAGCGGATGATCTTGGCGTTGCCCTCCATCACTTCACGTTCGGCAAAGGCGAAGGAGCAGGCGAAGGAGACGTAGAAGCGGATCGCTTCCAGTACGTTGATGGAGACCAGGCACAGGTACAGTTTGCGCTTGAGTTCGCGGCGGCTGATGGTGAAGCTCTCTTCGCCCACCTGATGCTCGCCCTCACCAAACTGCTGGTAGCGCTGGGTGTAGTCGATGAGTTCATCGTAGTACCCGGAGATGTCGCCGGCGCGCTTCTGAATCTCGCTGTTGGTGACGATGTCGTCGAACACCACCGAGGGATCGTTGACGATGTTGCGGATGATGTGGGTGTAGGAGCGCGAGTGGATGGTCTCATAGAAGGACCAGGTCTCAATCCAGGTCTCCAGCTCCGGCAGGGATACCAGCGGCAGCAAAGCCACGTTGGGGCTGCGCCCCTGGATGGAATCCAGCAGGGTCTGATACTTCAGGTTTGACAGGAAGATGTGTTTCTCGTGATCCGGCAGCTCGGCAAAGTCGATGCGGTCCTGGGTCACGTCCACCTCTTCCGGGCGCCAGAAGAAGGAGAGCTGCTTCTCAATCAGCTCCTCGAAGATGGGGTGCTTCTGCTGGTCGTAACGGGCAACGTTTACCGGGTTACCCAGGAACATCGGCTCTTGGAGGGCGTTGTTGGCTTCCCGGGAAAAGGTGCTGTATCTGTGGCTCATGATCATATCCTTGGCTGAGAGAGCGGCCCCGAAGGGCCGTCCGCTTAAATCTTACAGGCGCCGCCGGCGCAGTCATCGGCTCCGTCGGTCTTACTGCTGGAGTCCGACTGGCCATCCCGGGTGTTCTGGTAATACAGGGTCTTGAGACCGTACTTGTAGGCCAGCATCAGGTCCTTGAGCAGTACGTTCATGGGCATCTTGTTCTCGACAAAGCGCCCCGGATCGTAGTTGGTGTTGGCGGAGATCGCCTGGTCGACGAATTTCTGCATGATCCCAACCAGCTGCAGGTAACCGGTGTTGTCGGGGATGTCCCACAGCAGCTCATACTGATTCTTCAGGGTTTCGATGCCGGGCACCACCTGTTTCATGATGCCGTCCTTGGAGCCTTTGACGCTCACCAGGCCACGAGGCGGCTCAATGCCGTTGGTGGCGTTGGAGATCTGTGAGCTGGTCTCCGACGGCATCAGCGCAGACAGGGTGGAGTTGCGCAGTCCAAACTCCTGGATGTCGGCGCGAAGTGCTTCCCAGTCCAGGTGCAGCGGTTCTTCACAGAACTCATCCACCGCCTTCTTGTAGGTGTCGATGGGCAGCAGGCCCTGGGCGTAGGTGGTCTCATTGAAACCGGGGCAGGCACCTTGCTCCCTGGCCAGCTTGTTGGAGGCCTTGAGCAGGTAATACTGAATCGCTTCGAACGCCTTGTGGGTCAGGCCATTGCCGCTGCCGTCGGAGTAACGGGCACCGTTTTTCGCCAGGTAGTAAGCGAAGTTGATCACGCCAATGCCCAGGGTACGGCGCTTCATGGATCCCAGTTCGGCGGCCGGTACCGGGTAGTCCTGATAGTCCAGCAGGCTGTCCAGGGCGCGTACTGCCAGCTCGGCCAGCTCCTCCAGCTCGCTCAGCTCGTCGATGGCGCCCAGGTTGAAGGCGGAGAGGGTGCACAGGGCAATCTCGCCATTGGGGTCGTCCAGGCTGTTCAGCGGCTTGGTGGGCAGGGCGATCTCCAGGCACAGGTTGGATTGCTTAACCGGGGCCACCTTGGGGTCGAAGGGGCTGTGGGTGTTGCAGTGGTCCACGTGCTGAATGTAGATGCGGCCGGTGGAGGCGCGCTCCTGCATCAGCAGGCCAAACAGGCTGACCGCTTTGACGGTCTTACGACGAATGCTGCTGTCTGCTTCATACTGGGCATAGAGGCGCTCAAACTCCTCCTGATCGGCGAAGAAGGCATCGTACAGGCCGGGGACGTCGGACGGTGAGAACAGGCTGATGTCGCCGCCGTCAATCAGGCGCTGGTACAGGGTGCGGTTGATCTGTACACCGTAGTCCAGGTGGCGGATACGGTTGGCGTCGGTCCCGCGATTGTTCTTCAGAACCAACAGCTCTTCCGCTTCCAGGTGCCACAGGGGATAGAACAGGGTCGCGGCTCCGCCGCGAACGCCGCCCTGGGAGCAGGACTTCACCGCCGTCTGGAAGTGCTTGAAGAAGGGCAGGCAACCGGTGTGGAAGGCTTCGCCGCCCCGGATGGGGCTGCCCAGGGCACGAATGCCGCCGCCGTTGATGCCGATGCCGGCACGCTGGCTCACGTAGTTGACGATGGCCGCCGACGTGGCGTTGATGGAATCCAAGCTGTCACCACACTCGATCAGCACGCAGGAGCTGAATTGGCGGGTGGGGGTGCGCACGCCGGACATGATGGGCGTGGGCAGGGAGATTTTGAACTTGGAGGTGGCGTCGTAAAAGCGTTTCACGTAATCCAGACGCTCGCCTTTGGGGTAGTTGGCAAACAGGCAGGCGGACACCAGCATGTAGAGGAACTGGGCGCTCTCGAACACCTCACCGGTCACCCGGTTCTGCACCAGGTATTTGCCTTCCAACTGCTTCACTGCCGCATAGGAGAAGTCCATGTCGCGCCAGTGGTCGATGTGATCGTTCAGCTGGTTGAGCTCCTCACGGCTGTAATCGCTGAGGATGTGCGGATCGTACTTGCCCGTTTCCACCATCTTGGTGATGTGGTCGTACAAGTGGGGGGGCTCGAATCGACCGTAGGCTTTTTTGCGCAGGTGGAATACCGCCAGGCGGGCAGCCAGGTACTGGTAATCCGGGGTCTCCTCGCTGATCAGATCAGCGGCGGCCTTGATGATGGTCTCGTGGATCGCCTCGGTGGTCATGCCATCGAAGAAGTGGATGTGACTGGCCAGTTCCACCTGGGAGACAGACACATTGTTCAGATCCTGAGCGGCCCAATAGATCACCCGATGGATCTTATCCAGATCCAGGGGTTCCTGTTTACCACTTCGCTTAGTGATGAGGAGAGATTTAGTCATGTCCGATTTCTCGTCCCGGAGCCACCCACTGCGGCAAAGGTGATCCCTGAGACATTATCCTTTGTTTGAGTACCTGAGAACTGCCGATCACCGCCTGAACGGCAATCACCCCTGATTGTGTGTATTTTTATAATCGGGCACTACATGTAGTAGCGCCGATGGGTTGATCTACAAGATAAGGCGGTTTTCGGATCTGTGCAATAGATCCGGATGTGATCAAATTGTGGGTAAGCTTGTGAATAATTCAGCGGGGGAAAAGATGTGCTTCTGCTAAGCCTTACCACCATTGGGCTGAGGAAAATGCAAGTGTTTTTTTCACAAAAACAACGGGGCAAAAAAATTTTTTTGCCCCGGTTCGTATGACTATTTTTGAGTCAGGTCGCGGATAAGATCGAACAGATCGTTTGGGCGATCGCAGCGGTGGTGCGCAGGCCAGGTGTGAGCCTGGTCCTCGTCACTGATGTAGCCCCAGAGCGCGGCGACGCTGATCATCCCGGCGCGGTTGGCGGCCACCACGTCGCGCTCGGCGTCACCGACATAAAGGATGGTTTCCGGTGCCAGAGACAAGGTTTCGGCGCCCAGCTGCAGCGGCGCCGGATCCGGCTTGGCCACCGCCAGGGTATCGCCGCCCACCAGCACCGCACTGCTGGACAGCTCCGGCTGCTGCTCCAGCAGCTGACGCGCCAGCCCTTCGGGTTTGTTGGTGATGATCCCCCAGGGCAACAGGTTCTCTTCCAGGTAGCCCAGCATGGAGGGGATGCCGTCATAGGGACGGGTGTGGTGACTGATGCGTTCGGCGTAGGCGGCCAGCAGGGTGTCGCGCATCGGGGTGATGTCGGTGCGGTGGAAGCTGTCGCCCAGCCCCGCCCTGAGCAGTCCCCTGGAGCCGTGGCTGGAGTAGAGGTAGGCCTGCTCGTCGGTGATGCCGGGGTAGCCGAACCTCGCCAGGGCCACGTTGGCGGCGTGACCGAGATCCAGGGCGGTGTCCAGTAGGGTGCCGTCGAGGTCGAACAGCACCCCTTTGATGGCAGCCCTACTCACTGGGCTTGACCGCGTGGATCATGTAGTTGATGTCCATGCGGCTGGAGAGACGGAAGGTCTCGGTCAGCGGGTTGTAGAGGACACCGTCGGCGTGCTGAACCCTCAGGCCGGCGCGCTCACACCACTGAATCAGCTGCGAAGGGCGCAGGAACTTGCTGTAGTCGTGGGTGCCCTTGGGCAGCACCTTGACGATCTGCTCGGCGCCGACAATGGTGGTCATGTAGGCCAGGGGGGTCTTGTTGATAGTGGACAGGTAGAGGTGGCCACCGGGCTTGACCATCTGGGCACAGGCGCGAACCACGGATTCCGGGTCAGGCACGTGCTCCAGCATCTCCATGCAGGTCACCACGTCGTAGTGGGCGCCCTTGTGTTCGGCATGGGCCTCGGCGGTGCACAGCTGATAGTCGATATCCAATTCGCTCTCCAGGGCGTGCAGCCTGGCGACCTCAATGGGCTCCTCGCCCATGTCCAGGCCGGTGGCGCGGCCACCGGATTTGGCCATGGCTTCGGTCAGCAGGCCACCGCCACACCCCACATCCAGCACCTGCTTGCCAAACAGGCCATCGGCGTGACGCTCGATGTAGGCGGCGCGAAGGGGGTTGAGTTGGTGCAGGGGCTTGGAGTGTCCCATGGGATCCCACCAGGTGGAAGCCAGCTTCTCAAATTTGCCCACTTCTACGGGATCGACGTTTGACTGCTGCATTCTGTGTCCTTTCATTAGATCTTGCGTGCCTGCCTATCTGTCAGGAAGGCTCCGGTGACGCCAGTATACGATGGCACCGGATGGGGAGGAACCCGGGGTTGGGAGGAAAACACCGCAAACAGACACAAAATGGTACATTTTACCCACGCCTCCGCACGTTTTTTGGTCAGTTGTAAGCCGTTGTTTCCTTAGGCAAGAAACGCAGCTTTCCAACAGCTATCTCTGTGCTACAATGCCGAATTACCGTTTTTGCCGGCCTGGCCGGCTCGGCGGGGAAATTGGGATTCTCTGCCGCATTTAGGGGACATTATCTGTCTATGACTGATCTGGCTAACGAAATTACGCCGATTAATATCGAAGAGGAGTTGAAGAGCTCCTATCTCGACTATGCCATGAGCGTGATTGTCGGGCGTGCATTGCCCGACGTCCGGGACGGCCTTAAGCCTGTTCACCGTCGCACCCTGTTCGCGATGAACGGCCTGGGTAACGACTGGAACAAACCCTACAAGAAATCCGCCCGTGTGGTGGGTGACGTTATCGGTAAATACCACCCCCACGGTGACAGTGCGGTCTACGACACCATTGTGCGTATGGCTCAGCCTTTCTCCCTGCGTTACTGCCTGGTGGACGGCCAGGGTAACTTCGGTTCCGTCGACGGCGACTCCGCGGCGGCAATGCGATACACCGAAGTGCGCATGGCCAAGATCTCCCACGAGCTGCTGGCAGACTTGGACAAGGACACCGTGGACTACGTGCCCAACTACGATGGCACGGAACAGATTCCAGAGGTGCTGCCCACCAAGGTACCGAACCTGCTGGTCAACGGCTCCAGTGGTATTGCGGTGGGCATGGCCACCAACATTCCGCCTCACAACCTCACCGAGGTGATCGACGGCTGTCTGGCCTTTATCGACAACGGCGACATCACCATCGATGAGCTGATTGAGATCATTCCCGGTCCCGACTTCCCCACCGGCGGCATCATCAATGGCCGCAAGGGGATCATCGACGCCTATAAGACCGGTCGCGGTAAGATCTACGTGCGCGCCCGGTCCGATGTGGAAACCAGCAGCACCGGCAAAGAGTCCATCATTGTTCACGAGCTGCCTTACCAGGTGAACAAGGCCCGCCTGATCGAGAAGATCGCCGAGCTGGTGAAGGACAAGAAGCTGGAGGGGATCTCCGGCCTGCGCGATGAGTCCGATAAGGACGGCATGCGCGTGGTGATTGAGCTCAAGCGTGGTGAAGTGCCGGAAGTGGTGCTGAACAACCTCTACGCTCAGACTCAGATGCAGACGGTGTTCGGAATCAACATGGTGGCACTGGGCAACAACCAGCCCAAGCTGTTCAACCTGAAAGAGACTCTGGACGCCTTCGTGAC
Source organism: Ferrimonas futtsuensis DSM 18154 (assembly GCF_000422645.1). GTDB lineage: Bacteria > Pseudomonadota > Gammaproteobacteria > Enterobacterales > Shewanellaceae > Ferrimonas > Ferrimonas futtsuensis. The sequence continues at coordinate 77,085 of NZ_AUGL01000006.1, forward strand.
TCACCGTCGCGAAGTGGTGACCCGTCGTACCGTGTACGAGCTGCGCAAGGCGCGCGAGCGGGCGCACATCCTCGAAGGTCTGGCCATCTCCCTGGCCAACATCGACCCGGTAATCGAACTGATTCGTCACTCACCGACCCCGGCAGAGGCCCGCGAAGCCTTGCTGTCCCGCGGTTGGGAGCTGGGTAATGTGGCCTCCATGCTGGAGAAGGCCGGTGATGACGCCGCCCGCCCGGACTGGCTGACCCCAGAGTTCGGCATCCGCGACGGCCTCTACTACCTGACCCAGACTCAGGCCCAGGCGATTCTGGATCTGCGTCTGCAGAAACTGACCGGCCTGGAACACGAGAAGATCCTGGACGAGTACCGGGAACTGTTGGATGTGATCGCCGAGCTGATGCACATTCTGGCCAGCCCAGAGCGCCTGATGGAAGTGATCCGTGAGGAGCTGGAAGCGATTCGCGCCGAGTATGGCGATGAGCGTAAGACCGAGATCAGCTCCGCCTCCGCGGACATCTCTCTGGAAGACTTGATCACCGAAGAAGACGTAGTGGTGACCCTGTCCCACGCCGGATACTGCAAGTACCAGCCTCTGAGCGACTACGAAGCTCAGCGTCGTGGTGGTAAGGGTAAGGCGGCGGCCAAGATGAAGGATGAAGACTTCATCGAGCGTCTGCTGGTGGCCAACACCCACGACACCATTTTGTGCTTCTCCAACGCCGGTAAGGTGTACTGGCTCAAGGTGTACCAGCTGCCTCTGGCCAGCCGTACTGCCCGTGGTAAGCCGATTGTGAATCTGCTGCCGCTGGACGAAGGCGAGGTGATTCAGGCGATTCTGCCGGTCCGGGAATACGACCCAAGCAAGTACATCGTGTTTGCCACCGCCAAGGGTACCGTCAAGAAGACCGCCCTGGACGCCTACAGCCGTCCTCTGTCTTCCGGTATCCGCGCCATCAACCTCAACGAGGGTGATGAGCTGATCGCCGTGGACATCACCGATGGCAGCAACGAAGTGATGCTGTTCTCCGACGCCGGTAAGGTGGTGCGTTTCGACGAGTCCAACGTCCGTTCCATGGGTCGTACCGCCACCGGTGTGCGCGGCATCGCCCTGGATGACGTGGACCGTGTGGTCTCCATGATCGTGCCTCGTGACGATGGCGCCATCCTCACCGTGACCCAGAACGGTTACGGTAAGCGTACCGCCGAGTCCGAGTACCCGACCAAGAGCCGGGCCACCAAGGGGGTTATCTCCATCAAGGTGAGCGAGCGTAACGGCGCCGTGGTGGGTGCGGTACAGGTGCAGGACAACGACGAGATCATGCTGATCACCGACGGCGGCACCCTGGTGCGTACCCGGGTTCACGAGGTTTCCGAAGTGGGCCGTAACACCCAGGGTGTTACCATCATTCGCACCATGGAGGGCGAACAGGTGGTGGGTCTGCAGCGCATCGATGAGATCGAAGAGCCTGAGCTGCCGGAAGGCGAGCTGGTTGACGGCGAGCAAGCGCAAGCAGCAGAGGGCGACGCCCCAGCCGCTGACGCGCCTGCGGCCGACGAGGCCGACGACGAGTAACCACTGCTTATCGCGCAATAACCGAAAACGGACGCCCAGGCGTCCGTTTTTTTATTCCTTAGCCGGAGAAACTGGTGTTAAATGGGGTGTTTTGTCTAAACATAGGATCCGAGGAATGAGCGTTTATAACTTTTGCGCCGGTCCGGCGATGTTGCCGACCGAAGTGATGGCCAAAGCCCAGAAAGAGCTGGTGGACTTTAACGGCCTGGGCGTATCGGTGATGGAGCTCAGCCACAGATCCAAGGAGTACCTGGCGGTGGCCGAGGCGGCCGAAGCCAACCTGCGCGAGCTGATGAACATCGGTGACGACTATGCGGTGCTGTTTACCCACGGCGGCGCCCGGGCCCATTTCTCCGCCATTCCCCAGAATCTGGTGGGGGCAGAGGATCAGGTGGATTACCTGATCTCCGGTCAGTGGTCTGCCGGTGCGGCCAAGGAAGCGGCCAAGTACGCCAGGGTCAACAGCATCGATCTGCGCAGCGGTAATGGCCTGGAGATGGCCAGGATCAGCGAGGCGGGGCAGGGGAGTTACCTGCATTACTGCCCCAACGAGACCGTCGACGGCGTGGCGATCTTCGAAGAGCCGGAGACCGACCAGCCACTGATTGCCGATTACTCCTCCTGCATCCTCGGCCGTGAAATCGACATCAACCGTTATGGGCTGATCTACGCCGGTGCCCAGAAGAACATCGGTCCTGCCGGTCTGGCGCTGGTGATCGTGCGCCGGGATCTCATCGGTCAGGCTCAGGCCACCACCCCCTCGATCCTGGATTACGCCTTGCTGGATAAGAGCGACTCCATGTACAACACCCCGCCCACCTACGCCTGGTACCTGGCCGGAGAAGTGTTCAAGTGGCTCAAGGCCCAGGGCGGTGTCGGTGCCATGGCCCAGTTGAACCGGCAGAAGGCGGCGCTGCTGTACGATTTTATTGACAGCAGTGACTTCTACCAAAACCGGGTGGACCCAAGCCATCGCAGTGAGATGAATGTACCTTTCCAGTTGGTCAATCCGGATCTGGACGCCCAGTTCCTGGCACAGTCGCAGCAGGCTGGGCTGATGGCATTGAAGGGGCACCGCAGTGTGGGTGGTATGCGGGCCAGCATCTACAACGCCATGCCACTGGAAGGGGTTCAGGCCCTGGTGACCTTTATGAAAGCCTTCGAGCTGAACAACAAATAAGAACGAAGATAAGGAAGCACAAGTGTCAAATGAACTGACCAAGCTGGCCAACCCCGGTGTGGAGGGGTTGATGCCCTACCAGCCAGGCAAGCCGACGGAGGAGCTGGAGCGAGAGCTTGGGATCACCGACATCGTCAAGCTGGCCTCCAATGAAAATCCCCTGGGTCTGAGCCCTCTGGCCAAGGCCGCCATGGAGCGTGCCATGCCGGAGCTGGCCCGTTACCCGGACGCCAACGGTTACTACCTGAAGCAGAAGCTGTCTGAGCGCCTGGGCTGCGCCAGCAATCAGATCACCCTGGGCAATGGCTCCAATGAGGTGCTGGAGATCCTGTTCCGCACCTTCGTCGGTGCCGAGGACGAGGTGATCTTCGATGCCCATGCCTTCATCGTCTACCAGCTGCTGACCCAGTCCTGCGGTGCCACCGCGGTGAAAACCGCCGCCAAGAACTGGGGCCACGATCTGGACGCCATGCTGGCCGCCATCACCGAGCGCACCAAGCTGATCTGCATCGCCAACCCCAATAACCCCACCGGTACCTTCCTCACCCGCGACGAGCTCGAGGCCTTTATGGACAGGGTGCCTGCCGAGGTGCTGGTGGTGCTGGACGAAGCCTACTATGAGTACCTGGAGGCCGACCAACGCGCCCCCAGTATCCAATGGCTGGCCAAATACCCCAACCTGTGTGTCAGCCGTACCTTTTCCAAGGCCTATGGCCTGGCGGGTCTGCGGGTCGGATATCTGGTGGCGTCCGAGGCGATGACCGACCTGCTCAACCGGGTACGTGAGCCATTCAATAACAACTCCCTGGCCCTGGCGGCCGCCGAGGCGGTGCTGGAGGATGAGCAGTACCTGCAGCAAGGGATTGACCTCAACAAGAGTGAAATGAGTCGTCTGGAAGCCTATTTCAGCGAGCGCGCCATCTCCTTTATCCCCAGTGTGGCCAACTTTATTACCATCGAAGTGGGCCAGGCGGGCGCCATCTATGAGGCACTGCTGAAAAAAGGGGTGATAGTGCGTCCCATTGCGGGTTATGGTATGCCTTCTCACCTGCGGGTGAGCATCGGTCTGGAGTGGGAAAACTCTCGATTTATGCAGGCTCTTGACGAGGTGATGGCCAAATAACCTCAAAGTCGTTAAAGCAGTTACAAGGGGCCAAATGGCCCCTTTTCATTTTTATGCGGGAGTAGTCCATGGAGCAGTTACACCTTTCTCCAATTTCCCGGGTTGATGGGGTCATCACCCTGCCCGGTTCCAAGAGCATCTCCAATCGTGCTCTGTTGCTGGCCACCCTGGCCAAAGGCACCACCAGACTGACCAATCTGCTGGACTCGGACGACATCCGCCACATGCTCAATGCCCTGGATAGCCTGGGCGTGGGTTATCGCTACAACAAGGACGCGGCCACCATCGAAGTGGAGGGTCTGGGCGACCGTCTGGCCCGGGGCCAGCAAGTGGAGCTCTATTTGGGCAATGCCGGTACCGCCATGCGCCCCCTGGCGGCGGCCCTGGCCATCGGCAGCGGCAAGTTCGTGCTGACCGGCGAGCCGAGGATGAAGGAGCGCCCCATCGGTCACCTGGTGGAGGCACTGGCCCCTCTGGGCGCCGACATTCGCTACCTGGAAAACCCCGGCTACCCACCCCTGGCCATCACTGCCGCCGAGCTCGAAGGCGGTGAAGTGGCGATAGACGGCTCCATCTCTTCTCAGTTCCTCACCGCGCTGCTGATGGTGGCGCCCCTGCTCAAGACGTCTCTGACCATCCGCGTCAAAGGGGAACTGGTCTCCAAACCCTACATCGACATCACCCTGGGGATGATGGCCCGCTTCGGGGTTGAGGTGCAGAACAACGACTATCAGAGCTTTGTGATCGGCGCTGGCCAGCAGTACGTCAGCCCCGGCGACTACCTGGTGGAGGGGGATGCAAGCTCCGCTTCCTATTTCCTGGCGGCGGCGGCCATTGGTGGCGGCAGCGTCGAGGTTCGCGGCGTCGGCACCGACAGCCTGCAGGGAGACAAGCACTTTGCCGATGTGTTGGAGGCGATGGGGGCCAAAGTGGAGTGGGGCAGGGATTTCATCCGTTGCAGCAGGGGCGATCTTAAAGGGGTGGACATGGACATGAATGCCATCCCGGATGCGGCGATGACCATTGCCACCACCGCGTTGTTTGCCAAAGGCCCCACCACCATCCGCAACATCTACAACTGGCGAGTGAAGGAGACCGACCGTCTTAGCGCCATGGCCACCGAGTTGCGCAAGGTGGGTGCCGTGGTGGAGGAGGGCGAGGATTACATCCGGGTGGACCCGGTTGCTGAACTCAGTCATGCCGAGATCGAGACCTACAACGATCACCGCATCGCCATGTGTTTCGCCATGCTGGCCGTCGGCGGCCAGGAGGTCACCATTCTGGACCCCGGCTGCACCGCCAAAACCTTCCCCGATTTCTTCGAGCGTCTTGCCGCCATCAGTCAGTAGCAGCTGCTAAACTTGATGGTTTTCCCCACCTCTGGGTCATTTTGACCCAGAGGATTCAACAATTTAGCCCTAAGGGCTTACTTTAAGTCGGGAATCTGTATAATAGGCCCGCTTTCCCGCCACCTGTGGTGATGGCAACCGTCAGGGTTATGGTCCTCTGGCGGAGAGAAAAAAGAATTTTGGAGACAAGCATGCCTCAACAGGCCCCTGTGATTACCATTGACGGACCCGGTGGGGTAGGCAAAGGCACTGTGTGCCATCTGCTGGCTGAGAAGCTGGGTTGGCACCTGCTGGATTCAGGCGCCATTTACCGCGTTCTGGCTCTGGCGGCAATGCACCACAACATCGAGCTGGATAACGAAGAGGGCCTGGCCCTGACCGCCGCTCACCTGGACGTTTCCTTCAGCCCCGATGAAGAGGGCGGCATCAAAGTGGTGCTGGAAGGGGAAGTGGTCAGCCGGGAGATCCGCACCCAGGAGTGCGCCAACGCGGCGTCAAAAGTGGCGGCTTTTCCACGGGTTCGCGAAGCTCTGCTGCGCCGTCAAAGAGGATTTCGGGTGGATCCCGGCCTGATTGCCGACGGCCGCGACATGGGAACAGTGGTGTTCCCTGACGCAGAGGCTAAAATCTTTATGACTGCCAGTGCACAAGAGCGCGCGCGCCGACGTTACTTGCAGTTGAAGGAGAAGGGCTTAGATGCTAGTATTGACCGCCTTTTGGCGGAGATACAGGAGCGCGATGAGCGCGATGCCAACCGTAAGGTGGCACCCATGAAGCCCGCTGAAGACGCATTACTGATTGATACTACGGAGCTGTCCATCGACCAGGTGGTTGATAAGGTACTACGCTTCGTAGTGGAAAAACTGGGCCGATAACGGTCCGCATACCGCCCGTTTCAAGGAGTGAAGTGGGTTTTTGGCAACTACCCCATGTCCAGGATGGCACATGGATGACCACTATATATTTGTTGATTAAACATGACTGAATCTTTTGCTCAACTGTTTGAAGAATCCCTCAAGGATCTGGAAACCCGCCCCGGTGCCATCGTTAAAGGTACCGTTGTTGCTATCGAGAACGGCATCGTTCTGGTTGACGCCGGCCTGAAATCCGAGTCCGCCATCCCTGCCGAGCAGTTCAAGAACGCTAAGGGCGAGCTGGAGATCAACGTAGGCGATTCCGTAGACGTTGCTCTGGACGCTGTTGAAGATGGCTTCGGTGAGACCCAGCTGTCTCGCGAAAAAGCCAAGCGTCACGAAGCATGGCTGCGTCTGGAAAAAGCCTACGAAGATGAAGAGACCGTTATCGGTATCATCAACGGCAAGGTTAAAGGCGGTTTCACCGTCGAGCTGGAAGGCATCCGTGCGTTCCTGCCTGGTTCTCTGGTAGACGTACGTCCTGTACGTGACACCACTCACCTGGAAGGCAAAGAGCTGGAATTCAAGGTGATCAAGCTGGACCAGAAGCGCAACAACGTTGTTGTTTCCCGTCGTGCGGTTATCGAGTCTGAGAACAGCGTTGAGCGTGAGCAGCTGCTGGAGAACCTGCAAGAAGGTCAAGAAGTTAAGGGTATCGTTAAGAACCTGACCGACTACGGTGCCTTCGTAGACCTGGGCGGCGTTGACGGCCTGCTGCACATCACTGACATGGCTTGGAAGCGCGTTAAGCATCCTTCCGAGATCGTGAACGTTGGCGACGAGATCAACGTTAAGGTGCTGAAGTTCGACCGTGAGCGTACTCGCGTATCTCTGGGTCTGAAGCAACTGGGTGAAGATCCATGGGTAGCCATCGCTGGCCGTTACCCAGAAGGTACCAAGCTGACCGGTCGCGTGACCAACCTGACTGACTACGGCTGCTTCGTTGAGATCGAAGAGGGCGTTGAAGGTCTGGTACACGTATCCGAAATGGATTGGACCAACAAGAACATCCACCCATCCAAGGTTGTTAGCCTGGGCGACAGCGTTGAAGTTATGGTTCTGGACATCGACGAAGAGCGTCGTCGTATCTCCCTGGGTCTGAAGCAGTGTAAAGCTAACCCATGGGATGAGTTCGCCTCCAACTTCAACAAGGGCGACAAGGTTTCCGGTAAGATCAAGTCCATCACCGACTTCGGTATCTTCATCGGCCTGGAAGGCGGCATCGACGGTCTGGTTCACCTGTCCGACATCTCTTGGAACGTTGCTGGCGAAGAAGCCGTTCGCGACTACAAGAAGGGCGAAGAGATCTCCGCTGTTGTTCTGTCTGTAGACCCTGAGCGTGAGCGCATCAGCCTGGGTGTTAAGCAGATTGAAGAAGATCCCTTTAACAAGTACCTGTCTGACAACAAAAAAGGTGCTATTGTTAAAGGTACCATCACTGCAGTTGACGCCAAGGGCGCCACTGTAGAGCTGGGCGAGAGCGTTGAAGGTTACATCCGTGTAGCTGACATCTCTCGTGATCGCATTGAAGATGCTTCCACCGTGCTGTCCGCCGGTGAAGAAGTAGAAGCCAAGTTTATGGGCGTTGATCGTAAGAACCGCACCATCAGCCTGTCCATCCGTGCTAAGGATGAGGCCGATGAGAAGGAAGCTATCGATACCCTGAACCAGCGTGAAGAAGCCACCTTCTCCAGCGCTATGGCTGAAGCCTTCAAAGCTGCTAAACAATAATCGCCTGTTACATGGGGAACCTCGGTTCCCCATAAAGGCGACTGGTATTGGCTTTTAGGAGAGCGAGGATGACCAAGTCCGAACTTATCGAGAGATTGGCCAGTAAACAGTCGCACCTGTCCGGTAAGGAAGTGGAAGGTGCAATAAAAGAGATGCTGGAGCAGATGGCAACCACGCTGGAGCAGGGGGATCGCATTGAGATCCGCGGCTTCGGCAGCTTTTCGCTTCATTATCGGGCTCCTCGGGTTGGCCGTAACCCCAAGACTGGGGATGCCGTTGAGCTGACTGGCAAATACGTACCTCATTTCAAACCGGGCAAAGAGTTGCGCGAACGCGTCAACCAAAGCCTACAGGGTTGATTAAATAAAAGCCTCCGCATTGCGGAGGCTTTTTAGTATCTGGCGCCTGCAAACAGAGTCGTTTATTACCCTGTGCTTTGCGGTGTCGGAATATGGGATCGTGTTCGTATCGTTTGTATTCGGGCGAAGGCCAACCGCGTCCGCCATCAGGCTCGTCGATGGGTTGCCGTCACTCCCGAACAAATTCTCCAACCACGCCCTAGCCATGATTTTCTTTTTATAAGATAATCTTATTCCCTGTCTGATGCTCATGAGGAGCCACAGTGAAAGCCCTGCTTATCACGGCACTGATTGCTGTCTTCTTCATTGTTGCCATGGCCTTCGGCGCTCGCAACGATGAGGTGATCACCCTGAACTACTTTATTGCTCGCGGTGAATTCTCACTGCCCATGGTATTGGCGGTGACCTTCTTCAGCGGTTTTGTGATCAGCTGGCTGATCACCATGGCACTGATGCTGGGTCAAAGATTCAAATTGAGAAGAATCTATGCCCGTAACCAGCAACTGGAGAAGCGGTTAGCCGAGCTCGAGTCCAACAACACCAATGCTTGAGCTGTTTTTCCTACTTCTGCCCATCGCCGCCGCCTACGGCTGGTACATGGGCCAGCGCAGCGCCGGTCAGACCGAGCGCAAGCGCAGCCGTGCTCTCTCCAAGAATTACTACGATGGCCTGAACTACCTGCTGTCAGACCAGCCGGATAAGGCGGTCGATCTTTTTATCGAACTGCTGCAAGTCGATGAAGAGACCTTCGAAACGCACCTCTCCCTTGGAAACCTGTTTCGTAAGCGGGGCGAGGTTGACCGTTCCATCCGCATCCACCAGAACCTCATCGCCCGGCCTCACCTGACCACAGAGCAGAGGGATGCGGCGATGATGGAGCTGGGTAAGGATTACCTGGCTGCCGGTCTGTACGATCGGGCCGAAGATCTGTTCCTGAAGCTGGTGAAAGAGCCGGATCACAGTCAGGATGCCGAGCGCCAGTTGCTCTCCATCTACCAGGCCACCAAGGAGTGGTGGAAGGCGATCAAGGTGGCGCGCAAGTTTGGTCGAGTCAGTCGCAAGGAGCTCAAGCCTGTGGTGGCCCACTACTACTGTGAGCTTGCCCAACAGGCATCCGAGCCCGCCGAGCGGATGAAGCTGTTGGACAAGGCGCTCTCCACCGACAGCCACTGCGTCCGTGCCATGGTGGAAAAGATCCGGGTCCTGGAAGGTAAGGATAACGCCGGAGCGGCCAAGTTGGTGAACCAACTGGTGGCGGCGGCGCCGGACATGTTGCCCGAAGTGCTGGATGATGCCGAGGCCATTTTCCATCAACTGGGGCTGGACGATCAATTTGTGGCTCTGCTGCACTCGGTGATGGAACGTGACGGCAACGTCAGTACCCTGCTGAAGCTGGTGGACATCACCGCTCAGACCTCGGGCGCCGATCAGGCGGAGATGCTGCTTCTGGAGCAGCTCAAGCGTCAGCCCACCATGCGTGGCTTCCACCATCTGATGAAGTTGCAGATGGAGCAGGCGGATCTCGGCGCCGGTAAGGAGCGTATTGAGATGCTCTCCAAGTTGGTGGAAGCGCAGATAAAACTCAGGCCCATCTACCGTTGTCGCCGTTGCGGTTTTCCCTCCCACAGCCTCTACTGGCACTGCCCCTCCTGTAAGAGTTGGGGGGAGGGCAAACGTATCCGCGGCCTCGATGGCGAATAGATCAGCTGCGCCGGTGCGCAGCAAACTCCAATACTAAGAACTACCGATAACACCCTACAACCGGAGACACCCATGCAAAATGACCCTAAGGTGCTGATCGCACTGGACTTCAATGACGCAGAGACCGCACTGAGCTTTGTCTCTGATCTGGATGCCTCCCAATGTCGACTCAAAGTGGGTAAAGAGCTGTTTACCTCTTTCGGCCCTCAGTTTGTTAAAAGCCTGATAGATCAAGGCTTCGACGTTTTCCTGGACCTCAAGTTTCACGACATTCCCAACACCGTGGCCAAGGCGGTGGCCGCCGCAGCCGAGCTGGGGGTGTGGATGGTGAACGTGCACGCCGGCGGGGGCAGCCGCATGATGACAGCCGCCGCCGACGCCCTCAGGCCCTATGGCGACCAGGCCCCGCTGCTGATTGCCGTGACCATGCTGACCTCCATGGAGGAGAGCGAACTGGCCGAACTGGGGGTGGCCCGCAGCGCCGAGGAGCACGTACTGGCTCTGGCCAAGCTGGCAAAAGCCAGTGGCCTGGATGGGGTGGTGTGCTCCGCCCGCGAAGCGTCCATGCTCAAAACCGAACTGGGCAGCGATTTTAAGCTGGTGACCCCGGGCATTCGTCCCGCAGGCGCCGACAAGGGCGATCAGAAGCGGGTAATGACCCCGGCCGAAGCCGTGGCCGCCGGCAGTGATTACCTGGTGATTGGCCGTCCCATCACCAAGGCTGAGTCTCCTGTCAAGGCGCTGGAAGAGATTAACGTCACTCTGTCTTAAGCAGAATCAGGCTGCCAGGGGCGACTCAGTTGAGTCGCCTTTTTTATTTTTCACCGGGAAACTGCGACTCTCACTTGTCAAACCAAGCAAACGCTTGGTACGTTAGCCTAACTAATGACCAGGAGGGTTTATGACGCACAAGGCCGTGATCACCTGCGCCCTGACCGGGGTGCTCACCGACCCCAGCCGCCACCCGGTGCCGGTCACCCCAGCACAGATGGCAGCCGAGGCCAAGTCGGCCTTTGATGCCGGTGCCAGCATCATGCACATCCACTTTCGCCGCCAGCAGCCAGGCAAAGGCCACCTGCCCAGCTGGGAGCCCCAGGTTGCCCAGGAGATCGCCGAGGCGATACGCCACGCCTGTCCCGGGGTGCTGCTGAACTTCACCACCGGAGTGATCGGACGGGATCAATCAGGCCCCCTGGCTTGCCTCGAACAGAGCCGCCCGGAGATTGCCGCCTGTAATGCCGGCAGCCTCAACTACCTCAAGGTCACCTCTGACGGAAACTGGGCCTGGCCGCCGATGCTGTTCGACAATCCCGCCGACAAGGTGGAGGAGATGGTCAGTCACTGCCAGCGCTGGGCCATTCGCCCCGAATTCGAATGTTTCGATCTGGGCATAGTGCGCAGCGTCGCCATGTATCAGCAGGTAGGCATGGTGACACGACCCAACTACAACCTGGTGATGGGGGTGGCCTCCGGCATGCCGGCTGATCCGGATCTGTTGCCCCTGCTCAGGCGCTATATGTTGCCCGAGGCCCTGTGGCAGACCACGGTGATCGGTCGCCGGGAGATCTGGCCGGTCCATCGCAGGACCGCCGAGTTGGGCGGGCATCTTCGCACCGGCCTGGAAGACAGCTTCTATCTGCCCGATGGCAGCCGGGCCAGGGGCAACGGCGAGATGATTTCCGCCCTGGCGACACTGGCCGAGGAAACCGGGCGGAGCATCGCCAGTCCTGAGGAGGCCAGGGCCATCTATCTTTAGATTGAGCTTGGTTTTGTGGGGGAGGTGGTAAGAGCCCTGTAAATCGGTCGGCGCCGTCGCCGCACTACCTGGAGGGATCCATGCAACTGACCCAGATGATAAAGCGCAACGCGGCGCTTTATCCCAATAAGACCGCCACCCTCTGTGGCTCCCGACATCACAGCTGGTCCCAGCTGACACAGCGAGTGGCCAAGGCGGCGTCACTGCTCAGTGGCTGCGGCGCCGGTGAGGGCGACAGAGTCGCGGTGCTGGCTTTGAACAGCGACCGCTACTACGAGCAGTTCTTTGCGGTGCCCTGGTCGGGTTCCGTGCTGGTGCCGCTCAATATCCGCTGGTCAGTCAAAGAGAACCTGTTTGCCCTGAAGGACTCCGGCGCCAAGGTGCTGGTGGTGGACGATGCCTTTCTCCCTGCCGCCGAAGCGATTCTCGCCGGGGACAGCATGGTGGAGCGGGTGATTCACATCGGCGACGCTGCCACACCTCACGGCATGGTCGACTACGCCGCCGAGCTCGAGGGTCAAACGCCGATGGAAGACGTCGGCAGGGGCGGGGAGGCACTGGCCGGGATCTATTACACCGGCGGCACCACCGGGTTTCCCAAGGGGGTGATGCTCAGCCACCACAACCTGTGGATCTCCAGCGTGTCCGCCTCCCTGGGGCTGGACTTGGCGCACCCTGACGTGCGCTATTTGCACGCGGCGCCGATGTTTCATGCGGCGGATATCGCCATGTCCTATGCCACCACCATCTGCAGTGCCGCCCAGGTGTTCATACCCGCTTTTGATTGCCAGGCCCTGGTGGCCGCCATCGCCGAGCACCGAGTCACCCACACCCTGCTGGTGCCCACCATGATCACCATGCTGTTGGGATCCGGGGTGATCCAGGGGGCCGATCTCTCCAGCTTGCAATCCATTGTCTATGGGGCGTCGCCCATGCCCGAGGGCACGCTGCGCCAGGCGTTGGCGGACCTGGCTGGGGTGGGATTTATCCAGGCCTACGGCCAGACAGAGCTGGCGCCGCTGGCCACCATACTGCCGGCTCGTTACCACGTCCTCGACGGTCCCTTTGCCGGCAAGCTGCGTTCTGCCGGGCAGGCGGTGAGCTGCGTGGAACTGGAGGTGATTGACCCCACAGGCGTGCCAGTGCCCTGTGGCCAGGTGGGCGAGGTGCGGGTCCGTGGTGGCAACGCCATGCAGGGGTACTGGAACCGGCCCGAAGAGAGCGCGGCGGTGATGGTCGACGGCTGGATCCACACCGGCGATGCCGGATACCTGGATAACGACGGCTTCCTGTTCCTGGTGGACAGGGTGAAGGACATGATCGTCACCGGCGGGGAGAATGTTTACTCCGCCGAGGTGGAAAGTGCCCTGTCCCGCCATCCGGCGGTGGCCGAAGTGGTGGTCATTGGCATCCCCAGTGACCGCTGGGGGGAGCAGGTGCACGCCCTGGTGCGTCTCAAGCCGGATCAGCGTCTGCAGGAGGGCGAGCTCATCCGCTTCTGTCAGGGTGAAATTGCCGGCTACAAGTGCCCGCGCAGCGTGGAGGTTCGCACCAACCCCTTCCCGGTGACCGGTGCCGGTAAGCTGCGTAAGGGGGATCTGCGTGCGCCATACTGGGAAGGGCACCAGAGACGGGTGAACTGAGGATTTACGCGTTAATAAAAAAGCCAGCCCACTTGGGCTGGCTTTTCGCAATTGCGATGACCGGGTTTACTTAATGCGCATACCGGGCTTGGCGCCGGAGTCCGGGGAGAGGATGTAGAGTTCATCCTTGCCGGGGCCGGCGGCCAGCACCATGCCTTCGGAGACACCGAACTTCATCTCCCGTGGCGCCAGGTTGGCCACCATCACGGTCAGGCGGCCCTCCAGATCTTCCGGCGCATAGGCGGACTTGATGCCGGCGAACACCTGCTTGGTTTCACCGCCCAGATCCAGGGTCAGCTTCAGCAGTTTCTTGGCTTTTTCAACGTGCTCCGCCTTGGCGATGCGAGCGACGCGCAGGTCCACCTTCATGAAGTCGTCGAAGCTGCAGGTGTCGCCAATGGGATCCTTGGCCAGCTCGTCGTTGGCGCCGTCGTCGGCGGCGGCTTCGGGCTCGGCCTGGGTTTCCACCAGGTTCTCCTTGGAGGCGTCGACCATGGCGGCCACCTTGTCCATCTCGATGCGCTGGATCAGCGGCTTGAACTTGTTGATGCCGTGACCGGCCAGGGTGGTGTGAATGCCTTTCCAGCTCAGCTCGGACGCCAGGAACTCCTCGACGGCGGCGGCCATCACAGGCAGTACCGGCTTAAGGTAGATCATCAGCACACGGAACAGGTGGATGCCCATGGAGCACACCTCGTGGGCCTTCTGCTCCATGCCGTCCTGCTTGACCAGCTGCCAGGGCGCGGCGTCGGCGATGTAACCGTTGGCCTTGTCCGCCAGGGCCATGATTTCACGCATGGCGCGGCCAAACTCGCGATCTTCGTAGTACTGGGCGATGGTGGCGTCGGCATCCTGGAACTCCTTCAGCAGCTCTGGAGCGTCAATGGCGTCGGCCAGTTTGCCGTCATAGCGCTTGGCGATGAAGCCGGCGGTACGGGAGGCGATGTTCACCAGCTTGCCCACGACGTCGGAGTTCACCCGCTGGGCAAAATCTTCCAGGTTCAGATCCAGGTCATCGATGCGGTTGTTCAGCTTGGCGGCGTAGTAGTAGCGCAGGTACTCGGGATTCAGGTGATCCAGGTAGGTGCGCGCCTTGATGAAGGTGCCGCGGGACTTGGACATCTTGGCACCGTTGACGGTGACATAGCCGTGAGCAAACACGTTGGTGGGTTTGCGGAAACCGGCGCCGTCCAGCATGGCGGGCCAGAACAGGCTGTGGAAATAGATGATGTCCTTACCGATGAAGTGGTACAGCTCTGCGTCGGAGTCGGCGGCAAAGTAGTCGTCGAAGTTGAGATCGTCACGCTTGTCGCACAGGTTTTTGAACGAGCCCATGTAGCCGATGGGGGCGTCCAGCCAGACGTAGAAGAACTTCTCGCCGTTGGTGCCGGGGATCTCGAAGCCGAAGTAGGGCTTGTCGCGGCTGATGTCCCACTGCTGCAGGCCCTGTTCAAACCATTCATTGAGCTTGTTGGCCATCTCCTCCTGCAGGGAGCCGCTGCGGGTCCAGGCTTCCAGCATCTCCTTGAAGGCGGGCAGGTCGAAGAAGTAATGCTCGGAATCCTTCAGTACCGGCGTGGCGCCGGAGACCACGGATTTGGGGTTCTTCAGATCCGTGGGGCTGTAGGTGGCACCGCAGTTATCGCAGTTGTCACCGTTCTGATCTTCGCTGTCGCACTTGGGGCAGGTGCCCTTGACGAAGCGGTCAGGCAGGAACATCTGCTTTTCCGGATCGAACAGCTGGCTGATGGTGCTGGTCTTGATGTGGCCGGCATCGTTCAGGCGGGTGTAGATCAGGGTCGCCAGTTCGCGGTTCTCATCGCTGTGGGTGGAGTGGTAGTTGTCAAACGCCACATTGAACTCGGCAAAGTCCGCCTGGTGCTCCTCGGATACCTGGGCAATCATCTCCTCCGGGGTCATGCCCAACTGCTGAGCCTTGAGCATGATGGGGGTGCCGTGGGCGTCATCGGCGCACACATAGGTGCAGTGATGACCGCGCAGCTTCTGGAAGCGTACCCAGATGTCGGTTTGGATGTACTCCAGCATGTGGCCAAGATGGATGGGACCGTTGGCGTAGGGGAGGGCGCTGGTTACCAGGATCTTTCTTTGTGGAGATGCCATTTTATCTCTTGCGTGCAATGGATTACGGAATTCGGGCAAGTTTAACTGATAGGAGACGCATTTTCACCCATACAGGATGCCGTTGAACGCATTATGCGCATGCGAATGTTCAGAGTTCTGGTACACTTGGCGAAATATCTCTATGACGGAGCCTGAGCGTGAGCCCAAATCCCATCCAAGATAAGCTACCGGAAGCCCTTTCCGGGCAAGTCCTTGAGATCCTCTCCCAACAGCAAGACCCCTATCTTCAGCAAAACCTGGTCGAAGCCGGCGTCGTTCGCAGCCTGGACATCGACGGCCGTTGCCTGAAGCTGGGGCTGGTATACCCCTATCCCTGTCAGAGCAAGTATCGCCAGCGAGTGATGGGCCTGACCAATGCTCTGGCCAAACTGGACGCCATCGAAGAGGTGGAGTGTGAGATTGGCCTGCAGGTGCCCAGCATCACCGCCGCAGGACAGGCGGAGCAGGTGAAGGGGGTGAAGAACATCATCGCCGTGTCTTCAGGCAAAGGTGGTGTCGGTAAGTCCACCACCGCCATCAACCTGGCTCTGGCCCTGGCAGCCGAAGGGGCAAGGGTGGGCGTTCTGGATGCGGACATCCACGGCCCCTCCGTGCCCATCATGCTGGGCGTAAAAGAGTTTCAGCCGGTGAGCACCGACGGCAAAACCATGGAGCCGGCCATCGCCCACGGTATGGCGGCGATGTCCATCGGCTTTATGGTGACCGAAGATCAGGCCACCGTGTGGCGTGGCCCCATGGCGGCCGGCGCCCTGGTTCAGCTGCTGAACGAAACCAACTGGCCGGATCTGGATTACCTGGTGATCGACATGCCACCGGGCACCGGTGACATTCAATTGACCCTGTCTCAGCAGGTGCCGGTAGCCGGCGCCGTGGTGGTGACCACCCCTCAGGATATTGCCACCGCCGACGCCCGTAAGGGGATCACCATGTTCAACAAAGTGAACATCCCGGTCCTGGGCATTGTGGAGAACATGAGCTACCACGTCTGTTCCCAGTGTGGCAGCAAGGAGCATCCTTTCGGTTCCGGCGGCGGTCAGGCCACGGCGGAACGCTATAATGTGCCTTTGCTGGGCGACCTGCCGCTGAATGTGGCGATCCGCGAAGCGGTAGACAGCGGTAACCCCACTGTGGTGGCCGACCCCGAAGGGGAGCTGACGGCTCAGTATAAGAGCATTGCCCGCAAGAGCGCCGCCGCGCTGGTGAATCTGTCCGTGCCGACCGGGCTGGAGATCGAGATTTGCGACGAGTAGGCCCGCCTGCCGTCACCCGTTTCTATTAACGTTAATTGAAGTACAAGTCATGGCTAACCAACAACAATGCGTCATCATCGGCATCGCCGGTGCGTCCGCCTCGGGGAAGAGCTTGATTGCTCGAACCATCTGTGACGATCTGCGCCAGGATATGGGCACGGATCAGATCGCGATGATCACCGAGGATTGCTACTACAAGGATCAGGGTCACCTGTCCATGGAGGAGCGCGTCAAGACCAACTACGACCACCCCAGTGCCCTGGACCATGAGCTGCTGTGTCAGCACCTGGAGCAACTGCGCGCCGGTGAGTCCTGTGAAGTGCCGGTCTACAGCTACGTTGAGCACACCCGTATGCCTCAGACCACCAAGGTGACGCCGAAGCGGGTGATCATCATCGAAGGCATTCTGCTGCTGACCGATCCTAATCTGCGCGAGCAGATGCACGCTTCCATCTTCATGGACACCCCGCTGGACATCTGCCTGCTGCGTCGTCTGCGTCGTGACGTGGAGGAGCGCGGCCGTACCATGGACTCGGTACTGGAGCAGTATAAGCAGACGGTCCGTCCGATGTTTTTGCAGTTCATTGAACCGTCCAAGCAGCACGCTGACCTGATCGTGCCGCGCGGTGGCAAGAACCGCATCGCCATCGACTTCCTGAAAGCCAAAATTCGTCAGCTGGCCAGCGACTAAAACAATAAAAAAACAAACGACTTGTACCCAAAGGTTTTAGGGATAGAGAACATGCGTCTTACCGATATCGAGATTGAACAACACCTGGACCGGGGCCAGATCAGCATTGATCCCCGCCCGGACCAGAACCGAATTTCCGGCGTCAGCGTTGACGTCACCCTGGGCGATCGTTTCCGCGTCTTCCGGGATCACACCGCCGCGTCCATCGACCTGTCCGGCCCCCGGGATGAGGTGCAAAAGGCCCTCAACAGCGTGATGAGCGAGGAGATCGCCATCGGCGATGGCGAAGCCTTCTATCTGCATCCCGGAGAGCTGGCCCTGGGCGCCACCTTCGAGTCTCTGACCCTGCCAGCCGACATTGTCGGCTGGCTGGATGGCCGCTCCTCCCTGGCTCGTCTGGGTCTGATGGTGCACGTGACCGCCCACCGAATTGATCCTGGCTGGTCCGGTCAGATTGTTCTCGAGTTCTACAACAGTGGCAAACTGCCCCTGGCCCTGCGCCCGGGGATGACCATCGGTGCCCTGAACTTCGAGAAACTGGCGATGGAGTGTGCCCGGCCATACAACAAGCGCAGCAATGCCAAGTATCGTGACCAACAGGGCGCGGTGGCCAGTCGCATCACTCAGGATGGCTGATGAACAGCTGGATTGACGGTGTACCCACCCAGTCCCTGGGGGTGTCCGACCGGGGCCTGAACCTGGCGGATGGCCACTTCACCACCATGCTGGTGCGTGAGGGGGAGGTTGCGCTGTGGTCACTGCACCGTCAACGACTGAGTCAGGCGTGCAGCAGGCTGCTGATGGCCCAGCCCGACTGGGACCAGGTGGAAGCCACCCTGAAACAGGCGACGTCCGGCCAGCAAGGCCTGATGGTGGCCAAATTGCTGTTTACCCGCGGAGAGCAGGGCAGAGGCTATGCGGCTTCCCTGCATCAGCCTCCCAGGATCATCCTCACCCTGCATCCCTATCCTGTACACTATCTTCAGTGGCAAACGCAGGGGATACGTGTCGGCCTCGCCGATTTGGTGCTGGGCAATCAACCTGCCCTGGCGGGCCTGAAAACACTGGGGCGGACCGAGCAGGTGCTGCATCGTGCCGAGGTGGATGCCTGCTCAGCCGATGAACTCGTGGCTCTGGACCCTCAGGGGCGGATCCTGGAGACCAGTGCCGCCAACCTGTTTCTTTGCCAGGGCAGGGTCCTGATGACTCCGTCGCTGCACCGGGGCGGTGTGGCCGGCGTGATGCGTCAGCAGATTCTGCGGCTGGCCCCGGAGCTTGGTTGGCGGATAGAGGTTCGGGACCTGTCTCGCCCTGATCTGCTCCAGGCCGAGGCGGCCTTTATCAGTAACTCACTGATGGGGCTGGTTCCCATCACTGAACTGGCGGGTCGCGAATTGACGGAGTCCGCCGCACTCAGGAGCCTGCAGGAGGCGTTGGCACTATGAAGAGATGGATGGTTGGCCTGGCACTCTCCCTGGCCAGTCTGGCTTTGGCCGCGGTGATCGCGGCAGCGTACATGGTTCATCGCCTGGACAAGGAGATGGCCGCGCCGCTGAATCTGGCGAAAGCCACCGAGTGGCAACTGCCCGTGGGCGCCTCCACCGTCCGGGTCGCCAACCTCTGGTCTCAACAGGGGTGGATCTCAACCTCCTTGTGGATAAAGCTGGCAGTGCGCATGGAGCCCACTCTGGCCAACATCAAGGCGGGCACCTACCTGCTGGAACCTCAGATGAGCGTGCGAGACGCACTGCAGTTGTTGATGGACGGCAGGCAGATGGCGTTTCGACTGACCCTGGTGGAGGGCGAAACCCTGAAACAGGCCCTGGCCCGGGTTTCCGGCCACCCCAAGTTGTCCCAACCTGCCCGGGGCATGGACGGCCTGCTGGCCGCCATCGAGTTTGACGGCGCCAACCCCGAGGGGATGCTGTTCCCGGACACCTATCAGTTTCATGCCGGCGATTCTGCGGAAGCCCTGGTGCGCCGTGCCGCCAGCCGGATGCGCCGCGAGATTGAACAGGCCTGGAGCCAATGCCAGCCGGGGCTGCCCCTTGAGAGCGACTACCAGATGGTGATCCTGGCCTCCATCATCGAGAAGGAGACCGCCCTGGCCGAGGAGCGTCCGCTGATTGGATCGGTGTTCATCAACCGCCTGAATCGCGGTATGCGGCTGCAGACCGACCCGACGGTGATCTACGGCATGGGTGAGCGCTTTGATGGCAACATCACCAAGGCGGATCTGTTGGAGAGAACCCCTTATAACACCTACCGAATTCGAGGCCTGCCGCCCACGCCCATCTCTCTGGTGGGGCAGGAAGCGCTGCAGGCCGCCTGCCAACCGGCTCAGAGCAAGTATTATTACTTTGTCTCCAAAGGCGACGGCAGCCATCATTTTTCCCGGACCCTGAAGGAGCACAACAGGGCCGTCAATAAGTACATCAGAAAGAGATCATGAGTCAGACTGGAAAATTCATCGTCATCGAAGGCCTGGAAGGGGCGGGAAAGAGTTCCGCCATTGAGCGGGTCAACGCCTGGTTCGAGCGCCATTTTGCCGGACAGGAACGGGTCAACACCCGGGAGCCGGGCGGCACCCCGCTGGCCGAGGAGATCCGCGAGATCTGGAAACGCCCCAGAGAGGAGCCCATGGCCAACATGACCGAGTTGCTGATGGTCTATGCCTGCCGCGCCCAATTGGTGGAGACGGTGATCAAGCCCGCGCTGTCCCGGGGCTGCTGGGTCATCGGTGATCGCCACAACCTCTCCTCCCTCGCCTACCAGGGCGCCGGTCGTGGCCTGTCCAAGGAGGTGGAAGGGCTGTCGGAGATCACCTTGGGCGATTTCAAACCCCACCTGACCCTCTATCTGGACATTGACCCCAAGGTCGGACTGGAGCGCGCCCGCGGTCGCGGAGAGCTGGATCGAATCGAGCTGGAGAGCCTGGACTTCTTCGAGCGTGCCCGACAGCGCTACCTGAGCCACGCCACCACCGATGCCAGCATTCGGACCATCGATGCTTCCCAGCCCATGGAGAAGGTGCAGCGGGACATCGAGGACGCTCTGGCTGAGGCACTGCTGTGACCCTACCCAAGGCGCTCACCGCCATGCCCTGGCTTCAGCGGAGCTGGCAGTTGTGGCAGCAGAGCCTGAACAGTGGGCGTCTTACCCATGGCTGGCTGATCTGCGGTGCCCAGGGGATTGGAAAAACCGATTTGGCCCTTGCTCTGGCGGACTCTCTGCTGTGTGACCAGGGAACCGGCTGTGGCCTGTGCCGTGGCTGCCAGTTGTTGGCGGCTGGCAATCACCCGGATCGTCTGGTGATCCAGCCTGACCCCAGGGTGATCAAAGTTGAGCAGATCCGCGAGCTGATCCACGCGCTCGAAGGCACCGCCCATCAAGGGGGACGGCGGGTGGTGGTGATTCATCAGGCCGACGCCATGAACACCGCGGCCGCCAACGCCCTGCTGAAAACCCTGGAGGAGCCCGCCCCAGGGGTCCACCTGTTACTGATCAGCGATGCGCCAAACCGTCTGCCGGCCACCATTATCAGTCGCTGTCAGCGTCTGCTGGTGGCCTCTCCCTCTCGGCAGCAGTCGCTGCAATGGCTGGGGGAGGGGCGGGTGGCCCCCCAGCAGATTGATGGCCTGTTGCGCCTGTTTGGCGGGCCGCTCAAGCTGGCCGAGGCGCTGGAGTCGGGGCAACTGGAGACCATAGAGTCCTGGCGCTCCGGCTGGCAGAGAAGCCTGGAGAGTGGCGTGCTGGACCCTGTGCTTTTTGGTCTGGATGATGCCCAGGCGGCGCAGGCACTGAAGTTGCTCTATATTGATCTTGTTGCCGATCCTCGGGCCTATGTTGCGTCGCTAAGCCGTTATCAGAGCCTGGCCCGGGAGGTGGCGGAGCTGCATCAGCGGTTTGAGACCCAACCCGGGCTGAACGCGGTGGCGGTGTTTCAGCAGTTGTTGCTCCACGACTAGGCGCGGCGGAGCACCGGCGTTCAGGTTAGCCAGAGGGAGATTCAATGACCACCAGATTGATCCACAGCTTCGACTCCCTCAATGAGCTGCGTCTGGCCTATATGGCCTTTCTAAAATCCGGTGGTCTGTTCATCCCCTGTGAGCCAGATTTTGAACTGGGTGACCGGGTTGAACTTCTCTACTCCCTGCCCGGGGAGAGCGACCCTATCCGGGTGTTCGGCCAGGTGGTGTGGCTCAATCCTCAGGCCGACAGTCAGCGTCCACCAGGCGTGGGCATCGCCTTTTCCCCGGAGGACGATCCTCGTCGTGAGGGGATAGAGCAGCTGTTGGCCGATCAGCTGGGCAGTGGCCAATTGACCTGGACCCTTTAACCACTTAAGCTCTGCGGCTTCGAAATTTTCCGGAGTGAAGTTGTGCTTATCGATTCCCATTGCCACCTTGATCGCCTGGCGGAAGACGCCAACCCCGAGTCGCTCAGACCCGTCGTAGAGCGCGCCAGGGCAGCCGGTGTCAAGGAGATGCTCTGTGTGTCTGTTTCTCAGAAAGGCTACGAGCCCATGCGCAGGGCGGCCGAGCCGTTCGAGGAGGTGGTGTTCTCCTGTGGCGTCCACCCGTTGGACATCAAGGAGGGTTTCGATCAGGGCTGGCTCAGGCAGCATGCCCAGGATGCTCGAGTGGTGGCCGTCGGTGAGACCGGCCTGGATTACTACTACAGCAAGGACAACATCGCCGATCAGCAGCGTGCCTTCGCCGAACACATCGAGGTCGCCAGAGAGCTGGATAAGCCGGTGATTGTTCACACCCGTGATGCCCGAACGGATACCCTGGAGATCCTGCGCGATGGCCAGGGTGTGGAAGGGGTACTCCACTGTTTCACCGAAAACTGGGCGATGGCAAAGGGCGCCCTGGACCTGGGTCTTTACATCTCAATCTCCGGCATCGTCACTTTCCGCAATGCCGAGATGCTCAGGGACGTGGTGCGTCAGTTGCCCATGGACCGGCTTCTGGTGGAAACCGACTCCCCCTATCTGGCGCCGGTTCCCTATCGTGGCAAGCAGAATCAGCCCGCGTACGTGCGCGAGGTGGCCCAGTATGTGGCCGATCTGAAGCACTGCTCCTACGATGAGCTTTGCCGACAAACGGCTGAGAACTACCGCAGACTGTTTCGACGCTGATAATGAAAGGAGCCACGGGCTCCTTTTTTGCGGTTGGGGGCAGGGCGCAACGGTCGTTGTCCGGATTGAGCCTGAAAAAGGCGCAAAAAAAAAGCCCATAACCACTCCAAGTTGTCACAGGCTTAGGGGAACTGGCGGGCGCAGTGTGGCCGCGCCCTTGTCAAAGCTCCAATAAAGGTAGACCAAAAATCAACCACCCGCCAAACGGTGAACGAGGTTTTGTCGCTGATCCGACCTTTCAGGCAACAGGGTTCGCCAGTTCTCAGTTAAACCTTGGCGACATTGTCCCTGACCAGCTCCCGTGGCAGTGAGTTTTTCAACTTGTTGCCCACCCATTTGGCCAATCCCAGTGGCACGCCCTGCCAGCGTACCAATACCTCGCCTTTGTTGTTGGCACCGTTGTCTCTGGGGAGATCGCGTCCCATCAGGTAGGTCACCGCCTCATCGTCATTGATCTCAACGGCTTTGCCCGCGTCGGCGCCCAGCAACATCAGGGATTCATGGCTGACTTTGAAGCCATGCTTGGCCTCTTCAGCCAGCTTGACTCCCAGGCGCTGCATGCGAATGGCCGGAATAAACTGGTCGCAGCCGTGTGGGAACAGCCACAGCTCCTTGTCTCTGGCCATCAGGGTTCCCTCGGGTAGGGACAGGCCGAAGGTGGCTTCAAGGTGGCCGGACAACGCTTCCTGCTGTTTGCGAGAGGCGCGGGTGAAGGGAAAGCGGCCCAGTCGCGGAGGACGATGCTCGCTCGCTACCGAAGCGGTTTTGCGAAGGGCGGCGACAAAGAAGCCCTCACTGTCGTAGATCTGCGGCCAGATGTGCAGGAACCCCTCCGGCGTGACCGCTTTGCTGGCGTCAGTGAACAGGGAGGAGAGATCCACAAACTCAATGGCGTCACCAAACAGGGTTTTAAGGTGAAGGCAGACCTCCTGGTTCTCCTGGCGACTCAGGGTGCAGGTGGAGTAGACCATCACGCCACCGGGCTTCAGGGCGTGAAACCCGGACTCGATGAGTCCGCGCTGGACCTCGGCGATGCTCTCCACCGCCGCCAGACTCCAGTTGCTCAGGGCATCCGGATCCTTGCGCAGAGTGCCTTCTCCGGAACAGGGAGCATCCAACAGGATGGCGTCGAAGGTCTCCGGCAGGGTATGGCCAAATACCTGGGCATCGAAGTGGGTCAGTACCGTGTTGGCCACCCCCATTCGACTCAGGTTGGCGTGCAAGCCTTTAAGCCGTGTGGAGGAGTATTCGTTGGCCATCAGCAGCCCACGGTTGTCCATCCAGGCCGCCAGCTGAGTGGTTTTTGACCCCGGGGCCGCTGCCATATCCAGCAGAGTGTCCGGTGGGTCGATCAATGACGCCATCACATAGGGGGGCATCATAGAGGAGGCTTCCTGGATGTAGAACAGCCCGGCAAGGTGCTCCAGGGTGTTGCCCAGCTGCACACTCTCATCGTCGCGGGTCAGCCAGTAGCCCTGGGGACACCAGGGAATCGCCTCGAAGTGCCACCCCTTGGCCGTCATCCGCCCGATGAAGGTGTCGCAGTCGATCTTTAAGGTGTTGATGCGGATGGAGGGGCGCAGTGGTTGGCTGTTGTAATGAACAAACTCTTCAAGGCTCAGGTGACTTGGCAAAATCTCACTGATAGAGTTGAGGAATTCCTGCTTGATGTTCGCCATAACGGCTTCCGGCTGATGGAAAATGGCGGCAAATATAGCACAGACAAAAATGAAAAAGGTGATGCTCAGGTGCTAAATCGGTTGTGGCTGGCGCTGTTTTTTCTGGGAGGGGCCGGTGGCCTGTGGCAATGGCTGATACTGGGCAATGATCAGGTGCTGCCACAGATGATCGCCAGCCTGTTTGAAATGGCCAAACTGTCGGTGGAGATCCTCATCGGTCTGCTCGGGGTGCTGGCATTGTGGTTGGGGCTGATGCGCATCGGCGAACAGACTGGCCTGATCCAGGCTCTGTCGCGGTTGCTGACGCCACTGTTCTCCAGACTGATGCCCGAGGTGCCGGCGGGGCATCCCGCCCTGGGATCGGTGACCCTGAACCTGGCCGCCAATGCCCTGGGGCTGGACAACGCCGCCACCCCCATGGGGCTGAAGGCGATGAAGGATCTGCAGAGCCTCAACCCCAATCCCTCGGTGGCCACCAACGCCCAGATCCTGTTTTTGGTGCTCAATACCTCGTCGGTGACCCTGCTGCCTGTGACCGTGTTTATGTACCGGGCTCAGCAGGGGGCGGCGCACCCCACGGATGTGTTTATCCCGATACTGCTGGCGACCTGTGCCTCGACCCTGGCCGGCCTGTTGGCGGTGTCCCTGGTTCAGCGAATCAATCTGGCGGACCGGGTGGTGTTGCTGTGGGGCGGCGGCCTGATAGCCGGATTGCTGGCCCTGGTGGCCTACCTGATGACCCTGTCTGCCGAGGGGCTGCAACAGTTCTCCACCCAATCCAGCGCCCTGGTGCTGTTTGCGGTGGTGATGGGGTTTCTGGGGCTGGCCTGGTACCGGGGCGTCAACGCTTACGACGCCTTTGTCAGCGGGGCCGGGGAGGGGGTGAAGCTGGTGGTTACCCTGTTGCCCTACCTGCTGGCAATGCTGTTGGCCATCGGCTGGGTCAGGGGATCCGGGGCCCTGGAGGCGCTGCTCGATGCCATTCGAGCCCTGTGCGCCGCGGTGGGGGCGGACGCACGCTTCGTGGATGCGTTGCCCACGGCGATGATGAAACCCTTGAGTGGCTCCGGCGCCAGGGCGATGATGGTGGAGACAATGAATCACCACGGGGCCGATTCCTTCGCCGGGCGTCTGGCCGCCATGTTCCAGGGCTCCACCGAGACCACCTTCTATGTCCTGGCGGTCTATTTCGGCTCAGTGGGCATACGCAACGGACGCCATGCGGTGGCCTGCGGTTTGACCGCCGACGCCGCCGCCATTCTCACCGCCATCGCCGTGGCCTACCTGTTCTACGGCTGAGGATGTCAGGCCAGAACTAACAAGGCCCGCCGATGGCGGGCCTTGTCAGGTTCAGAACACCGGCTTCCATTCGAGCCAGGTGTCTCTGGAACTCTCATGGAGGGGAAAACGGTCCAGGGTGGAGGCCCGGTTGCCGTCGTCGGTACTCTCCTGGGTGGCAAAGGCGATGCCCCCCATCAGCAGGGTATCCAGCGACTCGGTGTGGATCTCGGCGCCGCTGAACAGCCCCAGTTTCACCGTCAGGCCGCTGGCGTTCCAGAAGCGGCTCGAGCGGTTGACCAGGTGACGGTACTGGGGCTCCAGTTCGATGGTGATCTCCACCTGGGTGGCGTCCTCGGCCAGCCCTTGCTTGACCACCTTGCCCACCGGGATCTGCCGGTAGAGCACCGGACTGCCGATTCGCACAGATCCCAGCTGAGGCTGGGTCAGCACCAGGCGCAGCGCCTGGGATCGGGCGTCCGGCGCGGGTTCGCTGGGCAGGGCGGTAAACCGGGTTTGCCCTTGAGCGCCGACCGGGCCGGGCAGGGCAGCCAGGTGGTTGCCCAGTACCAGGTTGGAGAGGTTCTTGGTGTTGCCAAATCCGATCTCCGCTTCGGCCAGGTAATAGCGCGCGCCGTCGACGGCGAAACGGTCAGCCCACTTGGGATCCAGCGCCAGGGTGGCGGTCAGGGTCGACAATTCGGCATTGAGGCTGACCCGCTCAACCTTACCCAACCTCTGCTGGTGGTACTTCACCGGCGCTCCGGGCTGAAGATCGGCATCGGCCCCCAGGGTGATCTGAATGCGCATGGCGGGCGTCAGCGCGTCATCTCGGTTGGCATAGAGCCAGCGATCGCGTTGCGGCTGTTCCATCCCTTCGAGGTTATCGAAGGCGATACCACCGCGCAGCAGAGCCATGGCCGCGGCAGTGTCCACCTCGAAATCGGTCAATGAGCCTTGGATGCGAACCCCGGAGTAGCGCCAGAATCGACTGGCGTTGGAGAACAGCCTGGCGTAGTCGCCATCCAGGGTGAGGCTCACCTGGAACCCCTCCTTGGCCAGGCGCACCTTTTCAACCTGACCCACCTCCAGTTGGCGGTAGTAAACCGGGGCGCCGGGGGCCAAACCATCGGCCTGATCTGCGGTGAGCCTGAGCCACAAGGGCTGGGTGGACTGTTGCGAGCCGGGACGGTCCAGCAGCGGGTAGCCGCCCTCCCGGGCCTGAGTGTCCGCCTGGCCCTTGGAAAAGGCGATGCCGCCGGAGACAAGCTGCTGCAGCGGATCGGCTTCCACGGTCAGGGTGGACAGATCCGCCTGCACCCGAACGCCCTGGGTCAGCCAAAACTGACTGTCACTGCCCAGCAAGGCGTCATAGGGGGCATTCAGCCAGAGCTTGACGCTGATTCTGTCCTGTTGGTCCAGGCCCAGGCTCAGCACTTCGCCCACCTGCAGCTGGTTGTAGTGCACCGGGGAGCCTTCACTCAGGCCGGCCGCGTCCCGCCGGAACAGGGTGACGGCCTGGCCCTGGCGGGCTTCGTCCGGCTTGCTGGCTTCGAGCAGGAACTGGTCCTGAGGGGCGCCGCTGCCGACAGCAACATTAATGAAATCCCCCAGCACCAGGTTGCCCAGGTGCCGGACACCGCGCAGGGACAGCTGGCCCTTGACCTGCCAGAAACGGGTACCCGTCACCAGAATGTGGCGGTAACTGTCGCGGATGGCGCCGGTGAGGGAGACGCGGTTGCCGTTGACGCGGATATCGGTCAGTTCGCCGACGTCCACCCCCAGCAGTCGGATCTTGCTGCCCACCTTAAGCCCTTCGGCGCTGGCGGCGTCAAAGTCGACGAATTGGTCCTGGGTGGCCGCGTCTCTGTTTTCATAGAGGCGGAAGCTGCTGCCACTCCTGGCCTGGGGGCTGGCTTCCGGGGAGTCAAAGGCAACCCCGCCGGTCAGCAGGCTGGCGATGCTCTCGAGCTCCAGCTTGACGCCGGCGAGAGAGGCGTTGGCGGACAGCCCCGAGACGTTCCAGAAGTGGGAGCTCTCCTTCACCAGCGGGGCGTAGTTGGCATCAATCTGGGCGGTGACCCGTACCTTTTTGCTCTGGGGATCCAGCCGGGACTGGAGGATGCTGCCTACCTTGATCTGCTGGAAGTAGACCCCGGAACCCGCATCCAGAGAGCCGCCTTTATCGGCAATCAGCTGAATCAGGGTGGAGTCTTCCTCGGACGTGGGGGCCATGATGTCCGCCTCAAACCGGAGCAGCCTGTCCCCCTCGCCGGGTTTCATGGCGATGTAGTTACCGGAGAACAGCGCATCGAGTCCCTCGACGCCGGTCAGTGAAGCCTTGGGGCTCACCAGCCAGAAGCGAGTCTGGTCCCTGAGCAGGTCATCCACCGTGTGCTCCATCTTGACGGTAACGTTCACCGACAGGCGATCGGGGTTGAGGGAGACCTCCTGCACCATACCCACCACCAGGCCCTGGAACTTCACCAGAGTCTTGCGGGCCTCGATGCCGTTAGCGTCGGGGAAGCGAATGGTGATCTCCGTGCCCTGCTGCTTAACGTAGGTAAAAAGCAGCCAGGCGCCCAGTACCGTGGCCAATATGGGCAGGATCCAGATGGGGGAGAGCAGACGCTTGCGTCGCACCCGGGCTGACTGGTTATTGTTCATGGTGATATTCGAGGTCCCAGAGTAAGCGTGTGTCGATGGATTTGGCGGCCAGTTGGGTAAACAGGATCACCATGGCAAAGAAGGTGGCGGCGGGCGCCGGCTTGGCATCCAGCAACTGCCCCATGTTGATCAGGCTGGCAACGATGCCAATGACAAAGAGGTCCAGCATCGACCAACGGCCGATAAATTCGATTACGTGGTAGAAGATCATCAACCAGCGTCGTGATAGCCGCAGCTTCAGGGTGATGGCCACCAGGATGATGCTCAGGCCAACGATCTTCATTACCGGCACCAGAATACTGGCAATGAACACGATGATGGCGATCCCCACCATCTCCGATTCCACCAGAGAGATGATGCCGCTGAATATGGTGTCGTAACCGGTCACCCCCTGGTTGGTCACCTGGGTGATGGGGTAGAAGTTGGCCGGGAAGATCATGATGACCGCGGTGACCAGCAAGGCCCAGGCATACTGCAGGCTGTAGGGGCGTCGCGGGTTGACCTGGGTGTGGCAACGGGGACAGTAGTCGGTGGCGACCACGATGTTGTGGCAGCCCCGGCACAGTGTCCAGCTGCGGTCGATGCCCCGCTCAGAGAAGGAATTGCTCTTCATACTTCTGCCACATCAGGTCTCGGTTATATTCATACTGCACGTAGAACACCATTATAAACAGCAGCATAAAGCAAAAAGTTCCCCACCCGAAGTGGAGGTCGGCGAAGTCGCCCAACTTGAATGCCGCCACAAAGAAACTGATGAGGTACACCTCCAGCATGGCCACCTCGTCCAACATGGGGTGCCACTTGATCAGTTGCCTGAGTGCGGTTTTGCCTGTGCCCAGCTTAAGCAGAACCAGTTGCAACAGTATGGAGGTCAGCAGCAGCAGCGGCGCCAACACCCCGGCAACGAAGATGGCGGTGCCCACCAGCCAGAACCCCTGCTCGAAGGTGATGACGGCGCCAAAGGCGATGGTGGCCTGGCGGACGCTGCCCAGCAGAGTCACTTCCAGAATCGGCAACAGGTTGGCGGGAATGAACAGCAGCAGGGCAGTGATCACCAGGGCGGTCAGGGCGTCCAGATCGCAGTAGGGAGAGTCGACCAGCCTGCTGTGGCAGCGGGGACAGAACAGCCTCATCCCTTTGGGCAGGGCACGACGACGGACAATCTGGTCGCAATGCGGGCACAAAATGGAGCAATTTGACAAAGTTTACCGCCACTTAGCTGTGATTAACTCCACTATGATAGCGAACTCAATGGCAAATTCGTCACTTTTTACCCAAATACCCCGGTAAATTTGGTCGAACCAGTGTTGCGGGCTTGACTGACTTGGCAGAAACTGGGTTAATGACAACCTTATGTGAATGAACCGCCGAAAAGATGTCCAGTTCCAATCAGAATCCCTATGCCACTTTGGCTAAACAGGCCGAAGCGCTGATCGAGGGTGAACCCAATCTCATCGCCAA
Organism: Ferrimonas futtsuensis DSM 18154; assembly: GCF_000422645.1. Lineage (GTDB taxonomy): Bacteria > Pseudomonadota > Gammaproteobacteria > Enterobacterales > Shewanellaceae > Ferrimonas > Ferrimonas futtsuensis. The sequence continues at coordinate 106,725 of NZ_AUGL01000006.1, forward strand.
CCTGGCTAATATCTCCGCACTGATATTCAACTCCGTATCCGACCTCAACTGGGCCGGATTTTATTTATTGGAGGATCAGGATACGCTGGTGTTGGGGCCATTCCAGGGTCAGGTCGCCTGTGTTCGCATCCCAGTGGGACGCGGCGTGTGTGGCACTGCCGTTGCCGAAGACGCAACACAGTTGGTGGAAGATGTGCACGCCTTCCCGGGACACATCGCTTGCGATGCCGCCAGTAACTCTGAGATTGTGGTGCCTGTGCACTGTCAGGGGAAGGTGATTGGGGTACTGGATATCGACAGCCCGGTGCATGGCCGGTTCAAAGAGGAGGAACGTGTAGGCTTCGAAGCCCTGGTTTCTGCTCTGGAACAACACCTGAATAAGGTGGGCCTGAAGTGAAGGAGCTGGTAACCATTCACAGCTACCTCGCCGACCCCGAAGGGGTGGGCGATTGGGAAGGCGAAGAGGAACTGGCGGCAGATAACCTCAATCGCCTCTATCATGCAGTTTATGACGCGGCCGATGACGACATGGATCCCGCTTCCTTGGAAGCGATGCTGGAAACCATCTGGCCCTATTGGCAACACAATCCCGAACTTACGGAGTTGGATGATGAGATGATCGAGGGGTTTGTCGATTCCCTCTACGAGCATTTCAACAACAGTTCGGGTCAGGATGAATTTGATGACTACTGAGAACCAAACCAAGCTTTCCGACATCAAGGCGGTAATCGCCTTTCTGTGTGAAAAGTTCCCTAACTGCTTCAGTCAGGAAGGCGATGCCAAACCGCTGAAGATCGGCCTGTTTCAGGAGCTGGCGGAGAACCTGGCAGACGACGAGCGCGTGAGCAAGACTCAGCTGCGCCAGGCGATGCGTCGCTACACCAACAGCTGGCGCTACCTGCGTTCCGTTAAAGAGGGTGTACAGCGGGTGGACCTGGAGGGTAACCCCTGCGGCGAGATCGACGCTCAGCACGTCGAACACGCACAGCAGGCTCTGAAAGAGAGCCAGGAACGTGCCAAAGAGCGCAAGGCTGCACAAAAGCCTCAGGGTGACAAAGGAACCCCGGCGGCAAATAAACGGTCTAAGCTGAAGGGTAAACCTTCCGGCGCCCCGCGCAACAAGCCTGAAGGTGCCAAACGTCCCGCGAAACCGCGCCCCGAACTGAAGAGTGTCGAGGTCGGTGCCTTAAGCGTGGACCAGAAAGTTAAAGTTCAGCTGGGCCGAGCTCCGGCAAACGGTGTGGTGGTAGACATCAACAAAGATGACGTTCAGGTTCGCCTGGATTCCGGGATGACCATTAAGGTTAAAGCGTCCCACATCCGCATCTAAAACCGAGTCGGCTTTAAGGAGTAAAGCACTTATGGTGAAAACGAGTCTCAAGATGACAACATTGGCCACCTTGTTCACTGGCGCCCTGTTCAGTGTCCAGGCCCTGGCCCTCTCCCCGGTCATCTCTGAGGAGGAGATTCCTGTCCTGAGCCAGGAGGCGCAACATAAGGTCGCCAGCAAACGGATCACCAATCTGTTTACTCGTTCCCACTACCGTAAGTTCGCCATGGACCAGGCGTTCTCCGGTGAGATCTTTGATCGTTACCTGGAGCAGCTCGACTACAACAAGAGCATCTTTACCCAGGCCGACATCGATGGCTTCCGCCAATATCGAAACACCTTCGGCAGCGTGATTGCCAAGGGTGAAATGAAGGACGCCTACGCCATCTATCAGCAGGCGCTGGATAAGCGTTACCAGAGATTCAGCTATGCCCTGAAGCTTCTGGAGTCTCCCTTTGATTTCACCAAAGAGGGCGACAAATACTACTTCGACCGTGAAGAGTCTCCCTGGGCCTCCAGTGAAGCCCAGTTGGATGAACTTTGGCGTCAGCGCGTCAAAAACGACGCCCTGAACCTGAAGATGACCGGCAAAGAGTGGCCTGAGATCAAAGAGATACTTGGAAAGCGTTACAACAACGCTCTCAAGCGCCTGAGTCAGACCCACAGCGAAGACGTGTTCCAGAATGTGATGGGCGCCTTTGCCTATACCATTGAGCCCCACACAAGCTACCTGTCTCCCCGCAATGCGGATCGTTTCCAGACCGAGATGAACCTGTCCCTGGAAGGGATTGGTGCCGTATTGCAGGTGGAGGATGACTACACCACCATCCGCTCCCTGGTGCCAGGCGGCCCCGCGGACAAGAGCGGTGGCGTCAAACCCGAGGATCGCATCATCAGTGTGGGTCAGGAGGGTGAGAAGCCGGTGGATGTGATCGGCTGGCGCCTGGATGATGTGGTTGACCTCATCAAGGGTCCCAAGGGCACCAAGGTGACTCTGGAGATCCTGCCCAAGAAGGGCGGTAACAACGCCAAGCCCAAGTCGGTGGTGATTGTCCGCGACAAGGTGAAGCTGGAAGACCGCGCGGTGAAGTCCGAGGTTTACGTTCCCGACCAGGGTCCGAACCAGGGACGCCGTATCGGTGTCATCGAGATCCCCAGCTTCTACGTGAACATCAGCCAGGATGTGTCCAAGGAGCTTGAGAAACTGGAGCAGGAGAACGTCGAAGCGATTCTCATCGATCTGAGGAACAACGGCGGTGGCTCCCTGTCTGAAGCGACTCTGCTGACCGGCCTGTTTATTTCTCAGGGCCCGGTGGTTCAGATTCGCGATCAGCGTGGCCGCATCAACATCAACCGTGACAGTGACGGTCGCATCAGCTACGACGGTCCCCTGACCGTGCTGGTGAACCGCTACAGTGCGTCTGCGTCCGAGATCTTCGCGGCGGCGATGCAGGACTACGGCCGGGCCATGGTGATTGGCGAGCCCACCTTCGGTAAGGGAACGGTTCAGCAGCACCGCAGCCTGGGCAAATCCTACGACCTGTTTGAAAAGCCCATGGGCCACGTGCAGTACACCATTGCTCGTTTCTACCGCATCAATGGTGGCAGCACTCAGATCAAGGGGGTGACCCCGGACATCGAGTTCCCCAGCTTCTTCGAGCCCGGTGAGTATGGAGAGTCTCAGGAGGACAATGCGCTGCCGTGGGATACCGTCCCCAAGGCCAGTTACCAATCCCTGAACCTGGTGCCTCAAACCATGGTGTCCAGTCTCAGCGACAACTATGCGAAGCGCACCGAGTCCAATCCCGAGTTCGGTTACCTGGCGGAGGATATTGCCACCTACCGGGTCGAGAAGGACAAAGGTTATGTCTCGCTGGTCCTTGCCGAGCGTAAGGCCAAGGAGCAGGAGGAGGACGACCAGGCCCTGGCCCGCATCAACGAGCGTCGCGCCCGTAACGATGAGGCGCCCATCAAGTCCCTGGACGATGAACCAGAGACAGACAGTGATGAGCAGGATAACGACTACCTGCTGGCGGAGTCCGCCAACATCACCCTGGACATGGTGGACTGGACCCGACTCGCCAAACAGAAGTGATGCTCTGTTGATTGAAAAAAGGCCGCTTAGCGGCCTTTTTTACGTCTGCAGGGATCGTTTGTGATCCTGCTCTCATTCCGACGCCCGCGCCATGGGGGCTCGCCAGGTCAGACGATGTCACTGGCCCTTGCCTCACCGGATGGGGGTTTCTCCTGCCAAGTCGCCATGCGTCCGCCTAGTCAGGGAGCAACAGCTATGGTAAAGCTATAATAAATAAACAATATATTAACAAAAATCGCCGGGTGCATGCCCATGCAGCGAGGTCGCGGCGGAGGGAGTCACAAGATGTCTGAGATTCACGGAAGGTGGTCCAATCGATTTACCTACATACTGGCTGCCACCGGCGCCGCGGTCGGACTGGGTAACATCTGGAAGTTTCCCTACATCATGGGAGAGAACGGCGGTGGCGCGTTCGTTCTTGTCTACCTGGTGTGCATCGCCCTCATTGGTGTCCCGGTTATGATGGCCGAGGTGATGATCGGCAAGTACGGCCGACTGGCCCCCTCCAAGTCGGTGATCAAGCTGGCCAAGGATTCCGGTCGGTCGAGCGCCTGGCGTGTGACCGGCTGGGGCGGGGTGATCGCCGGCTTCCTGATCCTCTCCTTCTATGTGGTGATCGCCGGTTGGGCGGTGGCCTACACCTGGTACGGCTTTACCGGCAGTTTCACCGGCCGTAGTGCCGATGAGATTGGTCAGTTGTTTACCAATCTCAACGCCAGCCCCTATCCGCTGCTCGGCTGGAGCGGGGTGATCGTCCTGGGCACCATCCTGGTGGTGGGCAAGGGGGTTCAGAAGGGGCTGGAGAGAGCGGTCAACTACATGATGCCCATTCTGTTCGTTCTGTTGACCATCATGGTGCTCTACGCCGCCAATACCGGTGAGTTTGCCGAGGCGGTGCGCTTCATGTTTGAGCCGGACTTCTCCAAACTTAGCTGGAACGGCGTGCTGATTGCCCTGGGCCACAGCTTCTTTACCCTGTCTCTGGCCTCGGGGATCATGATCATGTACGGCGCCTATCTGCCGGAGGGCACCTCCCTGGTCAAGACCTCGGTCTACATCGCTCTGATGGACACGTTGGTGGCGTTGATGGCCGGCCTGGCCATCTTCCCCGTGGTCTTCGCCAACGGGTTGCCCGCCGGGGCGGGACCGGGCCTCATCTTCCAGAGCCTGCCCATCGCCTTCGGCCAGATGCCACTGGGGGCGCTGTTCGGCGGCAGCTTCTTCCTGATGGTGGTGGTCGCGGCCTTTACCTCCTCCATCGCCCTGATTGAGTCCAGTGTGGCCTGGCTTGTAGAGCATCGGGGTTTGATGCGCTGGCAGGCGGCGTCCCTGGCCGGGCTTGCCATCTGGCTGATGAGCCTGCTGACGGTGTTCTCCCTCACCGGCGCCGAGTGGAGCGTGGTGTCGCTGTGGGGCGACATCAGAATGAGTTACTTTGATCTGCTGGATTACATTACCGCCAACATCATGTTGCCGCTGGGAGGCCTGATCATCTCTGTATTCAGTGCCTGGGCAGTAAAGGAGGAGATCAGCCGTAAGATGCTGGACACCGAGCCCGCGCTCTATCTTCTGTGGCAGAGCTGCCTGAGATACATCGCGCCGGTGGCCATCGTCCTGGTGTTCCTCAACCTGATTGGGGTGCTCAACCTGTAGTCGCAGCCGCTTATCGCTGTGCAATTCTAAAGCAAACGCGCCGCCTCAATCTGGGGCGGCGCGTTTTATTGTTATAATGGCCCACGATTCATTTTTCCGGGCGATCACCGACACGGATTCGGTGGCGACCTCCGTCCGGCCAGCTCCCAGGAGAACAACCATGTCGCAGCCGACAGCCCGCCACCGACTGGATTATCAGGCCAGTCCGTTTCAGATTGACACCCTTCACCTGACAGTGCAGCTGGAGGACCATGCCACCTTGGTGACCGCCGAGAGTGCCATCCGGCGCACCCAGGCGGGTGCGGCCGAGCTGGCGCTGGTGGGCGAGGAGCTGGCGCTGGTCTCCGTTTCCATCGATGAGGTTGCCTTGTCGGCAGACGAGTATCGCCTGGAAGAGGGCAAGCTGGTGCTGCCCATGGACAGGGATAGCGCGCGTCTGACCCTGGTTACCCGCATCGACCCGGCCAACAATACCGCCCTGGAAGGGTTGTATAAGTCCGAAGGCACTTTCTGTACCCAATGTGAAGCGGAAGGGTTCAGGCGCATCACCTATTTCCTGGACCGACCGGATGTGCTGGCGCGGTACACCACCCGAATCGAAGCGGATAAGGCGGCCTATCCCTACCTGTTGGCCAACGGCAACAAGGTGGACAGCGGCGATCTGGACGGCGGACGCCACTTTGCCACCTGGGTGGACCCTTTCCCCAAGCCCAGTTACCTGTTTGCCCTGGTGGCCGGTGACTTCGATCTGCTGGAGGACAGTTTTACCACCGCCAGTGGCCGCGACGTGGCCTTGCAGCTGTTTGTCGACAAGGGCCAGAAAGGGCGGGGGCACCACGCCCTGGCCAGCCTGAAACGGGCGATGAAGTGGGACGAGGAGAGGTTTAACCTGGAGTACGACCTCGACATCTACATGGTGGTGGCGGTGGACTTCTTTAACATGGGGGCCATGGAGAACAAGGGCCTGAACGTGTTCAACTCCAAGTGTGTGCTGGCCGACAGTGACAGCGCCACCGATGCCGAGTTTGACCGCATCGAGTCGATCATCGGCCATGAGTATTTCCACAACTGGACCGGCAACCGCATTACCTGCCGCGACTGGTTCCAGCTGAGCCTGAAAGAGGGACTGACCGTATTCCGTGATCAGGAGTTTTCCTCGGATCTCGGCAGCCGGGCGGTGCACCGCATCGAAGCGGTTAAGGTGATCCGTGGCATTCAATTTGCTGAAGACGCAGGCCCAATGGCCCATCCGATCAGGCCCGACAAGGTGATCGAGATGAACAACTTCTACACGGTAACCGTGTATGACAAGGGCGCCGAGATCATCCGCATGATGCACACTCTGTTGGGTGAGCAGGGGTTTCAGAAAGGGATGGCCCTCTATGTTGAGAGGCACGACGGTCAGGCGGTCACCTGCGACGACTTTGTTCAGGCGATGGAAGAGGCCAGTGGCGTGGATCTGACCCTGTTCCGTCGTTGGTACAGCCAGTCCGGGACCCCGGTCCTGACCGTGGAGGAGGAGTTCGATGCCGAGGCGGCTCAGTACAAGTTGCATCTGCGCCAACACACCCCGGCCACGGCCGATCAGGCCCAGAAACAGCCTCTGCACCTGCCGGTGAGACTGGAGCTGCTGAGCACCTCAGGCCAGGCCCTCGAATTGACTCTCGATGGTCAGCCCTTCGACGGCCTCTACAGCCTGACCGAACCACAGGCAACCCTGACCTTTGATGGGGTGAACGCCAAGCCTGTGGCCTCCTTGCTGCAGGAGTTCTCTGCGCCGGTGAAGCTCAGCTTTGCCCAGAGTGAGGCCGAGCAGATTCATCTGATGAGTTACGCCAATAACGCGGTGGCCCGTTGGGATGCCGCACAGGGGATCCTGGCCAACGCGGTATTCGTCACCCTGGAGGGCGACACGCCGGACAGCGATGCCCTGGCACGCGCCTTTGGCCAGATCCTGGCCGATGACCGCCTGGACGCCGCTCTGGTGGCCCAGATGTTGACGCTGCCTTCGGTCTCCACCCTGATGGAGATGCACAGCGGCTGCGACGTGGTGGCGCTGCACCAGGCCCGTCGTCAATTGCAGACGACTCTGGGCAGTGCCCTGGCAGCTGAGATGGAACTGGCGTATCAGCGCTGCGTGGCGGCGAACGACGCCCCTCACCGTGCGTTGAAGAACCTGTTGCTGGAGTTTAAGGCTCTGTGCGGGGAGTCCGAGCGGGTGCTGGCCCAATATGAGCAGGCCAGCAACATGACTGAAACCCTGGGGGCGCTGCGTGCAGCCAACCAGGGACTGTTGCCACAACGTCGGCAGATGATGACCGACTTTGAGGTCAAATGGCGCCACGATCCCTTGGTGATGGACAAATACTTCAGCCAGCTGGCCACCACCCCCATGGAGGTGGTGCCGCTGCTCGAGGAGATCAATCGGGCGATGTCACACGCCGCGTTCGACATCGGCAACCCCAACCGGGTCCGTGCCCTTGTGGGTGCCTTTGCCGATGGTAACCCCAAGGCGTTCCACGATGCCTCCGGCGCCGGGTATCGCTTCCTGACCGAGCAGTTAATCAAATTGAACGGCATCAACCCTCAGTGCGCCGCGCGCATCATCACGCCTCTGATTGGCTTTAAGCAGCACACGGGGGAGCGTCAGCAGCAGATGCGTCAGTGCCTGGAGCAGCTGATGGCATTGGAGGATCTCTCTAAGGATCTGTATGAAAAGGTCAGCAAGAGTCTGAGTTAAGTCGGGAAGGGCGGCTGGTAACGGCCGCCCACATCTATGCAATACATCTTCGATCTCGCCATCGGTTGGCAACAGATGCAGCGCTACTACCAGGGGCAGGCCCAGGTGGTGGTGGTGCGGTGTTTGCGGGGCAGGGTGATCCATCTGCACCCCAGATATCTGCGCCCCTTCCTCTCCGCCCGAGGCATCCATGGGCGCTTTCAACTGACCCTCGACAGCCAGGGCCAATTCCTGAATTTGCAACGATTTGAATAACAACCCATTAATAGAGCAATAACTTCAAACGGGTGTTGTAATTCTAACTTGCCGACCTTTTCCTGATAAAGCCCGATGAATTCAATGGTTTACGCAGTTGCTGAAACTGAATGTGTGACATGAATCAAATTTACCCCTGTGAATTCGGGCAAAACTTTACTTAACCTCCTAAAAATTCAGCGGATTCTCTCTCCTAAAAAGGTTGCTCCCTTACCGTCGTTGTTGTAACAATGGGGTTAATGTGTCGTTACACTGACGGCGCACAACAAAACTATAAATTCAGGGAAGGGAGAACCGCGACAATGAGACAAGGCGCTAAGGTTTTTCGCCGCTCCGCGCTGGCAGCCAGCATCTGTACGGTGTTAGCCGCTCCGGCCTCAGCAGTTACCTTTAATTGGGGAGAGATAGAGGGGAGTTTTGACTCCACCTGGACAGTCGGTGCGGCCTGGCGGGTCGAAGACCGCGATTATGGCAAAGTGGCCAAATCCAGTCAGCCCGGTCTGGACTGGACTGGCTATGGATTTGATTTCGCTGGTGGTGGCTTCAATGAGGTCTACGCTGGCGATCAGCTGTTTGCCCTGCCAGGGTCCTATTCCGCCAACCAGGATCTGGGCAACCTGCTCTATGATCAGGGCGACACCTTTACCGAGGTGTTTAAAGGCCTGCACGAGCTGGAACTGGTGTACGACAACATGGGTGTGTTCATCCGTGGCATGTACTTCTATGACAAGCGACTCGAAGACTCGGACTTCGATTACCGCAACCCGGTTTCCGGTGCCAAGTACGACGTGTGTGAAGATTCCAAGGCGGCAGAGTACGCCTGTTCCGACATCCGTCTGCTGGATGCCTACTTCTTCGCCGACTGGGATCTGGGTGACATGCCCCTCTCCATTCGAATCGGTGAACAGGTGGTCAGCTGGGGCGAGAGCACCCTGATCGCCCACGGCATCAACTCCATCAACCCCGTTGACCTTGCCCGCCTGCAGGCACCGGGAGCCGAACTCAAAGAAGCCTTCATTCCCGTGGGCATGGTATGGGCCTCCCTGGGCCTGACCGAAAACCTCAACGTAGAGGCGTTCTACCAATACCGCTGGGAGCAGACCCGTCTGCCGGTAACCGGCACCTACTTCTCCAGCAATGACTTTGCAGGAGCGGGTGGTTACGTAAACAACGCCCAACTGGGTTTCACCTCCAACCCGGACAATACCCTGGACTGGGTACTCGAGCAGTACGCGCAGCTCAGCGCAGTCGCCGCGCAGAGCCTGGAAGCCGGTGGCCCAGCCGCTCTGGCCGGCCTGGGCACTGCCGCCATCGCCTACCCAACCAAGGTGACCCTGATCAACTATGAGCAGGAGCCCGATGACCAGGGGCAATACGGTATCAAGCTCGGGTACTTCGCCCCGGAGCTGAATGACACCGAATTTGGCTTCTACTACATGAACTACCACAGCCGTCGTCCGCTGATCAGTGGCCAAACCGCCAACTTCGGCGCCGAGGCCGTTGGGGCGGATCTGGCCACATTGGCGGGTCTGGACGGCGAGGTGTCTCGTAATGATCTTCTGCAGCTTAACTCCTTCTCCAAGGCAACCCTGGAGTACCCGGAAGACATCAAGCTGTACGGCATCTCCTTCAACACTACGGTCGGTGACACATCGGTAGCCGGTGAAATTGCCTACCGTCAGGATGAGCCGCTGCAGATCGATGACGTTGAGCTGTTGTTCGCAGCCATGCCGGAGCAGTTGTACAACGCAGACCCCGAAGCTTTCGCCATCTTCGAAAACCTGTCTCAGTACGTGAAGCCGGATGGCACCAAGGTAGGACCCGGCGAATACGCGCCAGGCTATGTGCTGACCGACAGCACTCAGGCGCAGATGACCCTGACACACATCTTCGGCCCGACCATGGGCGCCGACAACTTCCTGATGCTGGCCGAAGTGGGTGGTGTCTGGTTGCACGACATGCCTGACTCTGCGGTATTGCGGATGAACGGTCCGGGGACGGAGCGTGCCGGCGCGGAAGGTCGCGAAGATAACCTGGCGGTGCTGGATATTCTGCACAACGGCCCGGAAGAGGATGCCTTCCCCACAGACAATGCCTGGGGCTATCGTCTGGTGGCCAAGTGGGATTACTCCAATGTGGCCTTCGGTTGGAACCTGTCACCCCGAGTGGTGTTCTCTCACGACGTGAGCGGTACCACGCCGGACCCACTGTTCCTGTTTGTCGAAGATCGTAAGTCCGCCTCGGTGACCTTCGCCTTCGACTATCAGAGCCGTTGGTCCGCTGACCTGGCCTACAACGCTTTCTGGGATGGAAAGGGTTCTACCAACTCTATGGACGACAAAGATTTTGTCTCCTTTAACCTGAAGTTCTCAATCTAAGAGGGGAGAGGAGTAATGCAAGTAAAACCACTATTCGCGGCCATGCTGGCCCTGAGCTGCAGCTTTGGCGCCATGGCTAAGGTGACCCCGGAACAGGCTAAGGCCCTGGGTGACACTCTGACGCCTGTGGGCGCCGAGAAGGCCGGCAACGCAGACGGTTCCATTCCAGCCTGGACGGGCGGGATCACCGAAGCGCCTGCCGGATACAAGCCCGGCGACTTTCACGCCGATCCCTATGCCGGCGATCAGGCGCTCTATACCATTACCGCCCAAAACATGGGCCAATATGGCGAGCTTCTGACCCCCGGGGTGAAGAAGATGTTCGAGATGTACCCGGACACCTTCAAGATGACCGTCTATCCGACCCATCGAAGCGCGTCCTATCCGCAGTTTATCTATGATGCCTCCATCGCCAACGCCAGCACCGCCGAACTGGTGGCCGGGGGCAACGGCTTGAAGAACGCCGCCATTGGTGTGCCGTTCCCGATGCCGCAAAATGGCCTGGAAGCGATCTGGAACCACATCCTGCGCTATCGTGGTGCCGATGCCCAGATCCTCCGGGGTCAGGCTGCGCCCACCGCCGGCGGCAGCTACACCCTGGTGAAGACCGATGAGAAGATCAAGTTCCTCTACTCCCGCCCGGATGCCAACGCCGAACAGCTGCAGAAAGACAACCTGCTGTTCTACTTCAAGCAGGTGGTGACCTCTCCGGCCCGTCTGGCGGGGACCGCTCTGCTGGTTCACGAGACCATGGATCAGGAGAAGGAGCCTCGTAAGGCCTGGACCTACAACACGGGTCAGCGCCGGGTACGTCGTGCGCCCAATGTGGCGTTCGATACCCCTGGCACCGCGTCCGACGGCATGCGAACTACCGATGACTTCGACATGTACAACGGCTCCCCCTCCCGTTACAACTGGGAACTCAAGGGCAAGAAGGAGATCCTCATCCCCTACAACAACTACAAGTTGCACGGGGCCGATGTGAAGTATAAGGACATCCTTAAGCCTGGCCACATCAACATGGACCTGGTTCGCTGGGAGAAGCACAGGGTGTGGGAGGTGGAAGCGACCCTCAAAGACGGCATCAGCCACCTGTACAAGACCCGTACCTTCTACCTGGACGAGGACAGCTGGCAGGTGAGCCTGGTGGACCTGTATGACAAGCGTGACCAGCTCTATCGCGTCGGCATGGCCCATGCGGTGAACTACTACGACCTGCCCACTCTGTGGACCACCCTGGAGGTGTTCTACGATCTGAGCTCCCGCCGCTACCTGGCCATGGGCCTGGATAATGAAGATGGCGTGGCCAGCTTCGAGGAGGAGTTCAGCGTTCAGAAGGAGTTCACCACTAACGCTCTGCGTCGCAGCGGTCGGCGCTAAATCTTAAAACTACAATAAGGGGGCAGGTAACTGCCCCCGGTATGGATACCACTATGCGGTTAATGATGTTGATTCCGCTTGCCCTGATGGGTGGTCACGCCATGGCGGAGCCACCGGCTCCCACCCCCCTGGCGGCGATCCAAGCCCCCAAAGCCCAAACCAGTCCAATGATGAGCCTTTCCCCGGCGGGAGACGCTCTGGTGGCCGTAGGCAGTCGGGGACAGGCGCTGGTCAAGACAAGCGGAAATGAGGAATGGCAACAGGCCGAAGTGCCGGTGAGTACGCTGTTGACTCGAGTGTTTATGCTCAATGATCAGCAGGGGTGGGCGGTTGGCCACGATGCCGCAATACTTCACACCACCGACGGTGGCCAAAGCTGGAGCCTGCAACAGTGGCGCCCGGATCTGGAAGTGCCTCTGCTGGACATCCATTTCCAGAATGAAAGGCAAGGGGTGGCCGTGGGCGCCTACGGCCAGTTGTTCCGAACCCGGGATGGGGGAAAATCCTGGCAGTTTGAGTTCCTTGACAGCCTGCTGATTGAGGACGACCGCCTCTACCTGGAGGAGATACGCGCCGACAGTGAAGAGGATTACCTGGCGGAGCGCGCGGCCATGCTGCCACACATCAATCGGATCCTGCCTCTGCCCGGGGGCGATCTGTTCGCCGTTGGGGAGATGGGGTTGATGGCACGTTCCAGTGATTATGGCCGTACCTGGCAACGACTTCCTGAGATCTATTTTGGCTCCCTGTCTGATATGGCCATGGGCGCAGATGGACGCTGGGTGGTCGTGGGGTTGCGCGGCAATGTGTTTGAGAGTCGCGATCAGGGAGAGAACTGGACCCCCGTGGAGATGGGGACCCAGGGCACGTTTAACAGCATCCGGCGGCTGTCCGATGGCACCCTGGTGATGGTGGCCAATGGCGGCGACCTTGCCTATCGCAGACCTGGAGACGCGGACTTTACCCTAGTCCGCGTGGCCAAGGGGCAGGACCTGGTTGATCTCGTGGAAAACGGCGAGGGCAACCTGTGGTTGGCCGGCAGTCACGGCGTTCAACCATTCACCATTAAGAAGTAAGGAGCTGTTATGACCACAAGGATGGTGAACTGGGTTGAACAGGTGCTGTTCCGCAGCAGAAAGACCGTTGTTATCCTATTTGCGCTGGCGACTGTCGCCTTGGGCTACAGTGCCGGCCAGCTGAAAATGGACGCGGCGTTCACTAAGAATATCCCCCTTAATCACCCCTATATGGAGACCTACCTCAAGCATCGCGAGCAGTTTGGCGGCGCCAACAGCATCATGGTGGCGGTAGAGGACTCCAGCGGCAACATCTTCAACCCCAAGTTCTTCGAAGTGCTGCGAGAGATTCACGATCAGCTGTTCTTCATCGAAGGGGTGAATCGCAGCCAGGTAAAATCCCTCTATTCGCCGTCGACCCGCTTCACCGAAGTGGTGGAAGACGGCTTCCAGGGAGGACCGGTGATCCCCGCCGATTTCCGTCCCACCGAGGAGGGGCTGGCCATTGTCCGCGCCAACATCGAGAAGGCCGGGGCGGTAGGCCGGTTGGTGGCGGATGACTTCAGTGCGGCCATGGTCAGCGCCCAGCTGATGGACAGGATCTCCCTGAATGAAGAGGAGCGGGCGCAAGCCCAGGCTCAGGATCGTACCGAGATGACCAAGCCGCTGGATGTGCTTGCCCTGGCCGACACCCTGGAACGGGAGCTTCGGGAAAAGTACCAGGATGAGTCCATCAAGGTACACATCATCGGATTTGCCAAGATGGCCGGAGACGTGGCCGAAGGGGCCGCCGGAGTGGTGGGTTTCTTTGCTGTGGCTCTGGTGATCACCGCCTTGATGGTGTACTACTTCTGTCACTGCCCCAAGCTGACGATACTGCCGCTTCTGTGTTCTCTGGTGGCTGTGGTGTGGCAGCTCGGCGGCCTGACCGTGCTGGGCTTCGGCCTGGATCCCATGTCCATTCTAGTGCCCTTTTTGGTATTCGCCATCGGCGTCAGTCACGGGGTGCAGATGATCAACGCCGTCGGTCATAAGGTGGCCGAAGGCCAGAGCGCCAAGGGTGCGGCTCAGCTGGCGTTTCGCAGCCTGCTGGTGCCCGGCGGTGTGGCTCTGCTGTCGGACACCATAGGTTTTTTGACCCTGCTCTCCATCGACATCGGCATCATCCGTGAGCTGGCCATTACCGCGTCCCTTGGGGTGGCGGTAATCATCCTAACCAACCTGGTGCTGCTGCCCATCCTGCTCTCCTATGTGAATTTCGGTGAACGCTATCTGGACCGGGTGAGGGCAGAGCATGCCAAGGTGTCGCCGGTATGGAAGGCGATCTCGGTGTTTGCCTCCAAACCCTGGGCCCTGGTGATCGTCGTGATTGCCGCCATCGCCTACCTGGCGGGGTATGAAAAGTCCCAGGAGATGAAGATAGGTGACCTGCACGCCGGTGCGCCGGCACTGAAGTCAGACAGCCGATATAACCTGGACACGGCGTTCATTACCGATAACTTCACCATCACCACCGACGTGTTGACGGTGATTGTCGAAGGGTTCCCCGAGGCCTGCACCTACCACCATGTACTGGAGCGCATCGAACGTTTCCAGTGGCAGATGGAAAATGTCCCGGGGGTGGAGTCGGCGGCCAGCCTGGCCTCGGTGGCCAAGGTGGTCAATGGTGGCTTCAATGAGGGCAACCCAAGATGGCGGGTGTTGCCGCGCACCACCGCCACCCTGGTGCAGTCGGTGGGCCGGGTCCCCACCTCCACCGGGCTGCTCAATAACGACTGTTCAGTGATGCCGGTGTATCTGTTCCTCAAGGACCACAAGGCGGTCACCATCAACACCGTGGTGGCCGAGGTCAAGAAACTGCAGGGGGAGTACGACACCGATGAGCTGAAGTTCCGGCTGGCCTCGGGTCCTGTCGGGGTGATGGCGGCCACCAATGAAGCGGTGGAAGAGGCACAGGGCCCAATGATGCTCTACGTTTACAGCGCGGTATTCCTGCTGTGTCTGATTAGCTTCCGCTCCATTCGTGCCACCATCTCGGTGATAGTGCCTCTGTATCTGGTGTCCACTCTGGCCCAGGCATTGATGAGTGCACTGGAGATCGGCCTGACGGTGAGCACCCTGCCGGTAATCGCCCTGGGTGTGGGCATCGGTGTGGATTACGGCATCTATATCCTGTCGAGCATGTCCTCGATGTTGCGGGGAGGCCACTCGGTTCAGGAGGCCTATCTCAAGGCGTTGTGCGATCGGGGCAATGCCGTGGTCTTTACCGGCATCACTCTGGCAGTAGGGGTGAGTACCTGGGTGTTCTCCGCCCTGAAGTTTCAGATGGATATGGGGATAATGTTGACGTTTATGTTCCTAGTGAACATGTTAGCCGCGATTATTCTCCTACCGGCAATGGTTAAGTTGTTGTGGTTTAATCGAAAAGCCTGATTGCTTAAATAGCACTCCTGAATAAAAAGGCCGCATATGCGGCCTTTTTTGCATAGAAAGCGTACATTATTGACGCTTTTTTCAGAACTTCCTCATTAACCACTTATAAAGCCCAATTTCGAAAGTGGATTCCGCTCACAGTTCCCGATAAATGGTGATACACTTCGCTGCATCCGAGGTGCCGAAGGGGCGCCGATACGGAGCTAAAAAACTACAAAAATCTGGTGCCATAGCAGCAGAGGGAATCAGCAACATGGCTAATAACGACACTATCCCTTCCGTCCTACTCGAAAACGTTGTGGGTCTCATCCACAGCAACCTCCCCAAGCAGGATGCCATCCTGCTCGAACGATTTGCCCACGCACTGTATGGAACCCTGTCCCGGGACGATCTCTACGCCCGCAGCGACAGCGATCTTTACGGTGCTATTCTCAGCCTGTGGAACAGCCTGAATCAGGTTTCAGGCGGCAAGGCCTTCAGTCGGGTATTTAACCCACTGCAGAGCACTCATGGTTGGCAGTCCAACCATACGGTGATTGAGATGATTCAACCGGATATGCCGTTTTTGGTGGATTCGGTCTCCATGGCGTTCAACCGCCTGGGGGTGACCTCTCACCTGATGATCCATGTGCCCCTGGCGATTCAGAGAGATAAAAAGGGCAGGGTGGTCGAACTGCGCTCCCTGGCTGAAGCCAAGGCCAACGATGAACGCATCGCCGTCTTTCTGATGGAGGTGGACAGCCTTTCCACTGAAGATGAGGTCAACACCGTCCATCAAGAGCTGAACTCAGTGGTCACCGACGTCGCGGCGTCGGTGAATGACTGGGATGCCATGCGTGCTCAACTGGGCGCCACCGTCAGGGAGATGGAGGAGAACGATGAGCAGGGTCAACACGGTGAAGCCACCGAGTTCCTCAAGTTCCTGCTCAATCACCACTTTACTCTGTTGGGGTTCCGTCGTTACGACCTGATTCCCGTTTCCGGAGACGTTGAACTCTCTCCCCAGATGGAAACCGGCCTGGGCATGATGCGGAGCAAGGGCGACACCAGCCGTCATCTGCTGCTCTCCACTCTGCCCGAATCTGCCCGAAAGGAAGCCCTGGGACCTGCGCCGCTGGTGCTGACCAAGACCAACTCCAAGAGCCGGGTGCACCGTCCTGCCTACATCGACTACATCGGTGTTAAGCGTTTCGACAAAGAGGGCCGGGTGGTGGGCGAAGACCGGTTCATCGGTCTGTACGCCAGCTCAGTGTATAACCGCAGCCCCCGTGAGATCCCTCTGCTCTCCGGCAAGCTCAACCGGGTGATGGAGCGTTCGCGGCTGGCGCCACGCTCCCACGACTTCAAGGCGCTGCTTAACGTGCTGGAGACCTATCCCCGGGATGAACTGATCCAGGCGACCGAACAGGAGCTGCTGGAGATCGGTCTGGGCGTTTTGCAGATGCAGGACAGGGACAAGGTGCGTCTGTTCCTGCGCAAGGATCTGTTTGGCCGCTTTATCTCTGCCATGGTGTATGTCTCCAAAGACAGGTACAACACCCAGCTGCGGGTGAACACTCAGAAGTTGCTGGCGGAGTACTTCAATGCCGAGGAGGAGGTGGAGTTCACGACCTTCTTCTCCGAGTCGATACTGGCTCGAACTCACTACTTGGTAAAAGTTGAAGATAACGATATGGATATTGATGTTCCTGCGCTGGAGAACAACCTGGTGGAACTGACCCGCTCCTGGGAAGACAAGGTAGACAGCGCTCTGCGTAAGACCTTCGGTCAGGCCAAGGGCAAGGCCATCGCCAACAACTACCTTCCCGGTTTCCCTCGCAGCTACAAAGAGGATGTGTTGCCCTCGGCCGCAGTGGTGGATGTGGCCAAGCTGGAGAAGCTGAACGACTCCGATCAACTGGGCATGCTGTTCTATCAGCCTCAGGAAGCGGTACTGGACGCCAACCAGGTACGCCTGAAGCTGTTCCACAAGGATGAACCCATCCACCTGTCCGACGTCCTGCCCATGCTGGAGAACTTCGGTCTGCGGGTGATTGGCGAGCGACCCTACTGCATCAATACCGCCGACGGACAGGTTTACTGGGTGCTCGACTTCAACATGACCCTGTCGGGCAAGACAGAAGTGGACATCAATGCGGCTCAGGCACGTTTCCAGGAAGCGTTCGCCAAGGTGTGGGCCAGGGATCTTGAGGATGATGGCTTCAACCGGCTGATCCTCTCTGCGGGCATGACCGGTCGCGAGGCCAGTGTGCTGCGCTCCTACGCCAAATATATGCGTCAGATCGACGGCACTTTCTCGCAGACCTACGTCGAGGAGACGCTGGCCGAGTACCCTCACATCGCCTCTCTGCTGGTGAAGATGTTCGATCGCAAGTTCAACCCAGGCTCCAAAGCCAAGCGGGATCTGGAAAAGCAGATCGACCAGGCCAACACCTATCTGGATGACGTGTCCAATCTGGATGACGATCGCATTATCCGTCGTTACATCGCCCTGATTCAGGCGACCTTGCGGACCAACTTCTATCAGCACGATGACCAGGGCCAACCCAAGAGCTACGTCTCCTACAAGTTCTCCCCGGCGGAGATCCCGGAGATGCCGCTGCCGCTGCCCAAGTTTGAGATCTTTGTCTACTCTCCCCGGGTCGAGGGTGTCCACCTGCGCGGTGCCAAGGTGGCCCGGGGCGGCCTGCGCTGGTCCGATCGCCGCGAAGACTTCCGTACCGAGGTGCTTGGTCTGGTCAAGGCCCAGCAGGTGAAGAACACCGTGATTGTGCCTTCCGGCGCCAAAGGCGGCTTCGTGTGCAAGAACCTGCCCACCGACCGCGACGGCATGCTGGCGGAAGGTCAGGCCTGCTATAAGATTTTCATCAGTGCTTTGCTGGACATTACCGACAACATTGTGGCCGGCCAACTGACGCCGCCGGATCGGGTGATTCGCCACGATGAGGATGACCCCTACCTGGTGGTGGCGGCGGATAAGGGCACAGCGACCTTCTCCGACATCGCCAATGCCATCTCTGAAAGCTACGACTTCTGGCTGGGCGATGCCTTCGCCTCCGGTGGTCAGTATGGTTATGACCATAAGAAGATGGGCATCACCGCCCGCGGCGCCTGGGAGTCGGTCAAACGCCACTTCCGCGAGCTGGGTGTCAACTGCCAGACCACAGATTTCACCGTGTTGGGCGTGGGTGACATGGGGGGCGATGTATTTGGTAACGGCATGCTGCTCTCCAGGCACATTCGTCTGCAGGCCGCCTTCAACCACATGCACATCTTCATCGACCCCAACCCGGATTCAGCCAGCTCCTACGCCGAGCGTGAGCGTCTGTTCAAGCTTCCCCGTTCCACCTGGGAGGACTACAACGGCGAGCTGATCTCCGAAGGGGGCGGTGTTTTCAACCGCAGCGCCAAGTCGATCAAGCTGACGCCTCAGATTAAGGCGATGATCGGCACCAACAAGAACCAGATGGCCCCCAATGAACTGATTCGGCAGCTGCTGATGATGGAGGTCGATCTGTTGTGGAACGGTGGCATCGGTACCTACGTCAAGGCCGTGACCGAGACCGACGTCGATGTGGGGGACCGTGCCAACGACGTGCTGCGGGTCAATGGCAGTGAACTGCGCGCCAAGGTGGTGGGCGAGGGTGGCAACCTGGGTCTGACTCAGCTGGGCCGCATCGAGTACGCCAAGCGTGGCGGTCGCATCAACACCGACTTCATCGACAATGTTGGAGGCGTGGACTGTTCCGATAACGAAGTGAACATCAAGATTCTGCTGAATCAGCTGGTGGCCCAAGGCGATCTCACCATCAAGCAGCGCAACCAGCTGCTGGAGAAGATGACCGATGAGGTGGCCGAGATTGTATTGCAGGATTGTCGCGACCAGGCTCAGTCCATCTCCGTCACCGAGGTGCTCAACTCGGATCAGCTCAAGGAACAGATCCGCTTTATGCAGCACCTGGAGAAGGCGGGCAAGCTGGACCGTGCCCTGGAGTTTCTTCCCAATGAGGATGAGCTCAATGAGCGCCAACTCTCCGGCGTCGGTCTGACCCGCCCCGAGCTGTCGGTGCTGGTGGCCTACGCCAAGATGGTGCTGAAGGAGCAGCTGGTTTCCGCCGAGATCACCGACAACGAGTTCCTGGCTCGCCGCCTGGTGGAGTACTTCCCTGTTGAGCTGCAGGATCGATTCTCCGCACAGATGGCCACCCACCCCTTGAGAGGTGAGATCATTGCCACCAGCCTGGCCAATGACATCATCAACGAGATGGGCCTTAACTTCATCCAGCGTATGCAAGATGAGACAGGCGCCGCAGTTGAGGAGGTGGCGATATGTTACACTGTCGCTTGTCAGGTCTTTGATCTCGAAGATCTTAAGCGACAAATCAACGCTCTTGAAGACGTTGATGCCCACAGGCAGAGCGAACTGTTTAATCAGGTGCGGCGCACGTTGAGGCGGGTAACCCGTTGGTTCCTGCGTCATCGCAACCGCAGCCTCAGCATCGAAGCCGAAGCGGAGTTTTACCGCGGTGTGGTGGAGGAGCTGGATGCAGGCTTCGACGGATTCCTGGTGGAGGACGAAGTGGCGCAACTCTCAGAAGACGAAAGCGCCATGGTGGAGCAGGGCATTACGCCAGAACTGGCGTGCCGCATGTCCCACTTAAGTACCCTGTTCTCCGCACTGGATATCGCCGAAGTCGCGAAGTCTGAAGGCAAACCGGTGGCCCTGGTGGCCGAAACCTACTTTAAACTGGGTGCCGGTATCGAACTGCACTGGTTCCTGAATCAGATCAGCCAGCAGCCGGTGACCAACCACTGGCAGGCATTGGCGCGGGCAGCGTTCCGCGAAGATCTGGACTGGCAGCAGCGCATGCTTACCTCGGTGGTGCTCAAAAACTGCCAGGGCGAGTGCAGCGCCGACGCCATCATTAACCAGTGGGTAGAAGAGAATGAACAGACCCTGGATAGATGGTTACACATGATGGCTGAGTTCCACAGCTCCAAGACACACGAATTTGCAAAATTCTCTGTTGCCCTGCGGGAGTTGAACCTGCTTATCATGCGTTGTAATTCCCATGGTTAACCCATAACACCAGAAGCCTCGGCAATCAGCCGGGGCTTTTTTTCGGTAGGAGAAAACACATTGTTCTATAAGATTGCACAAAAGTTCTTGTTCCAGACCAATCCGGAATTCGCCCATAACTTTGCAATCACTTCCCTGCGATGCACCGCCGGCACGCCGCTGGCGATGTTCTACAGTCAGAAGCTGCCTGCAGCCCCGGTAGAGTGCATGGGCCTGACCTTTCCCAATCCGGTGGGTCTGGCTGCCGGCATGGACAAAGATGGTGAAAGCATCGATGCCTTCGTTGCCATGGGCTTTGGCCACATCGAGGTGGGGACGGTGACCCCACGTCCGCAACCTGGCAACGACAAGCCCCGCGCTTTCCGTCTGCGTCCGGCTAAGGCGATCATCAACCGTATGGGCTTTAATAACCTCGGCGTCGACAACCTGGTCAAAAACATTAAAAACAGCAACCGGGGCGACGCCATTATTGGTGTGAATATCGGAAAGAATAAGACCACGCCACTGGAAGAGGGGAAGAACGATTACCTCTTCTGTATGGATAAAGTCTATGAAGTCGCCGATTACATTGCGGTGAATATTTCGTCACCCAACACCCCTGGTCTGCGCTCATTACAATATGGTGCCATGCTGGATGATTTGCTTGGCTCACTGAAAGAGAGGCAGGAAGCACTGGCTAAGCAATATGGTCGCTATGTGCCTATTGCGCTAAAAATTGCTCCTGACCTCAGTGATGAAGAACTCAAGCAGATATGCGATGCGCTGATCAAATTTAAGTTTGATGGGGTTATCGCCACCAATACCACCTTGGACAGAGACGCGGTGAAACACCTGCCTGAACATGTCGAGACCGGTGGATTGTCCGGTGCACCTTTGACCCAACGTGCCACTGAAGTCATTGCCAAAACTGCGGAATACCTCGATGGTGCTATGCCAATCATTGGGGTAGGTGGCATCGGCAGCGGCCAGGATGCGATGGATAAGATCGACGCGGGTGCCAAAATTGTTCAAATTTACACTGGATTTATATACGAAGGTCCAGAATTGATTAAGTCGATCACCGAAGATTTTCTTAAGAGAAAATAAGGATCGAACAAATAATGATCAGGCCACCTAAGGTGGCCTTTTTTATTTATTAGATCAAAAAACGATCGGGGATCCATAAGATCCCACCTTTTGATCTTTTCTTTTAATAATAAGATCCGTAAAATAATTTGTTTTATTTCTTGCTCATTCCTGAATAGATGGATTAGTATAAAATTCATCCATAAAGAAAGGATGCCTCTCATGTTGCTTATGCCCACATCAAATTGGCGTTGGTTCTTCGAACCGCAACACTCCAGGTTGGCTCTCGACCTCGGAGATGAAATGGTATTCCTTACTCCCTATGACGCGGGGCAGTTAATTCCCGACGCTCTCCATGGCATGCCATTCTGTGCCGAGCACGCTGAGTTCTACACCCGCTGCCTGCAGGAGCTGAGCAAACAGCTGAACCTGGCTGAACCTCAGTTGGTGCAGATTGCACTCAATGCCACCGCCCTGAGTTTCTTCGCCCTGCCAAGAATGCCCAAGAGCTGGTACTTCAACCACAGCCAGAGCATTGTCTACAGCAAGGCCGCCAAAGTGTGCCGCCTATACACCGAGCAGGGCCCAGGCCTGTTTGTGGTGGTCCAGGCGGAGGAGCGCAGCTCATTGCTGATGCTGATCTCCGAAACTCTGGAACTGGGTGGCAACAAGAAAATGGCGCCTTTCGATGCCATCAAGGTGATGAACGATCGCCTGGCACCCGCCCCCAAGGCTCTCAGTCAGGCCTTCACCGCCGCCTGATTGGTGGTATTTCCATCAGCTTTAGGCCATTTCGGTCAGCTCTCAACGGCACTTAAGGGTATACTACTCCCTTTAATATCAACTGCCGGAATAGCATGAAGCGTTTTTACGCCGCCGTTCCCAAGGGGCTTGAGTACCTCTTGGTGGATGAGCTGAAAGAATTGGGGGCCCAGGAGGTCCGAGAAGGCCTGGCCGTAGTCCATTTCCAGGCGGATCTGACGACTGCTTACCGTATCTGCCTCTGGTCCCGCCTGGGCAGCCGGGTGGTCATGGTGATCAACGAACTGGAGTTCGAGGACGCCGACGATCTCTACTACCAGGTCAAGGACATTCACTGGCCGTCTCTGTTTAACAGCCTGCGCGGCTTTATGGTGGACTTCCACGGTACCAACCGGGAGATCCGCAACAGCCAGTTCGGTGCCCTCAAGGTGAAGGACGCCGTAGTGGACTGCTTCATGGAGGAGTGCGGTCAGCGTCCCGGGATCACCAAGAAGGATCCCGAGATTCGCATCGACGCCGTACTCAAAGGCAACAAACTCAGCCTGGGTCTGAACTTCGCCGGCGCGCCACTGCACCAGCGCGGCTATCGCACCGAACGCGGGCAGGCGCCCCTGCGGGAGAACCTGGCGGCCGCCATGCTGATTCGCTCCGGCTGGGCCAAAGACACCTCGCTTCCCCTGGTGGACCCCTTCTGTGGTTCCGGCACTCTGCTGATTGAAGCGGCGATGATGGCCGCCGATAAGGCGCCGGGCCTGCTGCGAGAGCACTGGGGTTTCCACGCCTGGCTGGGCCACGACGAGGCCCTGTGGCAGCAGATGCACGCCGAAGCGTCGCTGCGTGCCAACCGCGGCCTCAACGCGTGCACAACGCCGCTGGCTGGCCGCGATCTGGACGGTCAGGTGTTGACCCTGGCCAAGCACAACGCCAAGCGCGCCGGGGTGCGCCACCTCATCGAATTTGAACAGGGTGACGCCCTGGAGGCACGCCCCATCGGCGATCAGCCCGGTTTTGTGGTCACCAACCCGCCCTATGGCGAGCGTCTGGGCAACCTGTCCGGGCTCATCGGCCTCTACAGCGAACTGGGTCAGAGCTTCAAGCGCCACTGGGGCGACTGGCGGCTGAGCCTGCTCTGCTCCGAGGAGATGCTGTTCAACGCCCTGCGTATGCGCGCGGACAAAGAGTACCGCCTGTTTAACTCCAACCTGGAGGTGAAACTGTGCAACTACGCCATCAAGGGGCGCTCGGAAGAGGAGCTGGCCAAGGCGGCACCGGCCCCGCTGGGTGGGGAGGAGTTTGCCAATCGCCTGCGTAAGAACCTCAAGCTGCGCAAACGCTGGCTGAAGAAACAGGATATCGACTGCTATCGTCTCTACGATGCGGACCTGCCCGATTACAACGTCGCGGTGGACCGTTACCAGGATTGGATCGTGGTGCAGGAGTACGCGCCGCCCAAGAGTGTCGACGAAGCCAAAGCCAAGGCCCGCCTGGTGGACGTCATGGGGCAGATCCCCATGGTGCTGGAGGTGGACCCGGCGCGGATCATCCTCAAAACGCGCCAGCGTCAGAAGGGCAAGAACCAGTACGAGAAGCGCAATACCCGCTCCGTAGACCTGGTGGCCAACGAGTATGGCGCCAAGTTCAAGGTGAACCTCACCGAGTATCTGGATACCGGTCTGTTTCTGGATCATCGCCTGGCCAGGCAGATGATTCAGCAAAACAGCAAGGGCAAGTCCTTCCTCAATCTGTTTGCTTACACCGGCAGTGCGTCGGTGCATGCCGCCCTGGGCGGCGCCAAGTCCACCACCACGGTAGACATGTCCAATACCTACCTGGGCTGGGCCGAGGACAACTTCGAGCTGAACGGCCTCAAGGGGCGTCAGCACCAGTTTGTCCAGGCGGACTGCCTGCAGTGGCTGGAGCGCTGCAATCAGCAGTACGACTTCATCTTTATCGATCCGCCGACCTTCTCCAACTCCAAGAGGATGCAGGCCAGCTTCGATGTGCAGCGGGACCACCTGGTGCTGATGCGCAACCTAAAGCGTCTCCTGCGCCCGGGCGGCACCATCTTGTTCTCCAACAACAAGCGCAACTTCAAGATGGACCTGGAGGGGATGGCGGAGTTGGGCCTGAGTGCCAAAAACATCAGCGACCAGACCCTGTCCGAGGATTTTGCCCGCAACAAGCAGATCCACAACGCCTGGCTGGTCAGCCATGTCTGAACCGGTTCTCTACCACACCGACGGCTGTCACCTGTGTGAACAGGCCGCCGCACTGCTGACCCGGCTGGGTCAGCGGTTTACCTGGGTGGACATCGTGGATTCGCCGGAACTGGTCGAGCGCTACGGCGTCCGCATTCCCGTGATTCGGCGCAGTGATGGCGCGGAACTGGGCTGGCCCTTTGAGCTGGCCGAACTCGAACGATTTTTGGAAGATTCATGAGCCTGATACGCATCAACGACGGCCAGCTCGCCTTTGGCCATATCCCCATGTTGGACCACGCCGAATTTGTGCTGGAAAACCGAGAGCGCGTGTGTCTGGTCGGTCGTAATGGCGCCGGCAAGTCCAGCCTGCTTAAGGTTCTGGCCGGTTTGCAGGAGCTGGACGATGGCACCATCACCAGCGACAGTGGAATCAAGATCGCCTATCTGCCACAGGACCCACCAAGAACTCAGCAGGGCAGCGTATACCATTATGTGGCCCTCGGCCTGGCTGAGGTCGGGGAGTTGCTGGAACGGTATCAGAGCACGAGCCAGAAAGTGGCCGAGGACCCCAGCGAGGCGAACCTGGCCAGGCTGCACCGCATCCAGGAGGAGATGGAGCAGAAGGGCGCCTGGAGTGCCGAGCAGCAAATTGAGCAGACGCTGAGCCGGCTTAACCTCAATGGTGATGTGCCCATGTCGGATCTCAGTGGTGGCTGGCAGCGCCGCGCCGCCCTGGCCCGAGCCCTGGTGCGTCGTCCCGATGTGTTGCTGTTGGATGAGCCCACCAACCACCTGGACATCGATGCCATCGAGTGGCTGGAGGAGTTGCTCAAGGGCTTCGATGGCAGCATCGTGTTTGTTTCCCACGACCGTGGATTCATTCGCCGGGTGGCGACCCGGATTGTGGACCTGGACCGAGGCCAGCTCAACAGCTTCCCTGGAGACTACGAGCGTTACCTGGTTTCCAAGGAGGAGCTGCTGCGGGTGGAAGAGGAGCAGGCGGCGGAGTTTGACCGCAAGCTGGCCCTGGAGGAGACCTGGATCCGTCAGGGGATCAAGGCCAGACGAACCCGTAACGAAGGCCGGGTTCGAGCCCTCAAGGCGATGCGCCAGGAACGTGCCGAGCGTATTGGCCGTCAGGGCAACGCCAACATGAAGATGGAGGAGGGCACGCTCTCCGGAAAACTGGTGTTTGACATCAAGGGTCTGGGGTTTGCCTGGGAGGAGAAGACCATCGTCTCTCCCATGGACCGCCTGGTGACCCGGGGCGATCGCATTGCGCTGATCGGTCCCAACGGCTGTGGCAAGTCCACCCTGATCAAGCTGCTCCTGGGCAAGCTCGCGCCACAACAGGGCGAGGTAAAGCAAGGCACCAAGCTGGAGGTGGCCTACTTCGACCAGCATCGTAGCGATCTGGACCTCGACAGATCCGTTCAGGATAACGTCGCCGATGGCAAGCAGACGGTCAGCATCAATGGCCGGGATCGTCATGTGCTGGGCTATCTGCAGGACTTCCTGTTTGCCCCCGCCCGGGCACGCAGCCCGGTGCGCTCCCTCTCGGGTGGCGAGAAGAATCGACTGCTTCTCGCCAAACTCTTCCTCAAGCCCGCAAATTTGCTGGTTATGGATGAACCCACTAACGATCTTGATGTCGAAACCCTTGAACTGCTCGAGGCCAAGCTGGCCGAGTACTCTGGCACACTGCTGCTGGTTTCTCACGATAGGGAATTCATCGACAATACGGTGACCAGCACCTGGTGGTTCGGGGGCAATGGCCAGTGGCACGAGTATGTCGGTGGCTACAGCGACGCTCAGAGATTGGGGGCGCGTTTCTTCAGCGAGCTGCCGGAGGACGTCGAGCCGAAACCTGCCGCCGAAAAGGTGGAGAAGGAGAAAAAGGCTGACGCCCCCAAGGCGAAGAAGCTCTCCTACAAATTACAACGTGAACTTGATGCGCTTCCTGCTAAGATGGAGGCCCTCGAAGAGGCCATCGAAGCGACGCAGCAACAGATTGCTGATCCTGGTTTTTTTGACCAGGACTCGAATGACACAAATAAGATTCTGGCCAAGCTGGCCGAGGATGAACAGGAATTGGAGTGGTGTTTCAGCCGATGGGAAGAGCTGGAAACCATGAAAAGTTCAGGCTAAGGGGAAACAATGAGCCTTAAGACGTTTAACTATAAGAAAACCACCCTGGCCGTAGCGCTGGTGACCGCCTGGGGGACCCAGGCGGCAGAGCGACAGTGGCCCGCTTATGAGATCACCAACCTGAGTGATGCGTTCTCCCTGGCCAACAGCCAGCTTGCGGAGACCCGTAACGGCTATGCCGGTCAGATCAATGAACAGGGTGTGGTTGTGGGCATCGCCCAGGGCATTAACAATACCGCCACCGATGACGACAACAGCAACGTGGTCGGCGAAGTGGAAGACGTGGTGTACGGGACCGTCGATGCCCTTACCCCCAACACCAGCCGCCCCTTCCAGGGGAACAACTTCCCCTTCGATCTGGATGAAGCGGACGCCTGGAAAGCCAACCACGCCCCGCTGGACGGTCAGTTGGCTCCCAACCTGGATGCCGACGCCACCACAGACGCCTGGTACTTTGGCATCAAGAGCAACGCCGACATTCGTGTGGGCGCTGTCACCGGTCCTCAGGAGAAGATCGACGATCCCAGCCCAGCAGAGGACGACGACGATCCCTTTTTCTACGTGCGCAGCTTCGAATCTCGTGCCATTGTGCAGAACGGCGGAAACGAACTGCTGATTCTGCCTCCTTACACCACCTATGAGTCCGACAAGTCCAACGCGACTCCCCTGGACATCGGTGGTTTCTCTGCCGCTGCGGGCATCAACGACACCGATCAGATCGTGGGTTACGCCAGTACCGACATCAGCAATGGTGGCAAGAGCGCTCTGGACACCTGCTGGGATCGCGAAGCGGACAGCGACATCGACACTCCTCTGTCTGTGTGTGTCCAGGCGGCCAAGAACAACGGCAGCATCTCCTACCAGCGCCGGGGCTCGGTGTGGCAGTATGACAGTGCGGCCAATTCCGCGACTTTGTTGCGTACCCTGGAGTTGCCGTTCACGCCGAGTGACAGCGACAACAACACCTATACTGCCCAGGGCCTGGCCATCAATAACGACGGCGTGGCGGTGGGTGAGTCCAACCAGCGAAACAAAGACAACAATCTGATGAGCTATGAGTGGGCCCAGATCTGGAAAGCAGACGGTACCATCATCAGCCCGACTGATTTGAAGAAAGACGGTCTGCGTGGCTCCACGGCCGTCGCCATCAACAACAACAACATCGTTACAGGTTCGGTGCAGCGCTACATCGGTGGCTACGTCCGTACCAAGTTCTGGGTGTATGACGTGAACTCCGGTGATGAAACCTTCACCGAGCCAAGAGACTTCAACCCCAACTCCGAGACCGAGTTCTCCTCCCTGGCCCGTGACATCAACGATGCCGGCCTGGTGGTGGGTAACATCGAGATCGACATTCAGACCGGCGTACTGCGTCGCCGCAACGGCTTTATCTACGATTACACCGCGGATCAGAATGGCGACACCAACAACTTCGTCAACGTCAACAGCCTGCTGACCTGTGAGTCTCGCGGTTACGTGGCCGATGAGGATGGTTCCACCGTCGATGGCGAGGGCAACCGCTGGTCCAAATACACAGTGACCGACGACACCACCTTTGCCCAGCCGATCACCTACGAGGTGGACTTCACCGTGGTTGAGGCCAACAGCATCAATGAGAATGGCGACATCGTCGGTACCGCTCTGGTGCGTCTGCCTCGGGTGAAAGTGGAGGACGGCAAGGTGGTGACCGAAGAGGTGACCGACCCCAATACCGGTGAAACCGTCACCAAGGTGGTGATTGAAACCGACGGTTTCGGTAAGCCGATCACCGACCAGTTGCCACGGCCCATTGTCCTCAGGGCTAACTCCGGTGTCTCCAGCTGTACGATTCCGCTGGACACCTCCATCGACCCTGAGCCAAACGAACGCTCCGGCGCTTCCTGGTCACTGGCCGGACTGTTTGCGCTGCTGCCTCTTGCCTGGTGGCGACGACGCAAATAACCATAAACTGAGAGAAGGGGAGCAGAGGCTCCCCTTTTTTTGTATAAAATAGTGCGTTTGTTCTCAGTAGCTTAATCTGACTGTCATGGTTTTGTCTTTTTTAGGGGTTGAACGAGGCGGCAAAATCGCCAATAGTGGAGATTGAAGCGCAAGCTTCCTCAACCTGTAAAGCCTAAGAAAGAAGGATGAGTGTTAAATGAAGAGACAGAAGCGGGATCGTTTGGAACGAGCAGAATCAAGAGGATTTCAGGCCGGTTTGTCAGGGCGCTCTAAGGAACAGTGCCCCTATCAGTCCCTAGATGCGAAGATGCGGTGGTTAGGCGGCTGGCGAGATGCCATCGATAATCGAGTGACGGGACTCTTTAACAAGTAATCCATCTTAAGCCTCCAGAATCGGAGGCTTTTTTCTTTATCACTTGTCAATTCCAGTGCTCCCGTGTGATGCTTGGCTCAGAGTTCACTCAGGGAGAGAATGATGAACGATCAGCAATTCTACGACTTTTCCGCCCAATCCAACCGCCACCAAAGCATCAGCATGGAAACCTACCGGGATACCGTGGTGCTGGTGGTGAATACCGCCAGCAACTGTGGCTTCACGCCCCAATACGAAGGGCTGGAAAAACTGCAGCAGCAGTACGGCGACCGCGGGTTCACCGTGTTGGCGTTCCCTTGCAACCAGTTTGGTAAGCAGGAGTCCGGCTCCGATGAGGAGATCCGCCAGTTCTGCGATCTCACCTTCAACATCAGCTTCCCGCTGTTTGCCAAGGTGGAGGTCAATGGCCGTGGCGCGCACCCCATCTACCAGTGGCTGAAGCGGGAGAAGGGAGGGCTGCTCGGGGACGGCATCAAGTGGAACTTCACCAAGTTCCTCATCGACAGGCAGGGCAGGGTGGTGAAGCGCTATGCGCCCACCTACAAACCGGAGCTGATCCGCAAGGACATTGAAGCGCTGCTGGGCTAGTGTCCGAGACAACGAAAAAGGGAGCCTGAAGGCTCCCTTTTCTGTATGTCGGTGCGCTTAGAAAGTGCTGGTGTCCTGGAACACGCCCACTTTCAGATCGGTGGCCTGGTAGATCAGGCGGCCGTCGACCATCAGGTCGGCGTCGGCCATGCCCATGATCAGCTTGCGGTTGATGGTGCGCTTCAGGTGAATGTGGTAGGTCACCTTCTTGGAGGTCGGCAGGATCTGGCCGGTGAATTTCACCTCACCCACACCCAGTGCACGACCCTTACCCTTGGCGCCTTGCCACGCCAGGAAGAAGCCCACCAGCTGCCACATGGCATCCAGGCCCAGACAGCCAGGCATTACTGGGTCGGACTCGAAGTGGCAGTCGAAGAACCACAGGTCTGGATTGATGTCCAGTTCAGCGATCAGCTCACCTTTGCCGTGCTTACCGCCGGTGTCGCTGATGCGCACAATGCGGTCGAGCATCAGTATGTTGTCTTTGGGCAGACGGGGAGAGTCGTTTCCAAAGAGTTGGCCGTGGCCACTGGCGACAAGTTGTTCTTTGCTAAATTGGTCTACCCGCTCTACGGGCAGCTCGGCGGTAGCTTGCATAGCTGGACATCCTCTGATTAAGATGCCGACAGATTAGCGAACACCTGTTCTCTGAACAACTCCGATCAGCTGATTCCGAGCCGATTTTTTAATCTGTCCCACAGAGTTGGGTGGTCATCCTCTGAGCCGACCAGTTGTTCAAGCCGTTGTTGAACCTTGCCATACAGGCTGTTTTCAGGGTAGCGACCCTGGTCGTCAGCCTCTGCCAGCGGGATATCCGACACCAACTCCAGTGCCTGCTCCACCTTATCGACCTGATAGAGGTGGAAGCGACCCTGCTGCACCGCTTGAATCACTTCTTTAGAGAGATTCAGCTGACGCGCGTTAGCCGTAGGCAGGATCACCCCCTGGTCTCCAGTAAGGCCACGGCTGTCACAGACTCGGAAAAAGCCCTCCACCTTCTGATTGATGCCGCCGATGGCCTGGACATTGCCAAATTGATCCACTGCGCCGGTCAGCGCCAGGTTCTGAGCAATGGGCGCGTCGGTAATGGCAGAGATCAGCGCGCAGTATTCCGCCAGGGAGGCACTGTCACCGTCGATGGTCTGGTAAGACTGCTCAAACACGATGTTGGCATTAAGGTGCAGCGGCGCATCCCGGCCAAAGAGTCGATAGAGACAAGCGGAGAGGATCATCATCCCCTTGGCGTGAATGTTGCCGCCAAGATCGGATTTGCGTTCAACGTCGGCCACCTCACCGTCACCATAATGCACCGTGGTGGTGATGCGCGCCGGTTCGCCGTAACTGTGGCCGCAGTAATCGACGACGGTCAATCCATTCACCTGACCGACCCTCTCGCCCTGGGTTTGCACCAGCACCATCTCTTCGAGAATGGACTCGTGAGAGCTTTCCTCTATGGCATTGTGCATCTGGGTTTGCACCACCAGGGCCTGCTCAATCTCCTGCGCGCTGACCTCGGCGTGACCGGAGGCATCCAGACGCTTCAGCAATCGGGTCATCTCGGCCCAGCTCAGGCTCAGTTTGCCCTGGTGCTCCACCAGACGACTGGCATGACTGGCCAGCCTCTGAGCGGCTTCCAGTGACAGGGGACGGCCGCACAGCTCGCCGCACAGGGTGGCCACGGCGCTGAGCCAACGGGGCAGGGCACCGTCAACACTGATGTCCAGTTCTGGCTGGCATTCGCCGTAGAGGCCAATCAGGTCGCCGAAGTCCTGGTCAAAGCCACACAGGTTGTCGTAATCCCCATTGGATCCGATGAGCACCAGTTGGCAGCGCACCTGGTGGCGCTGGTTCTGTTCATCCAGGAAATAGCCCCGGGCCAAAGCCTGCCGAAGTGGCCACCAGTTGACGGGACGTTCAAGCAGGAACTCCACCGGCAACAGCAGTAAGCCGTCGAAGCCGAGCAGACCAGGTTTGGTGCGGTCGCCATAGAGTGCGGCGCGGCTGAGGATCCGATCCACCAGCTTGGTTGGCCGTTCATCGCCGTGGTTAAGCTGATCAACCAGCGCCAGAGGATCCAGGCCGGGCAGGGTGGCCAGATACAGATGCTGGTCACTGCGCTGACACAACGCCTGCCAACTGCTGACGACCCGCTCCTGACCAAGCAGAAGGGGGGCATCGGGCTGCGGATGAAAGCCGGCGTCTGAGCCGAACTGAATGGCCAGTTGAACTGCACTGAGCCGATAATGTTGCCGATTGACCAAGTGGCCGATCTCCTAGGGTGAAAAGGGGCGACTATACCATAACTGTTAACCAAAACTGAGGACCTTGCAGTACCTTTGGAACGTGTTACTGTATATATATACAGTTTGTTGGCGAAGCGCGAAAATATGACACCCAAGGCGATGCCGCTGTTCGATACCCTGAGCCGGTTCGAGCACCCCAATGACAGCGTGAATCAGTACCTGGCGCAGTTGATCCAGGGCGGCCTCGAAGACGCCGGACTCACCTATGAGCATTGTTATGACTGGCTGCTGGAGCAGCGCAGCATAGAGAACAACTTCAAGAGTCACCGCAGTGAACTGACCATCTTCCTGCATTGGTTGTGGCAGATAGAACAACGCTCCATCGGTCAGGTCGACAGGCAGGTGTTGTCACGTTACCTGGAGTATTGTCGTCAGCCGCCTATGGAGCAGATTGGCTTCTGTAACTTGCCTCAGTTCAGGGAGTCCTGCGGCGCTCGGGTTCCCAACGAAAAGTGGAAACCATTCCTGGGTAAACTCAAGGATGGCGAGCCCTTGGGGTATCAACTGTCGCATTCGGCGATACGCACCAAGCTGGCATTGTTGTCGGCGTTTTTCAGCTATCTTATCGACGTGGATTTCCTGGATAGGAATCCGGCGGCCATCTTATTGCGGGCCGGCCGTTACAAACTGAGCCAGCAACATCATCGGGCCGGTGAAGACGATGAGCAGCTCAAAGCCTTCAGCGAACTGCAGTGGTCCTATGTGATGGAGTGTTGCGACCGAATGGCCGAAGCGGAGCCAGAGACGCACGAGCGCACGCGCTTTCTGATTCACCTGATGTACAGCTGCTATCTGCGCATCTCAGAGGTGGCGGCCAGGCCCGGATACACGCCGGTGATGGGTCAGTTTCGCCGGGACAGGAAGACCGGTGTCTGGGGATTTTTCGTGCCCATGAGCAAATCGGGCAAATCCGGTACCGTGGCGGTGTCGGATCAGTTGCTGGCATCGGTGAAGCGGTATCGCGGTTTTCTCGGCCTCAGCGAACTGCCTGGGCCGGATGAGCAGACGCCGCTGCTGATTCGGCACAAGGCCTCGGGCCGCGGCCGGGATGCCGGGGTTCGTCAGGCTAATCTGGGGATACGACAGCTGAGGGAGATCATCGACGCGGTGATTGCCGAGGCGGCTGAGTTGGCCGACACCGACGGGCTGAGTCAGGATGCCGCCGAGATGCGGGCGCTCTCCAGTCACAGTCTGCGTCATACCGGCATCAGTCACGACATCAACCTGCACGGCAGGCCGTTGTCCCACGTGCAGGCGGACGCACGCCACGACAGCATCGACACCACCAGCCGTTATCTGCATACCAGCCGGGTTGAACGCCACGAAACCG
This sequence comes from Ferrimonas futtsuensis DSM 18154, assembly GCF_000422645.1. Lineage (GTDB taxonomy): Bacteria > Pseudomonadota > Gammaproteobacteria > Enterobacterales > Shewanellaceae > Ferrimonas > Ferrimonas futtsuensis. The sequence continues at coordinate 139,796 of NZ_AUGL01000006.1, forward strand.
CGGCGCGCAAACCCATGGACACCTTGGCCCGGTAAAGCCGATAACGCCATTTATCGGCATTGGGGCGTGCCACAGCCCCGGTGCCTGAGCCATCCATACATATATGCGCACAATGTATAGATTGTTAAGTGTGCGCACCTAGGTTAACTGGTTGATTTAAAAGGGGGTATGACTATATTAGAAAGGCGCGATATGCTTTAAAGGTTGCGCAGTACTTCTGCACGTTTCATGGTGTCGCGGGTGATCTTGTCTATCTTGCTTTCGTGGGGCATCAAGTTGATCAGGCCGTAATATATGTTCCTGATATTGTGGTCTTTTGCCCTGAAAATGTGGCCCCACAGAATCAGCAATGTGGGGTCTACGCCGATAGTTTCGGCCATTTCTAAACATAGACTTTCTCTAGGGAATGTTTTGTTCTTTCTCCAATCGCTCACGGCTGGCTGTGTGACATTTAGAAGTTTGTGAACTTTATAGTCAGAATCCACGCCCGCACAGGCTTTATAGCGGTCTAGCAGGTCGCTGGGTTGCATTGGCTTCATCAACTTTTCTTCAAGTTTTTTCATCCTATCACCCCGGTTTTTTTTGGTCATTGCATAAGTGGCTTCTTATTGCCATTAGGAGCTTGCTTGTCTATGGTGAATGTCAAGTTAATTATAGCTCACAGGATGACCGGGAATGACACGGACACAACAGCGTCAACTTAACGAAGGTCGCAGAGAGTCTGTAAAGGCGGCTCACGAGCGGTTTATCAAGGCTGTGTCTCTGGAAGTTAAGAGTCGTCGTATGGCGAAAGATGGGCAGTTCACGCTTTGTGACTGCTTGGATGCCAGTGAGGCTGTTATGGCGGTCTGTACCGATGAGGTCACAGGGTTAGATGTGGCCCTGTTAGATCGTGTGGAGCTTTCCGCCGATTTGCAGGAACCCCGCCTGTGAAAATCGTCTACTACACACTTGAGCCATTCGGAGTATCAACCATGATACTCGGTGACCTGTTTATCTTTGACTCCCTTCCTGAGTTGGAGATTGAGTGTGTGCAGATGTTTGGCGCTGACTTTGAGCTGAAGGAAGTCAACCAATCCAATTGGGATGAGCTGTATCAGGCGGGTGCGTTCAATGAGTAAGGTATTCGCGTTTCCTGACTATCTCACTTTTACCTTTACGCCTGAGCCGCTGATGCACTTGAAGGCGTTAGCCAAGATGGGTGTAAAGGTAAAGGATGAGCGCGGTATTTTGAGCCCGTTGGAGGCGTCTCGGCTGTTGGCTGACAGGTCAGGGCTTGAGTATTGCGAATCCGCAGGAATGGATTACTTGGAGTCCTTGCAGTGCCTTTGTGAGCATGTGGGTTTCGACATGATTGATACCATTTGCCACGGCGAGATAGAGCGCTTTATCACTCGGGTGAATCACCTTGTTACGGGTGACTTTGGTGGCTGTGAGTGGGAAATCAAGGATAACGGTTTCGGTCGCTTCCGATACGGCCACTCGGCCAACCTGTTGATTGAAGGGGTGCCGGTCGGTCTGGTGTGTTGGGGTGGCTCTAATCTGGGCTGCATGGTGTCTTTGACGGGTTCCGGGTGTCAGGCGGTTGATATGCAAGCGCTGTATGCCCTGATTAAAGACATACCGGGCATCAAGATCACGCGATTGGATCTTGCTCACGACGATATCAAGGGCGCTCGGGGCTTCGATTGGGCCAAAGAAAAAGCTTTTGAAGGTGGTTTCCAGTTAGGGAACCGGGCGCCAAAGGTTCGCATTATTGAATCTGGTGAGCTTCGTAAAACGGGCGGTAAAAGGGCAGAGCAGCAAAAGTATTACTTTAAGGCTAATGGTGGGCGTACTTTGTATGTGGGCGCTCGTACCAGCGGCAAGATATACCGTTGCTACGAAAAGGGCTTGCAGATGGGTGAAACGAATTCCAAGTGGGTTCGTCACGAAGTCGAATTGCACGCTAAGGATCGTGATATCCCCTTAGAGGCGATTATCGAGCCAAGTAAATACTTTGCTGGTGCTTATCCTTGTATGGCTTTTCTGGCCACTGAGCAGAGCAAAATTAAGACGGGCCGTAAATTGGTCGGTGTCAGTTATCAAAAGGTGGTGCAACACGCTGCAAAACAGTTAGGGCGCACCATCAATATGATGAAACAAGTCGGACATTCAAGTGATGATATTATCGAGCGTTTAACTCGTCATTTGGATGAATTTGAAATACCCAAGCGAATGAAGTTTGCTATTCAGGGTTCTGGTTAGATTTTAAGAGGGATATAACTATGGGTTTAAAAGTTCTCGTTAGCTCTATTCGAGTTGGTGAAGGTGTTAGCTCTAAATCCGGCGTTGCCAAAGAATATAAGTTCGCCAATGTAAACTATTTGGTTCCGGCCAAAGATTACGTTAAGGGTGATCATAATATTCAGGCTCACGGTGTAGAGGAGAAGTCTGTTGCAATGGAACATGATTTGGCTTTGCTGAATCGCTTCCGTGCTGAGGTGCCTCGTATGCCAGCTATGGTTGATTTGGAGTTGTCCCCAGACCCTGAAAACCCAAGTCGCAATATCGTAACCGGGTTTCAGCTTGTCAAATAGTCTGGTTTCGGGCTGAGGGCTTGAAAATGGAAGTAACTGCAATTCGCTTAGACGCTGACACATTCAATATGTTTCTTGCGTTTGCGTGTTCTCTCTTAATTATGGTTGGGTTTGGTTCAGGGCAGGGGTGGAAATAATGCCAGCCGAATTTGACCTTGCAATATTCTCACAGTGGCTCGCGGTGTTTTTGGGCGGCTGTGGAATGACCGGATATGTATTCGGGTACAAATTGGCGATTGCTCGCCGCTTTATTGAGTCAACAACATCATAAGGATGATGCTATGAAAAAGCGTAATATGGCCATTGTGGCCACTCTGGGTGCCTCTACCGCTGTTCCAGCGTTTGCGGCTTTCGATTACACCTCTCTGACCACTGGTATCACTGAAGAAGTGGCCGCCGGTGCCGCCTTCGCCGGTCCCGCTGTTCTGGCGGTAATGGGTGCCATGCTGGGCATCAAGCTGGCTAAGCGCTTCTTCCGGGCTGCTACCTAAGCCAGTACAGGGAGGGCTGTATAATGATTCGCTTTATCGGGCTGCTTTGTGCAGCCCTTCCGCTTTTAGCGGTTTCATCTTCTGTGTCTGCTGCTGGTGGAGAATATTCACGATTTCATCTTAAAAATGGTTGGATTTCATTTAAAGGTGCTTCTTCTGTCAGAAAAATGGCGGGAGATTTGCGGGGTTCTCCTTGTCAGCTTGATTTGTTGAGGGGAGAGGTTAGGGATGGTAGAAACAATAATGACGCTGAGCCAATGTCAGGCACCAAAAAAGATAATAGTACATGTCGAGTAACATTTAGTGTTAATGGAGGGGAGTATGTAGAAGAAGCTGATTTGTATATAGGTGAAGTTTGGGCCTGTCCTGATGGTGAGGATTACAATAATAACTCTGGCCAATGCGAAGCTCCTGTTTGCATACAAGGTGAGTTAGCTGCGGGTGCATTTGTTTATGATCCCAGCAATGGCTATATGTGTATTAGCAAGGCGGATAAGTTGTGTCGCGCTGAATGTGGCTCTGTATGCGTGAACCGCACAGGTGAAACAACTTGGGCACCTCTTGAGTTTACGGGCGCTGAATGCGCGCCAGGTGAACCGGGAGACCCTGGAACACCAGACCCCGGTGATGGTGGTGGTACAGACCCCGGTGGCGGTACAGACCCCGGTGATGGTGGTGGTACAGACCCCGGTGGCGGTACAGACCCCGGTGATGGATCAGGTGGCACTACAGACCCCGGTGATGGATCAGGTGGCACTACAGACCCCGGTGATGGTTCAGGTGGTACTACAGACCCCGGTGACGGCTCTGGTTCTGGCTCTGATAATTCCGATCTCATCGATGGTAGTGATATGCCCGGCAGTGGTCTGTATGAAACAGGCATGGAGGGCAGTAGGGAAGGGTATGAGGATGGATTGGGCAGCGTAGGGGATGATCCTAATGTGTCAGGGATAGAGGATTTTGGTAATCAGGCGGGTTTTATGAATGCCATTAGTGGCGTGACCTCGATATTTGCCAATACTCAATGCGTTAATCCGAGGTATAACGGCTCGGCGGTCAGTGGCGAAATAGATTTGTGTGGTGCTGTAAATAAGGTCAGGCCGTTTTTATACATAGTCTTTGGGGTTATGGCGGCTTGGTTTTGCTACATGACCATTAATCAGACATTCAGAGAGGTGTAACCATGCCAGCAATATTGGGTTTGCCAGCGTTAGCCGCTTTTATTGGCGCATTGCTGACGCGGATGGTGGCGGTGTTTTTCAGTGAAAAGCTGATTCGTATCGCCTATATACTTTCAGTGGCTGGGGTGTTGTATGCGGCGATGAAGGTGCTTGATAATGCGGTAAGCGGTTATATAGGTGATTTACTGTCAGGTATGCCGCCCGAGGTCAGTTATTTGGGCATATTGATGCCGTCTAATACAGCCGCTTGTATACAGGCTTGTATTGCCACTCAGTTTGCTTGCACTACTTATTCATTCGTAAACAAAGCAGTTCTGATTAAAATGAAGGCGGCCGGATAATGGCTCAGGTATTCATCGTTACGGGTAAACTGGGTTCTGGTAAATCGTTGGTGTGCGTCGGCAAGATACGGGATTATTTGAATCAGGGGCGCATGGTGGCGACGAATCTAGACCTGTATTTGGAGAACTTAGTAAATCCGTTTGCTAAGAATACTCGTGTATATCGGGTGCCAGATAAGCCAGTGAGCGCGGATTTAATGGCATTGCCAACGCCTTATGAGGGTGAATACGACGAAAACAAAACGGGCCTGTTGGTTCTGGATGAGTGTGGTACATGGTTCAATTCGCGTAACTATAAGGATGCAGACAGGAAAGGGTTAAATGACTTGCTGTTGCATATCCGCAAGATGGGTTGGGATGTGATGCTCATCATTCAGCACTTTAAGATGCTGGACAGTCAGGCCCGTGAGGCGCTGGGGGAGCAGGTGGTGACGTGCCGGCGCTCTGATAGATTACCGATTCCGGGGCTAAGTTTTGTAGCCAGGGTGATTGGTTTTGAACTGAAGTTGCCCAAAATGCACCTTGCTGCGGTGACGTATGGTACGGGCATGGGGGCGATTAGGGTTGGTTCGTGGCTGTACCGGGGTGTGGAGCTTTATCGTGCTTATGACACCCGGCAGATCTTCAGTGATGGGCGCTCGCCAGAGCGTGATGGGGTATGGGGGCTGGCATCGATGTTGCCGCCCAATTCAGTCTATGGGAGGTATACCAGTGAGAGCACTCACGCAAAACGATCTGCTCAACGAGCAGTCAATAGAATGGCTACCAGCGTTAAGGGCCGGGCTGCTTTTTTAGCGGGCCTGTTGTGTGCGTTCATTGCATGGCCGTTTTTAGGCTCGGCAGAGGAGCCAGCACAGCAGGCGCAGGTATTAACGGTGGGTGATGTATCAACTGATATAGAGCGGGAGGCTCCAAAGCATCCGCTTGATGGTGTTTGGATTACGGGCAGTGTTCGCACCAGTGACGGCTATGAGTATGTGTTTTATCGGGATTTGGATGCAGAGACAGTTAAAGTGTTTAATCCGCGCCATGAGGGATATATGGTCAGGGGTAATGACCCATTTAAAGCAACCTTGATAAAGGGGGGTAGGGCATATCGTATTTCTGATATTCCGTTTCATAATGCCGCCGCCGACCTGCCGTGAGGTCAGTAGAAGGCGGCATAATTGGATTTATGCAGCATTGTGAAATATGATTTATTGAATTTATCGCGTTTAATTTAACCGAGATCACCAACCATAATTATTTCAATATGGCGCGGATATGTTTTAGAGTTTTTTATATTTTTTGAGAAACGGCGCTCACCGCTATTTGTCAGTAATAGTTGATGATGGCTCCGTTTATTCGCGCATTGATCAGTAATAGTCGTTAATGCCGATAATCCTATTTGTCGGCATTGTTCTTTCAGCCCTTTTTGTGTGTCCGGGCATCTTAAATGTGTGACCGGGTATCAAAGCGCGTTTGCTCACGGTCGCTGCTATTGGTGCGTTCAATAGCCTTGCCCAATGCTGACCGGGCATCCTTATCCGGTCGGCTTGGCTGCGTCAGGGGCGTTGTTCGGTTGGCCGATTGCCCTCCTGCTAGGCCTTCGGGCTGGGTTGGCCCGCTGGGTTGATGAAGGGCGCAGCCCGCCCCCCGTTACTAATAGGGGGGGAATGAATCTTCCTCCTAACTCTCCTTGTTGCTTTCGCGCTTAACGCTCCTGCTAAACCCTAGACGGTGAGAAACCAGAGGGCTTTTCTGAACCTTCTCTAAGGTCTGTATGCAGGTCTGTAGCTCTTCGATGATCGCTTGTCGCTCATCTTCATCCTGTAGGGCGTTAATCCGGTCGTTGGCTAGTTTGAGGTCGAGTTTCGCTGCGTCCTTTTCGTCACGCTCAAACCAGACCCATAACAGTTCGTCTGGGGTGAACTTGTGGCCAACGTAAGGTGTGATCAGTTTGCCGTCATGGTCAAAGCCAAAGCCTTTCCACGCTTTAGTGTTCGGTATGGCCCGGTTGCTCATTTCGATGAGCTTTTGAGCCATTAGCGGGAACTCTAGCCGCATCCAGCGCTTTACTGTGTGGGGCGAGACTCCAAACCAACGACCCGCAGCCTCTAAATCAATGCGTCCAGGTTGCTTAGGGTTCTGAAAATTTGAGATCACGAAGAAACGACAATCGGTATGATTCAGGGCGCTAACATTCTTTTTCATGTGATACAGCTCTCACTTTTGGAGTTTCGTTAAGGTGTTTAGCGCGCCGGGGTGAAATGTACTCTTTCGACGGTTAGGTTGCATAGCCGACTTCAAACACTCAGAACGTAAGCTTTTGTATTGCCTTTCTAAATGAGCAAATTGCTCTGTGCGTACAATGTATATTATGGTAAATGATATTTGAGAGTGACTGAACCACCTCGTTAGCCAGGTCTTCGCTGCTCAAACCATCACGGCCTCTATACGTCCGTCCCCCTTTTGGACTCTTCCTTTACATGAAACTTTGGCAGTCAACTTGATAATGCTCTGAAAACTAACGATGTTAGAAAGACCTACCCAGGGAGTCGCGGTGTGGTCTCCGTCGTTAAAGGAATGAATAACAGATGAGCTCAAGCCCCAGTCGTGGCGGGTTAACCCGAGTCTTGGATGGCATCGAAACCGTCGGCAACAAACTGCCCGACCCGGCGATGCTGTTTCTAATTTTGATGGTGCTGGTGTGGGCGGTTTCCGCCGCACTGTCTAGCGTAAGCTTTACCGAAATCGATCCGCGCAGCGGCTCTGCGGTGGTGATCACCAACCTGCTTACCGCCGAAGCTTTGACCGCGTTCCTCACCAACCTGGTGGGCACCTTCACCGCATTCGCTCCTTTAGGCGTTGTGCTGGTGTCCATGCTGGGTGTAGGCGTGGCGGAGCACTCGGGTTTCATCAATACCGCCCTTAAAAAGATGCTCAAGGTGACGCCGGCAAAGCTGATCACCCCTGCCGTCGCCGTGGTGGGCATTGTCTCCCATACCGCCACCGACGCCGGTTATGTGGTGGTCATCCCGCTGGCCGGGGTTATCTTCTACGCCATGGGTCGCCACCCCATCGCCGGGATCATGGCGGCCTTCGCCGGAGTCTCAGGCGGCTTTTGCGCCAACTTCATCCCCTCGGCCATCGATCCATTGCTGCAGTCCTTTACCGAAGCTGCGGCGCAGACCATTGACCCTGACATCAGCCTGAATCCGCTGAACAACTGGTTCTTTGCCGCTTCCTCGACCCTCCCTATCATTCTGATCATCTGGTACCTGACCGATAAGGTGATGGAACCTCGCCTGCTGAAGTCGACGCCGCTCAATGACGACATCGAAGCGCCTGAGATGGACGGCATCACCGACCAGGAGAACCGCGCCTTTCGCTGGGCCAATGTATCCATGCTGATTGCCATGGCGCTGGTGGCTTTGGCCGCCTTTCCTGAAGACTCCACTCTGCGCGATGCCAACGGCTCCCTGGCCAGCTTCAGTGCTCCACTGATGAAGTCCATCGTCCCCCTCATCTTTATCTTCTTCGTCATTCCCGGTGTGGTGTATGGCTATCTCAATGGCCAGTTTCACCGCTCTGCCGATGTCATCAAGGCGATGACCAAGTCCATGGAAGGCATGGGCGCTTACATCGTCATGGCGTTTTTCTGTGCCCAGTTCATTGCCGCGTTCTCGGCGTCCAACCTCGGGGTGCTGATTGCGGTAAAAGGTGCGGCCTTCCTGGAAGCCTTGGGCATGCCTGCGACAGTCACCATTGTCGGACTGGTGATCCTGGTGGGCTTTGTGAACCTCTTTATGGGCAGCGCGTCCGCCAAATGGGCGCTCATCGGGCCGGTGCTGGTGCCCATGTTGATGCAGCTGAACATCTCGCCGGACCTGTCCCAGGCGGCCTATCGCATCGGGGATTCCTCCACCAATATCATTACCCCGCTGATGCCCTACTTCCCTCTGGTGGTGGTCTACTGCCAAAAATATGTGAAGAGTACCGGCATTGGCACCCTGATTGCGGCCATGCTGCCCTACTCTATCGCTCTATTGGTTTGCTGGACGCTGTGGCTGTTGCTGTATTGGAGCTTCGGCCTGCCTTTGGGGCTGAACGCCAGCTACAGCTATGGGCTTTAAACTCAGTATCTGAAAGCGACAGCCCGGTGGTGGATATCACCGGGCTGTTTTCTTTGGAAAGCCTGTCTTTGCAAAGATGCCGGTGTCCCGTCGGTAGGTGGTGGACAGCTAAAAGTGTCCGCCGCGGACACTTCGGACACAACGGACATCACCGCCCTGCCCTGCAATATCCAAATAATATATACATTTCATAGACATAGTGCTGGATTGGTGTGTTGGCACAGCTCCTGCAAACATCACAATCATTCATACATCGGTTACAAACGGACACTGTGATGATTCAGGATACCTCAGGACAAGATGTTTCCCGCCAGAGCAAGCCTAAGCGCCGCTGGCTGGCGCCAGCCATTGGGTTGTGCCTGGTGCTGGCCAGCAGCGGCTATCTCTGGGCCAGTTATGGCCAGGGGCAGCAGAGTGTGCGCGGCAGCCGGCTTCAGATGGCGACGGTTGAGCGGGGCGACATGGTGCGGGAGGTAGCGGCTCGAGGTCGCATCGTGGCCGCCAACGCTCCAGTGATCTACAGCCCCTCTGCGGGGCGCATCTCCCTCAAGGTTCAGCCGGGGCAGTTGGTGGAGAGCGGCCAACTGTTGGCTGTGGTCGACAGCCCGGAACTGGAATCGGAGCTGTCCCAGGAGCAGGCGGTGGCAGCCAGTCTGGCCCTGGATCTGCAACGCCGACAGCTGGACGCGCGCCGCAAGGAACTGGAGCTTAAGCGTCGCCTGGACCAGGCCAAGGTCAAACTGGTGGCCGCCGAGCGGGAGAAGCGCCGGGCCGACAAAGCGGCGAAGACCTCCCTCATCAGCGACATCGACCATCAGCAAGCCCAGGATGAGTTTGCCAGCGCCAAGATCGCCTTTTACCACGCCGAACAGGAGATCGCCCTGGCCCGCGACACCCTGAAGTTTGAGCAACAAGCCGCCGAGGTCGTACTAAAGAGGCAAAACCTCAAGGTCGCCGAGCTCAGCCGTCAGGTGGACGCCCTCGCCCTAATCTCTCCCCTCTCCGGCCTGGTGGGCAATACCCTGGTGGAAGAGCGCGAACAGGTGGCGGATAACCAGGCGCTGCTGTCCGTGGTCAGTCTGACCGACTACCAGGCGGAGCTCGAGGTGCCGGAGAGTTACGCCGACGAATTGGGGCTGACCATGCCGGTGGCCCTGTCCGTGGGTGGCCAGGCCCTCAAGGGGGAGATCGCCGGGATCTCACCGGAGATCGTGGCCAATCAGGTCAGGGTGCGCGTCAGCTTCGACGGCGCCGGCCTGAGGCTGCGTCAGAATCAGCGACTGACGGCGCAAATACTGCTGGAGTCCCTTGAGAACGTGCTGATGGTGCGCCGCGGCGCCTTCGTCCAGTCCGGCCATGGTCGCATCGCCTATCGAGTCGACGGGCAACTGGCCCACAAAACCCCCCTTTCACTGGGCGCCACCAGCCTGACCCACGTCGAAGTGATCGACGGGCTCAGCGTTGGCGACCAGATCATCATTTCCGATCTCTCAGGGCTGCTGCAAAGCAGCGAGATCATCATCAAGTAAAGGAGTGCCTCATGCTGCACATGGATAACATTGGCAAGGTGTTTCGCACCGATCTTATCGAGACCCACGCCCTGAGAGGTTTTCACCTGGAGGTGAAAGAGGGAGAGTTTGTGGCGGTGACCGGTCCCTCCGGCTCAGGCAAAACCACCTTCCTGAACATCGCCGGCCTGCTGGAGAGCGCCAGCAGCGGCCGCTACTACCTGGACGGCGAGGAGATCAGCATGCTGACCGACCGTGAGCGCTCTCAGCTTCGCAACGAGAAAATTGGCTTCATCTTCCAGGGCTACAACCTGCTGCCGGATTTGAATCTGTTCGACAACGTCGACGTGCCTTTGCGCTATCGCGGCTTTAACGCCGCCGAGCGCAAGCGCCGCATCGAGCAGGCCCTGGAGCAGGTCGGCCTGGCCGCCCGGATGAAGCACCTACCCTCTCAACTGTCCGGCGGTCAGCAGCAGCGGGTGGCCATCGCCCGCGCCCTGGCCGGTGAGCCGCGCATCCTGCTGGCCGATGAACCGACGGGCAACCTGGACTCCTTGATGGCCCGCCAGGTGATGGAGCTGCTGCGCGACATCAACCGCAGTGGTACCACCATCATCATGGTGACCCACGACGCCGAACAGGCCGCCCAGTCGCAGCGTAACATCCACATCGTCGACGGCCAGGTGTGCGATCTGGCGATGCTCAACCGCCGCCGTGCCCCCGAGGCGGCCGTGGCCCAGGCCTGAGGAGAACACCATGCTCGCGTATCATCTGAAGCTGGCCTGGCTCAGCCTGAAACAGAGCCCGGTGATCAGCGCCTTGATGGTGCTGGCCATCGCCATCGGCATCGGCACGGCGGGCACCAGCCTGACGGTGCACTACACCATGAGCCACAACCCCATGGCCCATAAGGATGACAGACTCTATGCCCTGCAGTTGAAGAGTCATGAAGACGGCCATGACACCGACAATGAAGATGGCCTCTACTATCAGATCACCTATCAGGATGCGGTGAATCTGAGCCAGCAGGCGGGGCCGCTGCGCCAGTCGCCGATGATTCGCACCGGTTTTACCGTCAAGCCTGGCAAGCCCGACGCCTATCCCTTTATCGCCGATGGCCGTGCGGCCACCCGAGATTTTTTCCCCATGTTTGAGGTGAGCTTTCTCCATGGCGCCCCCTGGAGTGCCGAGCAGGACCAGCTTGCTTCTCCGGTTACCGTCATCAGCCAGAGCCTCAACGACAAGCTGTTTGGTGGCGGCAACAACGTCGGTAAAACCATAGACGCCAACGGCAAAAGCTACACAGTCGTAGGCATTATTGAGGATTATCGGCCTCAGCCTCTGTTTTACGACGTCAACAACGGCGCCTTCCACATGCATGAGGAGATGTTCATCCCCTTCAGCCTGCTGCCGGTGCACGAAGTGGAAGCCTGGGGCAACACCAATGGCTGGAAGCAGGAGGAGATCAACAGCTACGGGGACAGGCTGACCTCAGAGCAGTACTGGGTTCAGTACTGGGTTGAGCTCGACGGCAGCGAGCACAAATCGGCCTACCTGCAGCAGCTGTCAGCCTACATCGAACAGCAGCAATCCCTGGGGCGATTTCCTTCAGAGACCGCCGTTGCCAGCCTACGCAGCGTCAGCCAGTGGCTGGCGTACAACGAGGTGGTCAGCGAGGATAACCGCATCTTGCTGGCACTCTCTTTCCTGTTCCTGCTGGTGTGTCTGGTGAACATGGTGGGTTTGTTGCTGGCCAAATTTCTGCGCCGGGCCAACCATGCGGGCATTCGCCGGGCATTGGGGGCCAGCCAGAGTCAGATTCTGGCTCAGCATATGATGGAGGTGATGGTGATTGGCCTGTTGGGGGGGCTGTTGGGCAGCCTGTTCTCCCTACTGGGGCTCGCGGGTTTGAGGCAACTCTATCCAGGTTATGACCAACTGGCGCGCATGGACTTCACCATATTGGTGGCGTTGATCACTCTGTCCACCATCGCGGCGCTGCTGGCCGGACTGTTTCCCGCCTGGCGAATCGGCCGCACCAACCCAGCCACTTATCTGAAGAGCCAGTAGGAGACCACCATGTTTGAGATAAAACCCATCTTCTCTGCCCTGCTGCGTAGCAAGAGCGGCCCCCTGCTCATCATCCTGCAACTGGCCCTGACCCTGGCGGTGGTGGCCAACGCAAGCCACATCATCCAGGAGCGCCTGGAGCTGATGGCCCGGGATACGGGCATTGCCGAGTCCGAGCTTATCGGCTTTACCGTATCAGAGATGCTCATGGACAAGGACTTCATCAGCCAGCGCCGCCAGGATGAACAGGCCCTTCGTGCCATTCCCGGTGTCATCGACGCCTCGGCCAGCAACCAGATACCCCTGACCAACAGCGGCAGCTCCACCACCATCAGCTCCAGCCTGGAGGACAACGGGGTAGACCTGAATATCGGTTACTTCCAGGGTAACGAGCACCTGTTTACCACCCTGGGTCTGACCCTGGTCGAGGGCCGGACCTTTACCGCCAACGACATCATGACCGATTTCAAACTGGGGGCGCTGCCCACCCAGGTGATGCTGAGTCGATACGCCGCCGAACTCTACTTTCCTGGCGAAAGTGCCGTGGGCAAGCAGGTGTATCTGCGGGACACCCCCATCGAGGTGATTGGGGTGTATGACCGATTGCAGACTCCCTGGGCTCAGCGCAGCCACACCTACGCCAGTGCCCTTATCCCGATGGAGAACGCCTCCTTCTTCGCCCGTTACCTGGTGCGCGCCGAGGCGGGACAGCGGGACGCGGTACTCAAGCAGATTGAGGAGACCTTACTGAAGGTGGATCCGGACCGGGTGATCAGTGGCCTGCGCACCTTTGACCAGATTCGGCAACGGGCCTATCGCAATGACAACGCCATGGCCAAAATGCTGGGGGTAGTGATTGTGCTGCTGCTGGTGGTCACCGCCCTGGGCGTGGTGGGGCTGGCCAGCTACAGTGTGGGTCAACGGCGTAAGCAGATCGGGACCCGCCGTGCCCTGGGGGCCACCCGCACCGCCATTGTCCGTCATTTTCTGACCGAGAACCTGATGGTCTGCCTGGCCGGTGTCTTGCTCGGCAGCCTGGGGGCCGTCGCCCTCAGTCAATATCTGATGACCCATTATGAACTGACCCGGTTGCCACTGTTCTACCTGTGGACCACCCTGGCAGGTTTGGTGCTACTCAGCCAGTTGGCCGCAGCAGCACCGGCCCTGCGGGCCGCCAGGATCTCACCGGCCCTGGCCACCCGTTCAGTCTAGGACGGAGTACTGGATACTATGTTAAAAATCCGTAACCTATGGGGAACCCATCAAGGAGAAGTGTGGCCATGGATAGGATCTTAATCATCGACGATAACCCGGCAATCGGCGAGGCGCTGTCGTTGCTGCTGGAACTCGATGGCCACAGTCCGCTGTGCTGCAGCTCACCCGACGCGGCGCTGGAGGTGCTGGAACAGGAGGAGATCGCCCTGGTGATTCAGGACATGAACTTCAGCGCCGACACCACCTCGGGGGAGGAGGGTCGCACCCTCTTCCACCAGATCCAGGCAAAGCAACCCGGATTGCCGATCATTCTGCTCACTGCCTGGACCGATCTGGCCATGGCAGTCGAGCTGGTAAAAGCCGGCGCGGCGGATTATCTGGGCAAACCCTGGGAAGACCAAAAACTGCGCCTGACCGTGACTAACCTGCTGGAGCTGTCCCGTCTGCGCAGACAGGAACGTGCCCGCCAGTATCAGCAGGCCAACCAACTCAACCAGCTGTCGAGCTTTAACCTGTGCGGCATGCAGGTACACAGCCCGGCCATGGTGTCCCTGCTGGAAACCGCCACCCGGGTGGCCCCGTCGGATCTGCCGGTGTTGATCACCGGCCCCAATGGCGCGGGCAAAGAGCGGATCGCCGACATTCTCCACGCTAACTCGCCATTACGTGACCAACCTTTTATCAAGGTGAATGTGGGTGCCCTACCCTCAGAATTGATGGAAGCCGAGCTGTTCGGGGCAGAAGCCGGCGCCTACACCGGCGCCAGCAAGACACGGGTTGGCCGCTTTGAAGCCGCCGACGGCGGTACCCTGTTCCTGGATGAGTTGGGCAACCTGCCGCTTTCCGGCCAGGTCAAACTGCTGCGGGTACTGCAAACCGGCGAGTTTGAGCGATTGGGCAGTCATCAGACCCGTAAAGTCAGGGTACGGGTGATCAGTGCCACCAACGCCGATCTGCCTGCGGCCATTGCCGCCGGAACGTTTCGCGAGGACCTCTACTACCGGCTGAACGTGGTGCAGCTGGCCCTGCCGCCCCTGGCGGAGCGTCCCGAAGAGATCCTGCCGCTGGCCGGCCATTTTCTGGGCGAGAAGGCTCAGCTGCTGGAGGACGCCAAACGCGCCCTGCTGGCTCACCCCTGGCCGGGCAACGTTCGCGAGTTGGAAAACGCCATCTCCCGGGCCAGTCTGCTAAGCCAAGATGGCCAGATCAGCGCAGCCGATTTGGCCCTGCAGGCGCCGCCACCCAGGGTGGCCACCTCACCGACCGAACTGGACGGCAACGCCATCACCCAGGCGCTGGCTCGTCATGGTGGTGTCATCGCCCGGGCTGCACGGGCGCTGGGTGTATCACGCCAACAACTCTACCGCCGCATGGAGAAGCTGGGGATGGAACGTTGAGCCTGAGAGTGCTGCTGGTGCTGATGTCGCTGCTGGCGTCGCTGTTGGCAGCCGCCGGCGCCATGGCAATACAGCAGGTATTGCCAACCTTCGGCCCCATGCCTGTCTGGGTGCAGCTGCTGGTGCTGGTCAGTCTGCTTTTCGTCCCTCTGGTGACTCTGCTTTTTTACCTGACCCGGCCACTGCGCCAGGGGCTGGCGTCTCTGGAAGCCGGCGTGCTTAACTTTTCCGATTCCGACTTCAGCGCCTCACTGCCGGTGCGAGGCTCACCGGAGATCAAGGCGCTGTCGGTGCATTACAACCAGATGGCGGTCAAACTGCGACAGGAGCGCTACACCCTGCATCAACGGGAGCTGATTCTCGATAAGGTGATACAAAATTCGCCGGTGATGGTGCTGCTCACGGATCAGGAGCGACGGGTGATTCTGGCGAACAGAGACACAGAACGCTTCTTTGGCCAGAGCCAGCTGGAGGGCTTGAGTCTCGATAGCCTGCTGCAGAACCAGCCAGACGCCGTAAGCACCTTGTTTACGGCTCAACAGGATGGCCTGTATCAACTGAAGTTGACCGAAGGCAGCAGTGACACCTATCATCTGGTACAGGGACGATTCCAGCTGCACAACCGGCCTCACAGGCTGATACTTATCCGTTGCCTGACCCGGGAACTGGCACGGCAGGAGGCGGCAGCCTGGAAGAAAGTGATCCGGGTGATCAGCCACGAGCTCAACAACAGCCTGGCCCCCATCAGCTCCATGAGCCACAGTGGCCGATCCCTGCTGGATGCGCACAGCGACCGCAGGTTGCAGAGGGTGTTCAATACCATCGAGGAGCGCTGTGACAGCCTTAATCGCTTCATTCAGGGCTACGCCACCTTTGCCAAGCTCCCGGCCCCGCGCCCCGAGGCGGTGTCCTGGACTGAGTTTATTCAAGGGCTTTCTGCCCAGTATGGGTTCAAGTTGGATGGGACGTTGCCTGGACAGCCCGGCTGGTTTGATCCCAGCCAGTTGGAGCGCGTTCTGGTGAACCTTTTGAAGAATGCCGCAGAGAGCGGCAGTGAGCCGGCTGAGATCACCCTGTCAGTGTGCACCAATGACAGTGGAGTACAGATGGTCGTCAGGGACAGAGGCAGCGGCATGAACGCGGCGGTACTGGACCAGGCACTGTTGCCCTTCTATTCCACCAAACACCAGGGCACTGGCCTGGGGTTGGCTCTGTGCAGGGAGATTGTCGAGGCCCATGGCGGCCAGATTCAGCTGCAAAACCGTCAGGGCGGTGGGTTAAAGGCCGCAATCTGGCTGCCTGGTCAACAAGGTTAACCGCCCAAGGGGATTCACCCCCGCCTTCCGAAGGCGCTACATTGGGAGTTGATCAGCTCGCCCGGCTTTCCACAAACATCTGCTTGTAAGACTTGGTCTGCAGCGCAGCGTCTGTCAGCCCAAACTGTTTTGCCAGGGCTTGAAGCTGAGTACGGTAGATGGCCAGCTTAGAGGCGTCATCAGTCATAATGGCAAACTCAGCAAAATCACCTATGCCCTCCAGAGAATCGACGGTGATGTGGAACTGTTCGACAAAATAGATGCTGCGGGTCTTCTGGGCCTTCAGTACCACGTCGAAGCCCATGGTGTCCAACATGCTCAAAGCGGCAGAAAAGTCTGCAATATTAGTGGCTTCGCACCTGTCCGGTTCGGGCCCCTTGACTATCCACAATTGAATGTTGGACGGCTCGACGGTGCGGATGCACAGACTCTTGTTTTCCGCGTGCAGAGACCCGTCAGGACGATCGAAATACCAGTCTGTTTCGATGTTATCTTGATGCATGACTTCATGAGGGATGTGGCGCAGCGTGTTCAGGAACTCTGACTTCGAGTGGAGGCGGTACTTTAACTCGACTTCGTATTTTCCCTGAAAATGGGTATCGGTCATGCAGGAGGCCCAATCGAAATGGCAATGCTACCACGGGTCAGACAGTCAAACTGTGAAACATGACCTCAAACCGATCCAGTTAGCCTGCCCTGATAGATGAGCGTCAACCCTGCAACGGCCAGATAAGAAGCAGCATCGGCAAGGATACCACCAGCACCAACAGTTCCATAGGCAGACCCAGACGCCAGTAGTCTCCAAAACGAAACCCCCCAGGCCCAAGAATCAGCGTATTGTTTTGATGACCTATCGGGGTAAGGAAGGAGCAGGAGGCACCAACGGCGACCGCCATCAGGAAAGTGTCGGTGTTGACGCCCAGCTGTGCGGCCAGGCTCACGGCTATCGGGCACATCAGCGCAGCCGTCGCGGCATTGTTCATAAAGTCCGACAGGGTCATGGTCAGCACAATCAGGACAGCCAAAACCACCTCGGGCTGTTGGATGTCAAACAGGCCGAGACTGGATTGGGCAATCCAACTGGCGGTTCCGGTGCTCGACATCGCACCCGCCACCGGCATCATTGCCCCCAGCAGGACGATGACCGGCCAGTCAATGGCGTTGTACAGCTGGCTCAAGGGGGTGATGCCGAGCAGCAGAAACAACACAACGCCAAGAACGAAAGCGCTGGCCGAGGTCATCAGGCCGGTACCGCTGATCAGTAGCACACCGATAAGTATTATCAGCGCCAGCAAGGCTTTGCCGGTGTCGTTCAGGGCCAGGTCTCTCTGCGCCAACGGTAAACAGCCATACCCACCCGCAAAGGCTGCCTGAGCATCCGTGTCCCCCTGCAACAACAGCAGATCACCGGCTCTGAACGGGGTGGTCTTCAGTCGATGAATGGTGTGTTGGCCATGCCTTGAAATGGCCATCAGGGTCAGCCCGAATCGGTTGCCCAGACCAATATCCATTGCGGAGCGACCGAGCAGGATGGAGTTGGGCATAACGACATATTCCTGAAAGGTGGTTTCTCTGGGCCTGTCGTCCTCCTCGGTTGCGGGCGGGCGTTTACTCTCCTCAATGGCCGAAGAAGGCAGTTCCATCTTCAGCAATGACAAGGCAGTGCTGAGATCTTGTGGCTCCAGCTCAAGCAAAAGGGTGTCGTTCTGTGCCACCTTACGCCAGGGTAATGCCGGGCTCAGCTTTATGTCTCCCCTGTGCAAAGCCACGACTTGACCATCAATACCCTCCTGCTCAAGAACGCTTTCCAGTTCCGTCAGAGACATTCCTATAGAGGGACTCTCCTTGCTGACAACAGCCTCAGTCAGATAACTGCCGCTCTCAAAGTCGCTGCCCAGCTTGGCCGTACGCCGAGGCACCAAACGCCACCCCAGCAACACCACAAAGGCGACACCCGCTAAGGCAACGACGATCCCAACGGGTGCAAAATCGAACAGCTGGAAATGCCCGCGACCAATTTCGTCCCGGAATCCTGAAACGATCAAGTTCGGCGGCGTACCAATCAAGGTGATCATGCCGCCGAGTATGGTGCAAAACGACAACGGCATTAATAACTTTCCAGGAGCCATGTCAGACTTTCCGGCGACGGAGATGGCCAGGGGCATCAACAGGGCCATGGCTCCGACGTTGTTCATGAACGCTGAGAGAAAGGCGCCGATGAGGCAAAGCACGGCAAGGGAGATCAGGGGCCCGGCCTTGCGGGGCATGAGCCGATTCGCCAGGAGGTTCAAAACGCCGCTGGACTGCAACCCTGCGCTGACGATGAGTACCCCGGCGACCGTGATAACCGCCGGATGGGAAAAGCCCTGAAAAGCCTGTGCATCAGGTACCAGACCCAGGAGGACACAGGTTAACAAGGCGATAATGGCAATCACATCGTGACGCCAGCTGCTAAAGAAGAACAACAAAATGGTGCTGGCAAGAACCGTGATGACCAACAGGTGTTCGGACATATGTCCCCGGTACTTTTTCAGAACATGGCTTCAGTATGACGCTTGCCTGGATAAGGGCAAACTGGACTACAGATTGATTTCTCCCAATGGATCAATGCCCCTGGCGATGTCACCGATCTGCCTTTGCAAGCGAATAACGCCTGGGCCTGTAAGGTTGCAGGAGATCCATTTCCTTTGATCCACATCCTTTGGTGACGCATGCTCAGGTGCTAGGTTGAAGGTGTTGCGCACAGGAGTGCGCCTGGAATTCAAGGACTGATTATGAGGCAATGCTCAAAATGCCAGAGGGTCATCCCCTCTCACCATGGCAGGTGCATCCGCTGCCACCCCCCGACCCTAGCCGATCGGCTGCTGATGCCGCGACGCCTTCGTTACTCCAGCCTGTTGGTGTTTGGCGGTTTGGGACTCCTGCTGCTCTATTGGTTGCCTGGCTAATTCTGCTGTTCATGCGTGCGAGTGGTCTGTTTAAGCAGATAGAGACAGATCAGCATGATGGCGGAAAATCCCAGCACCCCACCCAGGCGCCAGGTAGGTAAAGGTGAGCCAATAAAGGCGATATAGAGCGCTATGCCGACACCCATCAGTGCTTCTCCGGTGATCAGACCGGAGGCCAGCAATACGCCACGGTTGTTGTTGGTCTGGTCGTTGCCCCGGTTCTGTCGAGCTCTTTGCTTTGCGACCATGGCAGCCAACACGCCGCCGATGAAGATCGGCACCGACAGGCCCAGTGGCAGGTAGATCCCCACGGCAACCGCCAGGACCGGGAAACGAAACGACGCGTTGCGCCTCTCCTGAACGGTATCCAGGGCTATCAGCGCGACGGCCAGAGCGAAACCGATGTAAATGAAATTCCACTCTATCCCCTGGCCGAAGATCCCCTGGGCCAGCGCCATCATCAGTCCGGCCTGGGGGGCGGCGAGTACCCGGTCTGGATCGCCCCCCTCTAAGGGGCGGCCAATGCCGTACCCCGCATCCAGCACGCTGAGGATCAGCGGGATCACCAGCGCCGCAGAGACAACCCCAACCACTTGAAACAGTTGCTGTCGCCAGGGGGTGGCGCCAACCAGATGACCGCATTTCAGATCCTGCATATTATCGCCGGCGATGGCGGCGGCAGAGCAGATCAGGGCCGCCAGATAGATCACCGCTATGGGACCCAGCATGGCGCCGGGCCCCTCCTTACCCATGATATTGACCAGAATCAGCGCAGACGTGATCACTGTGGCTATGGTCACCCCGGAAATGGGATTGTTGGAACTGCCCACCAGCCCCGCCATATACCCCGCCACCGAGGCGAACAGGAATCCCAGGACTAGCATCAACACCGTCATCAGAGCCGCCACCATCAACTTGTGCTCATAATCGGTCATGGCGATGTAGAAGATGGAGTAAAGCGGGATGATGGAGACGGCCACCACCAATAGAACGATGGAGAACGGCGTGTCTGCCTCGGTTCTGGGAAACGCACCATCTATGCTGGTGCGGTGATGGCGATAGGCCTTAAGCGACGCGCGAATGCCCTTGGTAAGCGGCTTAGCCAGAGCCACCAGCGACCAAAGGCCACCAACCATCATCGCCCCGACACCGATGTAGCGACACTTCTGCCAGGCCGCGCCAGCGATGCTGCCCCACTGTTGCTGGCTGATCTGTTCGAAAGAGAGTCCCGGGCTTAGGCCTGCCGCCACGAGAACCGCATCCTTGTTGAACAGCCAATTCAGTGGCACCCCGATGATGGTGCCGATGACCCCGCCAAGAAACACCAGCACGGCGATGTTGATGCCGACAATGTAACCTACACCAATCAGGGCGGGACTCAGGGTTATGCCTCCGCTGAACAGGTAATTGCCGCCAAACCAACTGCGAACGGTGCCAATGCCTCCGGCAAACAGCCCCAATCCGGACTCCATCAGTTTGTAGACGGCCCCCAGGGCACCCGCTTGGGCCAGAAGTTTGATTCCCGGGGTGGGCTGTTCGACCGGGTGTTGAGCCGGTTTGTCTCTGTCGGTCTCAATCCCCCCGGTTTTCAGTACCTCGGCGGTGGCCAGGCCTTCCGGGTAGGTGAGCCTGGCTTCAACAATCAGGGCTCGTCTTAAGGGAATGGTGAACGCCACCCCCAGAATGCCGCCGACGATGGCGATGGACACCATGGGCCAGTAGAGGTAGCCATGCCAGGCCTGCATCATCACCAGTGCCGGAATGGTGAAGATGATTCCGGCAACCAGAGACTCCCCGGCGGATGCCGAGGTTTGTACCATGTTGTTTTCCAGGATGTTGGAGCGACGAAACAGACGCAGAATTCCCAGCGATGCGGCGGCGGCGGGAATGGAAGCTGAGACCGTCATCCCCACCAGCAGGCCGATGTAGGCGTTGGCCGCAGCCAGCAGCACGGACAACAGCATCCCCAGTAACAGGGCCTTAACCGTGATCTCATCCAGCAGCCGCTGGGGGCCGACAACCGGAGGCGGAAGCGGTTGATTCATGGGTGCTCATCCAAACTCTACCCTTATTCCAAGCTAGCAGACTGTGGTCAAAACGCACCAAGGCTACTTGAGTTTGCGCAGTAGCAGGCCATTGGTGGTGCCTTGAACCAACAGGCTGAACAACACCACTCCAAACACCATGGACTGTATGGTCCACCAATAGGGCAACTCGGTCGGCAGTGACAGCACCAGGGCGATGGCGATGGCTCCTCTGAGCCCGCCCCACACCAGCAGCCCTTGCCAGGCCAAACTCAGGGGCTGTACCGGTTTCAGTAACAGGGCGCAGCCGGTAACCGCCACCAGACGTCCGGCCAGGGCGGCGAGGATGGCTATGGCCATCGCCAGCCAGCGCTCAGTGAACATCTCTAGAGTGATCACCAACCCCATGATGACAAACAGCAGCGAGGTAAAGGTCAGCCCCAACCAGTTCCAGCCGAGAGTGATGGCGTCGAGGTTGACGTCTGCTGGCCGCTCGAGCCGCCACCTGACCACCAGAGCACCGGCCATTACCGCCAAAATGCCGGACAGGTGCAGCCAGTGCTCGGCCAGATAGAAGCTGGAAAAGGCCAGGGTCACCATGGTCATCATGGTGGCGTCGGAACGATTGAGGAAGCGGCAGAGTAGCGCTGCCAGCCCGCCAAGCAAGGCCCCCAGCAGCAACCCTCCGAAAAACACCTTTAGAAAGGTGCCAAGATCAGAGGTGGCCACACTGCCCCCTTCCCGCAGGGCAAACCCCAGCAACAGGCTAAAGAGCACAACGGCACTGGCATCATTAAACAGGCTTTCTCCCTCGAACAGGGTGGTCAGTGCTTGCGGTGCTCGCTGACTTTTCAGCTGGCTGATCACCGAAACCGGATCGGTGGCAGCCAAAATGGCGCCGGTGAGCAGCGCAGCCAGCCAAGGGAAGCCCTGAGGATGGCCTAACCCCCAGTAGGTCAGTGCCCCGATGACCACCATGTTGATGACCACGCCCAGGGTCGCCAACGTCAGGACGGGCGCCAGCCATTGCTTCAGTTGCTCAGGCCTCAGGTGCCAGGCGGCCTCGAAAATCAAAATCGGCAACACCACAAAAAACACCAGGTCCTTGAGGTAGTGCGCCCTTATGCCGGTATCCAGTGACAAGACGCCTAAGGCCTGTCCGGCCACAAAGCCCACCAACAGGCAGGCCAGGGTGGTGTCCAGCCGGCATGCCTTGGCGATGACCAGCCCGGCCAGGGCCAGGGTGATCAGGGACAGCACCTGTCCTAAGGTGGTCAGCATGGGCGTCTCTTGTTTAGTTGGGTGTCATCCCCTTAAGTTAGTCGACTTACCCCTTTTGCCTAAGGCCGCAACCAATGCAACGGCTCGGTAACATGGGATAAATCGCGCTAATCCGATCCCTCTTTTGTTTCATTTCCAAGGGCTTTTGTCCTTTGACACAATCCCTCGCCCTACCCTGATTCTTTTAAAGCCGGGAGCGTGTTGGGTGACTGAAATGCAATTGATTCTGGTGCTGTGGTTGGTTGGCGTGCTGACCGAAGCGATCACT
Organism: Ferrimonas futtsuensis DSM 18154; assembly: GCF_000422645.1. Classification (GTDB taxonomy): domain Bacteria; phylum Pseudomonadota; class Gammaproteobacteria; order Enterobacterales; family Shewanellaceae; genus Ferrimonas; species Ferrimonas futtsuensis. The sequence continues at coordinate 162,530 of NZ_AUGL01000006.1, forward strand.
GGCGCCCTGGCGGCTGGCCGCAACCGCATGGATCTCTTTGGTGTGGTGATGGTGGCCTGCGTCACCGCCATCGGTGGCGGCACAGTGCGGGATGTCCTGCTTGGAGGCTACCCTCTCATCTGGGTGGCCCACCCTGAGTATCTGGTGGCGATCGCCATTACGGCGCTGCTGACCGTGGCCTGTGCGCCGGTCATGCGCTATCTCACCCGGTTGTTCCTGACCCTGGATGCCCTGGGTCTGGCGGTGTTCTCCATCATCGGCGTTCAGAAAGCGCTCTCTTTGGGTCACACTCCGGTAATAGCCATCGCTTCTGGCCTGATCACCGGCATCTTTGGTGGCATTTTGCGCGATCTGTTCTGTCAAAGGGTGCCCCTGGTGTTCCAGAAGGAGCTGTACGCCCTGGTGTCCCTGGTTACCGCGGCGCTCTACATGGGACTGACCCTGGCCGAACTGTCTGAATGGGTAAAACTGGCCGTCTGCCTGCCCCTGGGCTTTGGTTTACGATTATTGGCGATCCGTTTGCACTGGTCAGTGCCCACCTTCGACTATCAGGAGCAGACCGCTCACTAGAGCGTTGCTGATTATTTTTGCTTAGGCATCCAGCCACTCAGGCCCCGATGTGTGGACATTGTGCCCAAGATGAAAGAGTACCCAGACGGAGCAAAGCGCCCTTCGGGGCCGGACTGACAACCACTACTCTTCGTCGTTCGATTTTGACGTAGAGCAACCATGCCTACAATCGAACTTCCTGATTAGTCGTCGTCATCCTCGGCCAAATTCTAAACGCCAAAGATCAACACGCCCTAAGAAAGGCGCCAATTGGCGCCTATTTGCTTTAATCCACCACCAAAGAGAGGTGGATACGCTCCTTGTTCCACAGTTCGATGATCTTCCTGGTTTTCGCCTGATTCCAGTAGCACTTGCCAAACAGGATGATGCCAGCCCCCTCGAGTTGCTCCCGCTCCTCTATGCCAAAGCGCTTCAGCAGATGGTCGCGGTAGCGGCGAATGGGGATGCCGGTGTCCTGACAACCGGCGGGGTTGAGCCACAGCATCTCCTTGTCCGAATGAGACAGGGTACCCCAGAACATCTTGGGTCTTGCCTCCTTGGCGTTGTCGGCCGCCTCCGCTTCGGCGAAGGGAACAAACAGGTTCTTCGCCTTAAATTGATAGCCTTTGTCCAGCTCAATCAGGGCGTCGCTGGCACCAAGGTCGCTGTCTCTCAGCAAGCTGTGCAATGCCTTGGTCAGGGTTAATGGCTTAGGCTTGCCCGCTTTGGCTGGGGCTGTTGAGGCCCTGATGTTGCCGGTGCTCGCCGGGGTATCAGGTTTGCCCTCAGGCGGCTCCTCAAAGCTGAACGGGGTGACCGCCTGGTTCAGCAGTCGGTCCACCTCTTTGGCATCCTTCTCCTCTTTCTCACGCTGGGCGGTGCGCCGTTCGAGGGTGCACGCCTGAGTGTGATAGCGCGAGCCAAAACAGGCGGAGCGACCGTGGCTGCTGGCCTTGCGATAAAACGCTGGTTGGAGACACTCGGGACAAAACAGCTTCTGGCGCTTGCTCTCTCGCTCCTCAAGACTGAGCGCTTCAAAGCCGATGATGGAGTACAGGTGCTGCTGATCGCCTTCTATCCAGATTGCATCAAACATTACTTAGGCCGGTAACTCACTGAACAATGGTTCTTTATACCATAGCCTCGGCCGCTTGGTGCGCTTGAGTGCACACAGGGTTGATTGAGGCCACGGCGCTGCACCACCAGGCAGGAAACCAGTTTCCAAGGGGAAGACCCACCCCTCTTTGCCCGGGTGGCCCGGCTTGAACCTCGCTCCAGAAATGTGCGTCCTTAAGCGACACATTGCCGGGAAAACTCAGTGATTTGAGCTGTGGTAATGGCTCCCCCTTTCCTGAAAATCGCTTCTATAGTTAGATAAGGCTTGTCGTCGGTAGCTGTCGATGCAGTTTGAGTTGGCCTTGCTGGCCCTGCTGTTCCTGATTCTCTCCCTGCTGGTGGGGGCCCTGGTGCGCCACAGCCTTAAGGGCCTGCCTGTGCCCTACACTGTGGTGCTGCTGATCATCGGCTTGCTGCTGGGACTGGTGCAAAGAGCCGGGGTGTTCACTGGCACGACCCCAATGCTTGCCCAGACTCTGGAGCTGGTCAGTCAGATCTCGCCCCAGGTGATCCTCTATCTGTTCCTGCCAACCCTGATCTTTGAAAGCGCCTTCTCCCTGGAGGTCCACCTGTTCCGACGCATGGCACCGCAAATTGCCCTGCTGGCCATACCCGGACTGGTGATGGCGACATTGCTCACCGCACTGCTGGCCCGAGAGTGGTTTCCCTGGGAGTGGAGCTGGGCACTGTGCCTGCTGTTCGGCGCACTCATCAGCGCGACCGATCCGGTTGCCGTGGTGGCCTTGTTGAAAGAGGTCAGCTCCCGAAAGCGTCTTGAGACCCTGATTGAGGGGGAGTCTCTGCTCAATGACGGTACCGCCATTGTGCTGTTTGGGCTGTTCTATGCCATGGCTGTCAGCGGCGCGGTCAGTGCCACTCCCCTGAACGTGGTGCTGGAATTTGTCTGGGTGGTTGCCGGGGGGCTGATGGTGGGCGCAATCACCGGGGTCATCGTCATCGCTTGGATTGGCAAGGTATTCAATGACCCCATCATAGAGATCACCCTGTCTGTGGTGGCGGCTTATCTGGTGTTCTTCATTGCCGAACGACTGCACCTCTCCGGGGTGGTCGCCCTGGTTACCCTGGCCTTTGTCTTTGCCGGAGCCGGCAGGACGCGTATCTCACCGGAAGTGGCGGGTTTTCTTCACCACTTCTGGGAGATGATGGCCCATATGGCCAACACGGTGATCTTCCTGCTGGTGGGCATCCTGATAGCCGCAAGGGTTCCTCTGGACCAGCCGGACCTCTGGTGGTCTCTGGCACTGCTCTATCCGGCTCTGCTGGTTATCCGGGGAGCCACCATAGGCGCGCTGTTGCCCCTGCTCAAACGCATGGGAATCGGATTAACCCGAGAAAAGGCGCTGGTGCTGCTTTGGGGCGGACTGCGAGGTGCGGTCTCACTGGCACTGGCGCTGACCATCGCTGTGGATGGACTGCTGCCCAGAGAAGTGGCAGATCAAATCCTGTTTTTGTGCGCTGGCACCGTGGTGCTGACCATAGTGGTCAACGGCAGCTCCATGGGTCGACTGCTCGGGCTGCTGGGGTTGAACCGGCTGCCCGAGCCCAAACAGGCCACCGTCGATCGGGTAAAAGGCATCGTCGCCGAGGAGCTGAATCAGATGCTGCCCAAAATGATGGCCCACCCTTTCCTGAATCGGGCGGATTGGGCTCAGGTAAAGCGCAACATCAAGCTGCAGGAACGCACCCTGGACAGTGGTGGCAGGCTGCCGCCCTCCTCCGCCCAAGGGCTGGCGTGTCGCAGACGGCTGCTGGAGACTGAGCGGCAAAGTTACTGGTCTCAATTTGAAAGCGGCACTCTGGGACGTCACTCCACCCAGCTACTGGTGCAACTGGTAGAGCGAGCCCTGGACGGAGACGCTGAGATTGGCCCAAGAGGCGCGCTTCAGCCCTTGTGGGCCACCCCCTTGTGGCTAAGCTGGGGCCGGCGCTTTCCTATTTTTCAGGCGCCGGCCAACAGTGTGTTCTACAACCATCTTGCCCTGGGTTACGACCTGGCCAGGGGCTTCATGGAGGCCCAGCTGGAGCTCAAGTCCCACATCCAGGAACTGGCCCCGGATAACAGTCTGGCTCAACGTCTGGAAGGTGAAGTGGAGCAGAACCTGTCCATGGCAGAACGTCACATCAGTCAGATCCGAGGTTGCCACCCTGAGCTGGTGCAGGCTCTGGAAACTCAGGCGGCCAGTCGGTTGCTGCTTAACCGGGAGCGGACAGTGATTCGGCGGCAGATGGGGATGGCGGTACTGGCCCAGCCAGAAGCCCAACGGCTGCTTGAGGGGGTGGAAGGACGAATGCACAACCTGCAGAGAAGCTCGATAGTGGCCAGGCCGGATCTCGGTGGACAGCCTCACAGCCTGTTTGCCTGGGCGAAGGAGTGCACAGAAGCCACTCAGGCAGCATTGATGGAGCGGCTGGTGATCACCACCTACGGCGAGGGCGAGGTGATCATCGACGTGGACAGTGAACTGACCCGAATCGGGATGGTGGTCGAGGGCAGTGTCGAGTCCAGCTGGCCCACGTCCGGCGGCACAACAGCGGAGATATTGCTCCCGGGTGAGATGTTGGCCCTGTCAGCCCTGAAAAAGGGCCGGTCTAAAGCGCAATATCGGGGCAAGAGTCTGTGCCAAATCGGCTGGCTGGAGCGTGATCTGGTCAACACGCTGATGATCCGGGATCCAGTCTTGATGGGAAGGCTGTCTGAGCAGCTGACATTGGAGACGCGTGCCTTTGACGAGTGAACATAGGACGGCCTGGAGACAGGCCGCCCGAGTTCAGCTATTCCTCCCCGTTGGGATTACAGCCCGAGTTTCTCCGCCACATAGTCGGCGTCTTTGTCGCCGCGACCGGAGAGGTTCACCAGAATCTTCTGGTGCTTGGGCAAGCGCTGGGCTTCACGCATGGCCCAGGCTACGGCGTGGGCACTCTCCAGGGCAGGGATGATCCCTTCCACACGGGACAGGGTCATGAAGGCGTCCAGGCACTCCTTATCGGTGACCGTATCGTACTCAACCCGCTCCAGATCCTTCAGATAACAGTGCTGGGGGCCCACGCCCGGGTAATCCAGACCGGACGCGATGGAGTGCACCGGCAGCGGATCGCCGGCCTCATCCTGCAAAACATAGCACTTGAATCCGTGAAGCTCTCCGGGGCTGCCCAGGGTCAACGTGGCAGAGTGTTCCGCAGTATCCAGCCCCTTACCCGCAGGCTCGACCCCGACGATGCGAACATCATCGTCTTCCAGGAAGGCGGTAAACAGACCAATGGCGTTAGAACCACCGCCAACGCACGCGGTGATCACCTCGGGCAGTTGCTGATGGCGCGCCTGAAACTGTTGCCGCGCTTCGCGACCGATGATGCTCTGGAAGTCCCGTACCATTTTCGGAAATGGGTGGGGGCCGACCACGGAGCCGATGGCGTAGATGTAGTCTTTGGGGTTTTCCATGTACGCGACGAAAGCGCTGTCCACGGCGTCTTTCAGGGTCGCGGTCCCCTGAGTCACCGGAACCAGTTCGCACCCCAGGATCTTCATCTTGGTGACGTTGGGGTGTTCCTTCTCGATATCCACCTGGCCCATGTGGATCTCGCAGGGTATCCCCACCAGGGCACAGGCGGTTGCCAGAGCCACACCATGCTGACCGGCGCCGGTTTCAGCGATAACCTTTTTCTTACCCATGTACTTAGCCAGCAAGGCTTCACCCAGGCAATGGTTGATCTTATGGGCGCCGGTGTGATTAAGGTCTTCCCGCTTGAGGTAGATCTGGGCACCACCGAGTTGGTCACTGAGGCGCTTGGCGTGGTAGATGGGGCTGGGACGGCCCACGTAGTCCTGAAACAGTTGCATCAGCTCCTGCTGAAAGGCGTCGGTCTGGCGGATCTCCTCGTAAGCGAGGTTGATCTCATCCATCACCTGTTTCAGCTCGGGTGGAATGATCTGTCCGCCGAAGGGACCAAAGAAGCCCTGCTCATCGGGCATGGGGGCAAATTCAAAGCGACTCATTTACTGCTCCTGCACTACATCTGTTCTCTGGGCTAACCCCAAACGTATTGCCGAACCTTAACAGTGTAAGCTTTTCATTCCAAGCGTAATTACAGCAATACATGAGCTTGATAAAACTAAAGTATAAAGCCTGACTCCGGGTGTAACGACATCAATACACCCACCCGCCACACGTCGGCGCGCAATGAGGACGGTTCGGCGAGCCGTGCGGTGAAAATCTGGGCTTTCAGGCGGACTCCGTCACCCCAATGCCACAAAAAGCCCCCATGGCGTTTGAGGCTGGGACTCAAGCTGGTATTATCGGCGGTCACCAATTTTGTTTGACTGACTAGACAGAGCCGATCCTTATGGGAAGAAGTTTCGAAGTCCGCAAGCTGTCCATGGCAAAGACCGCAGCGGCAAAGACCAAGGTGTACTCCAAGTACGGAAAAGAGATCTACGTAAGCGCCAAGAATGGCGGCCCCGATCCCGATGCCAACCTTTCCCTGCGCCGACTGATTGATAAGGCCAAGAAGGACCAGGTTCCTGCTCACGTTATCGATAAGGCCATCGATAAGGCCACTGGCGGTGCCGGCGAAGACTATGCACCGGCCCGTTACGAAGGCTTTGGTCCGGGTAACTGTATGGTGATCGTCGATTGTCTGACCGACAACGGCAACCGCACCTTTACCGAAGTGCGCCAGTGTTTCGTGAAAACCGATTCCAAAATTGGTGCCCCTGGTGCCGTGGCCCACATGTTCGATCACCAGGCGGTGCTGGCGTTTGAAGGCGATGATGAAGATGCGGTGCTGGAAGCGCTGATGATGGCCGACGTTGACGTCACCGACGTTGAAGTTGAGGATGGCACTGTCACCGTGTTCGCCCCGCACACCGAGTTCTTCAAGACCAAAACCGCTCTGGTTGAGGCCTTTGGCGACATCAAGTTCTCCGTTGAAGAGATCACCTTTATCCCCCAGACCTACACTACGGTGGAGGGTGATGACGTAGCGCGCCTTGAAAAATTCCTGGCGATGCTGGAAGACTGCGACGATGTTCAGCAGGTCTACCACAACGTAGAGAGCCAGGACTAAAGGTTCTCCTTGCACTAAACCCGGCCCGGTGCCGGGTTTTTTAATGGAGTTTTCATGAGCTTTCCCGTTCAGCCACTGCTTGCCACTACCCAGGCGAAGAGTCTTGTTGAGCTGCAGCTGATTCAGCCCCTTTGGAACCAGTATGGAGGGCTGTACCGGGCACACCTTGATGACGGTCGCAGCGTCATTGCCAAATGGGTTGTCCCCCCGGCTGATCAGGGTGGATTGGGTCATCGGCGCAAACTGCGTTCCTATCAGGTGGAGCTAAACTGGTATCGCCACCATGCAGGGCACTGCGGCGAGGTGTCCAGAGTTCCGGCTTACCTGGGTGAACACCCCCTGGATAATGGCACCTTGATGGTACTGGAAGATCTGGCCACTGCCGGTTTGTCTCCTTTACGTCAGGATCAGGGGCACACCCACCTGAAGGCGATGATCCGCTGGCTGGCAGCCTTTCATGCCCGGTTTATGGGCACTGCGCCAGATGGTTTGTGGGAACAGGGCTGCTACTGGCACCTGGCTACCCGCCCAGACGAATGGACAGCCATGGATTCGGGACCGCTCAAGGACGCGGCGGTGGCCATCGACAACCAGTTACAAGGCGCCCGCTACCAAAGCCTGGTGCATGGTGACGCCAAGGTGGCCAACTTCCTGGGCAGCGATTGCGGTCAGGTGGCAGCGGTCGATTTTCAATACGTCGGTGGCGGGGCCGGCATCCGCGATCTGGTCTATCTGCTGGGCAGCGTACTGAACGATGACGCCCTGGAGGCCCACGCCTTCGAGCTGCTGGACCTCTATTGCCAGGCTCTGATTGGTCACCTTAAAGGACGGGGTTGGAGCGACATTCAGCGCAAGCAGGTGCAGGAGGAGCAGTTGGGCCTGTTTGCCTTTGCATGGGCAGACTTCGAGCGTTTCCTTCAGGGCTGGAAGCCCGGACACTGGAAGCTGGGACGGTTCTCCAAGTCGATGACCAACAGGGCACTGAGCCAGTTGTGACCACCAAAAAAGGGGCCATTCGGCCCCTTTTCCGTGTCGCTGAATCTAGACTTTGAACTGGTTCAGCAACCCATCCTGCTTGTCCACCAACTGCAGCTGCTCTCCCATTGCTTGACTGGCGTCGTCAGCGGCTTCCGCCACCTGCTGCGAGAGCTCCTTGATGTTCAGGGTGCTCTTGTTGATGTCTTCGGCCACCAGGCTTTGCTCCTCGGCGGCGGAGGCGATCTGCATGTTCATGTCGGTGATCTGCTTGATGGCGGCACGGATCTGAGTCAGCGCGGCACTGGAGCTGGCGGAGGTTTCCACCGTCTGACCGGCAACCGCCTTGCTCTCACCCATGACCGCCACCGCATTGCGCGAGCCTGCCGCCAATTGATCGATCATGGCGCGGATCTCCGAGGTGGACTGCTGAGTGCGGCTGGCCAGGGTGCGCACTTCGTCGGCCACCACCGCAAACCCCCTGCCCTGTTCGCCGGCCCGGGCCGCCTCAATGGCGGCGTTCAGCGCCAGCAGATTGGTCTGATCGGCGATGTCATTGATCACCGCCAGAATCGACTCGATGTTGCGGGTGGACTCGGACACCTCTTCAACCACCGCCACAGCCTGGTCAATCTGAGCGGACAGCTGCTCAATGGCGTCGGCGGTATTAGCCACTGTCTGTACGCCGGCTTCGACGGAGTTGTCCGCTTCCTGCACCGCGGCGGCCGCCCCCTGGGCGTTGCGGGCCACCTCCATTGAGGTGGAGGCCATCTCGTTCATGGCGGTGGCCAGAGCCTCAAGCTCCTCAAGTTGCTTGCTCATCGCTTCGCCACTTCGGCGGGAGCCGTCGGCGGTCATCCGGGTGCCGTCGGAGATGCTTTCGGCAATGAGTTTCACCTGAGAAATCATCTCCCTCAGTTTGGAGGAGAAACCATTGAAACTGCCGGCCAGGGAAGCAAACTCGGCGTCGGTATTGGTGTCCATGGTTCGGGTCAGATCACCCTCACCGGAGGCGATGTCCTCCATCGCCTCGTTCAGGGTCCCCAGTGGTGCCATCAGCTTACTCAGCAGCAGGGTCAGAGCCCCGATTGCCAGGGCCAAGGCCAGCAGGGAGTAGAGAACGGCGTCATTGCGCAGTGCCGTCTCCGTGGCGTGCATCTTGTCTGAGTCCAGAGCCACGCCCAGCAACCAACCGGTTTCAGGCAGTGGAAAGAAACGAATGTACTGATCGGCGCCCTGGACCGAAACCTCCTGTGCCGCGCCACCAAAATGGAGGGCGTTGCCGAACAACTCACTGACGGGCTTACCGTGCAGGGACACATCCGGGTGGGTAATAAACTTGTGATCCTTGGTCAACAGAAAGGCGTAACCGGCATCAAACAGATTGACGCTGTTGACCGCCTGATCCAGCTCTTTAAGGCTGACATCCAGAAACATTGCGCCTTTCCAGAGGCCATTTTCCTTCATGGGGACGCCCAGAGAGACCAGGATCTCCCCGGTGACGGAGTCCGGATAGGGTGGCGTCAGTATCACCCTGTCCTGGCGCTTGGCATCGATGTACCAGGGCCGTTGCCGACTGTCGTAATCTGCGGAGGGGTGCCAGTTTACGTCGTTGTCGACCAGGCGGCCGTCACTCTCAAAGCCGACACCGGCCAGGACAAACTGACTCTTGACCACTGGCTTGGTGAACACCGAGTTGATGTTCTGCTCGGAGGGGTCCTCTTCAATAAGGCTCATCATGTAACGGCCCACATCCATCTTGAAGGCCATGTTGTTCTGTACGGACTGGGCAATACCGTTGGCAATTTCAGTGACACTGCTTTCCGTCAATGCGACGATGCTGCGTTTGGTGGTGAGGTATTGGTTTACGGAAAGAGCAGACAAAGCGACCAGCAATATAATGCAGGAGGCAAAGACGATCTTTGTCTTGAATTTCATGACAGTTAGCACCCTTTTTCTTTTCCGAATCTTCTGCGGATTCAGATTAAACAGCATAGTTCCTTTCAGTGCGGCAGTTTTAACATTGGGAATTGTTTGACAGCCAAACGAACTTCCCTTTGATTCTTAGAGGTTTATTTTGCCGTACTCCAGAATATTCACACACTCTTTAAAGCTGGATCAACGATGGCTATCTAAGTTATCGGCCCGATTGTTTAACACTTAACCGACGTGAGAAAGTTGCAGCGGAGGGAATGAAACTAATAGCCTGATTTAGAAAGTGAAAGCACTTACATAACAGGCATTTTTAGATTGGCTTTTTTCTTACTGAAGCAAAACGAAATTAAGATGAACTTCGAACAAAACAGTCAGTCGTTTATATCCCCCTATCGCCATATTTACCTGGATGAATAAGGGGCGATTTCTCGCCCCATCAATTAAGTTAGATCTTGAATTGATTCAAAATTTCTTCCTGCTGACGAACCTCTGCCAATTGTCGCTCCGTTGCCCGTGCGGCTCCGTCCGACGCTTCGGAAATCTGCTGGGACAACTCTTTGATGTTGAGCGTACTTTTGTTGATGTCCTCCGCCACCAGACTTTGTTCCTCCGCGGCCGAGGCGATCTGCAGATTCATGTCGGTGATCCGCTTAATCGCTTCGCGAATGCTGGTCAGCGCCAGATTGGAGCGGTTGGCGGTCTGGACCGTGGCACCCGCCACTTCCCGGCTCTGTTCCATGACGCTCACCGCGGCTGATGCACCGTGCTGCAGTTGATCTATCATGGTTCGAATCTCCGAGGTGGACTGCTGGGTACGGCTGGCCAGGGTGCGTACCTCATCGGCCACCACCGCAAAGCCCCTGCCCTGCTCTCCCGCCCGGGCCGCCTCGATGGCAGCATTCAGTGCCAGCAGGTTGGTCTGATCAGCAATCTCGTTGATCACCGCCAGAATCGATTCGATGTCGCGGCTGGCCTGGGACACCTGTTCCACCACCTCGACCGCCTGTTCGATTTTCCCGGACAACTCCTCAATGGCACAGGTGGTGGCACTGACGGTTTCGGCGCCCAGAGACACGGAATGATCAGCTTCCTGAACCGCGGTGGAGGCTTGCTGTGCATGGTTGGCCACCTCCATGGCGGTGGAGGCCATCTCGTTCATGGCGGTCGCCAGTTGTTCCAACTCCCGCAATTGCGTGGCCAGGGCCACCTGACTCTGGTTGGCGCCGGCGGAAGTGGTGGCGGCGTTGTCACTGATGTTCTCGGCCAGCTCTTTAACCTGGGCGATCAACTGGGTCAACTTGGAACTGAAGCCGTTGAAGTGGCCAGCCAGGGAGGCGAACTCCTCATCGGTATTGGTCTCCAGACGCCGGGTCAGATCGCCATCCCCGGTGGCCACCTCCTCCATGGCTAAGTTAAGGATCGCCAGTGGCTTCATCAGCATCGCCATCAACAGGGTCAGTGCAATCACCGCCAGAACCAGGGCCAACAGGGAATAGGTGATGGCGTCCCGTTTCAACTGTGTTTCTGCCTGATGAAGTATGTCGGCGTCGAGATCGACCCCCAAGGTCCAGCCCAGTGTGGGAAGTGGCACAAAGCGAAGTTCATGGGTTTTACCGTCGATCTCGACCTGTTGAATCCCCTGATGGAGTGCCAGTGACTGACCAAACAGCTCAGACGCAGGCTTGCCATGGTATTGACCCTCAGGGTGAGTAATGAACAACTCATCCCGGTTAAGCAGAAACAGGTAGCCCGCATCCAGTAGATTGATGGCATTGATGCGGTTGCTGAGCTTATCCAGGCTCATATCCAGGAACATGACGCCACCAAACTGGCCGTGGCGCTGCATGGGCACGGTGATGGAGACCAGGGTCTCTCCGGTCATGGTGTCCTGATAGGGCTGGGTAAAGGTCAGCCGGTTCGCAGCCTTGGTTTCCCGATACCAGGGACGTTGCCGGGCGTCGTAGCCGGCAGGGGTTTTCCAGTCAGGGTCGTTGTCCAGCAGGCTGCCATCGGTGTCAAAACCGATTCCGGCCAGCAGAAAGCCCTCCTTGATGGCGGGTTTCGAAAAGATGCGACGAATGTTCTCTTCGCTGACCTCGTCCTCAATCAGGCTCATCATGTAACGGGCGGTTTGACCTTTTAGGGCCATCTCCTGCTCAATGCTGGCTGCCAGGTTGTTGGTGATCTCCTCCACACTGGTGCCGGTCAGAGCGGCGATGCTCTGTCTGACGGTGAGGTATTGATTAAAGGAGAGCGCCGATAACGCCAGCATCAAGATAGTGCATGAAGCAAAGACTATCTTAGTCTTAAATTTCACGTGAATTTTCCTGTGTAGTTTATTTATTGTTTGAGATTCTCTGAGTGTTCAGACATCAACATTGTCTGCGGTGACAAAGGGTCGCATTCATAAACGTAAACGACAGTGATAATAGTCACAGGATATACAACTGATAAGGCCATTGTAGTGATGGCGAATTGTGGCAAGCGATATTGGCAAATCTCGCAAAACGTAAAACAGGCTTTAGATCAGGATTTCTGTTTATGCAGGAAAAATAAGTTTGCCTTGTATTACTCCGGCGTCAAATTACAGGCGCCAAAAACATTTCTGACGCCTAATATCCGCATATTATAATCTAAGTGACTCCTCGATGGGTTTGCCGACATAGGCACTTTTGGCCAATGGCGCCTGTATCCCGCTGATGGGGAGCCAGCCATCGGGGTCGGCGCACACCGACGCCACGAGGGGCAACTCCCCCCGGCTGAGGATGCGGTTTCCGTAGTCTATCTGGAATGCCCACTGCACCAGAAAGCGGAAAATTTTGTGGTCCCGGCGATACAGCTTCAAATGAAGGGCTACGTCTTTGCCAGGCTCAAGCCGATTGCGCTCATAGGCAGCGATGGCGCCCTGGCACCTGGGGTGTTTGGCTTGAGGCATCGCTGCCAGTTGCTGAAGGAACACGGTTTCCAGGGTGATACGCTGTTCAAGCCAGTTGATCACCCGCGAGGCGCTGCCCACCTCAAATCCCTGGATCTTACTGTCCAACAGGGCCAGCCGCTCCGGATCGCTGGCACGAGACAAAGACATCAGTTCCATGACGGTCCAGGGCTGCTCATCAAACTGCTGTGGCAGCTGAGGGTAGGCCTGAAAGTGGGCCTCAAGGGGAGCCATCAGGGCAAACGCACGCTGCTGATTGGCCTCCACCTCCACATAAGGCGTTTCCTCAATGACGATGGCCAAGGCCGGTTGACAGTACACAGAAGCCAATAATATAAAGCCAATTTTGCGTCCTAGCGTTAATAACATTGTCATAATTCTATGAAAGGCAAATTCCAATCGTTCCTTTAAGACAAAAAGCTGTCTCTCTGAAACCAAAAGAATAATTAATGGAAACTTCTTGGATTCCAGCGAGCATTACAGATAGCATTGGTAATAATTCGACGCAACGTCAAGGATAAATACGTGAAAAGTACTTACTTGATTCTGTCGCTTATATTTTCTATTAATGCCTCTTATGCTCAGTATTTTGATCAGGTGTATATGAACAGTGACCTGGGTCAGCTCGAGTATGACGAAGAGTGCACCCTGATGAGCGAGGATGCCTTTTATGACCTGCTGGATCAGTGTTATGACCAGGTGGATGATGGCTCAGACCTCAATCAGGCTCAGGCCGAGCAGCGCCTCGAGGCCTACCGCAGCTGCCTGTCGGCATCCGGCCTGCCCCGTGCGACTCAGCAGGCCTGCATTGACCTGAGTAAACGCAGTCGTCAGCAAGCCTTTGCCGCCATGGACAGTTTCTTTGGCCAGTTGGCCCAGACCCGGGGCACTGAGGGGATCACCTTGCCGCTGCCCCCGGACGCCAGGCTGGTGAATCATGTGTTTCCCGAGGATTTTGGCGGCAAAATGGGCAACATCACCCTGACGCTGGCTTCGGCGGTATTCGATACAGACTTGGAGATCAACCAGGTGGCGGAATACTACCGGATTCAGGTGGGGGAGTTTCTCGAGTACCGCCACGGTGACGGCACCATCTCCTTTATTGAGGGCGCGGGAATGGAGGTAAAAGAGCCGGCGGAGCTGCTCAAAGCCCAGATGACCAAGCCCAACATCCAGATCCTGCATAACGTGGATCCCATGACCGGCGATCGCCAGGCCGGTGCCCAGGTGACTCTTTTCTATAACAGGTTATAACGGCCACAGGCAGCCGGTTCGCTGGCTGCCTCAATCTCTTGGATGAAGTTTAAACTAATGATCGGCCAGCCAGTCGAAACTGGCATGGTGTTCCACCCCGGCGTCATCGGTCATCACCAGATTCAACCGCCACACCATATAACCCGACGCACAGCTGCCGTACATCAGAGTGCCCTGCCCCTGTTCATCAAAATTGACGGGCAGGCGCCCCATAAACATATCCCGACCCTCAACCATGGCCGACGTGAGCTGCCAGCTCTCTGGCTTCTCCAGCTTAAGGGCCAATGGCTGCTCGCTGGGAGCGCTGGCCGGAGTCATGGACAACGACAGCGTCTCACCGGCTTGCAACTGGACGCAGGCCCCCTGCTGAAACTGGCATAAGCCAGGTTCCGCTTCCCTGACTTCTTCTGTACAACCGGCCAACACAAGGGCAAAAAGTGTGAAGCCCGTCATCCTTTTAAACTTCATTCAATACCACCTTGAATTTGCAGGATTTTATCTGCAACATTTCCCCAACAAAACTTGATCGCGATCAAAGTCGATCTAGGGGTTTGTGCTAGGTTTTTTGACCGACCTCAAGTATCATGGTCGTGCCTTGATGCATATCACGTTAGAGGCGCTGAAACATCGACCGTTCGCGTTAATTTGCATCGGTTTTTGGTTAGCGACATCTGTCGTGGAAGTTAACATGCAATTGCAGTGGAAGCTAAAAATATGAACCTGACCAATACCAGCAACGACTACAACTACACGGTTGTGCGTCAGTTCGCTGTAGTGACCGTCATTTGGGGGATTGTTGGAATGCTGGTGGGGGTGTTTATCGCCGCTCAGCTGATCTGGCCCGCCCTTAACTTTGACATCCCCTGGCTGACCTACAGCCGCCTTCGCCCGTTGCACACCAACGCGGTAATTTTCGCCTTTGGCACCAGTGCCCTGTTTGCCACCTCCTACTATGTGGTCCAGCGCACCTGTCAAACCCGTCTGTTTGCACCCAAGCTCGCCGCCTTCACCTTCTGGGGATGGCAGGCGATCATTGTGGCAGCAGCAATCACTCTGCCGCTGGGTTACAGCACCGCCAAGGAATACGCGGAGCTGGAGTGGCCCATCGACATCGCCATCGCCGTTGTCTGGGTCAGCTACGCCCTGGTGTTCTTCGGTACCCTGATGAAGCGTAAGGTGGCCCACATCTATGTGGCCAACTGGTTCTTCGGCGCCTTCATCATCACCGTTGCTGTGCTGCACATCGTTAACTCCCTGGCTGTGCCTGTGGTGGATACCGCTTCCGGTCTGTGGACCATGAAGTCCTACTCCATCTACGCCGGTGCGGTGGATGCCATGGTGCAGTGGTGGTACGGACACAACGCCGTAGGCTTCCTGCTGACCGCAGGCTTCCTGGGCATGATGTACTACTTTGTGCCTAAGCAGGCCGGCCGCCCGGTCTACTCCTACCGCCTGTCCATCGTGCACTTCTGGGCCCTGATTGCCCTGTACATCTGGGCCGGTCCTCACCACCTGCACTACACCGCCCTGCCCGACTGGACCCAGTCCCTGGGTATGGTGATGTCCCTGATTCTGTTCGCACCTTCCTGGGGCGGCATGATCAACGGCATCATGACCCTGTCTGGCGCCTGGCATAAACTGCGTACCGATCCCATCCTGCGCTTCCTGGTGGTCTCCCTCTCCTTCTACGGTATGTCTACCTTCGAAGGTCCGATGATGTCCATCAAGACCGTCAACGCCCTGTCCCACTACACCGACTGGACTGTGGGTCACGTACACTCCGGCGCACTGGGCTGGGTCGCCATGGTCTCCATCGGTTCTCTGTACCACCTGATCCCCAACCTGTTTGAGCAGGGTCGCATGTACTCCAACAAGCTGGTGAACGTGCACTTCTGGCTGGCCACCATCGGCACCGTGCTGTACATCGTGTCCATGTGGATCTCCGGGGTAATGCAGGGCCTGATGTGGCGTGCGGTGAATGCCGACGGCACCCTGACCTACTCCTTCGTAGAGTCGCTTGAGGCGTCCTATCCGTTCTACTTCGTTCGCTTCCTGGGCGGTGTGTTCTTCGTCACCGGCATGTTGCTGATGGCGTACAACGTATACCGGACCATCACTGCGCCTAAAGGCTCCCTGAACGCCGAGGCGGAACTTCAGCCTCAGGCTGCTTAAGGAGAAGCGCAATGAAATTCAAGCACGAAATTATTGAAAAGAACGTAGGTCTGCTGGCGATCTTCACCATCATTGCCATCAGCTTCGGCGGCCTGGTGCAGATCACTCCCCTGCTGTTTCAAAACGAAACCACCACTCCGGTAACTGGCCTCACGCCCTACACTGCCCTGCAGATGGAAGGCCGCGACGTCTACATCCGTGAAGGGTGCAACTCCTGTCACAGCCAGATGATTCGTCCTTTCCGCTCCGAAACCGAGCGTTACGGTCACTACTCCGTCGCCGGCGAGCACGTCTGGGAGCATCCCTTCCTGTGGGGCTCCAAGCGTACCGGTCCGGATCTGGCCCGTGTCGGCGGCCGTTACTCCGATGACTGGCATCGCGTTCACCTGCGCGATCCCCGTATCGTGGTACCCGAGTCCAACATGCCCGGTTTCCCCTGGCTGGAGGACAACACCCTGGACGGCAAGAGCACCCTGAAGAAACTGCAGATCTTCCGTGACCAGTTCGGCGTACCCTATGGTAACGACGAAGAGCTGAAGAAGGATGTGGAATCCATGAAGGGTAAAACCGAGATGGATGCGCTGATTGCCTACCTGCAGTCTCTGGGAACCGCTCTGAAATAAGGAGGCCTTTGATGGACTATGGAACGTTTCAAGGCATTGTAACCCTTGTTTTATTGCTGATTTTTCTGGCCATCGTGGGCTGGGCCTACAGCGCCCGTCGCAAGCCCGCCTTCGAGGAAGCGGCCAACCTCGTCTTTGACGACGAGCAGAAGCACCAGGGATCTAAGGAGTAATCTCAGATGACCAGCTTTTGGAGTATTTTTATCACCGTGATTACCCTTGGGGTGATTTTCGGTTGTCTTGCACTGCTTATCTGGTGCATGAAGGACAAAATGGGCGTCGAAGAGGGTGAAGGCATGGGCCACACCTTTGACGGCATCGAGGAGGTCAACAATCCTCTGCCCAAGTGGTGGTCCTACATGTTTGTGTTCACCATCGTGTTCGGCCTGGGCTACCTGGCTGCCTACCCCGGTCTGGGTAACTGGAAAGGCTTTCTGGGCTGGACCTCGTCCAACCAGAGCGTGCTCAACATGGACGAGTCCAAAGCCGCTGCCGCCGAGGCCCGTTCCGGTGAGTCCGGCTGGGTTCAGTATGACCAGGAAGTGGTTCTGGCCGACGCCCATTACGGTCCTATCTTTAAGAGCTTTGCCGAGAAGCCCATCGAAGCACTGGTGGCCGACGCCGAAGCCCTGAAGATTGGCCAGCGCCTGTTCTTGCAGAACTGCGCTCAGTGTCACGGCTCCGACGCCAAGGGCGGCCCCGGCTTCCCCAACCTGACCGACGATGCCTGGCTCTACGGCGGCGACCCCGCCACCATCAAGGCCACGCTGCTCAACGGGCGTCGCGGCATGATGCCACCGAAAGGCGGTCTTCCCATCACTGATGAGGAGATTCCTGCGATTGCCGAGTACATCTATGGCCTCAATGGCCGTAAGCACGACGCAGAACTGGCGGCCAAGGGACAAGCGGGCTTCATGAAGGGCTGCTTCGCCTGTCACGGCATGGACGGCAGCGGTAATAAGCTGATGGGTGCCCCCAACCTGACCGACAACTCCTGGGTTTACGGCGGTAGCCGTAAGGTGATCGAGGAGAGCATTCGGGGTGGTCGTGCCGGCGTGATGCCTGCCTGGAAAGACGTATTGGGTGAGGACAAGGTCCACTTGATCACCGCCTACGTCTACAGCCTGAACAAGAAGTAAGTTCCTGCCTGAAAGCCCCGTCGTTCGGCGGGGCTTTTTTTTACTCCCCGATTCACCGGGAATGGTCTCCCGAGAGGGAAACCAGTATCATGGACCCAGTCCATTGGAAGGTACGATAGATGAATAACACCCCCTGGTATAAGCAGTTCTGGCCGTGGTTTCTGATCCTTCTTCCGGGATCCGTTGTCATCGCGGCTCTGATTACCATCAAGATCGCCACCGACAACCCCGTCGCCCTGGTGGCCGAGGATTACTACAAGAAAGGTAAGGCGATCAATCAGGACCTCTCCCGCATCACTCAGGCACGCAACCTGGGTATGGTGTTTGAGCTGAAACAGGATGGCGAACAGCTGGTTCTGGTACAGCACGGCGGTCCCGCATCCGGCGCGGCCCTGGAGATTGAGTTCCACCACACCACCCTGCCCCAGCATGACCTGACCCAGATGGTGACCCAGGATGCCCTGGGCCGTTACCTGCTGCCTGCAGACCGGTTGGTCGACGGCAAATGGCAGGTGATGATCGACGCCCACGACCAGAGCTGGCGTCTGCAGAAGCGTCTGCAGCTGCCCCTGAGCAACTCCGTCTGGTTCCAGTAACAGGGGGCGAATTTGAGCAGTAACGCCTGTTTCCACTGCGGACAACCTGTGCCGTTGTCCGCAGATTTTTCCGTCACCATAGATGCTCAACTGCGCCAGATGTGCTGCCCCGGCTGTGCCGCCGTGGCCCAGACCATCTGCGACGCCGGCCTCGGCGACTACTACCACTACCGAACCGAATCCGGCAGCAAGCAGAGCCTGGATGCCCTCATGGCGCAGCTGGACGCCTATGATCTGGAGGCGGTGCAACAGGAGTTTGTTGCCCACGAAGGGGACACCCACTCTGTGGTTCTCTCGGTACAGGGGATCAGTTGTGCGGCCTGTGCCTGGCTGATTGAGCGCCACTTCCGCAAACTGGCCGGCATCCACCGCATCAATGTCAATACCACCACCATGCGCGCCACCGTCAGCTGGTATCCGGACAAGATCAAGCTGTCCGAGATCCTCAATCAGCTGGCCAGCATAGGCTACCCCTCTACCCCATTCCAGCCCGATGCCAAAGAGCAGACCTACGCCCACAGCGCCAGGCAGTTCCTGTTCCGCCTGGGGCTGGCGGGTATGGCCACCATGCAGGTGATGATGCTGGCTGTTGCCCTCTACATGGGCTACTTCACCGAACTCGACCCCATCTACCGCGACTATTTCCGCTGGGTCTCTCTGCTGTTTGCCACCCCGGTGGCCCTCTATTCGGCCCAGCCCTTCTACTTCAGCGCCCTGAGGGCCCTGATGTCGATGCGGGTGAATATGGACGTGCCGGTCTCCATCGCCATCCTCGGTGCTTTCAGCGCCAGCTGTGTGGCCACCTTCAAGGGGACCGGAGAGGTCTACTTCGAATCCGTCTCCATGTTCACCTTCTTCCTGCTGCTGGGACGGTTCCTGGAGCAGCGAGCCAGGCGAAAAGCCGCGGAGTCCGCATCGAACCTGCATCGGCTGGTCCCTTTGACGGCAGAGCTGATCACCGATGAGGGACATGACCAGGTGGCCGCCAAGACCCTCAAGGTGGGCGACCGCTGCCTGGTGCGTCCTGGCGAAGCGATCCCCGCCGATGCGGAGCTGCTCTCCACCCTGGCGGCCGTGGACGAATCCATGCTCACCGGAGAGCAGGAGCCTGTGACCAAGCGCGTCGGTGACCCGCTCTATGGCGGCAGCGTCAACTTTGATCAGAGCATCGAGATCCGGGTCAGCCAGGTCGGCACCGAGCAGCTGATTCACACCATAGTGCGAATGCAGGAGCAGGCGGCCCAGGAGAAGCCGGATATCGCCCGCCTGGCAGACAAGGTGGCCCGTTATTTCGTTCCCGGCGTACTGACCCTCTCTGCCCTTACCTACCTGGTCTGGCACTTTATCGACCCCAGCCAGGCGTTCTGGGTCACCTTGTCGGTGCTGGTGGCGACCTGCCCCTGTGCCTTGTCTCTGGCGACCCCTGCGGCCCTGACCTGTGGCAGCAATGCTCTGCGCAATCACGGTCTGCTCTCCCGAAGCTCCCGGGTGCTTGAAGCCCTGCCCAAGGTGGATACCCTGCTGTTCGATAAGACCGGTACCCTGACCCAGGGCAACTGGTCGCTGACTGCCAAACAGAGTCTGGATGGCCAACCGGTTGAACAACACCTGGCGCTGGTGGCTGCCCTGGAGCGGACCAGCAGCCACCCTCTGGCACAGGCGTTTCATGACTTTGACGATCCCTGTTTGAAGGTGGCCAACCTGGAGCATGTCCCCGGGGGCGGCCTCCAGGGAGAGGTAGATGGCGTCCGCTATCGGGTGGGCCACAGTCGTTTTGTGGGGCTGGAACAGCGTGACGACCGTCTTTGGCTTGGCAGTGACCAGGGTCCTCTGGCCTGGTTTCAGCTGCAGGACACCCTGCGAGAAGACGCTGCCGTAACCCTGGCTCAGCTTCAGGATCAGGGGCTGCGCTGTGAGATGCTCAGCGGTGACCCCAGTCCGGCGGCAAAAGAGCTGGCCAGGACCTTGAAGATGGACGACTGCCACCATGGCGTCACGCCATCCGAGAAGCACGATTACCTCAAGCAGCTTCAGGAAAAAGGGCACAAAGTAGCCATGTTTGGCGATGGCGTCAATGACGCGCCCGTGCTGGCCGGAGCCGATCTGTCCATCGCCATGGGCGCCGGCACCGAACTGGCCAAGAGCAGCGCCGATCTGGTGCTGTTGGGTGACCGGCTCGGGCCTGTGGTGGATGGGATAGCCATTGCCAGAAAGACGGTTCGGGTGATTCGTCAGAACCTGGTTTGGGCTCTGGGGTATAATCTGGCCATTCTGCCCCTGGCGGTGTGCGGTCTGGTGCCCCCCTATATCGCCGCCATTGGCATGTCGGCCAGTTCCCTGATCGTGGTCGGTAACAGCGTGAGACTACTAAAACTATGAGCATTATCTTTACCCTTATCCCCGTCGCCATCCTGTTTGTCATTATCGCGGTGATGGTGTTCTTCTGGGCGGTGAAGTCTGATCAGTTTGAGGATCTGGACCGACAGGGATCCAGCATCCTGTTTGACGACGAACAGAAACATCGCGATGAATGACCTCAGCGTGTGGGCGGCCCTCTCCATTGGGCTGCTTGGCTCGGCCCACTGCGTCGGCATGTGCGGCGGCATCATGGCCGCACTCAGCCACGGTCTCCCCGCCAGGGATCAGATGAACCTGGGTAAGCGTATGACGCTGCTCGGCGCCTACAATCTGGGCAGGGTGGTCAGTTACGCCGCCGCCGGCGCCCTACTGGCCTCCTTGGCCGGCGGGATTGGGGTGCTGTTCGGGGTGGATCACTGGTTGACCGGATTGCGGTTTATTGCCGGCATCATGCTGATTCTGATGGGGCTCTATCTGGCCAACTTCTCTTCGGCTCTGGTGACGGTGGAACGATTGGGCAAGCCGCTTTGGCGTCGCCTGGCCCCCATGGCGCGCAACCAGTTGCCGGTTACCTCCCCGGCCAAGGCGTTGGCGGCGGGCATGCTCTGGGGCTGGCTTCCCTGCGGCCTGGTCTACTCCACGCTCATCTGGGCGCTTTCCCTCGGCAGCCTCGCCGACACGGTACTGGCGATGACCCTCTTCGGGCTGGGCACGCTTCCCAGCATGTTCCTGGTCGGCGCTGCCGCAGACGCGTTTAAAAAAGTTTTGGTTAACAAAGGGTTCAAAATAGTAAGCGCCCTTCTGTTGATCGGTTACGGTGTGCACACCCTGGTCATTGCGCTAGGTCAATTTTTCTAGCGTCGAGAGAATGTTTTGGTTTAACATGTGTAGTGAGTTGACCCAATCGGGAAAGAGCCTTGGATAACAATCGCGCTAAAAGGACGGCGTTCGGTGGCTGTGCCATTCACTGCCATGATTGCAGCATGTCGGAACTCTGCATCCCGTTCACGCTCAATGCCAATGAGCTGGACAAGCTAGACGCCATCATCGAACGAAAGAAGCCCATTCAGAAGGGTGAGATCCTGATTCAGTCGGGAGAGCCCCTAAAGAGTCTGTTTGCCATCCGATCGGGCACCATTAAATCCTATACCATCACGGAAAACGGCGACGAACAGATCACCGGCTTCCACCTCGCCGGAGACGTCATCGGCTTCGACGGCATCCACTCCGAACAGCACCAGAGCTTCGCCCAGGCTCTGGAAACCGCCATGGTGTGTGAAATTCCCTATGAGACTCTGGATCAGCTCAGTGGCGCCATGCCCAGACTGCGCCAGCAGATCATGAGGCTGATGAGCAATGAGATCATGGGCGACCAGGAGATGATTTTGCTGCTGTCCAAGAAGAACGCCGAGGAGCGCCTCGCCGCCTTCATCAGCAACCTGGCCAAGCGGTTTGGAAATCGCGGCTTCTCCAGCCGTGAGTTCCGCCTGACCATGACCCGGGGCGACATCGGCAACTACCTGGGTCTCACCGTTGAGACCATCAGTCGCCTGCTCGGCCGCTTCCAAAAGTCCGGTCTTATTGAGGTGAAAGGCAAATACATCACCATTCTCGATTTAGAGAGATTGTCGGATCTGGCGGGCAACGCCCGCATCGCACGATAAAAACAGGGGCACCGCGAGGTGCCCTTTCTGTTTCTAAGATTCGCGAACTGGCCCATTTTGTTCTAGAACAAACAGTGCAGTGTCCGAAATCTGACGAGGCAGTTATGAGCAGCAAACGACTCCTAGTGGTTGTCGACCCGGACAGGGTTGAACAACCTGCGCTGGATCGGGCTCTTCACATGGCCCGCGCAACTGGCGCCCCCATCACTCTGTTTTCCGTGATCTTTAACCTCTCCTACGAGAAAACCGCCCTACTTTCCAAGACCGAACGTGAAGCCCTTCGTGAAGGATTGATTGAAAAGCACCATCGCCAGGTCGAAGAATTGGTGGCCCCGTTACAACAACAGGGAATCAATGTCGAAGCCAAGGTGGAGTGGCACGACCGCCCCTTTGAAGCGATCATCCGTTATGTCCTCGATAACGATATCTCCTATATCGTCAAAAGTACCCAGGAGGGCAGCGGCCGACTGACCGCCACCTTCTTTACCCCCACCGACTGGCACCTGATCCGTAAGGCACCGGTGCCGGTATTGATGGTCAAAGACCATGACTGGCCGAAAAATGGCAAGATTCTGGCGGCCATCGACATCGATGCCGAAGACAAGGTGCACCAGGAACTCAATGAACGCATCATCCAGAACTGCAACAACCTGGCTGAGCTCATCGATGCCAAGGTGCACCTGGTCAACGGTTATCCCGGTTTGCCGGACAACCTGTTTATCGAGCAACCGGAGTTCAATAACCTCGGCTTCAATATCTCGGTGAGCAAACAGCATCAGGAGCATCTGGAGGAGCTTGGCAGCAAGTACGGCATCCCTGCGGACCAGTGTCATGCCCGCCAGGGCGACCCCGAAGAGGTGATTGTGGCTGTGTCCCAGGACATCGACGCCGAGCTGGTGGTGCTGGGCACCATAGGCGAGCAGGGGATCACCGCCACTTTGCTGGGCAGCACTGCAGAACATGTCATCTACAACATAGGCTGCGACCTTCTCGCCCTGAAACCGGGGTCCTTCAATTCTCCACTTGCCTGAAACTGAGGGGGCGACTGCCCCCTTTTCTATCTGAATAAACCTTTGAAATTTAGTTGGAAGTGATACTCTAGATTTAGGAGTGAGCCACAAAGGGCTCCGTTGATCTGAAACAAAGGAATGACCCACCCTTCCATGCAACGATGTTGGTGAGGGACACAAAGTTAGGAGAGCTTTATGAGCAGCGAACGATTTCTTGTTGTCATCGATCCCAGCCGGGATGATCAACCTGCGCTGGAAAGGGCGGCCCACCTGGCCCGCTGTGCCGGAGCCCGATTAACCCTCTTCCTCAGCATCTTCGATTTTTCCTATGAGATGACCTCCATGTTGTCCCAGGAGGAGAGAGATGCCATGAGAAATGGTGTGGTGACACAGCGGCGTAAATGGCTGGAACAGCTGGCCGAGCCTCTGGTTGCCGACGGACTGGACGTGAACTTTGACGTGGTGTGGCACAACCGTCCTTTCGAGAGCATCATCAACCATGTTCTCAACAACGACATTGCCTACATCATTAAGAGCACCCATGCCCACGACAAGCTCAAGTCGGTGATCTTTACTCCCACCGACTGGCACCTGTTGCGCAAGGCGCCGGTGCCTGTCCTGCTGGTGAAAGAGCACGATTGGCCGGCAGATGGCAATATCCTGGCTGCCGTAAACGTCGCCGCCGACGATGAAGAGCATCAGGAGCTCAACGATCGTATCGTCTCCAACGCCGTGAAGCTGGCCACGGTGATCGACGCCCGAGTGCACCTGGTCAATGGCTACCCCGGTACCCCGGTGAATATTGCCATCGAATTGCCGGATTTCGATGCGCACGCCTACAACCAGTCCATCAAGCAGCATCATACCCAACGCATCGAAGCACTGGCGGAGCGGCATGGCATTGACCACAAACGCTGCCATGTGTTGGAAGGACTGCCCGAAGACGTGATTCCCGAGTTGGCCAGAGAGCTGGACGCGGAGCTGGTGATGCTGGGCACCGTTGGACGCAGCGGTCTGTCCGCGGCCCTGATTGGCAACACCGCCGAGCACGTCATCGACAGCTTGAATTGCGATCTGGTGGCCTTTAAACCCAAGAGCTTTGTATGCCCATTGGCGGACTGATTCGCCGTTTCTGCACGCGCAGCGCTTAGTGAGATGGCGTGTGCGCAGACAAAGTGAGCACCACCTGGCGCATTCCAGCTCCAGAGCCTGAAAAGACGCGGCACGAGCCGCGTTTTTTTATGGCAGAGCCTTTACCCGCCCTCCCCTAACGGGGATAATGCCAGCCCCAAATTGACAGCATATTGAGGTATGGAGTGGAACTTACCCAGAAGCAGAAAACCCGCCTGAACAAACTGCAGAAACGCCTTCGTCGTGAGGTGGGCAGTGCCATTGAAGATTACCGTATGATTGAAGATGGCGATGTGGTGATGGTGTGCCTCTCCGGTGGTAAGGACAGCTACACCATGCTGGACATTCTGCTGAATCTGCAGCACCGTGCCCCCGTTGATTTCACGCTGGTGGCGGTCAACCTGGATCAGAAGCAGCCAGGCTTTCCGGAAGATGTGCTGCCGGCCTATCTGGACAGCCTGGGTGTGGCCTACCACATCCTGGAGAAAGACACCTACTCCATCGTCAAGGACAAGATCCCCGAGGGCAAGACCACCTGTTCTCTGTGTTCCAGGCTGCGCCGGGGTACCCTCTATGGGTTTGCCCAAAGAATTGGCGCCACCAAGATCGCCCTGGGCCACCACAGGGATGACATGATTGAGACGCTGTTCCTCAACATGTTCTTCGGCGGCAAGCTGAAATCGATGCCACCAAAACTGCTGTCTGACGATGGCGCCAACGTGGTGATTCGCCCCCTGGCTTATGCCCGGGAAAAAGACATCAGCGAATACGCCGAGCTGAAATCCTTCCCTATCATCCCCTGCAATCTGTGTGGCTCTCAGGAAAATCTGAAGCGCAAGCAGGTGAAAGAGATGCTCAAAGGCTGGGACAAGCAGTTCCCCGGGCGAATCGAAACCATCTTTACCGCCATGCAGAATGTCGCGCCCTCCCAGTTGGTGGACCGTGGACTGTTTAACTTTACCGAACTCAGGGCCGATCCCAACGCGGCCCCCAGCGGTGAGGTCGCCGAAGCGGATCTGCCCGCGTTTGATTTCTTTGATGCGGACAACAGCGGTCACATCGACCTGGACCAGGCCAGTCGCATCGATGTGGTTCAGGTGCACCAGCCGTAACGGGCGGGTGAAGCTGTGACAAAAAAAGGGCGCCATCCGGCGCCCTTTTCACTCTGGGATCAAACCGGATTGTCGCAATCAACAAAGGTCACTTTCAGTCCATGGTGCTCAGTCAGGTACTGGCCTAACGCCTGGACGCCACCCCGTTCGGTGGCGTGGTGACCGGCGGCAAAATAACTGACGCCCTGCTCCTTAGCACTGTAGTAGGTGCGCTCCGCCACTTCACCGGAGAGATAGCCGTCGAGGTTCAGACTGGCCGCCAGGTCGATGTAATCTGGCGCCCCGCCAGTGCAGATCCCAAAGGTGGCAATCTTCCTGTCATGGCCACTGATGCACAAAGGAGTTCGTCCCAGGGCGCGTTCGATTCGTTGGCACAACTCCGTTTCCGACACCGGTGTCTCAAACCTGCCCCAGACCGGAACGGAGAGCTCATTGCCTTGCTCCATCGGGCCACACAGTGTTAACCCCAAGGCCTGTGCGAGCCGGGCATTGTTCCCCAAAGTGGGGTGAGCATCCAGAGGAAGGTGGTAACCGATGAGATTGATGTTGTTGTCCAGCAGCGCTTTGATGCGCTGTCGCTTCATGCCGGTGATCACCGGGTTTTCCCCTTTCCAGAAATAACCGTGATGCACCAGCAGGGTATCCGCGCCCAATTCGATGGCGGCATTGATGGCCTCCTGGCCTGCGGTGACCGCAGTGACAACATGGGACACCTCATCGCGTCCCTCCACCTGCAGGCCGTTGGGCGCATAGTCCTTGAACTTCCAAGGGGTCAACAGCTGGTCCAGGGCGTCTATTAGCTCAACTCTTTTCATCTTTCTTCAATTCGTATGCTGGGGAATAAGTTTAGTGTACTTGGTTCCACGGAGGGTTTTCCAATATTTAGCCCTGCTCTTCAATAGCGTCAAAACAGCAGCCGATGGCCATTGTCTATAGAACTAATTGCCAGGAACTTGGTCAGTCGGTCAAAACCTGAGTTTTAACGGGGGAAATCGCAAATCCGCTGATTTTTTGTGGCATTTATTAGACAAATTGCCCCAAAATCGGTATAAAGACAGGCTGAAATATCAGCCCGAGTCGGCGAAAAGACAAAGGTTTTAAAACAATATGTCCAAACTGAATAAGGAAGAGGTACTGCAGCAACTCAATGATGCGTACCTGGCGAAACACGGTAAGACCCCTGAGATCGAGCAAAAAGGCAGCTGGTTCAAAGTAGATGGCGGTAAGTCTCTGCGTCTGGGTGATCTGGCTGACATGGTTAAAGAGCTGACTGGCGGCGCAGAGTCCGTAGACGCAGCCCCGAAAGCCGAGCCAAAGAAGAGCGAGCCTGCTAAAAAAGCCGCTCCGAAAAAGGCGGCCAAAGTAAGTGGCAACGGCGGCATGTCCCCCAAGCAATTGTGGGCTCAAAAGCTGGCTCAGGGCAGCACCCTGCCCCGCGGTCACCGCTGATAAAGAATAATAAAAAAGCCGGCATCAGCCGGCTTTTTTATTGTCTGATATTCAACAATATTCAGATATTAAAAAAGGGACCCTAGGGTCCCTTTTCCTGTCCAGGTAAGAAAAACTTACTTGGCCAGAGCCTCTTTCGCTTTTTCTACCAGGGCAGTAAATACTACCTTGTCGAATACGGCGATGTCGGCCAGGATCTTACGATCGATCTCAACAGAAGCTTTCTTCAGACCGTTGATGAAACGGCTGTAAGACATGCCGTTCTGACGAGCAGCAGCGTTGATACGGGCGATCCACAGCTGACGGAACTGACGCTTTTTCTGGCGACGGTCACGATAAGCGTATTGACCAGCCTTGGTAACAGCTTGAACTGCTACACGATAGACACGGCTACGGGCACCGTAGTAGCCTTTAGCCTGCTTGAGTACTTTCTTGTGACGAGCACGAGCGGTCACACCGCGTTTTACACGAGCCATGTTTTAATCCCTCCCAATTAGGCGTACGGCAGCATGGTGCGGATCTGAGCCACGTCAGACTTAGCAACCATTTGCTTGGAGCGCAGGTGACGCTTGCGCTTGGTGGACTTCTTGGTCAGGATGTGACGCAGGTGAGACTGCTTGCGCTTGAAACCGCCGGAGGCAGTTTTCTTGAAACGCTTAGCAGCACCTTTATTGGTTTTCAGCTTAGGCATTCTAAACTCCGCATTGTAAATAAAAAATAGAACTGCAAGGCGAACAAAAACAGCCCAGTCAGCGACTGGGCTGAGTTGTTACTTGGAAGCCTTACTGTTTCTTCTTTGGCGCGAGGACCATCACCGCCTGGCGACCTTCCACTTTAGGGAAAGCCTCCACCTGGGCCAGTTCTGCCAAATCGTCTTTGATACGATTGAGCAGCTTCAGTCCCAGATCCTGGTGGGCCATTTCGCGACCTCGGAAACGCAGCGTAATTTTCGCTTTGTCTCCGTCTTCCAAGAAGCGAGTCAGGTTGCGTAGTTTTACCTGATAGTCGCCTTCATCGGTTCCAGGACGGAATTTGACTTCCTTAACCTGAATCCGCTTGGTCTTTTTACGCTGTTCCTTTTGGTTTTTAGCCTGTTCGTAAAGGAACTTACCGTAGTCCATGATCCGGCATACCGGTGGCTCCGCGTTGGGACTGATCTCTACCAGATCCATCCCTGCTTCCTGGGCTCGCTCTGCCGCTTCACGACCGGAAACGATACCCGCTTGCTCACCGTCAGCATCAATCAGTCGAACTTCGCGTGCACGAATTTCACCGTTGATGCGAGTTTGGTCCTTGGCCGGACCTTGCTTTTTTCCGCCTTTTATAGCTTATTCCTCCAGCAATTTCAGACTACGGTCGTTGATTTCGTTCTGGATCTGCTCAATCATCTTGTCGACTTTGATGCTACCCAAATCAACGCCATCGCGTGTACGCACCGCCACCTCGCCATTTTCGACCTCTTTGTCTCCAACGACAAGCAGATACGGGGTGCGCTTTAAAGTATGTTCGCGGATTTTAAAGCCAATCTTCTCGTTTCTCAAGTCCGCCTTGGCACGAATTCCCGAGTTTTTGAGCGCTTGGACAGTTTTTTCCACGTAATCGGCTTGTTTATCGGTGATATTCATCACCACCGCCTGTACCGGCGCCAGCCAGGTGGGCAGTTTACCCGCGTACTCTTCGATCAGGATACCGATAAAGCGCTCGAGGGAACCCAGAATGGCCCGATGGATCATCACAGGTACTTTACGACTGTTGTCTTCACTCACGTAGCTGACGTCCAGGCGCTCGGGCTGAGGCATGGAGAAGTCCAGCTGAATGGTGCCGCACTGCCAGGCGCGGTCCAGACAATCGTGCAGGGTAAACTCAATCTTGGGACCGTAGAAGGCGCCCTCACCCGGCTGCAGTTCATAGCTTAGACCATTGGCTTCGAGAGCCTCGGCCAGAGACTGCTCTGCCTTGTCCCACAGGTCATCGGCACCGATGCGCTGCTCGGGGCGGGTGGACAGCTTCACGTCGATCTCTTCGAAGCCGAAGGTCTTGTAGGTGTCATACACCATCTGGATGCAGGCGGTGACTTCATCCAGGATCTGCTCATCGGTACAGAAGACGTGAGCGTCGTCCTGGGTAAAGGAGCGCACGCGCATCAGACCGTGCAAAGAGCCCGACGGCTCATTACGGTGAACCAGACCGAATTCCGCCATACGGTATGGCAGGTCGCGGTAGGACTTCAGGCCCTGCTTGAAGATCTGCAGGTGGCCTGGGCAGTTCATCGGCTTCACCGCGTAGGTACGCTTCTCAGACTCGGTGGCGAAGATCATCTCAGAGTACTTGTCCCAGTGACCGGAACGTTCCCACATCACCTTGTCCATCACCAGAGGAGTACGAACCTCTTCGTAGCCGTACTTGTCCAGCTGGGTGCGCATAAACCCTTCCAGCTCTTTGTAGATGGTCCAGCCGTCGTTGTGCCAGAACACCATACCCGGTGCTTCTTCCTGCCAGTGGAACAGATCCAGGGCTTTACCGATCTTGCGGTGATCGCGCTTGGCGGCTTCCTCAAGACGGACCAGGTGGGCCTTAAGCTGCTTCTTGTCGCCCCATGCTGTGCCGTAGATGCGCTGAAGCATCTTGTTGTCGGAGTCGCCGCGCCAGTATGCGCCGGCCACATTCATCAGTTTGAAGTGGTGGCAGAACTTCATGTTTGGCACGTGAGGTCCGCGGCACATGTCCACGTACTCTTCGTGATGATAGAGACCGGGCTGGTCGTCACGGCTGACGTTTTCATCCAGGATCTCAACTTTATAGGCTTCGCCCCGGGCGTCAAAAGTATCCCGGGCTTCCTGCCAGCTAACGCGCTTTTTCACCACATCGTAGTTGGTTTTGGCCAGCTGAAGCATGCGCTTCTCCAGGGCATCGATATCCTCCTGGGTCAGCTTGTGCTCCAGGTCGATGTCATAGTAGAAGCCGTTGTCGATGGTGGGACCGATGGCCATTTTGGCGTCGGGCCACAGTTGCTTCAGGGCGTGGCCCAGCAGGTGGGCACAGGAGTGGCGAATGATCTCCAGACCATCTTCATCCTTGACAGTGATGATGGACAGCTCGCTGTCCTGGTCCATGATCTCGCAGGCATCGACGCGCTCCCCGTTGATGCGGCCGGCGATGCACGCCTTGGCCAGACCAGGACCGATGTCGCTGGCTACGTCCATTACGGATACGGGGGTGTCGAATTCGCGTTTGCTACCGTCTGGCAGGGTAATAACTGGCATTTAGACTCTCCACAGTGGTGATCCACACAAAAGATCACATGCATAGAATTGAAAAGAGGTCGGTTTTCAGACCGGAGCCATTTGGCAAGGTATTCGCCTTACAGGGCAAACAGTGCTCGCAACGGCGCTCGGTCCAACCGGCGAAGGCAGTAGTATAGAAAGGCGCAGCCTCCATTACAAATGAAATAGAGTTCAGTAACCTGCTATTTCATCTGCAGTAGTTCAAGGTAAAAACCCCTGGGGTAACTTACACTTGAATTAGATTAATAAAAGAGGAGTCGTCGCCATGAGAACCGATGCCTTCTATCAAAGCATTCGCTGCCCCCATTGTGGTCATGATACCGCCGTGGCGGTGGACGCCAGTGGCGGAGAACAGGATTACTACGAAGATTGTCAGGCCTGCTGCAACGCCATCCACCTGCATCTGGCCATCGATGAGCAGAAGCAGCAGCTGAAGCTTTATGTGGACAGCGATGACGAGCAGTTTTATTAGAGACTGTTGACCCTTGGTGGCTAGTTTTGCGGAAAAGTTGCCCTAACGATCAATTGTGCGTCTAGAGGATGGTCCTAATCGCATTTTATCTAGGTATTTAGGGATGCCCTTCGGGGCCGGCCTAACTCTCTCCACAAAAGACCAACAGTCCCTAGCCAGTCAGCCCCTTTTGCGCCAGGACGCGCTCCACGGTGTCGACGATGGCCTGGGTCTGACTGTCGATCTCAATGTTGAGACGATCGCCCTGTTTGCGCTCACCCAGGGTCGTGATGCTGAGGGTTTCCGGGATTAGGTGGATATCGAAGCCGTCTTCGCGGGTGGCGCCAACGGTGAGGCTGCAGCCGTCGATGGCGACAAACCCCTTGTGCAGGATGTATTTCATCCAGCGAGGCTCCACGGTCAGGCTGATGACGCAATTGGTTTCCGTACGCTCGATCCCGCTGATGGTTGCCTGGGTGTGAACATGGCCGGACACCACGTGGCCCCCGACCTCTTTACCGAACACCAGAGAGCGCTCCAGGTTGACCCTGTCGCCAGCCCGCAGATCCCCCAGGTTGGTGACCTTCAGGGTCTCTTCCATTACGTCAAAAAAGACTCTATTATCGGTCAGTTCAGTCACGGTCAGGCACACCCCGTTATGGGCCACGCTGGCGCCAACCTGCAGATTCTCCCGGTACTGAGGCGGAATCGCCACCTCAAAAGTTCGCAGTTTGTCCCTTTCGATAATGGACGCTACCTTCGCCGTGGTTTGAACAATTCCAGTAAACATACAACTCCAATAATTTTTCGTAGTATCGGACCTTACGCCCTATATGCACAGTCGCCTCTATCAGGCCAAAAGCCTAATTCGCCTGGCCCTGCCGGTTCTTGCCGCCCAGGTTGCCCAGACCATGATGGGATTCATCGATACGGTGATGGCTGGCCGAGTCAGCGCCACAGACATGGCTGCCGTGGCCGTCGGCACCAGCATCTGGTTGCCGACCATTCTGTTTTTCGCCGGCATCCTGATGGCACTGACCCCCATGGTCTCGCATCATCACGGTGCCCGGCAAGAGCGTAGAATACGCCCTTTGATTCATCAGGGTATCTACCTGGCGCTGGTCTGTGGCCTGCTGGCCATGGCCATCTTCACCCAGACCGAGTGGATTTTGGCACAGATGGACCTGGATCCGCAGCTGTTTGAGTTGAGCCGGGGGTATCTGGCCGCGGTTTTGTGGGGCGCGCCCCCGTTTTTGCTGTTCCAGGTGTTAAGGAATTTCACCGAGGGGCTGTCGTGGACCCTACCCTCGATGATCATCGGCTTTGTGGGGCTGGCCATCAATATTCCGGCCAACTACATCTTCATCTATGGTCATTTTGGCATGCCTGCCATGGGCGGTGCCGGGTGCGGGGTGGCCACCGCCCTGGTGTTCTGGGGGATGTTCCTGGCCATGGCCCTCTACCTGCTGATCACTCAACGGTTTAAAGAGTACCGCCTGTTTCAGGGCTGGAAGCGGGTCAACCTTTCCCTGCAGGCTGCGGTAGTCAAACTGGGACTGCCCATTGCCCTGGCGCTGTTTTTTGAGGTCACCCTGTTTGCCGTGGTGGCGGTGGCCATCGCCCCGCTGGGGCCGGTGACCGTCGCCGGGCATCAGGTCGCGGCCAACTTCTCTGGGCTTATCTTCATGCTGCCTCTGGCATTAGGCATGGCCCTGACTATCCGCGTCGGCTATTACCTGGGCCGCAAGGAGTTCGAGATTGCGGCCATGGTGGCAAGAATAGGCCTGATGATGGGGCTGGGCATAGCGGTGATTACCGCACTGGGGACGGTGCTGTTTCGGGAACAGATTGCGGCTCTTTACACCACGGATGCCGAGGTGCTGACCCTGGCCGGACAGCTGATGCTGCTTTGTGCCATCTATCAGTTGTCCGACACGGTGCAGGTAGTCACCGCGGCGACCCTGCGCGGTTACAAGGACACCACGGCGTTGTTGTGGATCTCGCTGGTCTCCTACTGGGGAGTTGGCCTCTCCACCGGCATAGTGCTGGGACTCACCGACTGGCTGGTGCCGGCCATGGGCGCTGCCGGCTTCTGGATAGGCTTTATTGCCGGACTCTCTGCTGCGGCCCTGATGGTAAAAATACGCCTCAAAGGGGTACAGAAGCGACTGGCATTGGCTCAGGAGACCGCAGGCTGATCAAAAACCACCCCATCGAGGGCAATCTTTAGCCAAACAAACGCGTTAACTGCAACCGGGCCTTGTCATCGCCTCACGCAGGCCCTAGTATTTAGCGCATCGCACAGCGATATGCGTCTGTAACTCAGTTGGTTAGAGTGTCACCTTGACATGGTGGAAGTCGGTGGTTCGAGTCCACTCAGACGCACCACATTTTAGATTATGCGTCCGTAGCTCAGTTGGTTAGAGCACCACCTTGACATGGTGGGGGTCGGTAGTTCGAGTCTACTCGGACGCACCATATCGCAAAAAGCCCGCTCAATGAGAGCGGGCTTTTTTGTATTTGGCGCCAGCCAAAAAAAGACCACTCTGAACGAGTGGCCCTGCTGAGAACGTTACCAAGGAGAGGAACTGGCTGGCCCTACCCTCGCTCAGCATAAAAGGTTGAGGCGCGGAACAGGTGTTCTCCTGTGTCGACGTCCACCACCACAAAACGTATGGGGGTCTCCCACTGATCCGCTGCCTGAGTCAGGGCCACGGTGAGCACCTGGGTCTGATGCTCGCCGGGTGCCAGAGTAAAGTGGGCATCACCGTCGATATTCAGTCCATAAAACCCCTGAACTATCACTGCGTAGGTGCGTGACTCCTGTGTCTTGTTCAGCATCTTGAACCGATACGTGTTCTCCACCCACCCTTCGTCGTTGATGCGGTACAGCGCCTGACGATCCCTGAGCACATTGACCTCGAAACTGCTGCGGCTGTTGCTCCAGCCCAGGGTGACCAGCAGCGTCACCAGGACGGCCAGGCCATACCCCAGGTAACCGGTTACCCCTAACTGCCTGTGATTTTCTGAGGCGTAACGAATAAGCCCTCTGGGGTAGCCAAACCTGTCCATGGTTTGATCGCAGGCATCCACACAAAGGCCGCAGTTGATGCACTCATATTGCAGACCCTGACGGATATCGATGCCCACAGGACACACCTGAACACAGAGGTTGCAGTCCACGCAGTCTCCCAGTGCTGCGGGCTGGCTGCCCCGCTTTCGTGGCCCCCTGCTCTCACCACGGGCGGCGTCATAGCCAACCAGAGTGGTGGTGTCGTCAAACATCACTGACTGAAATCGGGCATAGGGGCAGATATGCTGACAGACCCTCTCCCTGAGCCAGCCTGCGTTGACATAGGTACACAGGGTGAAAAACAGCACCCAGGACTGGACCAGGACGGAGTTCTCCCAGGTGAAAAAGCCGACATAGAGTTGATTCACCGGTACGAAGTAGCCCATGAAGCCCAGGGCGGTAAACAGAGAGAGCATCAACCAGGCAAGGTGCTTGACCGATTTTTGGGCTACCTTGGTCAGCCCCCACTGACTGCGGTCCAGGGCACGGCTGTGATTATGGCTGCCTTCGATGCGCCTCTCTAACCAGTTGAACATCAATGTCCATACGGTCTGGGGACAGGTGTAACCACACCACACCCGGCCATAGAGTTTGGTGACTAAGAACAGCAAAAATGCCGCCAGGATAAAGAGAAAGGCCACGATCAGCAGGTCCTGTGGGAACAGTGATACGCCGAACAGATCGAACCGTTGCCTCTCCAGGTCGATCAAGATGGCCTGGCGTCCCTGATAAGGCAGCAAAGGCAGCAGCAAGAACACGCCAACCAGCACCAGATTCAAGCGACGCCTGAACCTCTGGAAGCGGCCAAACTGTTCTCGAATATATATTTTCCCTGTTGTGGCTGTGGTGATGATCAGGTTGGGGTCCTGGTTGGCTGAAGACACTGTCTCTCTCCAAAATCGAAACGCGCTGTCAGTCTAAAGAGCACTTCTGTCATTGGTAGATACAAAAATATTTTTTAAAATAGGTACAGATTCATTGTCGAGCCCTAACCATGGCCCAATTTCGATACCAACAACTGGCATCCTTTCTCAACCAACAGATTCAGCAGGGGTTGTGGCAACCGGGAGAGCGTCTTCCCTCCATCCGCAGTCTGAGCCAGCAACATGGTCTGGCAAAAATCTCCGTACAGAAGGCACTTCATACCCTGGAAGCGGTAGGTCTTATCGAGGCTCGGGCTCGCTCAGGCTATTTTGTCGCCCTCAGAAAGCCCGGCGCCAAGGCACCAGGCAAACCGGCAGAAACCATCCCCAGTGAAGTCAACGTGCCCGTGCTGTTTCAAGAGATCATGGCCCGCAGCGCCGCGTTCGACCTCTGCCCCTGGGCGCCGGTCGACGCGCCGGATCCGCACCTGTTACTGCTCAACCGGCACCTGAGTCGCGCCTTGCGTCAGCAGCCTACCCGCAAGGCGGCCTACTATGGCGATCCGGAGGGTTTACCGGCCCTGAGAGACCAGTTGGCTGCCCGCTACCGCAGTCGACACTGTTCCCTGGCGGTAGACCAGATAGCACTGACCTCAGGGTGTCAGAACAGCCTGTTTCTGGCGTTGATGGCCTGCTGCCGACCCGGCGACACCGTCGCGGTCGAAAGCCCCGCGTTTTATGGGGTGCTGCAGCTTCTGCAGCAGTTGGGGCTCAAGGTGGTGGAGTTACCGGCCAGCCCGGAGTTTGGCATCCGCGCTGAGGACCTGGAAAATGCCATAAAACGCTGGCAGGTCAAAGTGTGTGTGGTCACCCCCAGTTATGCCACTCCGACCGGGGCCACCCTGCCCGCGGAGGAGCAAAAAAGGCTGGTAGCCCTTACCGAAAAATACCCGCTGACCCTCATCGAAGATGACATCTATGGCGACCTGGGTTTTCACCTTCAGACTGAGCCGTTGAAGCGGTTTGACACTCAAGGAAGGGTCATTCTGTGTGGCTCCTTTTCCAAGTCTTTGTCACGGGATCTGAGATTGGGGTGGATCTGCGGTGGCCGTCTCCACAGTCGCATTGTCCAGCTCAAATTAATTAATCAGCTATCGGGCAGCCAGGCGGTTCAGGAGGGGGTAGCCAGTTATCTGGCAGAGGGTCATTACCGGCGCCACCTGATGGCCATGAGGCAGAAACTGGCCCGTCATCGCGACCAACTGCTGGAAAGTCTGCAACAGGACTGGCGTGGCTACTACACCGCTACGGAGCCGGAAGGCGGGCTGGCACTGTGGCTCGAGCTCGCTCCTGGCATAGACACCAAGACCGCCTACCGCCCCCTGATCGAACAGAAGATTGTGATTACCCCAGGCTCGCTGTTCTCTACCACGAATCGGTTTGATCACTGCCTGAGACTCAGCTTTTGCCAGCCGGTGACCGGGATACGGCGCCAGGCGATCTCGTCGCTGGCGGATGCCTTGAGATCCCCAACCCAGCCCGATTGACCCAGATCACTAAATGAGCACATTCTGTGAGCCAAGGTCGCTTTCAGGGCGTAAAATTTCAATGAGGAATAGCAGGGACAACGGTGAGGGTAAAGCCCGCTGTCCCGAGGAGTGAGAGGAGGACATTATGAACCTGTTTCCCCGTGATTCATTGTTCGATTTCTGGCCTCTGATGGACCGCAGACGCTCCCAGGATGAGGAGCATTCCGCTGTTTCCATGGGATTGCCCAGAATTGACATCGTCGAAGAGGAGGACAAGTACCTGCTGAGTGCCGACCTTCCTGGCGTGAAGAAGGAGGATCTGTCCATCACCCTGGCCAACGGTGTGCTGCGCATCGAGGCTCGTCGAAGCGAAGCGAGCGAAACCAAAGAGAAGCACTTCATCCGTAAAGAGCGCCATGAAGGGGTGTTTGTACGCAATATTGAAGTCGGCGACAGCCTCAATGCCGAACAGATCGACGCCCATTTTGACAACGGTGTCCTGAAGCTGACCCTGCCTAAGGTCGAGCCCAAGGCGCCGGTGCAGGATAGGATAGAGATCCACTGAGCTAATTCGACGCCGTCATAAAGGTCGTAAAGACCTTTGACCCAAGAGGGCCGCACCTGCGGCCCTCTCTATTTTGAGTCCTTCCAAACTGCTGATATACTCGCCAGCGCAACTACTTAGAGTAATGATTCTATTGCGGTAAATCTATGAAAATTGGTAATCGTCCCGGGGGGTTCACCCTGATTGAACTGGTGGTCGTATTGGTGGTGTTGGGCGTTCTCTCCCTGGTGGCCCTGCCCCGTTTCCTGTCGCTGTCCTCCGAGGCGCATACCGGTGTCTACCAGGGTGCATTCAGCGCGTTTCGCTCGGGCATCACCCTGTATCACAGCGCCTGGTTGGCCAACGGCCAGCAAGGCGCTGTCAGCAACCTGAAGAATTTTGGTGATGGCGACGTAGACAGCAATGATCAGGGCTATCCCGGCGGCACCAGCTTTGACGGCTCTCTGAGCGGCGCCAATTGCGGCGAACTCTGGGACGCTCTGCTGGACAGCGATATGAGGAGTCGGCCCGCCAGCAATGGCAGCTTTGACGGAGACACCTCCACGCCGATCAAGTACTGGTATCGGACAGGCCCGGAAGCGTGTTACTACATCTATGTGGGTGAGAAAAATGAGCCGGGCGTGGATCTGCCAACCCTGACTTACACCCTGAGCAATGGTGAAACCAGTGTCCGCATGAGCCGCTATTCCAACGGCTGAGAAGATACCGCTAATTAACCATACAGTTTCTGCGGCTTAGGCTAAGCTCAATTGAGTTTGCACGGCTCAAGGAGACTGCTATGCGCGCCCTGCTGTTGGTACCACTCTTGCTCGTCGCTCCCCTCGCCCTGTCGGAGGAGACCTGCGAGTCCTGCCACACCAAGATCTCCCCCTCCATTGTAGAGGACTGGAAGTCCAGTAAGCATCACGCCAATGACATCGGCTGCGACACCTGCCATGACGGCGACCATAAGAGCGCCGACGACGTGGATAATCTGGTGACCATTACAGCGGACACCTGTGGCGCCTGTCACAGCGAGCGCCTTGAAGAGTTTTCCAAGGGGAAACACGCCCTCTCCTGGGCGTCAGTCCAGGCGATGCCCACCACTCACGCCCTGCCCATGGCTCTGAATGAAGGGATGAAAGGCTGTACCGGCTGTCACAAGCTGGGGCTCAAGAGCGACGAAGAGATTGAGGCGCTGAAGCAGGCGGGCAGCAAGTTTGGTCACGCATCCTGTGACGCCTGCCATACCAGGCACAGCTTCTCAGTAAAGGAAGCCAGGGAGCCCCAGGCCTGCCAGACCTGTCACATGGGATTCGATCATCCCCAGTGGGAGATGTGGTCCTCCTCCAAACATGGCGTGCGTTATCTGCTCGCGCAGAACGGCACCCTGCCCAAGAGCACCAAGGCGCCGACCTGTCAGACCTGCCATATGGTGGATGGCAACCACGAAGTAAGAACCGCCTGGGGTTTCCTGGCGGTACGCCTGCCGCTGTCCGAAGACCCGCAGTGGAAAGCCGATCAGATCACCCTGCTCCAGGCCCTGGGCGTACTGGATATGGAGGGTAACCCCACCCCAAGACTGGATGTCGTCAAGGCGGCCGATGTGGCCCGTCTCGACAAGGCTTCCTTCGACGCCGAACGCAACAAGATGATTCAGGTGTGCAGCGACTGCCATTCGGAGAATTTTGCCAAAGCGGAACTGGATAAGGCCGACAACCTAATCCGGGATCTCGACCACCTGATGGCCGAAGCGATCCGCGAAATCGCCGCACTCTATAAGGATGGGGTGCTGAAGAAACCGGAAAGCTACGCGCATCCGTTCCCGGATCTGCTCACCTTCCACGATGCACCGACCAGCATCGAGCAAACCCTGTTTGAGATGCACCTGAAGCACAGAATGCGTGCCTTCCAGGGGGCCTTCCACGCCAACCCCGACTATGCCCTGTGGTATGGCTGGAGTGAGATGGTGCGGGATCTGCAGGAGATCAGAGAGAAAGCACAGGAGATGCGCCACGCCCACAATGCTCAGGCCAAGCGCTGACGCCAACCACAACAAAAGGCGCCCCGTTGGGCGCCTTTTTCTATGCCGTCAGCAAAAGATCAGTAGATCTCGTTGCCTGTCTTTTCACCCTTCTGGTAGGCCTTGATGTTGCCCAGGGTGGTATCGGCAATCTGACTCAGGGCCAGATCGGTAAAGTACCCCTGGTGACCGGTCACCAGCACATTGGGATAGCTCAGCAGCAGGCCGAAGACGTCATCGTGGATCACCTGCCCGGACAGATCACGGAAGAACAGATCCCCTTCCAATTCATACACGTCCAGCCCCAGGTAGCCGAGACGGCCACTTTTCAGGGACTCAATGGCATCGGAAGCGTTCACCAGCGCCCCACGAGAGGTGTTGATCAGCATGACGCCCTCTTTCATCTTGTGGAAGGCTTCACGGTTGATCAGGTGGTGACTCTCCTCGGTCAGAGGGCAGTGCAGAGAGATGATGTCACTCTGGGCGTAGAGGGTGTCCAGGTCCACATAGGTACCCAGCTTTTCCGCTTCTGGGTTCACATAGGGGTCATGACACAACAGCTTGCAGCCGAAACCACTCAGGGCCTTCATGGTGGCCAGGCCAATCTTACCTGTGCCAATGACGCCGACCGTCTTGCTGCCCAGGTTGAAGCCCAGCAGACCTTCCAGGTTGAAGTTGTGCTCTCGAATGCGGGAGTAGGCCTTGTGCAGTTTACGGTTCAGGCACAGCATCATAGCCACCGCATGTTCCGCCACGGATTCCGGCGAATAACCGGGTACCCGACTCACCACGAACCCTCGACTCTTCGCCTCTTCAAGGTCGACATTGTTAAATCCGGCACAGCGCAGCGCAATCATCTTGATGCCGGATTTATCCAGCTGTTCCAATACGGCGGTGTCTACGATGTCATTGACGAAGCAGGAGATGGCATCGTAACCCTCCACCAGCTTGGCAGTGGACGCGGTCAACTGGGTCTTGTAGTAATCCAGCTCAAAGCCATACTTTTCATTCGCGGCGTCCATCGAATGGCGATCGTAGGACTTGCTGCTGAACACGGCGATCCGTGCTTTGGTCATGGTGATTCTCCTCGCAGAAACATAAATACAGCTTAGTTGGGTAATGAGCCGGACACTCCACAGGTTTTTTTGGGCAGGGAATAGCCGGTCAGCCCTTTCAGCGGGAATTTTGCTTGCCATGCTACCCTGCTCTCTTTAGTATTACGACCCGTTCGGTACTGCCTGGTCAGTATTTGACTTATACACCTGTAGCTCAGTTGGTTAGAGCACCACCTTGACATGGTGGGGGTCGGTGGTTCGAGTCCACTCAGGTGTACCAATCCTGCGTCTGTAACTCAGCTGGTTAGAGTGTCACCTTGACATGGTGGAAGTCGGTGGTTCGAGTCCACTCAGACGCACCAATTAAAAAAAGCCCGCCTTTTGGCGGGCTTTTTGCGTATGTCCCCCCTGACACAGGGGCGTCATCCTTTGTTGTCTACACTGTGGATAGTTGTGTTAACTCATAGGATGGTCAAATGATTCAAAGGAATGCGCAGACTCTCTCCCTTTCCGGCAGCGACACCAGGCTCAAGCGGCAACAACTCAAGGAGTACTTCTCCAACACCTGGCGCCTGTATGAAAATCTGTTCGAGGTCATTGTTCGTGATCAGGCCTATTATCTGAAAGCGGAACCCCTTCGCCATCCACTTATCTTCTATTTTGGCCACACCGCCACCTTTTTCATCAACAAGCTGAAGCTGGCAGGGATCATCGACTCCCGCATCAACCCGGAGTTTGAGTCCATGTTTGCCGTCGGCGTGGACGAGATGTCCTGGGACGATCTGGACGAGGCCAACTACCGCTGGCCGTCGGTGGCACAGGTACGCGAATATCGCGATGCAGTGTTTGCCCGGGTTAACCGGGTGATCGATACCATGCCTCTCTCCCTGCCCATCACCCAGGACCAGCCGGCCTGGGTGATCCTGATGGGCATAGAGCACGAGCGCATCCACCTTGAGACCTCATCGGTGATCATTCGGCAACTGCCCCTGGAAGAGGTCGCCCCCCACCCGGACTGGCCCAGCTGTCCCCACAACGGCCCTGCCCCTGCCAACCAGCTGGTGGATGTGGAAGGGGATCGCGTGACCCTGGGGAGGGAAGGCAACCGCAATAGCTATGGCTGGGACAATGAATTTGGCCTTCATCAGCAGCAGGTCGATCACTTTCAGGTAGCCAAGTATCTGGTGTCCAATCAGGAGTTCAAGGAGTTTGTTGACGCTGACGGTTACGCCCGCTCTGAGTATTGGAGCGATGAGGGGCAGGCCTGGCTGGCCTACACCAAGGCCAAGCACCCCAGATTCTGGCGTCGTGACGGCGACCACTGGTATCAGCGGAACCTCACCGAGGAGATGCCTCTGCCACTGAACTGGCCGGTGGAGGTGAACCAGCTGGAAGCCAAGGCCTTCTGCAACTGGAAGGCCGCCGCCTCCCGCAGTCCGGTGCGACTGCCCACCGAGTCCGAATGGCAGTTGCTTCGCCGCCGGGTCGAGGACAACAACCCACAGTGGGCGCAGGTTCCCGGTAATCTGATGCTGGATCACTGGGCGTCCTCCTGCCCGGTGGATCAATTTGATCATCAGGGAATCAACGATGTCGTGGGTAACGTCTGGCAATGGACCGAGACCCCAATCAACGGCTTTTCCGGCTTCAGTGTCCATCCCCTGTATGACGACTTCTCCACCCCCACCTTCGACGGCAAACACAACCTGATGAAAGGCGGTTCCTGGATCTCCACCGGTAACGAAGCCCTGGCGGATTCCAGATACGCCTTCAGGCGCCACTTCTATCAGCATGCGGGCTTTCGTTATCTGGTGTCCCACCAGAAGCTGGCCGATACGCGCTACACCAATACCTACGAGACGGATGCACTGGTCAGCCAGTACCTGGAGTTCCACTATGGCGCCGAGTATTTCGGCGTAAGAAACTTCCCCAAACAGTTAGTCAGCCTGTTACGTCCTCATCTTGGCCAAACCCGCAAAGCCCTGGACATCGGCTGCTCGGTGGGCCGGGCCGCCTTTGAACTGGCGCGTCAGTTTGACCATGTTGATGGGGTGGATTTTTCTGCCCGCTTTATCCAGCACGCCTATGAGTTGCTGCAGCAGAAGGAGAAGCGCTTTGCCGTCCCTGTGGAGGGAGAGCTGGTGGAGTACAAAACGGTGACCCTGGCGGATCTCGACCTCGAGGGGAAAAGCCTCAGTCTAAATTTCGTTCAGGGAGATGCCTGTAATCTCAAGCCTCAGTTCAGCGGCTATGACCTGGTGCTGGCTTCCAACCTGCTGGATCGCCTGGCGGAACCTGCCCGCTTTCTGGACCTTATCGGAGAACGACTCAACCCGGGGGGCCTGCTGGTGCTGGTTTCACCCTATACCTGGCTGGAGGAGTTCACCCCCAGAGAGAGCTGGCTCGGCGGCTTTAAGAAGGACGGAGAGAGTTACACCACCCTGGACGCGCTCAGGGATCGGTTGGGCGCCTCCTTTGCCCTGATAGAGGTTCACCAGGTGCCCTTTGTCATTCGGGAAACCGCCCGCAAACATCAGCACACGCTATCGGAGATGACTCTGTGGCGTAAAAAGGGGTAAAAGGTCCAATTGGGGATTGCACCCACCGGCGGTTTTAAGGTGTAATCCCCCCCCTCGAAGATTTTTGCTGTACCTCGATGACGCTGCTGCAACGCTCCCACACAGGGCGACTTCTCGCCACCCAGTCTCTGAGCCTTAACCTTACAACTCAGGGGGTTGAAGTTAATCAGGGACGTCGCCATTCCCTGCTGCCCTGGTCCGAGTTCGGCGCGCCGCCCTACGGAGAAACCGGTTGGTTGTTTGCCAGGCTGACGCTGCCGTCCCAGCCTCCGAGGACCCTAAGGTGGTTACCCAAAAAAAAGGCTGTTCCATGGACAGAGCAGGCTAAGGCTCACTGGACCGGGTGGCAATGTACCCGGCTCTCTTCCATTGCCAGGATCGCGTCTGCAGAGTTGCGTCAACAATTCCTGTCACACAGTCGCTGGCAACGACTGGTCACGCTCTCAAGGCAAGGGATTCGCGAGGGCCTGGGTAACCTGGCACCGGTGGATCTGCCGCCGGAACAGCGTAAAGGCCTTAAACTGATTCGCAGCCTCTCTGAAGACTCGCCTCAGATCCTGGCCAAGTTGAGGCAGCATCAGCTGCAACAGCAGCTAAAACGCCACAGAAAGCTGTTTGACACCTTGGCAGCGGCCCCTTTGACCAATGCCCAGCGGCAGGCCTGTGCGACCCACGATGACGTCAACCTGGTCCTGGGGGCTGCCGGGACCGGCAAGAGCACCGTTCTGGCAGGGCGCATCGTCTATCTGATCGCCAGTGGCCTGGCCACCCCGGAAGAGATTCTGGTGCTGGCGCACGATGGCGCCGATGTTCA
Source organism: Ferrimonas futtsuensis DSM 18154 (assembly GCF_000422645.1). GTDB lineage: Bacteria > Pseudomonadota > Gammaproteobacteria > Enterobacterales > Shewanellaceae > Ferrimonas > Ferrimonas futtsuensis. Next base: position 205,848 of record NZ_AUGL01000006.1, read on the forward strand.
GCGCCTGAAAAGCCTGTTGTTCAGACACCTCGGAAAGGGCGCAGAGCGGATCACCGTGCTGCATTTCCAGGCTCTGGCGCTGAGGCTTATCCATCACCACACACACGCCGTGCCCAAGCTCAGTGCCCTCTCTTCGGACGTGAGCCAACTCAGACGCTGGCTAAAACAGCAGGTCACCGCACTGTTGTCCCGCCCTGAGGGCCGTGAGTTAATTGTCACCCTGCTGATGAAAGACCTGACCCTAAGCGGCTCCAAGCAGGCGGTACAAAGGTATCGGCAACTGGTGCTGACCGGCTTGGAGCAGGAGAAGCGACTGCAGTATTGGCAGAGACTGGGGGCCTTCACCCGCCTGCTGAATCTGCTCTGCGAGCTGTTGCCTGCCTACCGGCGTCATAGGGCCAGGCTGTGGAGCCTGCAACATCCTGCCCTGCTTCCCTGGCAGCCGCTGCTGTCCACACTGATGGAGGCGTACAACCGCACACTGCGCATCGAAGGCGAAACGGATCGCGATCAGTTGCTGGTGGATGCGGTCAGGCTGCTCAGGCGACCGGATGCCCAGTTCCCCTGGAAGCACCTGCTGGTGGATGACCTGCAGCAGATCTCACTGCCCCACAGTGAGCTACTGCAGGCGATGATGCCGAAATCGGAATCGCTGTTCGCGCTGGGGGATGACTGGCAGAGCAGCGGACGACGTCAAGGGGCAGAGCTGAACCAGTTGCTGGAGTTTGGTCACCACTTTGGCCCTCACAGCAAAACGATTCTGGATATGAGCTTTACCCTCAACAGTAACCTGAATCTGTTGGGAACCGCGTTCATCAGCCGCAACCCGGCACAATTGACCAAACGGGTCACCAGTTTAACCATTCAGCCCTATCCCAGTGTCTCCATGGTGGACGACAGATTGCCTCTGTCGGCGGTGGTAAAGAGTGTGGCCAGGCGCGCCAAGCCGGGCTGGTCCCTGGCTCTGGTGGCCCCCGGCCATGATGCACTGCCCAATGAAGCGGAACTGACCGCCCTGCAAGAACTGGTGCCGGACACGCCCCTGCTGCTATCCACTCTGGCCGATTGCAAGCACCTGAGTTGCCATTGCGTGGTGATACTGGGGCTGACCGAGGGCCAGTTTCCCCGTCACCACCGGCCCCACCCTGCCCTGAATGCCATGCTGCCTGCCCAGGAGCAGTTTCCCTTTGCCGAAGAGAGACGGTTGCTCTACCGGGCGATGACGCGTGCCAGTGAGCAGGTCTACCTTAGCGTCAATAGAGCCAGCCCAAGTCCTTTTGCCAAAGAGATACAACACCTTCTGAACGCGGTCGCCAACAAACAGCCTCATGGACACGCCTGAACGGCGCTGTTAGTTTAAGGTTAAGAGAGTTTCCCCAATTGGAGCGGCGATGGCACCGGACTCCCTACCCCAGTTGCAGCTGTTTCAGGCCGGTGAGCAGCTCATCGAGTGCACACCCAGCTTGCCGGTCAATGGCGCCCAGCTGGCCTCACTGGCCAACGCCGCCCGACTCTGGCCCGGGGTAGTCGATGCCCTCTACGCCGGTAACACCGTAAGTCTTTGGCTCACTCTCGATGCCAACCTCGAGCTAGTGCGACTCAAACTGCAGTCCCATTGGCAGGAATCGACCCGAACCCGGGTCCAGCCCCGCCTGCATACCCTGCCCGTTCACTACGACGGCGATGACCTTCAGCAGGTGGCAACAAGCTGCGGGCTAAGTCGAGATCAGGTGGTTGCCCTGCACAGCCGTGCTCGCTATACCGTTGCTTGGCTGGGTTTTCTACCCGGCTTTGCCTATCTAGATGGTTTACCCGACGCCCTGCACCTGCCCAGAAGAGACACGCCAAGGGTTCGGGTGCCGGCAGGCAGTCTGGCCATCGCCGGCAATCAAACGGCCCTCTATCCAAGCGAATCTCCCGGTGGCTGGCATCTCATTGGCCGCTGTGACCTGACCCTGTTCGACCCCTACGCTGGCTCGCCCAGCTTGCTGCTACCCGGGGATCTGGTGAGCTTTCAACCCGTAGGAGAGCTATGAGCATAGTGATAGACGCCCTCGCCGGTCCGATCAGCCTGCAGGACCATGGTCGTTTTGGTCAGCGCCATCTGGGCGTCAGTTGGCAAGGCGCCATGGATCAGCTGGCTTTTGAGTCTGCCAATTGGCTCTGTGGTAATCCATCGCCTCTGGCGGCATTGGAACTGGGGCCCGGCAGCTTCACTCTCAGAGTCGAGCAGAAGGGTCATTTTGCCTATTGCGGCCTGGCGCACCAAGGAAGATTGGTGCGTCAGGGAGACGAGTACCGATTATTCGCAGGCTGGCGTTACCCCTGCGAGCCAGGGGATACCTTGGTGCTGACGCCCTCCGGAGAGGGGGTGTACGGTTATCTGGCGCTTCGAGGGGGGATCGACCTGCCTCCTCTGCTGAACAGCCGCAGCACCGATCCCGACCTGGACAGGAGCAGGCTTCCCTCCAGGCCACTGATGCGGGGAGAGTGTTTGCCTGTGGGACAGCAGCAAGTTCCCCTTCCTGAAATCGAGGGGATAGCCCAGCGCCCCAGCCGAACCCGACTTCGTTACCTACCAGCCCAGCGGGATCAGGCTCCTGAGATGAATCTGCTGGTGTCCCGCTCCGTCAGCCGAATGGGAATAAGGCTGTATGGAAAGCGTCCTTATCCGCTTTCCCTGGACAGCGTCACCAGACCGGTTTTCCCCGGTGCAATCCAGCTGCCGCCGGACGGCCAGCCCATAGTGCTGACCCGGGGTTGCCAAACGACCGGGGGCTACCCGGTTCTGGGCTACCTGCTGCAATCGGACCTGGATGATCTGGCCCAGGCCCCTCCCGGGAGCGAGATCAGCCTGGTCCCCTGCTCGTGGGCACAAGCGCAACAGGCTCAGCGGCGCTATCAGGGGTACCGCTATCAGTTGAAGCGAGGCCTTTATGGAACTGGATCTTAACGTCGATATTGGCGAGGGCTTCCCCTTCGACCAACAGCTGCTGCAATGGGTCAGTTCAGCCAGCATCGCCTGTGGCGGCCATGCGGGCGACAGAGCCCTGATGGCGGCAACGGTAGAGGCCTGCCTGTCTCGGGGCGTGCGCATCGGCGCCCACCCCGGCTATCCGGATCCGGACAACTTTGGACGAAAGCCCCTGACCATGGCGCCGCGGCTGTTGCTGGACAATCTCTGTGAGCAGTTGGCATTGCTCGATACCATCTGCCGGAGCCGCGGGGCTACTCTGGCGTACGTCAAACCCCATGGGGCCCTCTACAACCAGGCGGTCAGTGATCGCGCTCTGGCAACGCTGATCTGCCAGGCCATCAAAGATGTGGTCCCCCATGCCGCGCTGATGGGGCTGGCCGGTTCGCCCATGCTTTCTCTGGCCACAGGGGTTGAGCTGGCCGTCATCAGGGAGGGGTTCCTCGACCGACGCTATCTTCACAGTGGTGCTCTGGTGCCGAGAAGTGAGCCCAATGCCCTCATCGAAGCGCCAGAAGCGATCAGGGCACAACTCACCGGGCTGGCCGTGGCGCAGACGGTCGAGGGACAGGATGGCAATCAACACAAGGTGCAGGTGGACAGCCTCTGCCTTCACGGGGACAGCCCCAACGCCCTCGAACGGGCCGAGTTTGTACACAATCACCTGATAAAAATGGGTTTTTCTCTGCCACAACATTGATTTGACCATGTGTCGTCTTTATAGTCATATCATCGACTCTAGCCCGGCATATTGGAATGGACAGAAGCAACATCAAGTGGGATCAGCAACTGAGGTTTCGGCACATCGAAATCGTCGCCCTCTGGGAGGGAAGATTGACCACCCGCCATCTGTGCCAAACCTTTGGCATAGGTCGGCAGCAAGCCAGCCGCGACATCAATCACTACCTGAGCCTGGCACCCACCGCCCTGAAATACGACACCAGGTTAAAAGGGTACAAGCCGAGCCCCTACTTCAAACCCAGATTCAGCCAGGGAGATTTCTCCGAATATCTGCAGTTGCTGATGCAGCAGAAGCAGCTCGAGGAGAGTGGGTTCGAACTGCTGGCCATCCGCAGTGCCGATACTGAGTTGGTGGTCCCCCCTCAGCGTCAGGTGGATCCTGCTGTGGTGCGCCAGTTGCTGACCGCCGCCCGCAGCGCCACCAGGGTAAAATTGATGTACGCTTCCATCGCATCAGGGGCGATCAGCGAACGGGTGTTTGTGCCCCATACTCTGGTTCATGACGGCTATCGCTGGCACTTGAGGGGATACTGCGAGCAGCTCGAACGCTATCTGGATCTGGTGCTCAGCCGCATCAGAGGACTGCCGAAACTGCTCTACCCCAGCGACCATACCCAGGAACAGGACAGCCAGTGGAACCAGTGGGTCAAGGTCACTCTGGTGCCCAACCCCCAGTTCAGCCCTGCACAGAGGGAGGTGATCGCCATCGACTACGGCATGGACGGTGATCAGCTCTCCCTGACCTGCCGGCGAGCATTGATGGATTACCACCTGCGCCGCCTGCAGATCTCCACCCCAATTCAGGGCTTCGACCCCGCAAGTCAGCTGTTGGTGGTCAGCGACACTGTGCGCTGCTAGCGATATCTAACGCATCGGTCAGCTCTGAAACAAAGGTGAGTCTGCCGGGAAGGGGTTCGATTCCCGCCCGGCTCAGGGTCTTCAGCGGCTGAAACTGAAGATCACTGATCACCACTTTGGTGCCGAGCTGCTCGCACACCTCCAGCCAGCGCTCCAAAGCAGATAGCCCGCCAGCGTCCAGCACCGGCACGCTGCTCATGTAGAGTATCACCCCCTGCGCGCCGGCGGTTTCCACGGCAATCTCGGCAAAGATCCGGTCTGCGGCCGCAAAGAACAGCGGACCGTTCACCTTGAGTACCCGCCACCCCTGCGGCACCGTTTCGGGCAGGATTCTGGGATTGTTGCCCAGGTCCTTAAGCCGGGTCATCTTGGCCAGTTCTCCCATAAACAGCAGGCTGGCCATCACCATGCCGGCGGCAATGGCGATCACCATGTCGAAAGCGACGGTCATCACCAGGCAGAGCAACAACACCAGCTGGTCGCCTAGGGGCGAGCGTTTAAGCAAACGCGCAGCCTTGGGGGCCTCACTCATGTTCCAGGCCACCGTCAACAGCAACGCTGCCATGGCCGCCATGGGGATCCAGGCCAGCAGATCGGCCAGCAGCACCACGGACGCCAACACCACCAAGGAGTGCACCACCGCAGACACGGGACTTACCGCACCACTTTTGACGTTTGCCGCCGATCGGGCAATGGCGGCGGTAGCCGGAATCCCCCCAAAAAGCGGCGCCACCAGATTACCGAGCCCCTGGCCCAGCAGTTCACTGTTGGCGCTGTGGCGGGTGCCGGTCATGCCGTCCACTACCATGGCGCACAACAGAGATTCAATGGCCCCCAGCATGGCGATGGCAAGCGCCGAAGGCAGCAGGTCTGCCAGCAGTGGCCAGCTCAGTCCTATGGGGGTGCCTTCCGGGCCGGGTTGTTGCCAGGGCCAGATCAGAGCCGGCAGATAGGGCGGCACCCCGTGGCCGACACTGCCATCAGCCAGGGTGTACTGAAAACGGCTGCCCAGAGTGTCAACCGACACCCCCTGCTGGTGCAACCACCAGGCCCCGACGGCCGCCAGCGCCAAGACCGGCAGATGAGGCGGAAAACGCAGTCCAAGCCTGGGCCACAATAGCAATAAGCCAAGGGTACCCAGTCCCAGCAAGGCGGTTGGCCAGTGAGCATCGGCCAGAGCCCCCACCAGCCAAAGCCCTTCCGACACTGCCCCGTGCAAGTTCCCGGGCGCACTCAGGCCAAGCAGGTCTTTAAACTGCATGACCGCAATCACCAGGGCGATGCCCGAGGTAAATCCGAGAGTGACCGCCGGAGGCACATACTGCACCAGCCGACCGAGTCTCAGCAGTGCCATGCAGATCAGCACCACGCCAGAGAGCATGGTGGCCATCAGCAAGCCCCCCAGACCATACTGCTGGGCAATGGGCAGCAGCAGGACCACAAAGGCCGCCGTCGGTCCGGAAACACTGAAACGGCTGCCCCCGGTCAGGGCGATCAGGACGCCGGCGATCATCGCCGTATACAGGCCATACTGGGGCGCCACGCCACTGGCGATGGCCAGTGCCATGGAGAGCGGCAACGCAATGATGCCGACGGTAAGGCCAGCGGTGATGTCCCGCATCAGTTGGGGACGGCCATAGTGGTCATTGAAACAGGAAGCACGCAGCGCATGCCCCAATCTCAATGAGAAAAGGTGGGGACGATATTTCACTCAGGGAGTTCCAGTTGGCAGGAATCGGCGGATTCCGGAAGGCCCATAAGTGTACTGGCTGAGACCCGCCCCAATCTGTGAGGCGGATCTCAAATGTCAGGGATATGGGGCGAGGGTCACCAACCTCAGGCCGACAGCGGTTGACCGCTTCTGAGTTTGAGCTCAGACAGGGGCCGTGGCATGGCGATGCCGTAGCCCTGGCCATAATTCACGCCGATCTCCGCCAACAACCCGATGGTGTGCGGGTTCTCCACACATTCGGCGACCGTGGCCATCCCCATGGCGGCGCTGATGTTCTGAATCGCCTCCACAAAGGCCCTATCCTGGGGATCCTGATCGATATCCCGAACGAAATTGCCGTCTATCTTAAGGAAATTCACCGGCAGTGCTTTGAGGTAACCAAATGAGGACATGCCGGAGCCAAAATCATCCAGGGCAAAGTTGACCCCTTTGGACCGTAACCGCTCGATAAACTCCTTGGCTTTGTGGAGGTTGGCGATCGCCGCCGTCTCGGTGATCTCAAAACAAAGCTGACTGGGCTGAATCGGCGAATGCGCCAGTCGATGGCACAGGTACGCCACAAAGGCGCTGTCGCCCACCGACTGACCGGACAGGTTGATGGAACAGATCCCCAGATCCTCTCGCACCTCGGGCCTTTGCTCGAGGAATTGCAGAGTGTGCTCCACCACATACTTGTCCAGCGCGGTAACCATATGGAAACGCTCTGCCGCCGGCATAAAGGCACCGGGCGGAATGCTTTCGCCCTTAGGGCCCATCATTCGCAGCAGGACTTCGAAGTTGGTCTTGCCATTGGACTCACTGCCAATGGCCACCATCGGCTGATGGTACAGCTGGAACCGCTCCTGCTCCAGTGCGGTGTTCAGCTGGGCCGCCCAGGAAAGTTCCCCCTCTCTGGCGGTTGTCTGGGCATCGTCACTGGTAAACAGGTGAACACGGTTTCGCCCCATATCCTTGGCGATGTAACAGGCCAGATCCGCCTTGGCCAGGGTGGCGTTATAGTCGCCGAGATCCGGGTGCAATTCCGCCAGGCCGATGCTGCACCCCAGCTCGAAGATCTTATCCTCGAGAACAAAGCGAAACTCTTTGACGGTAATGCGGATGCGCTCGGCCCTGGCCTGCGCCTGTGCCGAGTCACAGTGGGCCAGCAGTACCCCAAACTCATCGCCCCCCAGCCTTGCCAGTGTGTCACCGGAGTGGATCACGGTTTGCAGCAGCCCGGCCAACTCGGTCAGCAGTTTGTCTCCGGCCAGGTGGCCACAGGTGTCATTGACCAGTTTGAACTGATCCAGGTCCAGGTAGATGAGGAAATGCTGGCCGTTGCCAGTGGCCTCCAGGCAACGCTTCTCAAACTCGGTTCGGTTTATCAGGCCGGTCAGGGCGTCATGACACACCCGGTACTCCAACTCTTCCGTCAGCCGGTTAAGCTCGGTGACATCGTGGATAACCACGACGGCCCCTTCCACCTCACCGTTGACCCGGATACAGCTTGCGCTGAGGTTGAGATAGAGCCTGTCGCCCCGGCGACGGATGCTGCCGTAAAGCTGGCCACCGGGTTCGCCAACAAGAACTCTGGCGATAAGCCGTTGCAGTGAGTGATCCGGTTGTGGTGGCTCCAGTGGCAGCAGTTGGGTCAGCGGCGTCTGCTCTATGGTGCCGACACTGCCCTCGAGAAGACGACGGGCGGGTTCATTCAGACTCTGAACGCGCCCCTTTCTATCCAGGGTAATCACTCCGTCAGCAATGGAGCTCAGGGTGATCTGGGAATACTCTTTCTCCCGAAACAGGGCATCGCGGGCACTTTTGGCTTCATCAAAGCGCTTGGACAGATTGAGATTGGTCCTCTGCAGTACCCGGATGCCGAAGAACAGCACGCCCCCAAGAATGAAGCTGGCCAGCAACATCAACAGACTTTCCCGGCTCAGTGTGTTGCTCCTGGGCTGCAGGTAAAGGCGGGTCCCGTGACCTGGCACCACCAGCTCTCGCCCTACCCCCTGGCCGTTGACGGGATTGTCCTGACCATAAGAGATCGTCATCAGGTAGCGATTTTTCAATGAATCTGGCACTACGGCGTCAATCAGGCGATCGACGTCATACACGGCGGCAATGAGTCCATGGAATTCATTGCCTTTATAGACCGGATACCAGTTTTCGAAGGAGTACTTGCCCTGGATATTCTTGAACAGCCTGGTGTGTGCCGGACTGCGACTGTCCCTGGCTTGCAACGCCGCTTCAAGGGGCGCGTCCAGGCTGATGGTCAGCCCCAGGATCTGCGCATTGTCCTTTCGGGGCGTGACCTCCTGGATCACCAGATCGCGACTCACCCAGTTGAGATTAAGCAGTTCGGGGTGGTCCTGGACAAAGCGTCCTCCGCGCAGGGCAAACTGCTCCAGCTCGAGCTGTCCCCGGCGATACTCCTGACTGAGCAGGAACAGGTAGTTTTGATTGTCCTGAACCCTTTCGTATATCAGTTGACGCACATGATCGGCGGCTCTGACCGCCTGAAGCCGATCGTTGCGGTTTTCAACCTGATGATAGCCAATCACCGCCGCCACACTGACGGCAATCAGCGCGCCAGACAACGTCGCCGGGGCGTGCCAACTGTGTCTGTGTCGCCACAACATGGCCAACAGGCTGAACAACAAGCCGAAACCTGCAAAGAGTGACAGCAGTATGGTGAGGCCATCGGTGACCTCACCGGCGCTCTCTTTTTTCAATGCCAGCTGCCACTGGGCGTTTGGGAGCATCAGAACCTTGATCACCGCCTCCGGGGAGCTGAACAGCAGACTGTCCCCGAGGCTCACCGCAGCCGGGTCTTTCTGGAGGCTTCGCAAAGCGTAAAGCATTGCCCCCTCCTGATCGGATAACCCCACCTGCTCGGCGATCGGGTTCCAGTCCAGTACGACAATGGCCAGCCCCCAAAGTTGGGTCTGACCCTGATCCAAAAATATGGGCTGTCGGATCACCAGCCCCACCCCACCTTGTCGCAGCAGATAGGGGCCGGCCAGAGTCGACTGGTTGGCACTGAGGGCCCGTTGAATGGGGCCTCGCCGCTGCGGGTCTTCAAGCAGGTTGTGGCCCAGGGTCGCTTCATTGCCATAGAGCGGATAGACATGGGAGATCACCGAGGCGCGTGCCAGCTGCACGGCAATAACATCCTGGTGATTTGCCATCAGATCTTCTGCGGCACGCTCGAACTGATGCTGAGAGATCTCCGGGTTGGACTTTACCAGTTGGCCAACCGCGTCCAGCAAATAGCGTTTGCCGTTGATGCGCTGTTGTAACTGCTCGGCCACCGCTTCCATCTTCTGCGCCTGCAGCGCGTCGGCGTCCTCTGCACTGACGCATAGGGTGAAGCTGAGCAGCAACAGGCCGACGCACCCACGGATGGCGGCAGACATTACGCGGGAGAGGCGAACCCCGAAAAACTGGGATATCGGCAACTGAGCATCCTTCATTCTTATTATTCGGCTCATACACTACTAAAGCCGCCTGTCAGCGACAATTTAAAACCGATCTAAATAAAAACTGAAAAGGGAATGTAATTATCTCTTTAGCTTGGCCGCAGTGACGCGGCGTTGCCAACGGTTGGCCAAATCATCATCGGCCATGATCTGCCTGACCAGGTGTTCGATAAGCTGATCCTTTTTCATCCCCTTCAGGTGATTCACCAGCCAACTGGGCGCGCGTTTCTCATGCTCCCACGCCACGGCCACGGCGACACAGTGCTTACAGAACTCACTGTGGCCCGATGCCGGGCAGGAGCACTCACCTTCGAGAGTCGTGGCATTGATGGTCAGGGTCACCGAGTAGGGCTCCCTTCCCACCACCAGCGCCACCACCTGATCGCCGCTGATGGTCAGGCTGCCCACCCTGCCCTCATTGAAGTAGTTGAGGCCGCGGGTGGTACTGCGCTCCCCTGCCAACAGGGTCAGTGTTTTCATATCCATAAAACTCTCCCTTTTTCCGAAGCTTAATTCATGGGAGGCCAGAAAAGAATCATCACCACAGGAGAAATTTGAATCCAGGTCAGACTAAGGGTGACCCTATTCACAACTTAAAGCCCCCACACTCAGTGGCGAAGCGCGGCGGAGGTAGTATGGTAAAAAGAGTTGACCAGGCGGAGAGCCCCATGGGTAATGCCAGACAATCACAGATTCAAGCCCTTATCGATCAGTTGGTGGTTGGCCTGCAGGAACGGGAGGAGACCCTCGCCGTGGCCCTGCTGGGCGCACTGACCGGACAGAACAGCTTCCTTTACGGCCCCCCAGGCACCGCGAAAAGCCTGATGGCCAGGCGAATCGCCCAGGCATTTGAGGGCGACGACTACTTCGAGTGCCTGATGAACCGCTTCAGCACACCGGATGAGGTGTTCGGCCCGGTCTCACTCAAAGAGCTCAAAGAGGACAGGTATCTGCGCCAGATCGACGGCTACCTGCCTACCGCCCGATTCGCCTTCCTCGACGAGATCTGGAAATCCAGCCCCGCCATCCTCAACACCCTGCTGACCCTGATTAACGAGCGACTGTTCCGTAACGGCGAACACTCTCTGCCCGTCCCCCTGATGGCACTGATGGCAGCGTCCAATGAGATTCCCCAGGATGATCAGGGACTGGACGCACTCTATGACCGGTTTCTGATCCGTCTCAATGTCGGCCCCACCCGCCGCTGGGACAACTTCGAACACCTGCTGCAGCAGCCGCCGCTGAGCGCGCCCCTGGAGGTTGAAGGGCGCATCCCCCTGTCCCAGTGGCAAAGCTGGCAACAGGAGCTCACCCTGGTCACCCTGAGCCGTGGGACCTTGGCAGTCATCCGTCATCTGCGGCGACAGATAGCGGAGCGCTCTGATGCTCTCAGCCTCTATGTGTCAGACCGTCGCTGGCAAAGGGCCGCCCTGCTGCTTAAGGCCTCCGCGTTCTTCAACGACCGTGACGAGACCAACCACAGTGATGCCTTGCTGCTTCGCCACTGTCTGTGGTCGGAACCGGATCACCGAGAGCAGGTCTGTCAACTGGTGGAGCAGACCGTCTTCGAGGTGGCCTGCGCCGAAGGTGAAGGTCTGGCATCACTCTATCTGGAGATTGACGAGTGGCACGAACAGCTGCAGACCCTGCTGTTCCATCAGGAAGCTGTCTACGACACCGTTGAGTTTTATCCGCAGCAGTACTTCTTTGGTGGCGAAGAGGAGCGGCGTCAGAAAGACCGCAACCGCTTCTTTTATGTCAAGGCAATGGCCACCTATGAGCATGGCCTGTCACGAAAAGAGCCCGTCTATCTGGACTTCTATGTGCATCAAGAGCAGATGAACACCCGCCGCCCCTTCCATCCCATGGATACTCTGGGCAAGGAGATGGAGCTGGTGCAATGCCAGTTTGATGAGCATGGCACCCTGTCCATTCGTTACAACGACAGCGGCAATTTCGACTCCAACGCCTGGGTGGTCAACAGCTTTAAACCGGGCATCCGTCACCACAGAGGGGATCGCCGCGACAAGATAAACCGCGCCGAAGCGGACAGAGTCACCGCCAAGGTTGAGCATGCCCTGCAGCGTCTGGAGCGCTCCCGCGCCATAGCCGAGCAGGAGCTGGTGCAGTATCAAGACTGCTGCGACACGCCCTTTGTGCCTGCTTCCCAGGTGAACAACGCCCTGGAGGGACGACTGGCACAGATCGCGGATATGGAGCTTCACGCGCTGAAATGCAGCCAGATTCTGGCCCTGGAGCAGGCGTGACTCTGCAGAGTGAACTGACCGAGTCGCTGTATCAGAGCTACGGCGATGTGCTGTCTGCCTCGCCGACGCTCAACGCCAGGCTGCAACAGACCCTGGATAAGCTGGAACTGGAGGCGGAGCGGATCCTCGAGGAGGAGAACCCTTACCTGGAGCACCGAGCCAACCTCAATGCCGCAGCGCTGTCACTGGCGCATCAGGGGGAGAACCGCACCGCCATGGCCGCGGAGTGGCAGCAGTTCCAGGCTCTGCTTCATCAGGAGGGTGTGCCGGACAATGGTCACTTCTGGCGCAGTCAGATACAGTCGGCGACCACCCGGGGGAAAGGGATCGCCCTGGTACGCAAACTGATGCAGCTAGAGTGGCGCAAGCAACTGGAACGGCTGGAGGCCAGCTGGCAGATCAAGCGTCTAAGCGGCTTCCGCCAGGATATGTTGGAACAACTCAAAGCCTGGTTGAAGATGATCAGCGAATTGAGCCGCCACTTCGAGCCTTTGGGGCTGGATCCGGGCCGGCTGGTGGACTTTTCCGCGGTTCAACATGGCCACACGGACATCGAACAGCTTAAGCGTTGGGCGGAGTACCTTGGGGAGAACCCCCAGGTCATGGAGCTGTGCCAACGCATCGGTAAGATGCGCCAGCCCAGTTTTGGCGAACGCCTGGAGCCGATAAAGGTCAAGCGCAAGCTGCCGAGACTGATGGACAACGCCCCGGCCCCTGAGTCCATCAGCGGCATTCGTAGCGGCCGCGATATTCCCCTCACCCTGCCCTGTGAACTTTCGCTGGTAGGCGAACAGGTGGCGGACACCCTGTTTAACCTGCGATACCTGGAATCGCAACTCGCCTGCTTCGATCGCAGGGGGTGGGAGCGGGAGTACGTCACCTGTGAAGTGTGGGAACATCACGCCGTCCGGTTTCAGGAAAACAACGGGCCCATGATCCTGTGCGTGGATACCAGCCTGTCCATGGAGGGGGCCCCGGAACAAGTGGCCAAAGCGGTCAGTCTTTACCTGGCTCTGACCGCCCAATCGGCTCAGCGCCCCTGCTACCTGATCAACTTCTCCACCGAGGTGGCCACATTGAACCTCTCCGGGGGGGATGCCCTGCCGGCTCTGCTCGGGTTCCTGGGTCAGTCTTTCTATGGCGGAACCGATGTGGTGCCGGCACTGGAATCGGCATTAAACCTGATGGAGGAGCACGCCTTCAGGCTGGCAGATCTGGTTATCCTGTCCGACTTTGTGATGGCCAACCTGCCCCATGACCAGGAGATGGCCATGTGTTCCATGCGTGAACGCGGCAATCGCTTCTATGCTGTGGTGATTGGCGAGGTCGTTGGCAATGATCGCTACCAATCCCTGTTTGATTGCCAATGGCACTACGACGGCGAAAGTGGAGCCATCGCCGAGAGGCTCAGAGATCCAGACGCTGACACCCGGCTCTCTGCGGAGGCCGCAATTCTGTCCCAGGGGATTCAGGGGTCGGCCTGAACCCTGCTATTTGATGACGCTTTCTGGTACCATCAGCGGCAAATTTTTCCGGGGGCACCCCCAAACAGGATTCGATGATGACCGATACCCAAAATCTGGCGCCTGAGCTTCAGCAGATTGCCGACTTCTACAACCTGGAAACCGAGGCCTACGATGGCCTGCGCTCCATCTACGAAGCGGTGGAGCAACCCCTTCGTCATGACTTTGAGCGTCTGCCCGCCAGCGCCCAGAATATTCTGGGTAACTTTGAGCGCCTGCACGCCTCTGTCACCTACAACCTGCTCGGTGCCACCGCAGAAACGTTGCGCCTGACCCAGGACGCCGACATTTCCGAAGAGCAGCGCGCTTCTCACCTGGAGAGCGTACTGGCCCGCGGCATTAAACTGATGTTGAAGAACATCAAAGCAGCTCGCCGTAACCCTGTACTGAAACGTCAGCTCAATGAGCCCTTCGAAGGCTAAGGAGAGAGTATGATCAAGATGAACACCATCCCGGAATCCGTTAAGGCCTTCGTTGCCGACACCTTTGAGAACCGTGGATTTTGGGGCCTGAGTCTGGGTGATGAGTGGGTTATCTGCGACTCCTCCCAGTTTGAGGAGAGCGACGTACTGCCTTTGTGGTCCACCGAAGAGGGCGCCAAGGCGCACTGTGTGGATGACTGGTCTCAGTACCAGGCCAGCTTTATTCCTCTGGAGGATTTCTTCGAGTTCTGGCTCAACGACCTCAATGAGGACAACGTTCTGATTGGCTGCGACTGGCCCGTTGATGGCGACGCCCCCGAGCTGGACGCCATGGAACTGGCCAAGCTCTATCAGGCCTGATCAGAACACAGAAAACCAAAGAGGGCCTCAGAGGCCCTCTTTTTTTACGATTCTTTTGCAGTTAACTGCGCGGCCATCTGCTCCAGGGCCGTAACCACCTCGACACTGGCAGATTCCATCTGAGACAGCGCCGACACATAGGCCTGATGGTCGCCACTGCGAGCCCTTTCTACAGCGTCAATTCCACATTGATGCACCCTCTGGTGAGGCAGGTCCACCCGGTCGAAGGCAGCCAGATTGCGGTACTGACTCTGCTGGCCCACATCTGCATACCACAGACCAAACCGGCAATTCTGATGGTTGCATGGGGTTTCGTCGAGTCGGTTATTCACCACCTGTTCATAGACGCCATGCTTCCACACTGCGTGGTCCAGCTTGACCGTATCCAGGAAGGTGGTGGTGGACACATTGCCGATAACTCGTTTCATATGGGCCGCCTGATTCATCACCTCATCCACCACGCTGCCGATCTGGGAAGAGGAGGCGGAGACCTCTTCGATACAGGTCTGGCTGACCGCTGCGCTCTCTTTGAGTTGACGGCTCTGGCTCAGGACCTCCCGCAGCAACTCTTCGATCTTGCCGCTGGCATCTGAGGCTTTGGCGGCCAGGTTTCTCACCTCATCGGCCACCACCGCAAACCCCCGGCCGGCTTCACCGGCCCGGGCCGCTTCGATGGCGGCGTTCAGTGCCAGCAGGTTGGTCTGATCGGCGATCTCCTGGATGGTGGAAACCAGGGCATTGATGCCCGAGGTGGAGTGCTCAAGCCGAGATACCGCGTCGACATTGCGCTGGGATTCCAATAACACCCTTTGACTGCGCTGGTCCAGGCGACCGATGGCATCCCGGGTGGCACTGAAGGTGGCGTCGATGGCGGACAACTCCTCCTCCTCCTCTCTGAGCTTGCCGGTGTTGTCGGCCAGGGCGGTGCGGATCTGTTGCAGCATCTCTCCGCTGCTCAGGTAGGTGGCCATCAGATCGCGACACAGATTGTTTTCATGGGCGAGCCGTGCAGCCTCCTCCTCCAACTGGCGGTTGCGTGCTTCCAACTCAACCAACTGCCGCTGATTCTGCTGAATCTCTTTTTGCAGCGTCGATTCCAAAGCCTCTTTGGCCAGTCTGTGCTGCTTGACGGTCATAAACATAAGGCTGTTCCTAATAAAGTCTCTGCTTAAGAATATCCTTTAGCGGGCGCATTCCTACATCCTTGTAACCAAAATCAGCGATAGCTCAGGAAGTTGTGAATTATTTGAAGCGTCCCCCACCCTGGTCTCAATTCGGCTCGGTAAGGATGATGGGCCTTTGGATGGGCTGACAGCCCTCGCCCGTCGATTGACTGGGGTACGCCACCGCTTATTTCTGAAATAAACAGCGATATATACCATTGTTATTATTAAGTATATTTCAGGCCAAAGCAGACCGCACGTGTACTTAAAAACAAAGTTAACAAAACTGCAACCCGGCCGGGTTATGCTGCGTGAGGCTTATTCGTGACCACGAACACAAAAAAAACAAAGAATTGAGTCATCTCACGGAGTGGGAGGCCTAATAAACGTTCAGGGATCGAACCACCTGGACCAGGTCACCGGCCTGGCCATTTTGGGGAGATGATTCATGGCTGAAGCTCAAGCCGCCGATGTACCCTTCTACCGTCGCTGGAGCCTGAAAACCAAGTTGACCCTGGCCTTCCTACTCATCGGCCTGAGTCCCGCGCTGATCACCACGCTGATCGCCACGCTTCAATCCCGCGCCGATGTCGAACAGAAAGTGTATAACCAGCTTTCTGCCATCAATGAGATGAAACGCAAAGAGCTCGACGCCTATTTCCACGAGCGCGAAGTGGACATCAAGATTCTTGCCCAAGCGGTACCCCACCTTCCCCGACAGGAGTTCACCCGCTTTTTTGCCAACTACATTCAGGACTACGGCTACTACGACCTGTTTCTGGTAGACGAGACCGGCTATGTCTATTTCACCGTGACCCATGAGGCGGATTACCAGACCAATATGTTTAACGGGATCTACGCCAGCTCCGGCCTCGGCACCCTGTTGAGAGAGGTCGCGTCCACCCACAGCTTTGGCATCACCGATTTCGCTCCTTACGCTCCCAGCAACGATTCGCCGGCGGCCTTTATCGCCCAGCCCATGGCCAATGGTCACTTCCTGGCCCTACAGCTCTCCTCGGACAAGATTCGAGACACCATGGCAATACGAAGCGGCATGGGGGAAACCGGTGAGAACTTCCTGGTTGGCCCCGATTACCGCATGAGATCCGACTCCCTGCTGGATCCGGACAATCGCTCTCTGGAAGCCAGCTTCGCCGGTACCGTCGAGGCCAATGGTGTCGATAACGCCTCCATTCGAGCCGCATTGCGGGGCGAAAGCGGCATCGGCCTGGTGGAGGGCTACAACGGCCATCAGGTGCTGAGTGCCTATGGTGCGCTGGAGATCGGTTCCATCCGCTGGGCAGTGATCAGTGAAATGGACGCAGACGAGGCTTTTGCCAGCCTGGAGCAGACCGCCTGGACCATTGCCATCACCCTGGCTCTGGTCTCAACCGCCGTCGCCCTGTTTGGCCTGATCTTCAGCCGCTCCCTGGCTAACCCCATTATCGCTGCGGCGAACGCAGCACACACCGTGGCCCAGGGCAATCTCTCCCAAGAGGTGGAGGTCAGCCGTTTCGATGAGGTGGGGCAACTGCAACGCGCCCTTGGTGAGATGACCCAAAGGCTGAAAGCCGTACTCAGTGAACTGACCCAGGTCGCCGGACAACAGGCGACGACGGCCGAGGAGCTGGCCACGGTCACCGAGCAGACCAGCGCTTCGGCGGCCGAACAGCAGAGCCAATCCGCTCAGGCGGTCACCGCCACCACCCAAATGACCGCCACCATCGCTGAGGTGGCCGCCACCACCTCACAGGCCTCCTCCGTCTGCGACGAGGTGGTGAAAAAGGCCCAGGAGGGCACCAGCCACATTCAACATACCTACCATTCCCTGGTGTCTCTGGGCGAAACCACCCGCTCCACCGCCGAAGAGATGACTCAACTGAGACAAAACAGCGACAAGATCGTTAATGTCCTCGGTGTAATCAAGCAGATTTCTGAGCAGACCAATCTGCTGGCACTGAACGCCGCCATCGAAGCGGCCCGTGCCGGCGAGCATGGTCGTGGATTCGCCGTGGTGGCGGATGAAGTGCGCAAGCTCGCTCAATCGACTCAGGAGTCTACGACTGAGATCGAAGGGATCATTGAGTCCATTGTCACCAGCACCAACTCCGCCGCAGAGATGATGCACGCCAACGTCACTCAAGCGACGGAAGTGCAGGAGATCGCCCAATTGGCCACGGCGATCAACGAACAGGTGTCTGCGGAGGTCAAGGGGATCAACGACATGGTCACTCAGATCGCGACCGCAGCCGAGCAGCAGGCCACCACAATCGAAGAGATCGCCCGAAACATCGAAGTGATCGATACCGGTATCCGTGAGACCGAGGAAGCCACCCGCACCATTGCGGACTCCAGCGGTGAGCTTTCTCAACTGTCCGGTCAACTGGAGCAACAGACGCAGCAGTTTACCCTGTGATTTTTTCGGGCGGCCGCTACTATCGCCCAACCAGTATCCGCGGCCGCCCGGTTTTTATTTCCCGGCGAACTCCCGATCACCCGGCTACTTAGCCTTACCCTGATCTGTTGCGGTCCTTCCACTGAGCCCCTTGGCCGGTTCCCCATCACTGCACCGTCGTCGCCGAGGCAGCCAAAGGGCATGGAGCGGGTCACTTCATCCTTACCGGCTCCCGATCTCGCCTTTGCTGATGTAAGCCATGGATGTTTTTTTCATACTCCACTGACGGTCCTGTCCGGCCCGAGGCCTTGTCTGGCCACGATGAGCCCTTGCCCCTTCCCGGCATAGCTCCGGATGAGCTGGTGGTAACCTCCCTCAGACAAATTGAGGGAAAGGAGGTGAAGCGCACGGTCAAGACGGCCGTCAAACGGATAAGCCGCACCCTCAGCCTGGCGCCGCACCTGATCTCGCACTGGGATCAGCAGCGGTTGATCTCGCTGGAACTGGAGGTGCAAACCTCAGCTCCGGGTCGATACCAATTGAGCCTGTGGCTGGAAGCCACCGACTCAAGGGGAGATTGGGTGCCGGCGTACCTAGTGCAGTCGGCCCAGTGGCTGGAGCCCGGGCAACACGCTTGGCAACTGCCAATGGACCAGGGACTGCTGGCGAAACAGGGGCTGACTCCCCCTTACCGACTGGCCGCCATTACCCTGGCTGACCAGAGCCGGATGGCCCCCCTGCTTGAAGTAACCCCGAAACTGGCTCTCTAATAAAAAAAACGCTCCCAAGGGAGCGTTTTCTTATAGTGATGCCAAGGTGCTCCAGAGGATGCCACCGCCCACCAAGACAAACACCGCGCCACAGATGCCATCCAGCGTCAGTGCCGCCTTTTGCAGTCTTGCCTGCAACGCCTTGGAGGTCAGCAGCTGCGCCAGCAGGGCAAACCAGAACAGTGACAGCGACCAGAGTATCGCCAGGGCGCCTAACTTGCCTTCAATGGAGAGATCCGCCGGCACCAGGGTGGAGAACAGCGACACAAAGAACACCAGCGCCTTGGGATTCAGCAGATTGGTCATCAACCCACGGACAAACGCCTTAAGAGGTAGATCCAGCCCCTGCTCCACTTCGACCTTGGCCAGGCTTCGCCCCTCCCCTTTGTGTCTGAGCACATAACCCAGAGCCCCCGCACCCAGCCACAGCAGATAACTGCCACCGGCCAGTTTGATGATCACAAACCACAGGGGGTGCTGCTGAATCAGCAGGCTGACGCCGGTGAGGCTGAAGATGGAGTGAAGCAGTATCCCCATAGACAGCCCCAGGGCAATCAGAAAGCCGGTGCGCCGACCGTAACGGGTGGCACTCTGCACCACCAGAGCCACATCCGGCCCGGGGCTGGCCAGGGCGATGGCGTGCACCGTGGCCAGGGTGAGCAGCAAACTGGATTCAGAGGCGATCATGGCTCACCTCCCCGGCCTCGTACCTGACCCGGAGTTAGGCCGAACTGCTGTTTGAACACTTTAGAAAAGTGGGCCTGATCGTAAAAGCCCACTGACTGAGCCACTTGTGTGACGCAGCGCCCCGCCATTAGCCACTCCATCGCTTTTTCCAGCCGAAAACGGGAAAGCCAGGCATAAGGTGGCAGGCCAGTGGCGGATTTAAAGGCACGGGACAAGCCCGCTTCCGTCAGGCCGCACAGTTTGGCCAGATCCGCCAGCCGAATAGGCTGATCCAGATTGTCCATCATATAATCCCGAATCTCATCGAGATCGCGGCTGCCCAATCTGGGTGAGCGGCGCATCCGCACAGAGCCATGGCGGCTCACCAATTGCTCCAGCATCTCCAGAGGCAGGCAGTCTCGAGCCAGCTTGGCCTGATGGCTGTCGCCAAGAATCCGATGGGCCATCACCAGTCCCCGATACAGCGCAGGGTCGTCAACCTGATGCTCCAGAAACCCCAACTCCTGCTCATGGGTCAGTTCTCCCAGCGCGCGAGACAGCCAGGGCGTGCCCAGGGTAAACACCTTAGTGCAATATCCTCCCTCATCATGGGCCTGACCATCATGAAGCTGGTCAGGCGGCATGATCACCAGCTGACCCGGCGCTGCCCGATGACTGGCACCGCGGCAATGATAGCGCTGGGCTCCGCCAACGATAAGGCCGATGTGGAACTCCAGATGATAATGACGGCGAAAGGCAAAGTTGCCGTAGCTGGCGTCGATAAGACCGACCCCTTCAATACCGCTTTGCCTGATACAAACCCGATTCACTCTGTCCCCTCAATCTCTAATGGTTGGCCCATTTCAGCATGACCATCCCTAGCGGGCTTGTACATTTCTGACTTTCTTATTTCCTGGCTAATGATTTTGCGGGATTGCCGCCGACCCGATCCCCCGGAGCCACATCACGGGTTACCACGGCACCGGCAGCCACTATGGCCTCTTTACCTATGGTGACGCCGGGCAGGATGATCACCCCACCGCCGATCCAGGCACGATCGCCGATCACCACAGGTTGGGCCTGCTCGTTACCGGCAGCGCGCTCCGTGGCATCCAGGGCATGGTTTACCGTGTAGATCTGAACTTTGGGACCGATCAGCACCTGCTCACCTATAGTGACACCGCCGTGGTCGAGGATCACCGCATCCCAGTTGATGAAACTGTTTGCGCCCAGTTTGATGTGACAGCCGTAACAGGTAGTGAAGGGTTGCTGGATATGAGCACTGGGGTGCATATCGACGCCCAACTCCTCCAGGTAGCCCCGGCGTGTTTGCCGGTCCGGTTCATGGTTGAACTGGAAGATCAGCCGTTCGGCCTTGGCCCTGATCAGATCCAACTCATCATCGAACATGGAGTACACCTCTCCCGCCCTCATCTTCTCCAACTCGGTCATGCTCGTCCTAACTCCTGAGTACATCTGGAAATACAACATCATACCTTAGAGGAAAGCCTTCGCGAACAATGCAGGTTTAACTCTCTGATTTAATATTATTTATGATGGCAGCCTCCTGACTGAGAACGCCTCTCACTCAACCATCAACCGCTCTATTTACCAGAAAAAAGATCACTTACTCCTATTGAGGTAGTTCACGGTTCTGAACATTGTCAGGCATTCAAAAAACAGCCAAAGCGTCAAAACTTTGGCTTAACTCACACTATCCCGGCATCTGTTCATATTTTTTCATATCCCATTCTTCATCTTTCACATCCCTGCCCAACTTATTCACACCGCCTCCCTATTCTGAACTCATCAAAAACCGATGGGTGGCACTCAGGTGACCACCCGCAACCCCAAGCAGACAAGAGAGTGATACTGATGAAACGTCCTCTGCTAGTCGCACTGTTGGTCTCCACCGCTTTCGGTACCGGTGCCGCTCCCTGGAGCGACCAGGGCCAGGATGCGGTCATGGAGACACTGATTGATAAGTTCAATCAGGGCAACTACTCCACCAAGGGTGCAGACAGTTGCCTCATGTGCCACAAGAAAAACGACAAGGTGATGGCCCTGTTCGATGGTGTCCACGGCACCACGTCCGGGAACAGCCCGATGGCCGGACTCCAGTGTGAAGCCTGCCACGGCCCTCAGGGCAAGCATAACCGTGGCGGCAAGGAACCGATGATCGATTTCGGCCCAGATGCCATGGCCTCCGCCGAGGCTCAGAACAGCGTCTGCCTCAGCTGTCATGAAGACGCCGAGCGTCAGAGCTGGCATGCCTCCACCCACAACCTGGAGGAGGTGGCCTGCGCCAGCTGTCACCAGGTGCACGTGGCCAACGACCCCATCCTGGAGAAAACCGCCCAGAATGGCGTGTGCACCCAATGTCACACCGAGCAGAAGATGCAGATGCATCAGCGTTCCAGCCACCCGATGAAGTGGGATGAGATGCAGTGCAGTGACTGTCACAACCCCCACGGCAGCCAGACCGACGCCGATCTCAATCGCATCAGCCTCAATGACACCTGCTACAGCTGTCACGCCGATAAGCGCGGCCCCAAGCTGTGGGAACACGAGCCGGTCATCGACGACTGCAGCAATTGTCATACCCCTCACGGCAGCATGAACGACAACCTGCTCAAGGCGCGTGCCCCGCTGCTGTGTCAGCAGTGTCACAGCGGCAATGTCCACGCCAGCCGCCCCTATGGCGCCGAAGGTGACTCTGCCTTTACCGCCAGCGGCAGCTGCCTGAACTGCCACACCCAGGTGCACGGCTCCAACCATCCACAAGGCAAAGCGCTTCAGCGCTAAGGGGAGAGACTCATGAAACTCAATCTCATCACCCTGGCGATACTGACCGCCGCCACTCCGGCACTGGCCGCCGACTTCAGCCTGTCCAAGGCCAACACCGACAAGGTCAGCGCCGACAACTGGCAGTGCAAGCGTTGCGTCGCCCCGTCCAGCGTCAGTGGCGACATTGCCATCGGTGCCGGCTATACCGAACTGGATGATGTCCACGCCGGTAACGCCCTGGGCCAGGAAGAGGACGGTGCCTTTGGCGCCCTCAATGGCCGGGTTACCGCTAACAGCGACAACGGCTGGCGCACCACCGCCACCGCCCACAACTTAGGTCTGGACAACGGCGATGCCGCCCTCTCCACAAGCAACGGCACCGTCGAACTCTATGCCGACTACCGGCAGCTCAACAAGCTGGAGAGCGATAAGGCGGCGACCCCCTACTATTTCAGCGGTGATCAGCTGGTCGGCGGACAGCCCTACTCACCGGTACTGGGCATCGAGCGCAACCGCATCTCACTGGGCATCAGCGCCTCCACCGATCTGGCCGGTTTCAGTGTCGAAGGCGACCTGGGTTACCACACCGAAGAGAAGCAGGGCCATAAGGTGGTCTCTGTGGCCACCCCCAGCCCGGTCAATCTGGCCAAGCCGGTAGACAGCCGCAGCGACGAGCTGACCGCCGCCACCAGTGTGGCAGGCGATAACTGGTTGGCCGCCCTCTCCTACCTGGGCAGCGTCTACGACAACGACACTCAGGAGGTGTACCACAACACCTACGGCAGCCTGCTGGCCCCCGAGCCTGATAACGAGGCGCACCAGGTCACCCTGTCCGGTAATCTCCGAGGCCAAAGCGGCGTATTCGATGGCCGTGTTTCCCTGGGCCGGATGATTCAGGACAGCGCCCTGGTCAATGCCCAGACCAGCCCGATTCAAAGCTGGGATGGTCAGGTGGACACCCTGGATATGGACGCCCGCTACACCCTGATGGCCACCAACCGTCTTCGGGTTCAGCTGGCCGGTCGTTACAGCGAGCGCGACAACCAGAGCTCCAGCTTCGAGTTTCCCCAGTACGACTTCAATGCCACCACCGGTCTGGTGTCAGAGAACGTGCTCTTGGACCGCGAAGACACCCGTGGCAGCGCCAAGGTTCAGTACCGCCTGGCCAAGGGCTACCGTTTGGATGCCGGCTACCAGTTCGATCGCAAAGAGCGCAGCCACAGCGCCCGGGAGACCACCGACGAGCATCAGCTGTGGGCCGGCCTGAAGTTGACCGACCTGGACCTGTGGAAAGTGGAGCTCAAAGGCGGCATCAGCCAGCGCGACGGCAGCCGCTACCAGGCCAACGATCTCAGCTCCAGCGAAGAGAACCCCTTGCTGCGCAAGTACCACCTGGCGGATCGCGACCGCATCGAAGCCGAGGTGAAGCTTCGCCACCAACCCATGGCGTCGCTCTCGGTGGAGCTGAAGCTGCAGTTTGCCGACGACGACTACACCGACACCGAGCTGGGCCTGACCGGCGCCACCGACTACGGCTACCAACTGGCCATCAGCTACCTGGTGAATAAGCAACTGTCTCTGTACGGCTTTGCCGGCCAGCAGTGGATCGATGCGGACCAGAGCGGCGACGGCTGGAATGCAGAGATCAACGATGAGTTTGTCTCCCTGGGCGCGGGCTTCGAATATGCCGGCCTGCTTCAGGACAAGTTGACTGTGGGCGGCGACTACCTGTTCGCCAACAGCGACAGCCAATCCAGCAACAGCGGCGCGGCCAACAGCCAGTTCGACGACTACTACCAGTACAGCCACTCTGTAGGGCTGTTTACCAAGTACCGTCTGAGCGAGCGCAGCCACCTGCGCCTGGATTACCGCTATGAGCGCTATTACGACACAGATTACGCCAGCGTAGCCGTGGACGCGGTAGAGGGCCTGGTCACCCTGGGTGACCTGGACCACAACTACAACGCCCATCAGCTGATGCTGAGCTACTCCATCTCCTTGTGAACGAACCGGAGGGAGGGGAGAACGCTCCCCTCCCCCAGATAAAGAAAAGAGGTAACTTATGGAACGCCGCAATTTTCTAAAAATGAGCGCCGCAATGAGTGCCGCAGCCGCCGTTACCGGCTGTAGCTCCGAGTCCGCCAAAACCACGCCACCGCCAGTGCTGCCCGTTGAGGAAAAACTCAACTGGAGTGCCTGCCTGGTGAACTGTGGCTCCAACTGTCCGGTTAAGGTATACAGCCGCGACGGCATCATCACCCGCATCGAGTCTGAGTTCACCACCACAGATGAGTACGGTAACCACGACGTCCGTGCCTGCCTGCGTGGCCGTTCCCTGCGTAAGCGGGTCTACGCACCGGATCGTCTCAAGTACCCCATGAAGCGTGTCGGCCCCCGTGGCAGCGGCCAGTTCGAACGCATCAGCTGGGATGAAGCCCTGGATCTGGTCGCGGAAAAGCTGCAGGCCACCATCGACAACTATGGCAACGAGTCCATCCACTTCACCTACAACTCCGGTGCCCGTTATCACTTCTCCGGTAAGCAGTGTCTGTACCGGCTGATGAACCTCAAGGGCGGTTACCTGAACGCTTATGGCGATTACAGCTGGTCTCAGATCTATGAAGCCGCGGGCCAGACATACGGCTCTGCCGGTCCTGGCTGGCAAGGCAGCAGCGTCTCCGAGATGCAAAACTCCGATCTTGTGCTGATGGTGGGCTACAACCCCTCCGAGATCCGCATGAGTGGCTCCGGTGAAGCCTACGACTTCCTGATGCAGAAGCGTCAGAAGCAGTTCAAGACCATCATCATCGATCCGCGCTACACCGATTCCGCCGTGGGCAAAGAGGACCAGTGGATCGCCATCCGTCCCGGTACCGATGCCGCCCTGTTTGAGGCACTGGCCTTCGAGTGGATCACCAAAGGCCGCGTCAACCAGGCGTTCCTGGACAGCTACTGCGTCGGCTATGACGAGAAGACCATGCCCGCCGGCGTAGGCTATGAAGAGAGCTACAAAGCCTACATCCTGGACAACACCACCATTGGTGATCTAACCCCGGGTGCCAATGCCAAAACGCCGGCCTGGGCCTCCGCCATCACCGGCATCGAAGAGCACATCATCGTGGAACTGGCCCGTGAACTGGCCGACGCCAAAGCGCCCTTCATCCAGATTGCCGCTTCCCTGAACCGTCAGGCCGCCGGTGAAAACAACACCCGGGCCGGTTACATGCTGCCCATCCTGCTGGGCCAACTGGGTCTGCCGGGCACCAACTGCGGTGGCCTGTGTAAGGGTTCCTACCTGACCGCGCCCTTCATGCCCACCGGCTCCAACCCGGTGAAGAAGGCGATCTCCTTCTTCACCTTCACCCAGGCCATCGAAGACGGTGAGAACATGACCGTACTGGCCGACGGTGTTCAAGGTGTGGATCTGGACGAGAACGGCGATGGCAAGCTGGGCAACAGCATCAAGGCGATCATCAACTACGGCGGTAACGCCCTGATCAACCAGCACTCCGACGTCAACAAGACCACCAAGATTATTGCCGATGAGAGCAAGTGCGAATTCATCCTGGTGGTGGATAACTGGATGACCCCGAGCGCCAAGTTCGCCGACATCCTGCTGCCTGATGTTTCCTGGCTGGAGTCCGAAGACCTGATCTACCAGAGCTACTCCGCCGGCGACACCGCCACCCTGGTACAGATGAGCTCCAGTGTTGGCCCCATGTTCGAAGCCCGCCCAATCTATGAGGTGTGTGTCGATCTGGCCAAGCGCATGGGCGTGGAAGCGGAGTTTACCGAGGGTAAGTCACGGGAGGACTGGCTGAACCAGTTCTACGCAGAAGCCAAGGCGGCGACGCCGGATCTGCCGGAGAAAGAGGTGATGCTGACGCAGGGTATCCACCGCAAGTATCTGCCCAACGGCAGCTACATCGTGCTGGAAGATTTCCGCAAGGACCCGGTAGCCAACCCCCTGGGCACCCCGTCCGGTAAGATTGAGATCTACTCCTCTCGTCTGGCCGAGAAAGCCAAGACCTGGCAGCTCAAAGAGGGAGACGTCATCTCCGCCCTGCCCAAGTATGTCCCTACCTGGGAAGGCTATGAGGACACCGAAACCAAGAAGACCTACCCGCTGCAGTTGTTCGGCTACCACACCAAGGGCCGTGCTCACTCCAGCTACCACAACGTCCCCTGGCTGCGCGAAGCGGTACAGGACGCCGTATGGATGAACCCCATCGACGCCAACAAACGCGGGCTGCAGACCGGCGACAAGGTTCACGTATTCAACGATCGCGGCACCATCGAGGTAGAGGTGAAGGTGACCCCACGGATCATGGTTGGCGTGGCGGCTGTGGGCCAGGGTGCCTGGTTCCAGGGCGGCAACGTCGATAAGGGCGGCTGTGTCAACGTACTGACCACCCACCGCACCACCGCGATCACCAAGGGTAACCCCCAGCACACCAACCTGGTTGAAATCCGTAAGGCTTGATAGGAGTTTACAATGAGTACTAATGTTCAATACGGCTTTCACGTCGACACCAGCAAGTGCACCGGTTGCAAAACCTGCCAGATCGCCTGTAAAGACCGCTCCGACCTGCCGGTAGGGGTCAATTGGCGCCGGGTGTACGAATATGGCGGAGGCACCTGGAGTGAGTCAGCCGACGGAACCGTCAGCCAGAATGTGTTCGCCTACTACACCTCTCTGGGCTGCAACCACTGCTCCGAGCCGGTGTGTACCAAGGCCTGCCCTACCGGCGCCATGCACAAACGCCGCGAGGACGGGTTGGTTATGGTGGATGCGACAATTTGCATCGGCTGCGAAAGCTGTGCCCGCGCCTGCCCGTACGATGCCCCTCAGATTGACAGTGCCAAGGGCGTCATGACCAAGTGCGACGGCTGTGCCGATCGCATCAAAGCCGGCAAGCTGCCCAGCTGTGTGGAGTCCTGCCCCATGCGCGCACTGGACTTTGGCCCGATGGAAGAGCTCAAAGCCAAGTATCCGGCCGCCCTGGCCCCCAACTTTGCGCCCATGCCGTCCAGCGACGTCACTTCGCCCAACCTGCTGATCACGCCTAACCGACTGACTCGCCCCAGTGGCAGCAGTGAGGGTGAGGTACTAAATTCAGCCGAAGTGTAAAACGTCAGACCCCAAGGAGGGGAGCCTCGGCTCCCCTTTTTTCCATACAAACAAAGTGAGATAAGGCGATGCTGAATCAGGAACAACTGAGCTGCTACCAGGCACAGGCCAATGTCCTCTACCACGCGCTCTACTTTGAGCCCAGCGAATTTCTCTTGGGGCAGTTCAGAGAAAATGATGTAGCCCAAAGCTGGCCGGAGACGGGCGAGCACTCTCAACGCAGCCGGGGCCTGGCGCTGCTGGAGCAGGCTCTGAAGGAGCCTGACGAAACACTCCTGCCGATGCTGAAGAAAGACTACACCCAGCTTTTTTTGGGGCCAGGTGAACTTACCGCAATCCCCTGGGGATCACCCTACCTTCATGAAAAACGCCTGTTGTGCGGCCCCTCTACCGAGGCCTTTGCCGCATTCTGCCAACACCATGGCATTCAGGTCTCCACCCAAAGCAAAGAGCCCATCGACCACATTGGGCTGATGCTGTCGGTTCTGGGCAGCCTGTTGGCTGAGGAGCTCAAACAGGAAAATGGTGTACCGCTAAAAGTCGCCGAAGACCTGCTGCGAGATCACCTGTTACCCTGGAGCGACCGTTTCTGCGAGCTTATGCTGGCGGGTGCCACCACGCCCTATTATCAAGGTATCGCCCTGCTTATCTCTAGCCTGCTCGATGGACTGACGCAGGAGCTGGATATCTCTCCCCTTTCCCTGCAGCTCTTCCAATAGAGTGCGTTATTGCTGACCGGGTCGTCCGTTTCCCGGTCAGCCTTTTTGTCTAAGCCAACAAGCAAACGCCTGGACACTGGCCTCACACAGTAGGGAGAGCTGTTCCCGCGACGCTTCCCCCCAATCACCGGAGAGCTCCAGCTCGGCGCAGGCCTGGGCCAGGGCGCTCATACCCACCGCCCCTGCGCCGCCCTTCAGGCGGTGAATGGCCCCTTTCCACTGCTCATCTTCACAGGCAAGTAACTGCTCGGCATCCGTTTGGAATCGGTTACACATGGTTGCCAGGGTCTCACCACCCAGTACAGACAGGTCCTGCTCCAGTTGTTTCCGGTTGAGCAGTTCGTGATGACCCTGCTCTTCCCTGGCAAGGCACACTTTAGACTGACCACAGAGCACCGAGGCCAGCTCTTCCAACTTAAGGGGTTTGGCAATAAAGCCATCAAATCCACTGGCAATGAATGCCTCAACCTGTTCGGTGAAGGCATGGGCGGTCATTGCCAGGCAGGGAAGCGTCCGCTCATACTCGAGATGGTGGTGCTCCACCAACTGAGGCCTAAGCAGTTCGCCGCTGATGTCCGGCAGGTTGATGTCCACCAGGGCCAGATCGAATGGCCCCTGCTCCAGGGCTTCCAGAGCCTCCCTGCCGTCTGACGCCAACAGATACCGTTGCCCCAATTTCTCGAGAAATCCACCGATCACCAGTTGGTTGGTGGGATTGTCCTCCACCACCAACAGGTACCCGGCTGGTGGCATCTCTATCTGACTTACCCCCCTCTGAGGCGCCTCACAGGGAAGCAGATCCACCAACAACGTAAAGATGGCACCCTGACCGGTCTGACTGTCGACGGTCAGGGTGCCCCCCATGGCCTCGGCCAGTCGGCGGCTGATTGAGAGACCCAGGCCGGTACCGCCAGGGGTGTGGTGTGCGTCGGCCTGCCGAAAAGGTTCAAAGATCGCTTCCTGACGGCCAGGCTCAATGCCGGGCCCGGTGTCCAGCACCTGGAAACACACCTGGCCTGCCTTGATGGCCAGGGACAGATCGACGCGGCCATGGGAGGTGAACTTCACTGCATTTGAAGCCAGGTTCATCATGATCTGTCGGACCTTAGCGCGATCGCACAGATAGGCTGCAGCCAGGTCATTCTCCACGTTTAACTCAAGCGTCAGCCCTTTGCCCAGGGCAACGGGGCCCAAAGTATCCACCACCTCTTCGGCCAAACTGATGAGATCGTACGGTGCCGCCGCCAGCTCCAACTCGCCCGCTTCAATCTTGGAGTAATCCAACACATCGTTGATCACCTCCAGCAACGATTCGCCGGAACGCTGAATCACCGCCAACTGACCTTTCTGTTTGGTGGTCAGGTTTTCCGATTCCATCAGCTGCGCCATGCCCAGGATGCCGTTCATTGGGGTACGGATCTCATGGCTGATGGTGGCCAGGAAGCTGCTCTTCGCCCGGCTGGCATCCTCGGCATCCTCGGTAGCCTTGGCGGAGACTTTGAGTTGCTCCGCCAGCTTACGGTTCACCAGCGACAACTCAACGGTGCGCTCGGAAACCGTCTGCTCCAGCACTTTATGCTGGTGCCTGAGCTCGGCTTCCGCTTTACGCCGGGCAATGACGTTCTCCTTAAAGGTTTGGATGGCACCGGCCAGGCGACTCAGTTCATCCTCACCCTTGGGTGTCACCTCGACGTTCACCCTACCTTCAGACAGAGACAGCAGTGCACTGGTGTAGTAGTTGATGCGCACCACCACATCCTTCAGCACCACCTGCCACACCAACAGCAGGCCGACCCCCAGTGCCAGAAGACCGAGCACCACCAGGGTGATCTGGGACCAGCGAAACGCTTCATCCGCCTGCTTTCCGGCATCGCTGATGGCGTTGTTGGCTCTAAGCAGCAGGTCGTCCATTCGACTATTAAGCCGGGCAAACTCCTGCTCTACCTGGCCGCTCAACGCCACCAGCCTTGGCGCAAACGTAAGCTGCTGACGCCGAAATTCATAGAGTTCAAGCCCTTCAGCCAGTCGGGTCATCATCGACTCCATCGCCTTGCGGCGCTCAGGATCCCTGACCTCCTGAATCATCAATGGCAGGTAACGACTCAAAACCTCAAACTTTTCCCCAAGCGCGTCAACCGACGGCTGATCGGTTGCCTGGGGCAACAGCACCAACTGCTGGCGAAGACGAACCAGGTTGTACTTGAGTTCACTCATGCGCCGCAGCTGAAGAAGGTCCACTTCGATGAGATCGTCGGCGTGGCGCACTCGCTCCGGCCCGCTCTCATAGAGTCCGATGCTTCGGGCAACGATGGCGGTTTCGGCGTTGGCCAGCTGAGAGTCCACCAGGTCGGCCATATCCAGGGCAACCTGATTGATCCGTTCCAGCCCCTGATTGAAATTGTGCTCCTGGGCCAGCCTTTCACCCACCAGCTGCACCTGCTCCGACAACAGCGCCTCGATCCGTTCACTGGTGGACAACAGGGGGGCACTCACCTGGCTGTTGGGGCCGAACTGATCAAACTCGCCAATATGACGGTTCAGGGCATCCATATCGGTTTTCAATCGCTGCTCGGTACGAATCAGTTCGGCGGGATCGTCCACCTGGGTCAGGAACTGACCGGTAAGCACAATGCGCCCCCCCAACTCGGCCAGGGTTCGACTCTGGTTAAACAGCGGCACCGCCCGCTGCGCCAGGGCGTCATGGCCGGTTTTAAGTTCGGACAGGGAAAGCCACCCGACCAGAGAGGAGAGCACGGACAATGAAGCCAGCGCCAGGAAGGCCAGCAGCAACTTGGCAGTGAGTGAGCGACTAGGCAAAAATCGATTGAGTTTCAAGGCGACAGCAGCATCTCTGATACACTAACTACAGTGTACCCCAAATCAGGTAATGGCCTGTGTTAACCCCATCTCGTGCCGCACTATTTGCCACACTGTTTGTTGCCGCCCAGCAAGGACAGGCTGCCCCCTTCAAAGTGTGCGCTCTCTACCCCCACCTGAAAGACAGCTACTGGATCAGCGTCAACCAGGGCATGGTAGAGCGGGCCAGGGAGTATGGGATGGCGCTAAAGGTGATGGAAGCTGGCGGGTACGCCAACCAGGATACTCAGGTGGAGCAGTTCTACAAGTGCCAAGCCTGGGGCGCCGACCTGGTACTGCTGGGCAGCGTCAGTTATCAAATTGATTCAAGAATCAAAAGCCAGTTGAATAAGACCCCCACTGTGGCGGTCATCAACCAGGTGGAGCCGGATTCGGTGATCGCCACTGTCGGTGTGTCCTGGTATGAAATGGGCAAAAACCTCGGTTTGTATATCAACAACCGCTTTAAGCCTCACAGCCGAGTAAAGACCCTGATCATGTACGGTCCTCGCGGGCGAGGTGGCAACCAGTTTATCAACAAAGGAGTGGGTGACGCCGTCGAGCCAGACCGGCTGCAGGTTGTGGGCGAGCTATACGGTAGCAACAGTGCGGCCGTACAGAGACAGTTGCTTAAAGACTACCTGGCAACCAACCCGGTGCCCGAACTGATCATCGGCGGCGCAGTCTCGACGGAGGTGGCGGTCAACGAACTTCGCCAACCCCTGGCAGAGGGGAAAACCAAGCTCCTGAGCAGCTACCTGACCCACGGCGTCTACCGGGCCCTGCTCAGGGGCAAAATCCTGATGGCCAACTCGGATCAGATGCGGCTTCAGGGCAAGATGTCCATCGACGCGGCTCACCGCTGGCAGCAGGGCGAAACCCTGCCCAAGGTGTTGGGACCCAGTATCATCAGTCTGACCCCGGGCTACCATCTTGATCTGGTGGACGACAGCCTCTCCAGTCCCGGCTTTATGCCGGTCTACGAAGTGACCGCCGACCCGAACAGATAACCTTCACCGTGAACGGTAACGAACAGCGTCGGATACCCCTCCCCCTGCTCCATCTTGGCCCGCAGGCGCCTGACCAGCACATCCACAGTGCGGTCGTTAGGCGCATCGACACGGTGAGAGATCAGATTCAGCAACCGTTCCCTCGGCAGCACCTGTTGTGGGTGAGACACAAAGGCGTGCAGCAACTCAAACTCCGCCTTGGTCAACTTGACCTGCTCACCGCCCCGCCACAACTGACGACTGGCGGTTGAGAAGCGCCATCCGGCAAAATGACACTCGCTGTCGTCACCCAGCGGCTGATCAGGCCCTTTCACCAGACTCATGCGCCACAACAGGTTTTTAACCCTCACCAACAGTTCGCGCATCTCCACCGGTTTGGTGACATAGTCATCGGCCCCCATCTCCAGGCCAACAATTTTATCCACCGAGTCGCATCGCCCGGTCACCAGGATGATGCCGACATTGGACTCGGATCGAAGCATACGGGTGAGCATCATGCCGTCTTCGTCAGGCAGGTTCACGTCCAGCAACAACAGTTCATACTGATTGGCGGCCATCCGCTCCCGCATCTGCGCGGCACTGTCGGCGGTATCCACGATATACCCGGCCTGCTTGAAGTAACCAGCGTGGCGCAGCTGGGTGACCGGGTCATCCTCCACCACCAGAATGCGTTGTCCTGTCTGATTCATCTGTGGGTCCAATGTAATAATCCTGTAAAGGATCTTTATCGCTGGCGGAGGCAGATTCAAGTGGTATGAGCAGAAAGTGGGAGTTGCGGCATAATCGTTTGGTCACAAAAAAGCCGGCCACAAGGGCCGGCTAAGGTTTTCAGCAATGATGATTGTTATGCGCCACTGTCTACCAGGATGGGGTCAACGGTGACTGTTTCGGTTGCTACTGAAATCAAGCTCTTAACACTTTGAGGCTCGGCAGACCACGCAAAGTTGTCTGGAGTCAGAGTGTAACTGCCCTTGGTTTCGCCCTCTACGATGGCGATGTTGCAGGTCTCGCCAGCGCAGTCAAACACCTTGGCTTCGTGACCTGGCAGACCCATCTTATCGGACATATGCTTCCACTCCGCAGGAGCCTGCATGCCCACATACTTCAGGGACACAGTCGCAGTGTCTGCCGCCAGACCGGTGATGGCAGTGCCTTCATCGGTCGCCAGGGTAAAGGTCACCACACCACTGGTGTCGTCTACTGCTACGCCAGCAACCGCAATGGTAGTGGCATCGCCGATGGCAACGGTCTCTTCCTTGGGTGGCTCAACTGGCGGCTTTTCAACATCATTGTTGTTGTCGTCACTGCCACAACCCACCAGGGCGAGGTTAGCCAGAGCTAACGCGATTAATGTTCTTTTCATAAGGATTCTCCTATCGCTATGGCCAACACTTACAGGGTGCCGTGACAGGTATCACATTCCATGTGGGACATCACGGAAGCGGCGCCCATTGGGCTTTCACCCTTGGTGTGGCAGCCCAGACATGCGCTGGTCTCTTCGGTTTCACCTGGGAAGCCAGACAGGTCGGCACCTTCCAGTTCGGCGTTCAGAATTACGGCAATCTGATAGGCCATGGAAGCGGACAGCAGAGTACAGCGAGGTCCCTTGGCGGTAATTGGGATGCCAGCAGCGTCGGACCAACGGGTCAGAGAGGCGTGACACAGCAGGCTGTGGGCTTCGGTCTGAACGCCAACCTTCTCTTCAAAGGTAGCGGCAGTTTCGCCCATGGCGGTCAGGAAGGCTTCGTCGTTGAATGGCAGAGGAGTCTGCTCATAGAAAGCGGAAACCATAGACAGGGTCTTAGGACCTACCTTCTTACCTTCGCTGTCGGTGCTGATCTTCACCCACTTGTAGAACATGCCGGCAGCGTTGTTGTTACCACACACGGTACCCTGGCCGAAGATACCGCCGGAGCCGTATACGGACAGTGCAGTTGGGATGGCAGCCCACTTGGCCTGATCTGGGCCTTCTACGTTGGCCAGAGCGGTTACCAGTGCGTGGAACACCTGGTACATACAACCCTTATCTTTAACATCACCAGCGTAGGCGATCTTGGCCACTTCCATGGGGTCCAGCTTCACATACTGCAGGTTGTTGAAGTCGGCTGGGGTGGGAACCCAAGTCTCGTCAGCGGCGTTAGCAAAAGAAGGTACCAGGGTCGCGCCAGCGGCTACGGTGGTGATACCAATAATGTTTTTCAGTGCGTTTCTACGGTCCATACTCATCATCATTACCTCTTGGTAGGTTTCAGTTGTGTGGCCCTCTTTAGTGGCCTCGGTATCAACTTTAGAAATCTACGCCCCTTGATAATGTGAGCCGGCTCCCGGTAATCTAGGCACTTAAGAACAAACTAATATTTCGACTGCCAAAACTTAAGCCCCCATTCGAACAACATGGAACACCAGCGTTCGCGCCACATGCAAATTAATACACTGCTTATTAGTGGTAATTGGCGATTACCTCCTGAGGAATAAGAGTAATGGATGTGACATCGATCACAGGCAGTCATGATTCACCTTGTTGACCGCGCTAACAGTTTGGAACCAAATCACCAGTGAGCGGAATAGAAAGGGAGTCTGATCACGGTCCTTGTTAAACTTGGTACCTACAATGACTTAAGCAATTGTTTAAATAGATATAGATATCCCCTATGGATTTAGGACAGTACAGATTCATTCCAGATCAGGGTTGCCTGCAACATCTGGAGTCTGGCGAAACCAAGCTGCTGACTCGCAGCGAGCTGCTGGTGTTGACTCAGTTGATTGGAAGCCCTGGGGTGACCCTCAGCAAGCATCAGCTCAGCTGCGGTGACAGCGACGCTCCCCTGATCAGCGAGTCCGCTGTGGTCAAGGCGATCTTCACCATAAGACACACCCTGGGCGAACCCGCGGCCAGCAGCATCCACACTGTACCCAAAGAGGGCTATCAGTTTGTCCCCATGGGCCAGCGCGAATCCGCCCCCGTCAAATCGGAAGGAAAACGCCTGACTCCCAAGGTTGTGCGGAGCATGCAGATACTCAGCGTGGTCGCCGTTTTGCTGGTGTCCATTCCCCTGCTCTACCAGACGCTGAGCCATCATTATCAGACGCCGCCACTGTCTACCTCTGTCCAGGAGGTGCATAACGACTTTGGCCAGGTGATTCAGGTTGAGATTGTCACGAGTTCTCAATCCAATATCGGTGCCATGCAGAAGTACGCGGATTTACTGACCAACCAGTTTTCCGGTTGCGTCTACTCTCCCTGGAAAAAAGTAAAACTGGCCCTCTCCCATGATCAGCAGATGCTCAATATCACCATGTTTGGTGCGGGCAAGAGTCATGACATTAGAAACATGAAGATCAGTGACTTTCGGGCAACGCCTGAGTTCATTAATCCCAGTTGGCTAAAGCAGGTATCAATTTGTGAATAAATCCCATTTCAGACTGATCAATCTGTTCGTACTGCTGCTGCTTGTCGCCGTACTGGTGTCCAATAAACTGGGGACGGGAATGAGCGCCGATTTGACTCTGAACTGCAGAAACGAACTCTACGATCGCACCGCCAATGAGGACGCCAAGCACTATCTGATTGCGGATTTTGTCCTGAAGGATGATCAGGCCAGTATCAGCTATCGTTACTTTGACCGGGATGGTGATGCCAACTCATTGATCTCAATGAGTGGTCATATTATCGATGGTTCTGCCAAGGACAACATCTTTGAAATGGCCATCGATGAGGTGAAAACCGAGTATTATCAGCCCGACGCCGAACCGGTGCCTCATATGCAGTACCTGAACTCATTTGCCAAGAGTAACCTGGCCAATGTTGGGGCTCACAACCTGACACTGAGATTACTGGAACGACACGACGACGAGGGCTACGCCGCAGTCTTCTTTCAACCCTCTAACGCCGTATGCGGTTGTCGGATAGTCGACTGATCTACTTCAGGGTGGGTATAAGTAAAATAAACAACAACATCAAAGCGAACGAAAAAAGGTACAGGCAAAAAAACTGCAAAGCGTTCATCGTGAGCCTCCTTGCCAAAACAATGATGAGGGCCGTGTCTCACGGCCGGCCCATAAGTATAGACCAAAGTCTAAAATCGCAAGTCTGTCACACTCATCTGACCGAAAGCGGCCACTGTTCAGTGGCCGTTTTTCTGCCCATCACACTGCACTTGATCCTGGCTCGGTCCACCTGCAGTCCGAACTCCCACCAAAGTTCAGACACAAAAAAGCGACCCGATAGGTAGCCGTTTATCTGTATATGGAGGCGCGTCCCGGAGTCGAGGGGGTGGGCAAAGATACGGTCCACGGATTTGCAATCCCCTTCGCCTTAGCGAGCCCAATACCAAAAAAGCGGCAACCCTGAGGTTACCGCTTTCTCGTTCAATATGGAGGCGAGCCCCGGAGTCGAGGGGGTGGGCAAAGATACGGTCCACGGATTTGCAATCCCCTTCGCCTTAGCGAGCCCAATACGAAAAAAGCGGCAACCCTGAGGTTACCGCTTTCTCGTTCAATATGGAGGCGCGTCCCGGAGTCGAACCGAGGTCCACGGATTTGCAATCCGCTGCATAGCCACTCTGCCAACGCGCCAAATTCGACCTGTCGTCGAACGCAGCGCATTAAATCAAAACCGGCCCCGAGGTTCAAGGCAATTAGGGAAATTTAGGACAATAAATTTGAACTCAGACAGATATGCGCCATTATTCAACTATATATGACTAATCTGCGGTCAACATTATGAACGTCGTCGCCATGGGCGGAGGGCACGGCCTGAGCCGGGTTTTGCAAGCACTCTCCCCCTACCCCTTGAATCTGTCCGCCATCATCGCCACTACCGACAATGGCGGTTCAACCGGGCGCCTGAGACAGAGTTTCGGTGGCATCGCCTTTGGAGACATCAGGAACTGCCTCAGCAGCCTGGTGGGCGCAGATCATCTGGGCAGGCTCCTGCTGGATTACAGATTCGACGACCAATCCGATCTGAACGGGCACAACCTGGGCAATCTGATGCTGCAGGCGCTGGACAGCCTCTGCGTGCGCCCCAGTGATGCGGTCGAACTGTTGTGCCGGCTGCTGGAGGTCCCCCATGCCCTGATTCCCATGTCAGAGCTGCCCACTCAGTTGAAGGCCGGCTATCGGGACGGCAGCACCAGATTGGGCGAAGTGGAGATTGATGCCGCCTCCACCCTGCCCGCTGAGCTCACACTTCACCCCAAAGTATTGGCCTGCGACGAAGCGGTAGCCCAGCTTGAGCAAGCCGACCTGGTGGTGATTGGACCCGGCAGCATCATTACCAGCCTGGCACCACCTCTATTGGTGGCGGATATACAGCAGACATTGACGAAACGCCAGGTTCCTGTGGTGATGATCGCAAACCTGGCACCGGAGTCCGGTGCCGTGGGAGAGCGCTCGCCAAAGCAACAGAAGGAGCTGTTGCAGACACTGACCGGCATCAAGGTGGACCTGTTGCTGTGCAACGGAGAGTCAGCTGACCCGGACAGTCACACCCAATATCACCCTCTGGCGCCCATGGACTCGCCGTATCACAGCCCGGTGCTGCTTGGCCAAGCCCTGTATGAGATCATTCAGGCTGAATCCAGGCCGTCCAGGTAACCCTGGTACCGGTTGCGGGTCTCAACCAGGCAGGCCACCAGTTCAGGCAACTGCTCCTTGACCAGGTCATCCCCCCCTTTTGCGCGGAGCTCGATGGCAGCAGCCAGTTCGGCC
Source organism: Ferrimonas futtsuensis DSM 18154 (assembly GCF_000422645.1). GTDB lineage: Bacteria > Pseudomonadota > Gammaproteobacteria > Enterobacterales > Shewanellaceae > Ferrimonas > Ferrimonas futtsuensis. The sequence goes on from NZ_AUGL01000006.1 coordinate 243,395, forward strand.
AAGGCCTCTGCACCGAAGGTCAGGGCCGACCCTTTTATGCTGTGGGCCAACTCCTGATACTGATACAACAGACAGGCTTCCTCGACCTGGGTCTTGCGGTATCCCATCTCATCAATAAACACTGTTATCAGCTCCCCCAGCAGATCCTCGCCAGCATCGCAGGCCAGGTTTCGTATGGAGTTTTCATTAAGAATCACTGCCATCATCGCTCCTTGTTTCGGCAATTTCTGCTCCTGAACCACAGTTTGGCATCATCGATGCAAGAATTTTCGCTGTCGTTCCACTCTTGCAGGACAATGGCCTATGCTCCCAACCATCAAACTGGTCCTGGATGGCCGAAATTACGGCGGTATCGAGGCACATGTCTGCCAGCTCTACCACAGGTTGACACTGTCGGGTCGTAAGGTTGAAGTGCTCCTTATCTCATCCTACCCAGAGTCTAGTTTCATTTTGCAACTCAAGATGCAAAAAGTTGCTTTTGTTGAACTAATTGGCTCCAGTTACCAGAAGCTCTCCCAACTGAAGCACCACCACCGCCATGGCATACTCCATGCCCATGGCTACAAGGCATCGATACTGTGCCGCTTGGCGACCCTGGGAAGCGGCCGCCCCTGTGTCACCACCTTCCACAACGGCGATCCGGGTAAGGGCAAACTGGCCTTCTATCTGTGGATGGACCAACTCACATCGCCCCTAAGCCTTAATTTGGCGGTCTCTCGAGCCATTCAGGCCAGAGTGGGCGACAATTGCCGGCTGATCCGAAACTGGGTCAGTCAGCCGACCGCCCTTAAATCCGGATTTGGCCGCCCTTTCTCTCTGGGCTTTGCCGGACGTCTCTGTGCCGATAAGGGGTTTGATCGTTATGTTGCCCTCGCTCGTTCCCTGCCTCAGTATCACTGGCACAGTTTCGGCGATGGCGAATTGGCTCACCTTGTCGAAGGCGGTGGCGTCATTCATCATGGCCAGGTCAACGACCTGCCCCGACGACTGGTGGACCTGGACGCCCTGGTGCTGCCCTCCAGGTACGAAGGACTGCCAATGGTGGCGCTGGAAGCCATGGCGTGCGGCGTTCCGGTGATAGCGTTCGATGTGGGCGACTTGTCTCAGTTGGTGGACAACCAGGTGGGCAGACTGGTCGATGCCGGCGATATGAAAGCCATGGCACAGTCCATCACTGAGATGGCAGCACAGCCGTTGCCCCGACTGCGCACATTGAGTGCCAACGCCAGGACTCGCATCGCCCGCCACTGGAGTGGCCGCAGCAGCCTGGCCCTGTGTCTGAGGCTCTATCGTCAGTGTGGGGCGGACACCGGCAAAATAACGGACGCACCCAGGTCAACCATCAGAGATAAGCAGGCCTGACTATGCCTGCTGCCACACCTGCATCTTGCGATAGATGGTGGAGGGGCTCACCTCCAACAGGTTTGCCGCCTGAGTGATGTTGCCGTTACACCGCTCGATGGCCTCCTCGATGGCCTGGCGTTCAATGTCCGCCAGTGACTGGGGCTCGGGCACCGCAGCGGCAACATCCGGGGTATCTGTCGTGCCAGCCTGCTGATTGGGACGGGCCCACTGAAATTGGGCGGCCCCTTCTGCGCCATCGTCACAGGCAATCCGGTTAAGCGGTGGCGGCAGATCTTCGCTGGCCACCTTACCGCCCGGGTGCATCACCGCCAACTGACGCATCAGATTCTGCAACTGCCGGACATTACCTGGCCAGCCAAATTTGCTCATGATCCACTCCGCCTGCCGACTGAAGCCAACGAAGCGTTTGCCCTCTTCGGCGCCATAGCTTTGCAGGAAGCGTTTTGCCAGCAACAGAATATCGTCGCCACGCTGTCTCAATGGGGGCAGGTGGATGGGTAAAACGTGGAGGCGGTAGTAAAGGTCCTCACGGAAACGGCCCTCCTCCACCTCTTTCCAGGGATCGCGGTTGCTGGCGCAGACGATGCGCACATCCACCTTGATGCGTTCATCGCTGCCGACAGGCTGAATGGTGGCGGTTTGCAGGAACCGCAGCAGTTTTGCCTGAAGATCCAACTCCATCTCGCAGATCTCATCCAGGAACAGGGTGCCACCGTTCGCGGCCATCACTGCCCCCTGGCGCTCTTTCTGAGCGCCGGTAAAGGCCCCTTTCACATGCCCGAACAGCTCACTCTCTACCAACTCCTTTGGTATGGCCGCACAGTTCAGGGGAATAAAAGGACTCTCCCGACGTGCCGACTCCTGGTGCAATGCCTCGGCACACAACTCCTTGCCCGTCCCACTTTCGCCCAGTACAAACACCGTGGCCCGGCTGCGGGCACTGCGCTCTATCATCTGATAAACCGCCTGCATCGAGGTGCTGGCCCCCACGAACTGATGGAAGCTGGCTCTGGCCTGGCGGTTTTCCAGCTGGTCAACCAGGCGGTTGAGGGCGTAGTAATTCAGGGCGTTGTGCACAGTAACCTGCAGGCGCCGAGCTTCCACCGGTTTGGTAACAAAGTCATAGGCGCCGAGTCGCATCGCTTCCACGGCGGTTTCAACGGAGCTGTTGGCGGTGATCACGATCACCGGAACCGTACAACCACTGTTGTGCAGCATCCTGAGCAGGTCGATACCGTCCTGGTCGGGAAGGTGAAGATCGAGAAGGACCAGAGAGGGTAACTGCTTGACCAGGCTCTCTTTGGCCTGGGCGAAGGTGGTGACATGTTCCACCCGGACACTGCTCTCTTTCAGATAGGCTTGGTACACCCGAGCCAGAGACTCGGTGTCTTCAATCAGCAATACACGATGTTGCAAATCCGCCATGGCAAAGCTCCCTCTATGCCTACACAGATAAAATTGTAGGTGACTCAAGGACGCTTTTACTAGGAAGTGACTAAAAAATATTGATTAATTTACCTCCGCGAGGTTCAACAAGGACTTAGCTCCAACGGCCATTGAGAAAGCGGCTTTCCCTCAACCAGATCTGCAGGCGACCAAACCAGGATTTGTGGGACAACCAGCAGAGGCGCCGCGACAGTGAGCTCGCCAGTTCTCGTCCCAATGCGGGCAACGCGCTGCGATTAAGAATCACCCCCATCAGCACGACCCCCTGGTGATTCAATCGAATCTTCAGCCGCTCAAGCTTCTCTTCGTCGTCCCGGCCGCCATCCACCACCAGCAGCACGCCCTGGCAACCGGATATAGCCAGAATGCCCCGCTCATCCAGGGCCGAGCCGGCGTGCACCACCACAGTGCTGAACTCTTGCTGCCACCGAAGCAACGCCTGAACCAGGCTGTTGAGCTGCAGCGGCCTGTCCTGCTGTGGCGCCCCCAGATAGGCCAAACCACTCCGGTCGCCGATGGCAGTGTGAGCGCTGATATCATCCAGGCTCCAGGCGGCAGGCGATTGCTCCGCCAGCCCCACCATCAGCGTGGTCCCCCCCAGTGACTGAAGCCGCGCCGCAAGGGCCTTGCTGACCCAGGCGGCGCTGCCCCCGCCAAGATCGGCCACGGCCAGGCTGGAGACCGCTTTGCGTTCCAGCATGGTGGTCAGGCCCGAAAACGGGTCACGGGTCACAATCATATGGCACCTCCCAGGGCAATAAGCGCAACGATGCTCAACGCATCCCTGACCCCATTGATGAACACGTGCCAGTTTGACTGCTCCTCATTGGGCACGTAAACGGTGTCACCGGGGCGCAACACCGGGATCTGCGCATAGTTGGGTCTCATGACAAACTCCTTGAGATCAAACACCCTGGCCTGAGGTTCACAACAGCTGTGCTGAACGACGATGATCTTCTCGATGTAGGCGTTCTCCTTCGGACCTCCGGCCTCAGCCAGCAGATCCAGCAGGTTCATGGTGTCATCGAAGCTGTAACGTCCCGGCTTGTTGACCGCCCCCATCAGGCGAACCACCTGCTCAGCAGGCTTCTCCAGCCACTGCCTGTCTCTCTGAGGCAGGAAGATGGTGTCCCCCGGCAGCACCTTGGGCAAGACGCTTTCGTCGCCGGTTTCGAAGTAACGCGCCAGGTTTAGCTGAGTCACCCTGGCCTGGCTGCCGTCTCTGTGGGTGATCCGAATCTGACCCAGGTCGGCCTCATCGGTGGGGCCGTCCGCCGCGGCGAGGATGTCCAGGAAACTCAGCTGGGCGGTGAAGGCATAACGCCCGGGAGACTCTACCTGGCCAAAGACATAGATGGAGCTCTCCGGCCCCTGACGGATCCAGGAGGATTTGTTGTCCGTGGGGTCCCAGGGCAGTTCGTTGACTATGACGGTATCCCCTGCCTCCAGATCCGGCAGCGCGGCGTAGCTGCCCCCCTGCTTGATGAACTTGTCCAGGTCGAACAGGCGCTTTTCGCCACTCTCCTTGAGAATCTCAATCTCGGCCAGATTCGCATGCTGCTTAGGGCCCTCCGCATGGGCAAACAGGTCCAGGAAGGACATGGCATCATCCCACTCATACCGGCCCGGTTTGTTCATGGCGCCGACAATTTTGATCGCCCGATCCGACGGGATCTTCAGCCAGGACTTCTCATTCACGTCGGTTTTCTCGGGGACAAAGATGACATCTCCAGGCTCAATGGCAGGCAGCGGGGTCGTTTGTCGGCTCTCGGTGTAAGAGAGCAGATCCACCTCGACCACACTCTGGTTTTGGCGTAACAGGCGGATGTTGCGCGTCTCGGCGAAGCGTGTCGGTCCTCCCGCATTGGCCAACAGGTCCAGGAAGGTCACCTGATCGCCGGTTTCGTAGGCTCCCGGCTGCTGGACCTCACCCATCACATAGACGGTTCTTTGGGTGTTGGACACGACGTCGACCTGAATGGGGACATACACCAGGGTTCCCGGCCCCACCGGCGGCAACGTCTGGGACTCCCCTTCATCCAGGTAGCTTTTCAGGTCAAACAGGTAAGGCACATTGTCGGTGATCACCCGGATATGGCTGACGTCGCCATAGCGGGTCACCCCTTCGGCCCGCATCAGGGCATCCACCAGATTCATCTCGCCCTTAATGGAGAAGGTTCCGGGATTTCGTACTTCGCCAAACAGGGTGATTGCTTCCCGTTTGCCGGCGCCATCTCCCCCCGCGATCAGCGAGCGGGCATCAAAATTCACTTCCACATTGCCGGTGAGCGGCGAAGCCGGGACGAACAGCCTGTCCTCGCTCCTCAGTGCTGGCAGCAGGGTGTCATCCCCGCTGTCCAGATACGCCTTGTAGTCGAAGGGTATGATCTGTTCCTGTCGCTGCACCTGAAGGCGGTCCAACTGGGCACCGGGACGCAGGCCGCCCGCGGCCTCAATCGCCATCTGCACATTTCCGTCTGCCGGCAGTAACACCTCTCCCGGAGCATCCACATAGCCCAGCACCCGAATCAGCAGTTGCGGGGCTTCCAGTTCGAGGTCAAACTGATCCAGGTTGATGTAGACACTGGAGAGCGCCAGTTTCACCGTGGCCTTTGCCTGCTCCAGGGTCTTACCACGCAGGGCCACCCTGCCCGCCTCTGGCAATCGGATCTTTCCCTGATTATCCAGTTGGAAAGGCTGGTCAAAGTCTGGCTCGCCAGGCAACAGCACCATCAGGCTGTCCCCGGGCTTCAGCCGCCGCTCCTCTTCGGCCTGAAGAGGCAGCATCACCAGCACCAACACTAGCAGGCAGAGGTATCTCATCACTCTCTCCTCGACGCATCGTCCCAGTGGCGCAGGGCCACCTGTTCGGAGTCATCCTCATTGGTGGACAGCACCAGAGTGACCCTGCGGTTGGCAAGCCGCCCGGTCGGGGTGGTGTTGTCCCCAACAGGCTGGGATTCTCCTCTGGTCTCCAGGGTCAGCTGATGCTGGCGTACCCCCTGCTTCAGCAGAAACTCGGAGACCGACTGGGCACGGTGGGCGGCCAGGGTGTGGTTGTACTCCTCACTGCCTCGATGATCCGCATGTCCGGTGATCGTCAGGTGCCAGTGAGGGTGTGCCATCAGCTCGGTGGCCAGGTACGCCAACCGCTGTTGAAACTCCGGCAACAGCTCCGCCTGATCATCGGCAAACTGCTCGGAAAAGAGCAGCCGGCTTACCTGGCTGTTACCGAGCTGGCTCAGGGAAGAGGCGGCGACGGGTGACGGGCGATGTGCCTGACAGCCAAGCTTGGCGGTCACATAATTGAGTCGAACCCCGAGGCGATGAACCTGATCCTCAACAACCAACATGGTCTCCGCGGCATCGGCCAACAACCCGTCCGCCAGTTCACCTCTGACCCGGGCCAACAGCAGCTCTGCCTGCATCTGGCGGGCGGGCAAGCAGGCCATGGAACCGCGCAGGCGCAGCAGATCCAGGCCCATCTGCGCCTCCACCGTGCGCTGCCTCAACTGCTGCTGCTCCTGCTGGAAGGCCGGCGAGTTGAGGTAGCTCTCCCAGGGCGTTTTCTCATCGGCCATGCCGCCCTGCCCCTGCTCGGGCCACTGAGCACAGCCACTGAGCAACACAACGACCAACAGCCCTCTCATGCGGCCACCTCACCACCAACGAACGGAATGGCGCGATCCACCCTGAGCATAGTCAGAATGCGCTTAGGTTGGCCGTGTACCCCATGCAGCTGGAGGACACGTTGCTGGCTCTTGAGGCGCTTAAACAGGTAGATGATGGCGCCAATGCCGGAGGAATCGATGAATTCGGTCCGGGACAGATCGACCACCACCAGTTGGCTGCTGTCCTCCAGCAGGTTTTCAAAGCTCTCTTTGATGGGAGCGATGTGGTCGATGTCGAACTGTTGGGGGGCCGCCACTTTGGTGGGTGCCAGTGTCTGATCGAGTTGAATAGCCATGATCACTCTCCCAATAAACGTAAGGGCCGGAACTGTTCCGGCCCTTAGGCTTCAGCAAAGAGAATGCCAACCGTAATAAACATTAATATTCATGCACTTAGTTAAAGCCTCAGAGAGTTCAATGCGTTTTGCAATAACCGTTTTGCAAAATAAGGGGGGCTCCCCCCCTCGTTTTTCCCTGGCGCAGCGCAGCCACAACAGGCCGTTAATGCCCTTTGGCGCCCAGGACCACCATCACGGTTCTCCTGAGGACCTGCCACTCCATGGCGAAGTAAGTGGCGGGCGCCGACAACGCCGCGCCATAGGCATGGTCATAGAGAAGCTTCTGTTTGACGTCCTCCAGGTTGGTGTCACCAGACTGGTGTACCTGCGCCAAGCCGGTTATGCCAGGTTGCAGTTCAAACGTACGCTCCAGGTAGAAGGGTAACTGAGCGTCCAACTCGCCACAGATCCGGGGGTGCTCCGGGCGTGGCCCCACCAGGGAAAGTTCGCCGCTGAGCACCTGAAACAGCTGAGGAAGCTCATCAAGACGCGTGGCCCGGATGAAGCGACCCACCCTGGTCACCCGGCAGTCCCCTTTGGAGGCCCAGCGGGCGCCCTGTTGCTCTGCATCCTGAACCATGGATCGAAACTTGGTCACATAACACAGCTCCGTTCTGTCATCGTATCGGGCCCCAATCCTGAGTTGCCGATAGAATACCGGGCCTGGAGAGTCCAACTTGATCACCAGAGCCACCAGGGGAAACAGTGGCAGGGTCAGCAGCAGCAAGGCACCACCCACCAACAGGTCGACACCACGCTTGAACACGCGAACCATGAGAGGCTGGAATCCACCCTCCACAGTGCTCCATCCGACACGGGTCCCGGTCAATCGGCACCAACACCCCAGTAGAGCCCCGCTAAGGGCGGTCATCACCATGCCGATCCGACTCTTGGGCTTTATCAGGGCGAACGCCACCATGGCCAGTGCCAAGGCCAGCATCGGCCACAGCAAAGGAGCGGTGGCGGGAAACTGGGCGGGCAGCAACAGGGTTAATCCCCCCCAGAGAGGCATCAAAAGGGGCACGAAGGCTCTGAGCCCCTTGCCTGAAAGACCGGCGACGCGCGCCGAAAAGGGCAATATCGGCAAGGTTTTCACCAACGAACCCAGCTGCTGCAGGTTGCCTGCGGCAATGCGCATCCTCTGTGCGAACAGCCGTTCTGACGATCGGGGCGCCACATCTACTGCCCGCATTCTCTGGTCATAACCGCTGCGGTATCCCTGCCTCAACACCCCCATCACCAATTCAAAGTCATCGTTGATGCAATCCGCCTTCAGCTCGGTAATGCACTCACTGCGCAGCAGCAACAAAGCGCCGGGACCGCCCATCACCGCGCCCAGGCTCGCTTCCCCGGCCCGGCAGCGATTCAGCCCCGCCCAATGCCGGGCAAGACGACTGTCGGTACCATGGGTGTACCGGCCAGCCAGGGCCCCCAGATGGGGGTCGCAAAAACGCTGCTCGGCCAGTTGCAGGGTGTCCCGGCCGAGCAGTGCGCTGCAATCGCTTAACAGCACCAGTTCTCCAGGGCGTCCTTTCAGGCGGGCCAGAGCCTGATTCAACCGGTGAACCTTACCCCGATTGTCGGCAAACTCCCGGCTGTGCAGGCGCATCCCGGCCTGGGCAAACCTTGGCTGGAACTGATGAACCACAGAAGCGCTGTTGTCCCGGCAACCGTCAAGCAACACCTCCACCTCGACTTGACATAAGGGTTTGGCGAATCTGATCAGGTTGTTCAGTTTGAAGCCCAGTTCCCGTGCTTCGTTATAGCAGGGGATCACCAGGGTGATGCGATCCACCCTTTGACTCTGCAAATGGGTAAACGCCCCGGTCTTACGGGCGGCCAGCCACCCCATCCACCTGGGGTAGAGCACCAGGTTGATCACCAGCAGAGAGGTAACCACAATCCAGAGAATTAACACCATCATGCTTTCTCCTCCAGCAGGGTCAGATACTGCTGCGCCATGGTGGTATCGCTGCCATGGCTCAGCACAAATCTCCGCAGCACTCCCCGGCTCTGTCGGCTCAACGACAACAACCGGCGTACCGGCCTGAGCCACTCCTCCACCTTGTCTCCGCCGACTATGCACCCCATTTTGGTACATACCATATCGCGACAGTTTCCGACATTGGTGGCGACAACAGGCACCTCACAGGCCTGAGCCTCCAGCAGGGACATGGGCGCCCCTTCATGGTGGCTGGCCAGACAAAAGAGGTCCAGGGCCGGATACCACAGCTCCATCCTCTCAACCTGCCCAAGGAAATGACACCGCTTAGCGACCCCCAAATTCTCGGCCATGGTCTGGAGATTCTCCCGCTCACTGCCCTGCCCGGCAATCACCAGATGCACCTCCTCGGGCAGCCGGGTCAACAAAGTGAGAAGCCTATCGACCCCCTTCACCGGCTCCAGACGACAGGCTGTACCCATCAGCAGCGCCCGCCCTGGCAGGCCAAACTGCCTTCTCGCAGCCTGCTGGTCAGACGGCAGGAAACGCGAGGCGGCAACCCCATTGGGGATCACCTTTTCAATTCTGCACCCCTGCTGCTCATAGGCCCGGGCCACGGCCCGGGCATCGGCCACCATCGCCGGGCGAAACAGGGTTTCGGCTAGGCGAGTCAGTTGCCGCTGACGACCAAGGGTCAGGCTCCAACCATCATGGTGAGTATGAACATGCTCAATACCCAGGCCGATGGCCGCCGCACCGCCGTAGATCAGGGGGCCAATGTGATGGCTGTGCAAGTGAGTCACCTTGTACTGCTTCAGGTAGCGACGCAGTGATTTCACCAGCTCGCTGTCGACACCAGCCCCCTTATTCAGGGCGCTGAAGCGCTTGAGCTGCAACAGCCTGGGCCACTGCTCCATCAGGGTGTCGGCTTCCCCTTCCAGGGAGAGATAGTGCACCTCGAAGTGCTCCTCCAGACGCTCACCCAGCGTCAGAGCCATGGTTTCCAGCCCGCCAACGGCCATTTTTTGCACCAATTGAACCAATACCGGCTTGTTCATCTTTCACCCTCCACAAGGTACTCCGCCAGCACTGGTGCCCCGCTCAGGGCCTCGATCTGCTCGCGTCGATAGATTCGCCTGTCCAACAACAGCCCCAGAACCGCCAGGGCCACCCCAACGCCTGCGCCACCGAACAGCCCCAGAACACCCATGAGCCACCAGGGCATACCAATGGCAGCGGAAGGGTAATTGGGCCGATCGATCACCCTCACCTTCTCTGGTGCTTCAAACCGGCCCAGTTGACCGGTTACGCGCGCCTTTTCGTAGCGCTCCAACAGCTCGCTGTAGAGGGCCCGTTTGCCCTCGGCCAGCCGCTCCAGCTCCGCTAACTGCTGTTCCACTTCGGCACTGCGGCCCATCCGTTCGAGGATGGAGGCCTTATGAGCTTCCAGCACCGTCAATTCTCCCTCCAGGGTCACCACCAGGTTGCTGGAGGCCTGCAGCGATTGAAGTTGAGACACCAGCAGAGGGGCCTGGTTGTCCCCCTCTTCCGGCTTGAAGGTGGTGGCCAGGTGCCAAAGTTCCTCCAGGTGCCGGTCCTCTTCCGACGCGGTTTCCTGGAGCAGTCGCTGCTTCTCCTGCTGAAGCTGATCCAAGCGCGCCTTCACCCCTTTCACTTTGGAGTGACGGTCGGTGTAACGACTCTTGAGCAGCGCCAGTTGCGCCCGGGTGGAGACGATCTGCTTCTCAATCTCACTGACGATGGGGTTGGCCATCTTCAGCTGGCTCTTCAGTTGGCCCCATTGCGCCCGGGCGCCCTCCAGCTCAACCAGTTTGCTGCGGATTTGTGCCTCGGCTTCGAGGAGGGCCATGTTGTTGGCCCCAAGCAGATTGGGAAGCAGGTTGGCGTGCTCCTGCTTGAAGCTTGCCAACTCCCCCTCCACCTTAGCCAGGCTCCTCTCCTGCTGGGACAGTTGCTCAGAGAGGAAGCGCTCTGAGTTGTCCACCGCACGCTGCCCCGGGTCCATCAGCCTCTGTTGAAAGCTCTCGCTGATCAGGCTCAGCAGGTGCTGGGCCTGTTCCGGGGTATCCCAGAGCAGCCGTATGGTGACCAGGGAGTCGCCACTGAGATGCAGGTGGGTCGCAGAAGCCAACCTGCGATAGACCATCTCCTTTTGACTGTCCGCCATGGTGTCCGAGGTCAATCCGGCTTCTCCGGCAACTTCGGCCATGACATAACGGCTGTGCAACAGGGCGCGAAGGCCGTCCAGCCGCTCTTTCAAACGTACCGAGACGGAGAGGTCCTTCAAAAACGGGTTGGACAGGGCCGACTCCTGCAACAGCAATGAGGTTTGACTCTGGTACTTGGCCTTACCAGAAAAGGCATGCAGAGCCAGCACCAGTCCGGTGACCAGGGCCGGAATCACCACCAGGTAGCGCTTCTGCCACAGCTGACAGAGCAGTCGATAGGCAAAGATCAATGCCTGTTCAATAGGCATAGGAGGCTCCAAGCCGGACCTGGTCCGGGGTCGCCGAAGGCAGATAGCTGCCCTCCACCCTGCCCTGGTAACCCATGGCGCGCAGGGCATCCTCCAGTTCCGCCAACCTCTGCTCCGCCACAAAGGCCGAATACCAGGCCGGTGCTTCAGGCAGGGGCCCGAGTACCACACTCATCTTCTGGGCGCGAAACAGCTCATTGGGAAGCTGCCCTTGCAGCCACAGGAGCACTCGGCCGTCCTGTGGCCAGGTCAGTGTGGTCTGAGGGGCCGTTGAGGGTTGTGACAGTGCCCCGTCAGGGGCGGTGGACGCGCACCCGCCGAGGAGTAACAGCAGCACTAAGGGTATCCATTTCATCGGTCTCTCCCGCTGGGCCAGATATCAATGGTCTGCACACCCCGTGCCACTATTATTTAGTCAATTACTTCAACATGTTAAACTGAACCCTATCTAGCCCCTTGCAAACTGCAACAGTCGCAAAAGCTGATCGCCACGGTCTTTCCACCCCTGGCCGATGACTGACATTCGCTGCTCGACCCGAGAGGCAGGATGGATCAGTCGCATCAACACCTGTCCCAGGAACGCCTCCCTGCCCGAGGTGACATCCACCCCAGCCTGCTCCATGGCCGCATCGAACCGGGTGGAGACCACACTGCACCCTGCTGCCAGATATTCTCGCATCTTCAACGGATTACAGGCCTTTATCTGAGGGCAGTCCCTGAAAGGCAGCAGGGCAACATCGAAGTGCTGTGCGTAGGCAGCGAGCCGCTGATGGCTCCTGGGACCCAGCCAATGAACGTTGGGCCGTTGCAACAAGTCACCGGGACAGGCCAGATTAGGGCCAATGAGCACCAGGTTGCATTCAGGCATCAGATCCGCCAGTTCAGCCAGAAGTTCAAAGTCCAGCCAGGGCGCCAGTGCCCCATAGAATCCAACAACCGGCCCGGAGGGAAGATCGGCCGGACGCTCCTGAGGCCTGGAAAAGTGGGTCAGATCCACCCCATGGGGCAGCAGATGACAGGAGTCAGGGCCCAATTTCTGCTGCAGGGCCTGGGAGGCGCAGCACACCAGGTGGGCCTTCTTGAGCAGGCGCCGCTCCAGTGGCGCCACCTTGGAATGATCGACGCCGGAGAGGGCATCAAAGTCATCACCGCAGTAGTAGATCACCTGGCTCTCAGGAAACAGGTCCAGGTACTCCACGGCACTGGGCAGCGCGCACCAGACGTAATCAAACGGGCCGTGTTCGGCCAGTTGAGACTTCAGCACCTGACGATTCAACGACTGTATCCAAGCTTGGCTGGCCAGGGGCCAGAGCTTTGGCGCAATGACGGTAAAGGGCGCCTGCTGGCCTTTGTGTGCGCCGGACGCAAGCCCCTTACTCAATAGCCGGCCAACATCGCTCCATCGAGGTTGTCGCAGACCGATGGAGTTTACCCAGGTGATCTCCACCTGGTGCTGGATCGCCAGGGCCAGGTGCTGGCTGCTTGAGGGGTGGCGGCCCCAGTCTTCACCAAATATCAGCATCCTTGGTTTCATACTGTCTCCTCCAATGGACGAATGACCCGGGCAGGATTGCCCCCTGCCAGCACCCCTTCGGGGAGATCCCGAGTCACCACAGAGCCCGCCGCCACGACAGTGCCGCGCCCTATGGTGACGCCGGCCATCACCATGACGCCAGTGCCCAGCCAGACGTCGCGCTCCAGCACTATCGCCCTCGCCTGGTCCGGACGCTCCGCCTCTCCTGCCGCTCTGGCGTCCGCCTCCAGAGGGTGACCCGCATAGCCCGCCAGCAGCACCCTCGGCGCCAACCGGACATTGTCTCCCAGGACCACACGGGTGCCGCAGGCAATGGTGTTCTGCCACCCTATGTCCACGTTGTCCCCCACCTTGAGGCTTGACCCGGGACGGCCACACAGGGTGGACACACCGCTGACCCGACACCCCCTGCCCAACTCAACCGCCACGGGGCCCAGTATCTGAGGTTGACCCGAATAGAGAAAAATCCCCTCGCCGCCCCGGATCTTGCTCCTGAAAATCGGGGTCCACAGCATAATGCGCCCCATTTCGCGACACACCATTCCGGTTAGGGTCAAGATCCAGTCCAGGGGGCGGTAGAGCAGCGCCAGAGGCGGCACCTGAAAACCCCGGACTCTGTGATACCAGGGGCGCAACTTCTGTTTAAGCGCAGGTGTAAGAAGCATGACTTCCTCCTCGGGAAGGCTCAGGAGCCCTCAGGTAGATTCGACTGCCAGCCCAGACCAGGGCTGCCATGACGTAGAGAGGCCAGGTAAAGGCCTGGGTCAGAAAGGTGGCACTGACGGCAAAGCCGATGAGCCCCGAATAGAGCGCTGACGCCCAACTGAGTGCCTCGGCGTCCCCCCCTGTGGCCAGGGTCCGGTGCAGGCGTCGGGCGCGCCGTATCAGACCCAACACAAAGCCCACAAAAACCATCAATCCCAGGACGCCTGCTTCGGCCAGCACCTGGAACCAGCTGCTGTGCACCGCATGATTACGACCATCCCAATGGGATGAGTGGAAGAAGTAGTTGGAATAGAAGTTATCCAGGCCCACGCCAAACAGCGGGTGTGACACCCCCATGGAGATGGCAGCCTGCCAGGCATAGAGCCTGCCCATGGCGGACTCATCGATGCCACTCTCCCCGGCTCCGCCGCTCTGGCGGTCACTGATCCCGGCCAGACTCATCAAAACCAGCAGAGCCACAGGCGCGAGCAGCCAGGCCCACTTTGGCAGCCGATAGCGAAGCAACATGCTGCAACCGGTGATGGCACACAGCCCCAGCAAACCACCCCGGCTCTGGGTCGCCAGCAGCGCAAAGATCAACGCGGTCAGAGTCGCGATGGCCGGCCATCTCCCCGGCAGGGGCGCCAGTGCCCGGTTGAGGGCAAAACTCATGGGCAGCAGCAGCACCAGGGCCAGATCATTGGGGTCACCCAGCATGGAGCCCCAACTGCGGCCAATGGTGACCCGTGTGCCCTCAACCGTCTCCAACCCATGAGCACTGTTGTACAGCGCCACCGAAGCCACCAGGGCACCGGAGGCGATGATCAGCCAGCCAGCCGTGGCCAACTGCCGGCGGTCCTGAAGCAGCCAGGAGATCGCCAGGCACATCAGCACCACCTTCACCCAGTTTCCACTCCAATAGCCAAATGCCAGGCCAAAGTTGGTCGCCAACAGCATCCCCACGGAGGTCACCGCAAACAGAGCAAGCAGCAACCAGGCTTCGCGGTACAGCAGCATTTTGGCGGATTTGACCACCAGCAATTGCCAGATTAAGACCGCAAGGGACGCCATCGCCAGCAATTGAGGCAGTCGAAGTGACACCAACCTGGGGTCCAACTCATGGAGGCGAAAGGTCGACAAGATCACAAAGGCCAGACAGAAGATCACCGGAACGCGGGCCATCACCAGCATCCCCAAAGCGGCGGCCCAGCCCAGGGCCAGGACCCGCGGTTCTGCCGTTGCCAGCAAAGAAACCGGGATGGCGCACGCCAGCGCAAGCAAGACTCGGTTCATTTTGTCCCTTCCGCCAGAGCGAAGACACGGCCGGTTCCGGATCGCCGGATGAGAATGAGCAGGCTCAAGACGACCACCAGTCCCAACCACAGTGGGGAGCCGACCAATCCCGCCAGCAGAGGCAACAGCGTTGCCACCAGCACGGGGTAAGCGTAAGGCAACTTCATCAAGTGCTGACTAATCAACAGCGTCATCAAAAATTTGGCCACCATCAGCCCGGTGATCAGCCCCACCAGCCCCTGGGCTCCCCAGGCCTGAATCACCAAGGGGATCAGCACCAACGCCGGTACCACCAGCACCAGGTTCAGGCACAGCGGCAGATTCCCCGTGCTGCGGTGATACAGCCCCAGGTTCATCATTGCGGACAGCTGGCGAAACAGTGTCGCAGCCAACAGCCAGGGAAGGATCTCTATGGCCGAATGAAACTCCGGGTCAAACAGGATGACAATCAGAGGGGGCAGTATCAGCGCAGCGAGGGCGATCATCAGCATCAGGCCAACACACGCCAGAGCCACCCAGCGGGCAATCTCATCCCACTGTTGTTGACTGGCCAGCACGTGTCGTTTCGGGCCCCACCAAAGCATGAAAGGTTCCATGGCGTAGGCCGGCAGCAAGCTCAGCTGGGCCATCAGCGCGTAAGCGCCAAGCTGTTCAAGAGAGAGTACCTGGGCCAGCCAGGGGCGTTCATAGCCATTCAGGACAAAGGTGGCCGCCAGAGAGAGCGCCAGGGGAAGACTGTACGCCAGTATCGGCCTGATACTGGGTATTGGACGCAACACCAGGCGCCCCCAGAATCCACCCGCCTCCAGCCCCAGGGCGATGAGGGTGGCCAGGGCGCCGGCGGCCATCATGCCCCCAGGTCCCAGGCCGGTGAGCAGGGCAAACAGGGTCAGGGCCAGATGACACCCGGAATGTAAGGCGATCAGGGCCAGATATCGACCGGACCGGTTGGCCACCCTCAGCAGAACCAGCCGCAATCCCAACAGGGCGCCCAGGGCCAGGTTCACCAACAACCACTGCACCCAGCTCCAACGCAGGTCTCCGGGCATGGAGGTGGACAGCGCCCAAGCCAGCAACGGCGAGATCAGCAACAGAATCACCGCCCAGCGGGCCCCCAGCACAGCCCCCTGATGGCAATTCACACGGCGATAAGCGTAGCGCTGCAGATACTCGGGCAGACCCAGGGCCGCGATGATGCTCCCCAGATTGGCCAGGGCCACCAGCAGCGCCAGCTGACCATACCCCTGGGCCCCCAGAAAGTGGGCGGTTATGGGGATCAGCACCAGACCCACCGCCTTCTGGCTGACACCGGCGATGGCGTAATGGCCGAAGGTGCGCCCCAGCATCACAGCGCCTCCACCAGGGAGGAGAGGCGCCGAGCCTGGTGCTTCAGTTCATAGTGTCGCCTGACCCTCTCGCGCCCCTTCAGACCCAGCTTCGTCCTCTGAGCCTCGGACAGGTTCAGCAAGCCGCGAATTGCCCGCTTCAAAGCCTGGGGATCATCGGGGCGGACCCGAAAGCCGGTACGGGAGGACACCAGCTCCTTAAGGCCCATCAGGCTGGAAGCGATCACCGGCAATCCCATCGCCATCGCCTCTTTGCAGATCAGCGGGCCCGTGTCCCGGTCACCATCTCTGGCCACCCGGTATGGCGCGACCATCGCCAGGTAGTTGCCCCCTTCCCGGGCCAGCCAGCTTTGGGGGCGAGCGCCAAGGAAACGCACTCCGGTGAGGCCCATCGCCCCGGCCAGAGACTGCCACTGCTGTTTCAGGGGGCCCTCTCCGACGACATCCAGTTCAAGATCCGGATCGGCGATCAGCGCCATTGCCATCAGCAGGGTGTCCAGGCCTTTCTTCTCAACCAGGCGTCCTACGAACAGCAGACGCTTTGGCTTCTGAGCAGCTGAGGTACACCCGAACTTTCTGGTGTCGATACCACAAGGCACCAGTGCGGTGATCCCTCCGCAGTGAGGCGAAAACATCTCGCGCATCTCCCGGCACACGGCTATGGAGAGATCGCTGTGGCGCAGTTTCAGCTCCAGATCCGCAGGAGATCGATAGACATCGGCGCCATGGCCGACAAAGGAGACGGTCACCCCAAGCAGCCGCGCTGCCACTATGGCCGCCGCTGCGCTGTGCTGGGCAAAATGGGCATGGATGTGATCGCACCCTTTGGCCTGAGCCGCAATGCGCGCTCCCAACAGCAGTAAGCCCCCAATGCTGAAGCCACTTTGCCTGGCAAGAAACTGCCACAAGCTGGGCCTGAAGGGCGACTTGATCAACTCCGCCCCCAGAGAGAGCGCATCGGTATTCCAGGGAGTGACCATATGGCGCATCCAGTGACGGTGCAGGTCATTGTCGACCTGAGGGCAGGTTTCCAGGGCTATGGGCAGAATCCTGTGACCCAGACCGGCCATGGCGCTCATCTCGTTGACCACAAAGGTTTCAGACAACACGGGAAAACTGGGGATGACGTAGGCGATGCTTTTCATGGACCGCTCCTGGCGTATGTGGGCTGTTGCCTGACACAAACAAGAAGTGGGCCAAAATTTAAGGCACTGATTTAAATGGACTAAATAAGATACCCTTCAGGCTCTTTGCATTCTGCAAAATTCAGAGCCTATGTTGGTCAAACGGCGGTGAACGGCGAACTGCAAATTTTTTTATTCTTTAGATTCAGATGGTTAATCTCCATGGCACTCATCCTGCAGTGCCTCTGGCACCACAAACCACAGGAGTTGCCATATGGAACCCAGTATCTGTGTCGTAATACCCAGCCACAACTGTCTGAACTTCTTACCCCTCGCCCTGGCCTCGGTTTGGACACAGTCGTTGCCCGCCAGAGAGGTGTGGGTCGTGGATGATGGCTCAGACGATGGCACCACCGAGTGGCTTCAGCGGCAAAAGATGATTCACCCCAGGCTGCACAGTCTTCGGCTGGAGGGGGTGGGCTGCTCCGCCGCTCGCAATGCGGCCATCGCCCTGACTCAGTGCGACTGGGTGGCCTTTCTGGATGCGGATGACACCTGGCGCCCGGACAAACTGCGGCAGCAGTGGCAGGCATTGGCGAACAGGCCAGAGGCGGCGATGTGTTTCACCAACTACATGCACGTCAAGCCTGACGGCGAGTCGATCATCGACTGCTTCAGCTTCTGGCCAGACTTCCGCCGCTACGCTCCGGTTCTGCCAAACTACATCACCCCACAGCAGCTGCTGGCGGAAAATGTGGTCGGCACTTCCACGGTGATGGCCAGACGACAGGCGATCGAAGCGGTGGGAGGGTTCGATACCCGGCTGGCATCGGCGTCGGACTGGGAACTCTGGTTGAAAATCGCCAAGGCGTACCCCACCATCGCCCTGCCCGACTGTCACTGCGACTACCTGATGCGGCCAGGCTCCATCTCCATGGCCAGGCTCAAACGGCTGAACGCCATGACCGAAATCCTAAAGCGCCACAAGACCGACTTTGGCCAGCACCCGGCGGCGATTCACAGCGCCGTGGCACGAATCAACCTGGGCTACGCGGAGTGGTATCAGGAGCAAAGGGAGTTTGGCCGGGCACTGATGTATCAGCTCAAGGCACTTTGGAACCGCTACGATGAGAGAGGGGTAAAACGAGTGGGCCGGCTGATGATCCAGATGGTCAGCAGCCGGCCCTGATAGGAGGTGGTTCTGTTACGCCGTTACAGCACGGCGGCGATGGCATCCACCAGGTACTGGATATTGGCTTCAGTCATGCCGGCCACGTTGATGCGGCCTGAACGGACGATGTAGATGGCATACTCCTCCTTCAGTGCCGCCACTTGGTCCGGGTTCAGACCAGAGAAGCTGAACATGCCGTTCTGCTGCTCGATGAAGCTGAAGTCGCCAGCCACACCCGCTTGCTTGAGACGAGCCACAAAGTCGGTGCGCATCTCTTTGATGCGCTGACGCATGCCAGCCAGCTCTTCCAGCCACAGGGCTTTGAGTTCCTCATCCGCCAAGATGGTGGCCACCACCATGGCACCATGGGCCGGCGGATTGGAGTAGTTGGCCCGAATCACCTTCTTGACCTGGGAAAAGGCACGATTGGCTTCATCGCTGTCGCTGGCCACCAGGGTAAAGGCGCCGGTGCGCTCGTTGTAGAGGCCGAAGTTCTTGGAGAAGCTGCTGGCCACCAGCAGTTCAGGCAGACGATCGGCGAACAGGCGCAGACCGGTCGCGTCCTCTTCCACGTCAGTGGCAAAGCCCTGGTAGGCAAAATCAAACAGGGGCAACCAGCCACGGTTTTTGGCCACGTCCGCCAGCTCAGACCACTGAGCCTCGGTGGGATCGATGCCACTGGGGTTGTGGCAGCAGCCGTGGAGGATCACCAGATCGCCGGCTTCGATCCCCTGCAGATCCGCCTTCATGCCAGCGAAGTCCAGGCTCTTGGACTCGGCATCGTAGTAGCGGTAGTAGGCCACTTCGAAGCCGACGGCTTCAAAGATCTGCGCATGGTTGGCCCAGCTGGGGTTGCTGATCCACACCTTGCGGGCGTCCAGGTTGTTCTTGGCGAAGTCCGCCGCCACCCTCAGTGCGCCGGTACCTCCCGGAGCCTGGGCGGTACGCGCTCTTTGACCACTGATGATGGCGCTCTGGGCACCAAACAGCAGAGCCTGAACGGCGGCAGCGTACTCAGGCAACCCGTCGATGGAGAGGTAACTCTTGGTCTTCTGCTGCTCAAGCAGCCTGGCTTCCGCTTTCTTGACGCATTTCAGTACAGGGGTCTGACCTTCGGCGTCCTTATACACACCGACACCAAGGTTCACCTTGTTGGGACGGGGATCGGTTTTAAAGGCCTCGTTCAGGCCAAGAATGGGGTCGGCAGGGGCTTGGGGGATGTTCTCAAACATTATGCAGCTTCTTCGAGGGTAAGTGGTGGCCTAAGTTATATCACCTTACCCGCTTTTTTGGCACCGCCGTCACCCCCGAAGGGCCAAAAAAACAACCCATCAAACGGATTTGATGGGTTATCTATAACTTTTTGAAATCCTGACCATCTCTGGTCGGAGGAGATCAGCCTCTGTCGGCCGTTTCTGACTATTTATGCGCCTGACTGCGTCAACCGATCAGAGGATCCGCTTGAGCAGCAGGTCCGCCCGCACCCGTCGAAGCCGCTTCAGCAACTTTTTCACCGGATCCGGATAACTGTCCAGGCTCTCGAGGGCATCATAGCTGTTCACGCGTTTGGTGTGAGTCAGGATCGCCTCCCGCTCCCGGGTGAACGCCTCGGTGAGCTCCCCCTTGGGATCCTGAATCAGCAGGCCGTTTTCCAGATCCAGGGCCCAGGCCCTGGGATTGAGGTTGTTGCCGGTGAGCAGATAGTAATCATCGTCAATCTGCATCCCCTTAAGATGATAGCTGTGCCCCTCATCCAGCCACAGGCGCAGGTTCAGCAATCCAGCATCGATGGCCCGGCGGTGGCGCTTGGCAAACCGGCGCAGATTCTGCTCATACAGATAGGGCAAGGCGCCCACTGGGCTGAAAGGCTGACCCGGCGGAATGTAGAAATCGTTGGCGGTCTTGTCGCCAACCACCAGGTCTACCTTGATGCCACGCTTCATCAGCTTGGAGATGGCCGCCATCAGTGGCCTGGGCAAGTTGAAATAGGGCGTGCAGATAAACACCCGCTCCCGGGCTTCGCCCAGCAGACGCTCAATGGTTTTGTTCAGCAGGTTTTCCGTGCGGCCCAAACCGGACAGAGGGAAGATCATGGCGCCGTCGCCTTGCTGACCATCCACCTGGTAACGGGCACGGGCCAGTCGCAGACGCAGCTGACGCACCGAGCTCTTGATCTGCTTGAGGGTCGGCAGGGGCGGCGACAACAGGGAGATCACCGCACTGCTGGCGATCAGGTTGTCTCTGATGTAGTTCACCATGCTGTCGGCCAGAGGCTGACTGTGGATCAGGTGATATCGATCGTAGCGGTATTTCTCCTGCTGGTGCAGGTAGACGTTGTTGATGCTGGCACCGCTGTAGTAGACGGTATCGTCGATGACGAACCCCTTAAGGTGCAACACCCCCATCCACTCCCGGTTCTTCACCGGAACACCGTGAATCTCAATCTGGTGAGTGTAACGGGCCGCGGTATCACGATAGAACTGGTCATTGCCTACCTGGGGGCCTTTGCCGATCAGCCCCCGGCGAGAACGATGGAAGTCCACCAGCACGTGAACATCCAGTCCGGGATTGGCCTGTTTGGCCTCATACAACGCATCCAGTACCTCCCTGCCCGCTTCATCGTTCTGCAGATAGAGGGCAGCCAGATAGATGCGTGTCTTGGCAGTTCGTATCCCCTCCAGCAGTCGACTCTTAAAACTGGCGGTGTCCAGCAGGATCTCGAGATTGTCAGCACTGATCGCCGTACCAGGCAACTCGTGCAGCCAGGCGGGGGTCTGTGAGGGCGCCATCTTCATGATAATGACGGTACTCCATAGCATGGGTCATAGGCGTATCCCGGATTACCTTGCACCTGGGGGTGAAGGGGGTAAGTCGGGAGAAACGCGGGTCCGATTTAGCCAAGTAGTAAAGCAAACCCTTGATTGACGGGCAAGAGCAGAGGTTTCAACAGAAGCCTAAATGTTGATTTACTGAACAGAAAAAACGGATTTTGAGCTATGCCAGGACCCACTTGGCTGCGGGACGTCACCCGGCATCCGATTCAGGCGTAAGTAATGGCCACCAGTCCAAGGGCGAGAATTGCCCCCAAAATAGCCGCCGAGCTGATGAGTGCAAACTTCATCTCCTGACTCATGGTCTCTCTCCTTTTCGTTCATGAGCTCAGTGTCATTATTGGCAAGGGGAGTGAAAGGAATCAAGCTGACGGGGTGATGGGGTGAGACCCGGTGCGGCAACCATCCGTCAGATCCAGCAGAATTTGGATTGCCTGCAACCCGTTAAATTTCAGCTGAATGGCCAGATATTTAATGCAATTGGTATTATACTATGCTAGCCGTATCAAGAGCTTAAACAACCTCGTTAGAACTTTACCCAGGGATCATTGGGACGGGAGATGCCGATGGATAACCAACTCCTGCACGACAAGGTGAAAGAGATTGAAGCCTGGCGCCGGTTGGCCCAACCGGCGGAGGGCGAGGCCTTGCTGCATCATATCGGAATGAGCCTGTACCGGCTTCAGGGTTGGCCCTGGGTAGCACTGGCAGAGGTGATTGATTCCCAGGTTCACCTGTTGGCAATCAGCGAAGCCGGCAGCCCCAAGGCCGGGTTCAGCTATCCTGTGGAGGATGCGCCCTGCCGTCTGCTCTACCCCGCAGGAGAGCACGCTGACTTCATGGTGTTCAGCAACAACATGCGTCGATTTGGCCATTGGGGTTTGCTGCAGCAACTGCCGGTGAGGAGCTATCTGGCTCAAAGGCTCAGCGACACCCAGGACCATCGCCAATATCACCTTATTGCCCTGCACAACAATCTGGTGGAGGAGCACAGCCTGCCCAAAACCCTGATGGCCACCTCCGCCCGCCGTCTATCGGCAGAGATCCGCCAGAAAGCCGAGCACCGCGAACTGGCCAGGCTGCAGAAGATTACCCAGCACCCTTCCCTGGCCCTGGCCTTTGTCGACGATCAGCAGCGCCTGGAGTGGGCCTCCCCCGGACTCAGTCATCTGCTTGGCAGTCCGCTCAACGCCATGATCCATCAACCGATCAGCCGGCTGTTTCCCCAGGTCAGCGGGGCCAACCTGGCCATCAGTCGCCAGCAGCCTGTCCACCTGCAACAGATCTGCACCCTGGCAGATGGCCAGAGGGAATCCCTGGTTATCTCCATCCACGGCCTGGCAGAAGGCTTTCTGTTGAACGTAGCTCCCCCCCTGCCCGACGCGCTGTTTACCGCCGAAGAGCAGCCTCAGCAGCTGGCCGGTCGAATCGAGCAGGAGCTGGCCCGGTTGCAGCGCAAAGAGGAGGTCGCGGCCCTGCTGTTTGTCGACTTTGTCAGCCTGGGGGAGGACCCCATCGGTGAGGATCACCTGTCCAGGTTGCTGAATTGGGGCGCCGAACAGCTGCGAAATGTGGTACGCAAAGAGGACTTTGTCAGCCGTCTTGGCGATCAGCTGGTGGTGCTGACCGCCTGTTTCGATCACCATGGTGAGGTGCCCCGAAACCAGCTGACCGCCATCGCCGCCAAGGTGGATGCCCGGCTGAAGCAAGACCCTCCCCTGGAAGCCCTGCCCATCAGCCACAATCTGCGCATCCGCCTTATCACCAGTTGGGACAGTGACATCGATGAGGTGCTGGATGCCAGCCATGCCACGATCTGGCAGCCTCAGGCGGTCTCCGGCCCCCTTCAGCTGGGATCTTAGGCTGGCTGCAAGCAGCCGCCCTTGGGTTCTGCTTAAGCCATAAAAAACGGCGCCACCCGGGCGCCGTTTTTACAAGAAACTGAATCAGAACCAGTCGTTGGGCATGGACATGATCACTTCGGGATCCTGATGGATCACCCGCAGATGGTAGTCGGCCCGAGGCAGCTGACGCTCGAAGAAGTAACGAGCCAGCATCCCCTTACGGGCAACGAAGGACTCTTCCATCTCACCCTCTTCCGCCGCCTTGATCATCTTCAGCCACATCCAGCCATAGATGGCGTAACCTGTGGCGTGCAGGTAATCGGTGGCGGCGCTGTTGACCGCGTCGTTGCGGGTGCTGCTGTTCACCAGTTCGGCGGCCTTCTCCAGCAGCGCGTCAAACAGCCCCAGCAGCTGAGTGCGATAACCAAACCACTGGGCGCTGAGGCCTTCCAGCTCCTGCTCCGCCTGACGCTTCAGCTCGGACAGGGCCTGGCCCTTGTCACCCAGCACCCTGCGGCCCAGCAGATCCAGCGCCTGAATGCCGTTGGTGCCTTCATAGATCTGAGCGATGCGAGCATCGCGAACCAGCTGTTCCACGCCCCATTCCCGGATGTAACCGTGACCGCCAAACACCTGCTGGGCAGCGATGGTGGACTCCAGGCCCTTGTCGGTAAAGAAAGCTTTCGCCAACGGCGTCAACAGGGCAACCTGGGTCGAAGCCTGCTTCTTAACCTCACCCTCACCATGCTTGGCCAGATCCAGCTGCATGCCGGTGTACACTGACAGGGCACGGCCCGCTTCGGTGACCGAGGCGATGTCCAGCAGCATCCGGCGTACGTCGCCGTGCACCACAATAGGATCGGCTTCGCCGCCCAATCCGCGGCCACTGCCTTTGCCTTGCTTGCGTTCACGGGCGTAATCGGCCGCCAGCTGATAGGCCGCTTCACCACAACCCAGCCCCTGGATGCCGATGGAGAGACGCTCATAATTCATCATGGTGAACATGGCGATCAGTCCGCGGTTCACCCGGCCCACCAGATAGCCCTGGGCATTGTCGAAGTTGATGACACAGGTAGCCGAGGCCTTGATGCCCATCTTGTGCTCTACCGCACCACAGCTCACGCCATTGGCTTCGCCGATGCTGCCGCCCTGGTTCACCTTGAATTTGGGCACCAGGAACAGGGAGATGCCGCGACTGCCACCTGGAGCATCGGGCAGTTTGGCAAGCACCAGATGCACCACGTTTTCAGTCAGATCGTGGTCGCCGCCAGTAATGAAGATCTTGGAGCCGGTCAGCAGGTAGCTGCCATCCTCCTGAGCCACCGCCTTGGTGCGCAACTGGCTCAGATCGGAGCCAGACTGTGGTTCGGTCATGTCCATGGCACCGCTCCACTCGCCGGAGTAGAGTTTCGGCAGGTAGGTCTGCTTCAGGTGTTCATCGCCGTGAGCGGCGATACACAGGGCAGCGCCGGCAGTCAGAGAACCGTAGAGTGCGAAGGCATTGGAGGCGGAGTAGACCATCTCGTCGAACAGGACGCCGAGCATTTTGGGCATACCCATGCCGCCATACTCCGGCTCGCCGGACAGGCCCACCCAGCCAGATTCGGCGTAGGTCTGATAGGCCTCCTTGTACCCTTTGGGGGTGTACACCATGCCCTGCTCGAAGCGTACGCCCTCTTCATCACCGTCACGGTTGAGCGGCGCAATCAGGTTTTGAGTGATCTTTGCTCCCTCCTCCAGGATGGCGGCAGCGGTATCCATATCGATGGCATCGCTCAAGGCGGGCACGGACTGCCACACCTCTGACGCCTTAAACACATCCTTGAGCAGAAACTGCATCTCGGTAAGGGGGGCGTTGTATTGCATCTCTTCTTCCTGATTGGGTATTAAACACGAATTTAAAACACCCGTTTAGTTTCAGAGATAATGGCGGGGAGATCAAGGTAATTTGGGGCTATGGAGCAAAATGATTTCTCCATTACCCCTTAGGGATCTGAGGCAGGTTTGATTGCCAGCTGCAAAATGGTGTCGGTCAGTTCCTGGTAACTGAGCTTGCCACGGCTGTCGAACCATTTGTCGGTCCAGGTGATGGCACCGTAGAGCAGTTTACGCAGAACTTTGGGGGATGCTGTGATCAGCCTCTCTTTCCTGGCCTGATAGAGGATCTCCAACCACATCTGTTCATACTCCTCTCTGAGGGCCAGGATGTCCTGCTGGCCACCATCGGACAGGAAGCGCCACTCGTTGATCACCACCGCCATCGCATCCCCCCAGTCGCCATTGAGGGCGTCCAGTTCGCAGGCAATGAGTGCCCTGAGGCGCCCCTGGGTGGTGTGCTCCTCCGCCAGCTCCGAGCGCATTCTCGCCATGGTGTGATGAATCCCTTCTACCATCACCGCTTTAAGAATGGCTTCCTTGTTCTGGTAGTGATGAAACAGACTGCCGGACAGAATGCCCACGGCACTGGCCAGGTCCCGTACTGTCGTACTTTGATACCCTTTTTGCCGGAAGAGTCTTGCTGCCTGGGTTAACAGCCTGCCCCTGGCACTCTGAGGGTCCACCAACACTCCCTGCTCTATCAGTGATTTTTCCACACCCTGAGTCATCTTTTCTCCGCGTTGACCATAGCCGCCCGACTGTCTGGCGCGATGTTTGATTGTTCAGAGAGTAACGTCGACCCCGCAGAGTTGCAAACCAAGCGCTTGCTAGGCTAGGTTAAAAATGCAGCAATACAGACAGCCTACGGACAAGGAGTCCCCATGCATTATCAGAGCATCTACCACCCGGAGCTTTTCCAGGGAGAGGTGATACTGGTCACCGGAGCAGGCAGCGGTATCGGCCGTTGCATCGCCCACGAGCTGGCCTCCCTGGGTGCTCAGGTGGTCCTCATTGGCCGCTCCCCCCACAAACTGGAAAAGGTGTGTGGCGAGATACGCCAAGATGGCGGCCAGGCCAGCCTTTACGCCCTGGATATACGGGATGAACCCGGCGTAGTCCAGACCATAGCGGCAATCCTCAAACAGCACGGCCGCATCGACGGCCTGGTCAATAACGCCGGGGGCCAGTTCCCCTCTCCCCTGGAGCAGATCAGCCTCAAGGGGTTCAGTGCCGTGGTCAATACCAACCTGATTGGCGGATTCCTGATGGCCAGGGAGTGCTACCGTCAATGGATGAAGCAGTCCGGAGGCGCCGTGGTCAACATTACCGCGGATTTTCATAATGGCATGCCCGGTATGGGCCATTCCGGGGCCGCCCGGGCCGGCATGGAGAACTTCAGTAAAACCGCCGCCTGGGAGTGGGGCCACAGCGGCGTGCGGGTCAATTCGGTCGCCCCGGGCTGGGTCGCCTCAAGCGGCCTGGACACCTACGAGGAGCCGATGCGTTCGCTGATCCCCCAGCTGCAGGCCCAGGTCCCCCTGAAGAGGCTGGCCACGGAGGCAGAGGTCTCGGCGGCGGTCACTTTCCTGCTCTCACCAGGCGCGGCCTTCATCAACGGGGCCACCATTAAGGTGGATGGCGGCGCCTCGCTGGGCTCGGCGACCTGGCCAATAGGCCGCAAACAGGCCAGTAACACCCAGCCGTTTGACGGTTTCCACAGGGCCCAGTCCCCAAAGGTGCTTCAGGGGGACAACGATGGGCAGAATTGACAGCCGGCTCAACCTCTCAAATCAGGAGGCCGGGGCCAATCGCCAGGCAATGACCGAGGCGCTGGCCAGGATCCAGCAGATTCTGGACAAGGTTGAGGACGCCGCCGAGTCCGCTCGTGAGCGCTATCAGGCAAGGGGCATGCTGCTGCCGAGGGACAGGTTGGCGCTGCTGCTCGACAGGGACGCCCCCTTCCTGGAGCTGGGGGCTCTGGCCGGATACAAGATGGATGACGACACCGATGGCCGAGGCGCCGGCGGCGGCTGCATCGCCGGCATTGGCCGAATCCAGGGGATCCCCTGTGTGGTGGTGGCGGACAACTACGCCGTCAAGGGGGGCACGGTCTCCCCCATGGGGCTGAAGAAGAAGCTGCGTATGCAACAGATCGCCTTGGAGAACCGACTGCCGCTGGTGACCCTGGCCCAAAGTGGCGGTGCCAACCTCCACTACGCCACCGACACCTTCATCGAAGGCGGGCGTGCTTTTGCCAACCAGGCGCGGCTCTCCGCCGCAGGCATCCCCCAGATCACCCTGGTTCACGGCTCGGCCACCGCCGGCGGTGCCTACCAGCCTGGGTTGTCCGACTGTGTGATCATGGTGAAACGGCAGGCCACCATGTATCTGGCGGGCCCCCATCTGCTCAAAGCTGCCACAGGTGAACAAGCCGACGACGAATCCCTCGGAGGCGCCGAGATGCACCTGTCCCAGGCAGGCAGTGGCGAGTACCTGGCCGAGGATGACAGAGACGCCATCCGCCAGGCCCGGGAACTGCTCCCCCTCCTGTGCCCACGATTCGAACTGGAGGCTTGTCCCGCTGGCGCCCCTCCTTGTTATCAGTCAGACCAGCTGATGGCCATAGTCCCCGACGATCCCAAGCGTCCCTATGACGTCAGGGAACTGCTGGCCCGCCTGGCAGATGGGTCCGACTTTATCGAGTTCAAGGCCCAGTTCGACGCCCAGACCCTGTGCGGTCACATCGCCATCGAGGGGCAGAAACTCGGCGTCATCGGCAACAACGGTCCCATCACCGCCAAAGGCGCCTGCAAGGCCGCCCAGTTCATTCAGTTGTGCCAGCAGGCGGGACTGCCCCTGCTGTTTATTCACAACACCACCGGGTTCATGGTGGGGACCGATGCAGAGCAAAGCGGCATCATCAAGCACGGATCCAAACTGATCCAGGCGGTGGCCAACGCCACCGTTCCCAAGCTCAGCCTGATGGTGGGCGGCTCTTATGGCGCCGGCAACTACGCCATGTGCGGTCGAGGCCTGGATCCCCGCTTCATCCTGGCCTGGCCCAACAGCCGAACCGCAGTGATGGGGCCCGCCCAGGCCGGTCAGGTTCTTCGCAGCGTATCCCAGGCGCGTATGGTCAAAGCCGGCCAGGTGGACGAAGAGAAGCTGGATGCGCTGCAACAACAGACCGAAGCCATGATGGAGGCCGCTTCCACCCCGGTGGCCTGCAGCGCCCGTTTGTGGGATGACGCCATCATCGATCCCAGAGACACTCGCCACCACCTGGCCATGCTGCTGCACCTGTGCCTCACCACCCCTAACCGGGAAGGCGGCAGCAACAGTTTCGGCGTCAGTCGCTTCTGACCCCAGAGCCCAATCAATGAGGAGAACAGAGGATGTTTACCCAGGAACACGAGCAACTCAGGCAAACGGTCCGTCAGTTTGTGGCCCAGGAGATCAATCCCCATGTGGAGCAGTGGGAGCGCGACGGCATCTACCCGGCTCGGGAGGTATTGGGCAAACTTGGGACGCTGGGTCTGCTTGGCATCACCAAGCCCCCCACCTTCGGAGGGCTGGGCCTGGACTACAGCTATCAGGTGGTGTTTGCCGAGGAGATTGGTGCGGCGCTCTGCGGCGGCGTGCCGCTGTCCATCGGCGTGCAGACCGACATGGCCACCCCGGCCCTGGCCAGGTTTGGCTCCGATGAACTGCGAACCCGCTACCTGGCCCCGGCCATTGCCGGTGAGATGGTGGCCGCCATCGCGGTCAGCGAACCCCATGCCGGATCCGACGTCTCCGCCATCAAAACCACGGCACGCAGCGACGGGGACCACTATGTGATCAACGGCACCAAGATGTGGATCACCAACGCCACCCAGGCGGATTTCCTCTGCCTGCTGGCCAACACCTCCGACGGTCCGGCCCACAAAAATAAATCCCTGATCATCGTCCCCATGGACACCCCGGGGATCAGCCTCTCCCCCAGGCTGGATAAGCTGGGGATGCGAAGCTCTGACACCGCCCAGATCTTTTTCGACGACGTCCGGGTACCCAAGTCCCATCTCATCGGTGAGGAGGGCGCCGGCTTCACTCTGCAGATGATGCAATTTCAGGAGGAGCGGCTGTTTGGCGGCGCCATGTGCATCCGCATGCTGGAGAACTGCATCAACCAGACCATAGAGTACGCCGGTCACCGGGCCGCGTTTGGCCAGAGCATCCTGGATAATCAGTCGGTCCACTTCCGCCTGG
Source organism: Ferrimonas futtsuensis DSM 18154 (assembly GCF_000422645.1). Lineage (GTDB taxonomy): Bacteria > Pseudomonadota > Gammaproteobacteria > Enterobacterales > Shewanellaceae > Ferrimonas > Ferrimonas futtsuensis. The sequence continues at coordinate 272,628 of NZ_AUGL01000006.1, forward strand.
CGGAGCTGCAAACCGAAGTGGAGTGCCTGCGGGCCCTGGTGTACCGAGCCACCGCCGCCCACGTCGCCGGCGAGGAGGTGACCACCCTGGCCTCCATGGCCAAGCTCAAGGGAGGCCGCCTCTGTCGTGAGGTGACCGATGCCTGCCTGCAGTACTGGGGGGGCATGGGCTTTATGTGGGACAACCCGGTGGCCCGTGCCTATCGTGATCAGCGATTGTGCTCCATCGGTGGCGGCGCCGACGAGGTGATGCTGGGGATCATTTGCAAAGCCATGGGCACCCTGCCCCAACGTCGCTGAGGTAACGCCATGGGATTCAATACACTGTTGGTGGCCAACCGGGGCGAGATCGCCGCACGTATCCTCTCCAGTGCCAGAGGCCAGGGGTACCGCACCGTGGCGGTCTACTCCGAGGCTGATGCCGACTCGCCGGTGTTGGAATTGGCCGATGAAGCCTACTGCCTGGGCGAAGCACCCGCCGCCGACTCCTACCTCAATGTGGACGCCATCATCAGGGCGGCCCAATGCACCGGAGCCGATGCCATTCACCCCGGCTATGGCTTCCTGTCGGAACAGGCGGAGTTTGCCCGCCGATGCCGTCAGGAGGGGCTCACTTTTATCGGCCCCTCGGCGGAGGTGATCGGCCTGATGGGGGACAAGGCCAGAGCCAAGGCGGCCGCCCTGGAGGCAGGCGTTCCCTGCATTCCGGGGTATCAGGGAGACGATCAGAGTCTGGCCAGATTGACCGACGAAGCCCTGGCCATCGGCCTGCCGGTGATGATCAAGGCCGCCGCCGGCGGGGGCGGCAAAGGGATGAGGCTGGCCCACTCTGAGGAGGAGCTCCCGGGATTGATCGAACTGGCCCGCTCGGAGTCACTAAAAGCATTTGGCTGTGACCGGTTGATCGTGGAGGCCGCCCTCCCCCAGGTGCGTCACATCGAACTACAGATCTTTAGCGACAGCCTTGGCAACCACATCTATCTGGGGGAGCGGGACTGCTCGTTGCAGCGACGTCATCAGAAAGTGATCGAGGAGGCCCCGGCGCCGGGGCTCAGCCAGGCTCTGCGCCGGCGTATGGGCCAGGCGGCGATCGCCCTGGCCCGCTACTGTGGCTATCTGGGCGCAGGCACCGTGGAGTTTCTGGTCACCGACGACGAAGCCTTCTACTTCCTTGAGATGAACACCCGACTCCAGGTGGAACACCCGATCACAGAGATGATCACCGGCCAGGATCTGGTGGCCTGGCAGATCGCCGTGGCCGAAGGTCGGCCCCTGCCTCTGACCCAGCAGCAGCTAACACTGACCGGCTGCGCCGTGGAAGCACGCCTCTATGCTGAGGACCCCAGTCAGGGGTATTTGCCCGCCACCGGAACGATACGCCACTGGGCAGCGCCTTGTGGCACGCATCTGCGGGTGGACCATGCCCTGAAGCAGGGGATGAGCGTCAGCACACATTATGATCCCCTGCTGGCCAAAGTCATCGCCTGGGGCGCCGACCGCGCCACCGCACTAAGGCGGCTGGGCCAAGCCCTGGAGCACACCCAGTTGCTGGGGGTCACCACCAACCAGGGTTACCTGAGCCGACTGCTGGCCGACCCGGTGATTCAAGCCGGCAAAACGGACACCAGCTGGCTGGATCGCCATCCACAGGCCTGCGCCCCTCCGCTGCCGCCACCCTGGCTCTGGGCGCTGGCCTCGGTGATTTTCTGCGGCAACAGCCCCCCCTGTCGATCCCTGAACCTGAGTCTGGACTATGGTAAGGAGAGCAACACCTTATCTCTGCGCCCCCAGGGAGAAGCCACCTGGGTGGGCCTGAACGATGACCGCTTTACCATCAGGGTACTCAGTCGGGGGCCGGGGACACTGGTCTGCCAGATCGACGACCACCGTCGCACCCTGGCGTTCACACAGGAGCCTGACACGGTCACCCTGAGCTGGCAGGGGCAAGGCTTTAGGTTTACCGACCGGACATTGGCAGCCCCCGCCAGCGCCGCGGCGGATGGCGACGGACAGGTTCGGGCCCTGATGGATGGTTGTATCCAATCGGTGTTGGTGCAGGAAGGGGATTGGGTCGAGACGGATCAGCCTCTGTTGACTCTGGAGGCGATGAAGATGGAACTGCCCCTGAACGCCGGGCGCTCGGGCAGAGTCGTGCAACTGGCGGTCAGCGTCGGCGAACAGGTAAAAACCAACCAGTTATTGATCACTATCGAGGATTAGGGAGAAATCATGTTAAATCTGAAAGGAAAAGTCTATGTGATCACCGGAGCCAGCCGGGGCATTGGCCGGGCCATGGCCCTGAAGCTCGCCTCCCATGGTGCCGCCATCGTGGTGGCCGCCAAGTCGGATAAGCCCCACCCCAAGTTGCCCGGAACCATCCACAGCGTGTGCGATGAAATTCTGGCCCTGGGTCAGCAGGCCATCGCCGTTCAACTGGATGTCCGCCAAGAGGCGTCGGTACAACAACTGGCGGAAAGGGTCGACGCGGAGTTTGGCCGCCTCGATGGGCTTATCAACAATGCGGGCGCCATCCGTCTGACCAATGTGGAGCGCACGCCGGTGCGCAAATATGACCTGATGTTTCAGGTCAACAACCGAGCCGTACTGCTGTGTGCTCAGTCCCTGGTGCCGCTGATTCGCAAAAGCGGAGGCGGTCACATCCTGAACCTCTCTCCGCCCATCAACCTGGATCCCAAATGGTTCAAGGACTACGGTCCCTACACCACCACCAAATACGGCATGTCCATGCTGACTTTGGGCATGGCCGAGGAGTTCCGCCAGGACAAGATCGCCGTCAATTCACTGTGGCCCCGAACCACCATCGCCACCGATGCGGTGAAATATGAGGCCGGTGGCGAGCAGCTGTTTCCTGTCAGCCGTACCCCGCAGATCATGGCAGACGCCGCCTACACCATATTGAGCCAGCCTCCAGAGGAACTCACCGGTGAACTGCTGGTCGATGAAGATCTGCTTCGCCGCTTTGGCCAGACCCAGTTTGATCACTACGCCTACCAGGAGGGCGCCACCCAATTTTTCACCGACCTGTTTCTGGATGAGTCATGAGCAGAGAGCAGATAGCCCAAAGTGTGTTCCGTTTCGTCGATAGGCACATCAGTCCCAATCTGGAGCAGTGGGAGCAGCAGGGGCGGTTGCCCAGAGAACTTTATCAGCTAGCCGGCGAGGCCGGCCTGCTGGGACTGGGCTATCCGGAAGAGCTGGGGGGAACGCCCGCCACCGTCGATGAGACCCTGGCTCTGACCCGGGAGTTGATGCGCACCGGCTGCGGCGGCCTGGTGGCTGGCCTGTTGAGTCACAGCATCGCCCTCCCCCCTCTGGTCGCCGGTGGCTCAGAGGAACTCAAGCGTGAGCTGGTGCCCCCGGTGCTCCAGGGCAATCGAATCGCCGCCCTGGCGGTCACCGAACCCGGGGGCGGCAGTGACGTCGCCGCCATCACCACCCGGGCAGAGCTGTGCAGCGATCACTATGTGGTCACCGGCGCCAAAACCTTCATCACCAGTGGGTGTCAGGCGGACCTGTTCACCCTGGCGGTTCGGACCGGCGGCGAAGGTGCGGGCGGCGTGTCGCTGCTGATGGTGGAGGCCGATACGCCCGGGCTCTCCCGCAGCAGCCCGTTGAAGAAGATGGGCTGGCACGCCAGCGACACCGCCGAAATCTACCTGGATCACATTCGGGTTCCGGCAAACAGGCTGGTGGGAGAAGAGGGGCAGGGATTTGCACTGCTGATGGCCAATTTCGTTCGCGAGAGGCTAAACCTGGCGGTGATGGCCAACACCACCTCGGAACTGGCACTGGAGAAAGCCGCCGCCTACGCCAGCATACGCAACACCTTTGGCTCGCCCCTGATCGACAAGGCGGTGATACGCCACAAACTGGCAGAGATGGCCACCCGCCTCGAAGCCAGCATCTGCCTGACCGAAAAAGCGGCACGAAAGATGGACGCCGGAGACAACTGCGCCATGGAGAGCGCCATGGCCAAGAACATGGCCACGGACAGCTGCGATTTCATCACCCATCAGGGGGTGCAGATCCTGGGTGGACTGGGGTACATGCGGGAAGCGGGCATGGAGAGGCTGGCCAGAGACGGCCGGCTGCTCTCCATAGGCGGAGGCACCCGGGAGATCATGAATGAGATCATCGCCAAATGCCTGCTTGAGCAGTAACCCGAAAAGCTACATTAGGGGGGAGACACTGTGGGGGGCCGCGCTCAGCATCAGGGTGGCGTCCCCCAACTGTTCCGGCGTCAGCAACAGCTTGCCATCCACCACTGGTGGCACACTGCCCTTCCCCTTCACCGAAACCTGGGTGCCTTCATCCAGCGTCAGGGTTACCCCTTTAACCTCAGGCTGCAGCCAACCAAAACCCACGCCGGCGTAGGAGCGCATCAACGCGTTCATCTGATCGCGGATCTCCGCCAGCTCGTCTGCGGTGAAGCTCTTCTGCTCCAGCACTTCCGCCTGAATCTGCATGGCGAAATCGCAGTGCTGCTCATTCTCCAGCTCCAGCTGAATCAAGGCAGCGTTTTCACGCAGGTCGCGGTCAAACGGCAGCAGCAGCTGTTGGTCCGGCCCCACCAGCAACGGCAACGCCCGTTCGTGGCGGAGAATGCGACCATCCAGCACCCGACAGGGAGTGCCCTGCTCGCGGTTGTTGAAGTAGAACACCAGCTTAAGCTTGTTGATCTGGGGCTGATACAGCTTGTCCATGCGATCGAAAAAGCCCTTGTAGTCCAGGGTCAGCGCCCCGGCAGAGAATGGCATCGCCAGGCTGGCGGCCAACAACATCCCTGTAATCGGTTTCATTACATATACCTTTTATTGGTTTCCAGCATACTCAACAACTCATCCACGTACGCCTCTTTGCGCTCGGAGTAGCGAATCAGCCCGGGAATCAGGCTGGCTGCGGTCACCTCCATCTGGGCATCACGCAGCTGAGAACGGATCTGACGCAGTTCCTGGTATGCCGGATTGGTGTTGAGATTGTTCAGGTAGGAGCTGACCGACTCCTCGACGGAGTCAAACTTGGCCACCTCATGGTTGCGACCGTCTTCCCGCCCCAGGGGAACCAGGCCACAGCCGGCGCGAAAGCACCACTGACCGAAGAAATTCAGCCCCTCTCGGGCAAACCGGGAACTGCCCCAGCCGGTTTCGTTGGCAGCCTGAACCAGGACCATCTCAACCGGCACGGTATCAACCCGGGCCAGCAGGGGCTCCAGAGTCTCAGTGGAGATCTGGCGCAGCTCATAACCATACTTCTGGGCAATCCGCTCCGCTTTGGCCCCCTGGGCGCCGCTGATGGTCAGCCCTTTATCCAGACGCTGCTTCAGCTGCAACAGAAACTGTCGCTGACCGTTAATTTCCAGATTCACCTGCTCCACCGTCGGACGAAGGTAACTGAAGAAGGCACGCTTCTTCTGTTTTACGTCGGCGATTTCGGCAAAATCCGGCAGGTCACTGACCGGTTTATTGGCCTGAACCGGCAAACTGGCCACCTGGGGTCGCTCCTCCTCGATCTGGGTTTCAATCCAGAGCATGACCAGGGCGACCAGGCCCAGTGCGATAATGACGCCAGCTAAGGGTCTCATAGGGATTCTCCTTAGGCCTCGAAGTGGCCCTTGCCGTCACCGTCGGTGGTCGTGTCGGATTTCACCTCAGACTCGCCATCGGTCACGAACAGGTGTTTGTAGAGCACACCCTTGAGCTGGAAAAAGAAGGGGATCATCCAACACAGTGCCACCAGGGTCACCACCGCCGCCAGCAATTGAGTCATCCCATCGATGGCCTCACCCTGAGCCTGGCCGCCCATCACCATCGCCAGGGGCCAGAATGCGGTCACCAGCCCCAGCACTGCCAGGGAGTAGGCCCCAAAAGCGGGCAACAGATGCTTCAGCATCACCCTGGCGCTGTCGATGATGGCCCGAACCGGGTTGCTGCGGTTCATGACATAGTAGAGGTTTGCCTGGCTGAGCAACACCATCAGGCCCAATCCGAGCATAAAGAACAGGGCGAAGCCCAGTTGGCCAACCATGCCGGTCAGCAAACTGATCAACAACAGGGGGGCTGTCAGAGGGAGGACCCGGAGCATGTCAGACGCGCTGGACGGGCGCCCCAGTGCACGCTGCAGGCCAATAAAAGCCAGGCCCGCTTCCACCGGAGCAGTGATCACCACCATCACCAGTTGAAGCATCATAAAGCCCTCGGAAGCGGAGGCATCTTCTACGCTGATGGTGACCGGCATTCCCATGAGGTTTTCGATGATCCAACGGAACAGAAAGAACACCAGGGCCATAGCAATGCCACTGGCTACGGTGGCGTACAGAAGAGGTCGAATGTCTTGCCGGACCAGGGAAAAGGTCTCACGCAGGACGGAAACTAAATTCAAAGAGTGCATTAAAAACGGGCGTAGCTCGCTAAAAACAACAGGTTAATCCAACATTATACCCGGGAATACACGCCGGCGTAATCCCTGTTACAGCAAAGTTGCAGTCCGTGTCAGCCAGGGTTCAGTAACCCTCCTCAGATCTTCCCGGCAACGCTGCTGTTTCTAAGGGAGTTTATTGCGCAGCGTGATCTGGCGCACATCGTGAGAATGCGCGCAAAATACCTTGGTTTTACAGCGAAAACATTGCTTGGCGTTTTGCCTTTGAACCACTAGAATTCGCCGCCTTAATTTGCTTTTTTAACCAAGCCGCACTGGCGCCTTGAACTGGAATCGCCCATGAGTCACTCCACTCAAGAGACCCTGGTCCGCCTGGACTCTGTTACCAAGTCCTATGACGGCAACAGAACCATCATCGACAACCTGTCCCTGGACATTTTTGACGGCGAGTTCGTCACTCTGCTGGGCCCTTCCGGCTGCGGCAAAACCACCGTGCTGAGACTGATCGCCGGCCTGGAGGAGTGCAGCGTCGGCCGCATCCTTCTGGGAGGGCAGGAGATCACCCACCTGGGTCCCGAGCAGCGTAACGTCAATACCGTATTCCAGAGCTACGCCCTGTTCCCCCATATGACGGTGTTCGACAACGTCGCCTTTGGGCTGCGCACCGCCAAAGTGCCGGAAGCGGAGATCAAACAGCGGGTGATCGACGCCCTGAAGATGGTGCAGCTCGACGCCATGGCGTCGCGTAAGCCGGATCAGCTCTCTGGCGGTCAGCAGCAGCGCATCGCCATCGCCCGGGCGGTGGTCAATCGCCCCAAGGTGCTGCTTCTCGACGAAAGCCTCAGTGCCCTGGACTACAAACTGCGCAAGCAGATGCAGATCGAACTGAAGCAGTTGCAGCGCAAGCTGGGGATCACCTTTATCTTCGTCACCCATGATCAGGAGGAAGCCCTGTCCATGTCAGACCGCATCCTGGTGATGCGCGACGGGGTGGTGGTGCAGACCGGAACCCCCAAAGAGATCTATGAGACACCCGCCAACCGCTTCGTGGCCGAGTTTATCGGCGAGTCCAACCTGTTCCCGGCCAAGGTGCTGGAGCCCATGGATGAGCGTCACTACCGCTGCGACATCAGCGGCAAGACCTATCCTGTATACAGCGAACAGCCTTTGGACGTGGGCAGCATGATCAACGTCCTGCTGCGGCCTGAAGACCTGCGTCTCGAGGAGATCCCGGCCGGCGGTGACAGCCAGTACCTTACCGGCACCGTTACCGAACGCACCTATAAAGGGATGACGCTGGATTCGGTGATCGCCCTGGAGAACGGCCAGCAGATTCAGGTATCCGAGTTCTTTAACGAAGACGACCCCGATGTGGACCATAGCCTGGGCCAGCGGGTCGCCGTGACCTGGGTGCCCAGTTGGGAGGTGGTCCTGCCCTATGACGGCCAGTAACAAGTTCAAGTGGTTCTCCATCGGACTCATCAGCCTGTGGCTGGTGAGCTTCGTACTGGTCCCCAATCTGATGGTGCTGGTCGCCAGTTTCCTCACGTCCGACATTCACGACCTGGTGATCTTCAAGTTCACCTGGGAGAACTACGGTCAGCTGATCGACCCCATCTACGCCAAAGTGGTAGGCTACTCCGTCTATCTTGCCGGCATCACCACACTACTTTGCTTGCTTATCGGCTACCCTGCCGCCTGGTTTATCGCCCAGTTCAGCCCCAGGGTGCGCGGCATTCTGCTGTTTATGGTGATTGTCCCCTTCTGGACCAATTCGCTGATCCGCACCTATGCCATCAAGATCATCCTGGGCACCCGCGGCGTCCTCAACTGGGGCCTGCTGGAGCTGGGGATCATCGACACCCCGATGCGGCTGATGTACACCCAGGCCGCGGTACTCATCGGCATGGTCTACATTCTGCTGCCCTTTATGATTCTGCCTCTGTTCTCCAGCATCGAGAAACTGCCCGGCAGTTACCTCGAAGCGGCACGGGATCTCGGCGCCAGCAAACTGCGCATCTTCCGCACCATAGTGCTGCCTCTGACCCTGCCCGGCATCATCGCCGGCAGTCTGATGGTGTTCCTGCCCGCCATGGGGATGTTCTACATCTCCGATCTGCTGGAGGGGGCGAAAAACCCGCTGATTGGCAACCTGATCAAGGACCAGATCCTGGTGGCCCAGAACTGGCCCTTCGGCGCCTCATTGAGTGTGGCCCTGCTGGCGATGATGGCGGTGATGCTGTTTGTCTACCACAAGGTGGGTCAGATGCTGCGCCGCAAGGAGGAGCTCGATGTCTAAGTTTCTGAAATGGGGCTTCCTTGGCCTGCTGTTTACCTACCTGTACGCCCCCATCGCCGTGCTGGTGGCCAACTCCTTCAATGCCCACAAGTACGGCATCAAGTGGATGGGGCTGACCGGCAAGTGGTATCAGGCGCTGATCGACAACGCCGGCCTGATGGAAGCGGCCCGTCACTCCCTGACCATCGCGGTGTTCTCCGCCACCCTGGCCACCGCCATCGGCACCCTGGCCGCCGTGGCCCTGTTCCGCTACCGCTTCCGCGGCAAGATGGCGCTCAATGGCATGCTGTTTGTGGTGATGACCTCCCCTGACATCGTCATGGCGGTCTCCCTGCTGGCGCTGTTCGTCAGCTTCGGGGTGGCCCTGGGCTTCTGGTCCCTGCTGATGGCCCACATCACCTTCTGCCTGCCCTTCGTGGTGGTGACCGTGTTTGCCCGGTTCAAGGGGTTCGACAACGCCATCTTGGAGGCGGCCCGGGATCTCGGGGCCAGCGAATGGCGCATCTTTCGCAAGATCATCCTGCCACTGGCGGCCCCGGCCATCTTCGCCGGCTGGCTGCTAAGCTTCACCCTGTCTCTGGATGACGTGATCATCAGCTCCTTCGTGACCGGCCCGGCCTATGAAATTCTGCCGCTGAAGATCTATTCCATGGTGAAGGTGGGCGTCTCCCCCGAGGTGAACGCCCTGGCCACCCTGATGCTTATCCTGTCGCTGCTGCTGGTTGCCGCAGCGCAGTTGATACTGAAACGAAAAACGGCGTAAGCTTCGCTTGCGTAATATTTACCAACACCGTTGATTTGAGGAAACAAAAACAATGATCCGCACCCTGGCTAAATCCGCGTCTGCTGCGCTTATCGCCCTGTGCAGCTTCGCCTCCCAGGCGGCCAACGACGTTGTCTACTTCTACAACTGGTCTGAATACATTCCAGAGGGTCTGCTGACCGAATTCGAGAAAGAGACCGGCATCAAGGTGATCTACACCACCTACGACTCCAACGAAGCGATGCACGCCAAGTTGAAGCTGACCGGCGCCAAGGGCTACGACATCGTGGTGCCCTCCACCTATTTCGTTGCCAAGATGCGTGACGAGGGCCTGCTGCAGCCCATCGACCAGTCCAAGCTGTCCAACTTCAAGCACCTGGATCCTGTGATGCTGGACAAGGCTTACGATCCCGGCAACCAGTACTCCATCCCTTACGTTTGGGGCGCCACCGGCATCGGCATCAACACCGATTTCGTCGACCCGGCCACCATTACCGGCTGGAAAGATCTGTGGGATCCCAAGTGGAAAGGTCAGTTGATGCTGATGAACGACCAGCGCGAAGTGTTCCACATGGCCCTGCGCATCCTGGGTTACTCCGCCAACTCCACCGATCCCAAAGAGCTGGAGGAAGCCTATCAGTACCTGAAGAAACTGATGCCCAACGCCCTGGTGTTCAACTCCGACACCCCTTCCCTGCCCTACATGGCCGGTGAAGTATCCCTGGGGATGATCTGGAACGGCTCTGCGTTCGAGGCCAACAAGAACGACCCGGCCATCACCATGATCTACCCCAAGGAAGGCGCCATCTTCTGGATGGACAACCTGTCCATCCCTGCCGGCGCCGAGAACGTGGACGCGGCGCACAAGCTGATCAACTTCCTGCTGCGCCCCGACGTGGCCGCCAAGGTGTGTGAAGAGGTGGGCTACCCCACCCCCAACAAAACCGCCAAGGAGATGCTGGACCCAGCGTTTGCCAACAACCCCATCGTCTACCCACCAGAGGAGGTCATCGAAGCCGGTGAGTTCCAGTCCGATGTGGGCGAAGCGGTGCGTATCTACGACAAGTACTGGCAGAAGCTGCGTACCGGCAACTAAGCCGCTGGCATTCTGCACAAAGCAAACGCCGCTGTTCAGCGGCGTTTTTTATGCCGTTGAGACCATACCTTGACTCGGACGCCTCTGCTTGAGCATCAACAAAATGGCGTATCCGCCCATGGCCGCCAGCAGGTGTTTCAGGGTGTGACCGCTGATCCAGCCTGCTGTAGCTCCAAACACTGCCCCATCGTAGAGCTCGGCAACCTTGGCCAGCAGGTAACAGCCGAAGCACACCAGCAGCAGCCACTGATGGGAATAACCAGACGGGAAAAGAACAACAACCAGGGGGATGATCAGCACAGGCATCAACTGAACCCAGACATAGAGCCAGAGATCCTCTCGCCAATACCAGTAGCTCACGGACGCCAGACCCAAAACCAGTGCAGGCACCAGTAAAGTAGCCACACGGGCATGCAGATGCTCACTCAGCAGGGCCACCAGCACCCCCATAAACCCCAAGGCCATGGGCAATCGGTCCCAAACCAGGGTGGCGTCACTGGGACGCCAGTGATAATAAGCGGATCCCAAGCCAACCAGCACCAGGCTGACAAACACAGCCGGCCAGGCCCCCCGGCACGCTTCGAGCCGACCTCTGACGAAATGAATCACGCCCAGGACGCCGACCAGGGAAAAAGCCAGGCTGGACAGCACATCCAGCCCATTGGGTATGCCCAGCACCTCTCTGGTATCGGCGAAGTCATGATAAGACGGGTCCTGCTGAATCGGCGCCAGTCCCACCAACAGCACAAAGGGGACCAGCATCACGGCGGCCAATACCCCAAGTCGCCATGGCTGATGCTGTTTACCCAGCCGGGTCGGCTCTGTCGTTGCCATAACACCTCTGTTGTTGCCAACGGCTGACCCGATAAGTATAGAGTTCGGCGCCCCCTACTCCTCCAGATGCTGCTTGCGGGGCAGTTGATGAATCAGCCAGTAGGCGACGCTCATGCCCAGCACCACCACACCGATGGCGAACACGTACATGACGTCGGTCTGCTCCATATCGATGATGATTACCTTACGTGCGATGGCCATCAGCGCCGTGGCCATGACGATCTTCACGTGTATCACGTTCTCCCTCAGGTAGATGGTGATGTTGATGAAGATCTCTATGGCAATAAGCACCGCCATAAAGGCGCCGAAGGTGGCCAGCATGTCTGAGATGGTCAGGATGAAATAAGGCGGCGCCATCAGCTTCTCATACAAAGTCCAGCCAACGTCGATCACCCCCATGACAATCACAAACACCATCAGAATCGACAGGGCTCGCACCGACCAATGGATGATCCGTTGCAGTTCAAACTGCATCCTGTCCTGGGGATCGATCTGCATCTGCATCTCCTGTTACTCCAACACCGGAGAGTGGAACCCCTCAGGCTTGATGGTGAGCACCGAGCAACGCACGTTGTCCAGCATCCGTTCGGCGGTATTGCCCATGATGAAACCGGAGAGGTTGCTGCGGCACAAGGTGCCCATCACCAGAAGCTCCACCTTCTCCCGCTCCACCAGGCTGGGGATCTGGCTTTGGGCATCCCCCTCAGGCAGCGCCAGGCTTACCTTGTTAAGGCTCAGGCCCAGTCGCTCCGTCAGCGCCTCCAGCCTCAGACGTCTTTGGTACTCCTCCTCCTGAGCCACCTTGGCGATCTCAGTGTCGTTGTACCTGGCCCAGCTTCTCAGGTAACCCTCCGCATCCAGCTTCCAGGCGTGGCAAATACGAAGTTCGGCGTCATAGTGCTCCGCCAGCTCCTTGGCCTTGGAGATGATGCGCTCATTCAGATGCACCACCTCAAGATCGCTGCTGACCACATCCACAGCCGCGGCAATGCGCCTGACACCCTGACACAGGCAGGGCCTGGCCACCCACACTGGCACATCCGATTTACGCATCAGGTGTCGGGTGGTACTGCCGTACTGGCAGGTCGACGCTTTGTGACTGCGAGAGGCATCCAGACCAATGACACTGGCATTGATGCTGGACGCATACTTGATGATTTCGATGAAAGGCTTACCGCTGAGCACCTCAATGTGTACCCGAAGCTTGGGGTGCTTGTCGGTCAGGGAACTGGCGATATCGATCAACTGTTTTCGCTGCTCCTCGATGGAGCGCTTAAGCAGATCCAGCAGTGAGATGTTGCCAACACCCAGCATCTGGAACTGTTCAACCACCGACAGCAGCCGGACTGGGGCGCCGGTCTTGTCGGCAAAGGACACCAGCTCATCCAGCGCGGGGCTGGGGGTCTGGCCAGGGGCGATGGGGATAAGAATGTTGGTTCGTGCCATGGTTCTCTCCAGGTTGCGCCTAACTGGAGGTCACTATGCACCGGCTCAAGCATTATCTAAACTAAATGTTTTACATGCTGAGCATAGGCTTTTATCAATGCCAAAACTGGAACTGAGTAAACAGTTGATGATTCGCGGCGTCAGCCTGCGTCAACTGCAGGTGTTTTTGGCGGTGTACCAGCACCACTCCATCACCGAGGCCGCCAAGGGCCTGCATCTGACCCAGCCCACGGTCTCCATTCAGCTGAAGAAGCTCAGCGAACAGCTGAGAACCCCTCTGTATCAGGTACATCACAAGAAGATGGTATTCACCGAAAGTGCGGCCATCCTCGCCAATTATGCCAGTGAAATGCTGCGAAATGCCGAATTGCTGGAGATGGAGCTGGCCAACCTGAGGGAGCTGAAATCCGGCACACTGAAAATTGCCGTGGTCACCACAGCCCAGTATTTCATTCCCCACATCGTCGGGCCCTTTCTGCGGCAACACCCCTTCGTGGATATGCAGTTGACCGTGGTGAACCGCCAGCAGATTCTTGAGCGTCTCAACCGCGGGCTGGACGACATCTATGTGGTCAGTCACCTGCCCGAGTCTCCGCCCATTCACAGCCAGGAGTTTCTGGAAAACCCGCTCTATCTGGTGGCCGAAGCCCATCACCCCTTGATGGCGCACCCAAATTTGAAGCTCAATGACATCGCCAATGAGCCCTTTATCCTGCGGGAACCCGGCTCCGGCACACGCCTGGCGTTGGAAAAAAACCTCAGGGAACTGGGTGTCCAGCTCAACATACGGATGGTGATAGAGAGCAATGAAGCGATCCGCGAGTGTGTGGCGGCGGGACTGGGGGTGTCCATCCTGTCTGAGCATGCGCTCAAACTGGGGAGCGACGACAGGCTAAAGATCCTGCCGGTCAAAGAGCTGCCCATAGTCACCCACTGGCACTTCGTCTGGCCACAACACAGAAACACTTCCATCGTGGCCCGCGCCTTTATCGACTACCTGGGCAATGACTATCTGGCCCCCCACTCCCAGCTCAGCGCTTCGTCACCTTAAGTTACGCCTTCCTCGCTTTCCCAAATCCGTAGTTATGATGGGCCAAGGCGGTGCCCAGAGCACTCGTCAGGCAAAGATAGGGAATCCAGAGCAGCGCGATGCCATTGAGCACATCCGGTTCGGTCAAAACCAGCAGATTGAACATGAACAGCGCGCATGACGCCCCCATGCCAATCAAATAGGCGATTCGGGTTTTGATGAACGCCCCCGCCAGGCCACCAGACACCATGCAAACTGCAGCCAGTATCAGGGCTGTTACTGGCATAGCGAAAGGCAGCATAAAAGACAGAACGAGTAACGAATCCATGTTGGCTCCCAAAACGGTGGCAACCGCCTCCACTCAACGGCCTTAAGTCCAACATAGAGTGATATCGATTCCTCGGCCAGTCCTGGCGAACCCCGAGCTAACCAAACAACCCGGGCGCCAGTTCCATGACCTTGGCCTGAATCCCCTGCTTCAGTGCCAGGGGCGCACGCGCCGGGTGGCCCACCTGAAATGGCGGCGCCGGGTCGTATTCCAGCAGCAGTTCCATGGCCGCGCCCTGCTGCTTTCCCGCAATCTCCCCTATCAGGTAGAGGGCAAAATCCAGCCCGGCAGTAATCCCGCCGCCACTGATGCGATCTCGGTCGTGGACGATGCGTCGGGACTCAAAGGTGACATTGGGAAACGCTTTTAGGGCGTCGGCATAGGCCCAGTGAATGGCCGTCCGGTAGCCATCCAGCAAACCGGTTTGGGCCAGGATCAGGGCGCCGGTGCACACCGAGGTGACGTACTTAGCCGCTCGCCCTGACCGGCGCAAAAAGTCGACCACCTCCTCATCCTGCATCTGGTCCGATGGATTGGCACCACCTGGCACAATCAGAACATCTATGGGCGGGGTGTCGGCAAACCCGTAATTTGGCAGCAGACTGACATTGGCGTCACTGGGCAGCGGGCTGGGGGTCTTGGCAAAGGTGAAAACGTTAAACAGGCCGCTGACCGCCAAGACCTGCAGAGGGGCGTAGGCGTCCATCATGGTCATGCCTGGGAACAGGAAAATCCCGATATTGAGCTTGCCTTGTTCCAGGGGGGTGGCGAGTCCGCCATCGCCGACAGAGTGTGAGCTAGTGTTCATGGTGATCTCCGCTAACTGATGTGCTGCGAACTATGACACTGAGCCCTAACCGCCAATAGAGACCCTCACCGGACAAAGTTCCAAACGGGACTATCTGCCCAATTCGTTCCATTTGGCGCACACAGCGCCAGCGCACCCTTGCCATGCAAGAGGGACGCGTTACCCTAAGGCCATCTGCCATCACCCACGTCCATCGATGAATACCAGAGTCAATCGCAGTAAAAAACGCATCATGCAGGCCTTTCAGACTCTTCTGAACGACAAGGACTACTGTGACATCACCGTCACCGAGATCATTGAGCAGGCGGATGTGGGCAAGACCACCTTCTATCGCCACTATGAGCGAAAGCTGGATATCTTCTATGAGTTGCACCGCCTCTTTTTCGCCAGGCTGCTCTCCAGCTACGACCAGGCTGAACAGTGGCTGAGTCCGGTTCCCAGTGATGCGGTGGTGAGGCTGCTTGCCTTTTTCAGCAACGAAAGCGGCTTCCGGCGCTCCCTAACCTACAAGCTGGGTAACGACTGGAGCCAGGCCAGTCGACAGTTAAAGCAGGACTTGGCTGCGCAGATTGAAACTCAGTTAACCGAGGTGTTCGGTGCAGAGCGCTTTGATATGGCGCTGACGGATCTCTCCGGCGCCCTGGCCGCCCTGTTTATCGAGTTCATCGGCCAGGCCGTCAATGGCCCCAAACAGACTGGCATGGAGGAGAAAGCCGCCAATCTGCAACGGCTTATCCGGGCCCAGGTGACGGCGGCGCTCAACCCCTAATGGGGCAACGCAAGCCTGGCCATCAGTGGCTGTGCCCCTGCCCGAGGTTAACCACCACCACGCCGGCAACGATGAACCCCATCCCCAGCCAGGTCATAAAGTCCAGATGCTGCCGGTACAGCAAAATGGAAAGCAGGTTGACCCCAACAATGGCCATGCCGGCCCACAGGGCATGCACGACCCCGACCGGCATCCCCTTCATGGCGTAAGCCAGAAACAGAAACGCCGACAGGTGCCCCAACAGCACCACGGCGATGGCGCCAGGTTTGCTGAAGCCATCGGTGGCCTTCAAAACCACATGAGACACCGCCTCGGCGGCCACGCCCATCAACAAAAACACCCAGTACATCGTTGCGCCCACTACCTTGAATATCGTGGTGCGCAGTGTATTACCCTGGCTGAATTTGATAATCCCGCCACAACGCAAATCTCTATTGCTTACAGGTAACAAACAAAGGCTGGCCTATCTCGTGCTGCGGCATTCCCCGCCAGCGGCTTATAGGTCTTGCCGTTCAGTTTACGTAGGTCGACGCCCTATCCTTTTGAGGCTACTCATCTCACCGACTAACCGCACTTGTTTCAACTGCCAGAGTAAGGCCCCGGCAAACAGGCCTTTGGTCATTAACACCGGGCCATGGGTTCATTTGGTGTTGAAAAGAATAATGAACCGGCGTATATTTATGACCCATTACACTTTGTGAGCCAACTTTGAGATACCATGACCGTCTATCTCTACACGCGCTTCTCCCCCAAAAACCGTGCCTATCAGGAACACCTGGACGCACTGGCCGCGGCCCACCCGGGCGCCGAACATCGGGTCGACGAAGTCAAAGGCTTCGTGCCCCCTTTCGAGCGGCCACAGTTTAGTGATCTGTTCAAGCGGCTTAAGAGCGGCGATACCCTGGCCATCTGGTGGCTGACCGTCTTTGGCCGCGACTTCTGTCAGGTACTGAGCACAGTCAACCGGTTGCTGGAGAAAGGCGTCACCCTGGAACTGCATTGTCAGCCCCTGCGCTTCGAACCCGGCAGCCAGCAAACTCAAACGCTATTGGCGCTGTTGACCGGCTATGACCAGGTGCAGACCCAACACAGGCTGTTTGCCGCCAAGCAGGCGCGCACCGCCATCAAGGAGGAGCCCGAGCTGTGGCAGCAGAAGTTTCGCGGCCGCCCCGCCGACAAGGCGAAACATCAGGCCATCGCGGCCCTGCTGCTGGAAGGCCACACCCTGCAGAGCGTGGCGAAACAGTGCGATGTCAGCCTGTCGACCGTCAAACGGGTGAAAGCCAAACTGAGCGGCATCGACGATGACGGCGGCCTGAGACGGCGTGGTAAATCTCCCCAATAAACCGGAGACCGATATTGAGACAACCCTTTAAGTTCAGAACCATTCTCCTCGCCTGCCTGATCATCAGCGTCGGCCAACTCAGCATGGGCCTGGTGTTTCCCTCCCTGCCCTGGATAGCCAAAGACTTCGACGTTTCGCTGGAGCAGGCCCAACTGCTGGTCAGCTTCTACCTGCTGGGCTTTGGCCCGTCGCAGTTCCTCTACGGCCCCATCTCCGACGCCTTGGGCCGCAAGAAAGTGCTGCTCACCGGGCTGTTTATCGCCATACTCGGCCTGCTGATCATCGTCTTTTTCGGCCACTCCTTCAGCGCCATGCTAGCGGGACGACTGCTGCAGGGCCTGGGCACCGGTTGCTGTGCGGTGCTGGCCCGAGCCACCACCACCGACCGCTTCGATGCCGAGCAGTTGCCTGTGGCCCTCTCCTACATCGCCATGGTGGCGTCCATTACCCCATTGATCGCGCCGGTATTGGGCGGCTTCATCAACGCTCATTTCGGCTGGAGCATGGTGTTCATCTCCCTGCTCGGCTATGTGTCCCTGGCCTGGGCCATCGTGGCGCTGAGGTTCACCGAAACGGTGGAGCAGCGCTCGGCGGTTCCCTCCGCCAACACCATGATGAAACAATACCGTGAGCTGCTGGGTTCCCGCTATTTCATGAGCTTTGCCAGCATCGGCTGGCTTAACTTCAGCATGATGATCACCACGGTGTCCATCATGCCCTTCATCATGCAAAACCAGATTGGCATGCACTCGGATGAGTACGCCATGTGGGCGTTGATCCCGGCATTGGGGATGCTGGCGGGCACCAGTCTGTGCAATCGGCTGCGTCCGGTCATCGGCACCCGCAGAATGCTGATGTGGGGCCCGGCCCTGCACGGCATAGCGGCCATCTGGCTGTTCTTCTGCCCGGTGGAACCCCTGTACCTGATGCTGGGGCAATTTCTGATGATCCTGGGTAACGGCATCTCCTTCCCCTGTGCCCAGGCGATGGTGATGCAGCCCTACCGCCACCAGGCCGGCACCGCCGCCGCCCTGTCCGGAGGCGGTCAGATGGTGATCTCCTCCATCGTCAGTCTGACGCTGGTGCAGATGGGCCTCAGTCAGGCCTGGCACCTGTCACTGGTGATGGTGGCGTTTGCCGGCATTAACCTGCTCAACATTCGCCGCGGCTTTACCACCCCGGCAGCTCAAATGACCTCCGACAGCGCCCTGGAGAAAAGCTGACGACCCTTTAGCAGACTCAGGTTATGTCGGCCGCCGGTCCGTCCGGCGGCGATTGAGGCCCTTCAGTAATCCAGGCTCTCTTTGGTGAACGGGTGCTCGGGTACCCGGCCCAGAATCCGCTGCAGTATGTCGTTCATGGTGTTGGGATCATTGTCGAAGCCGCCATGGCTGGTGCTGGCGCTGCGCCCCGCTGAACGGCCCTGGCTGATGACAAACTCAACCCTGTCGCTCTCAAGCTCAAGTTCGCCCATGTATCGGGTCATGCCGAGCAGTTTGGCGCACTGAACGGGTTCGAAGGCCCGTGACACCAGATACAGCAAGGACTTTCGGTACACCAGGGCCACGTTGTCATCCAGTTCCAGTTGTTCACTGAGGTTGTACACCGTCAGTTCCCGGATCTTCTCCCGGTTCACCAGGGGCATCAGGTTCTGCTTGAACAACGCCTGGGTCGCCGCCGGCGCCATCAGGCTGCAACTGGCGATCTCCAGCTCGTCAGACAACTGACAAAGCCGCGGCAACAGATGGCTGTGGAGTATCGCCCCGGTGGAGTGACCGATGACATGAATCTTGGGGCGTACCGGCAGTTGATTGATGTACTGCAGTAGCGTCGCAACTGCGCTGCTGCCATCGGCCTCATCGTCAATGAAGGGAGCGAACGCACCGGCTTTCATCTCCCGCCACAGCGCCCGCCCTGGGCGGCGCGTCAGCCGTTCGATGCGCTTATCCAGCCAGTCGCTGAACCCTGAGGCCACCTTGTCTGTACGCGCCTGTTTGCCCAGCACCACATCCTTGATCTCCTCCATCAGGCCGGTGTCGTACATGAAATGGATGGGATAGATGCCGTTGGCCATCCAGGTGCGCTGCATCGCCGCCACCCGCCGGGCAGAGGCCTTGGTGCTGTTCAAACCTCCGTGGGCGTACAGCAGCAGATGGGGCTGCTGGCTGCGGCGCAGCGACTGGCCGATGAGCTCCACATGGTTGGCGTTGCTCCAATAGCGGCCCTCCTGGTCGTAGCTGCCATCGTCGAAGTGAATAAAGTGATTTTCAATCTCCTGTCTGGCCACGCTGCCCAGAGCAGCTCGACTGTCCGCCCGGGCGCTGGTGCCCGTCTGGTTGCGCAAGCCGAACAGCTGAGGCGTCGCCAAGGCAAGCTGCACCACCCAGGCATCCATCAGGTTTTGGGCCCAGTCCTCATACTTCCACAGGGCAAGACCGCCCTGGCCCCAGCCCGTCTCGCCCCAGGAGTTCTGAATCCAGAACCCCTTGGCGTTATAACCGACGATGGCAAAGGCGTGGCCGCCGGATTGTGTGAGATCGCCGTCCGGTATCACCATCTCATCGTCGTCATCCCGCACCGGAGTGAGCCAGCCTGGGTGGACCCGGGCAGAGGCGAAGATCACCCCAATCTCGTTCAGGGCCGCATGGAAATCGCTGATGACCGGTCTCAGCCGATAGTAGGCACCCAGAGTGCGTTTGCGGGCGTCCTCCAGCATGGCCGCATCAAACTGATAGCGGTCAAAGTCAGGGCCCTGTGTGCCCGTCATATTGATGTCCAGCTCTTCGAGACACACCCCGGAGTTCTTCCAACCCTTGATGGCCCCTCTGCAGCTTGAGCCCAGGTAATCCTCGCCCGGCCAGCGGTCGAATCGCCGGGCCAGGTGATAGAGCATGGCGGGGCTGACCCTGTCGCTCTTCTGTTGCTGGCGATAAAGCAGATTGATGGTGGACGCCAGGCCATAGCCGGTGCAGGCGCCCTCCTCCGCCTGATCCAGAATGGTCAGCCCACGAGGCGGCGGCATCACCGGTTTGATGGGTTGCAAGCTGGGTTCGTAGTAGCGATCGCGCAAGTCCGGCGCATCGGCGATGGCATTGAGAATAGGGTGTTGTGTTGACATAGACAGGGCTCCAATCCTTGGATATTTGAATACAGAATAAGAGTAGCCACACAGGCTGGCATCGGACAGTGCGCGGCGGATGGACTCACCATAATCCAGTCGCCTGCGAAAAAGCTGTGCCCAGGTCAAAAAAGGCAACACTGGCCAACAACCGCTTCAACCCAAATAAAGCCCGCCCCACTGCAAGCTTTTCAAAAACGGCGAGGGGTCGACGCCATAAGCTGTGGCATAATGCCGCCCTTCGAACAACCTGTGCTGTACCCCACCATGACTTTTCAAGCCGCCATATTTGATATGGATGGCCTGCTTCTGGATACCGAGCGCCTGTGTATGCGCATCTTTAAGGAAGCCTGTGCCGTCCAAAACCTGCCTTTTTTTGAAGATGTGTACCTGTCCATCATTGGACGCAACTCCGTAGGCATAGAGCGAATCTTTCGCAAAGCCTATGGCGATGATCTGGACAGACTGGATGCAGAGTGGCGGGTGCGATACCACGGCGTGGTCAGAAATGAGCCCATCCCCATCAAGGAGGGCGTGGTGGAGTTGCTGAGCTGGCTGAAGTCCAACGACATCCCCACTGCGGTGGCCACCTCTACGGTGAATGATGTTGCCAGGCGCAAGCTGGAACTGGCTGGACTGGACAAGTACTTTGACGCGCTGGCCACCGGCTGCGAGGTGAAGAACGGTAAGCCTGACCCGGAGATCTTCCTGCTGGCCGCAAACCGCCTGGAAGTAAACCCGGCCACCTGTCTCGCCTTCGAAGATTCCAACAACGGCGTGCGTTCAGCGGTGGCGGCCAATATGATCACCTACCAGATCCCCGACCTGGTGCAGCCCGACGATGAAGTGCGCGCGCTGGGCCACAGGGTGATGCCCTCCATGGTGCAGGTGCTGGAGTCATTGCGCTAAGGCAACTCGATGTGAGCGTCAGTTTGAGAAAGGCCGCAGCTCTAGCTGCGGCCTGTCAATCACGGGCGCAACAATGAAGGCCCAGCAAACCGGCCTGATGTCAGTCGAAGGTGCCCCGAACCGGGTAGTTTTTGTCGCGAATGAAATCGATGCCGCTTAGCAGCACATCAATCTCAGGCCGGGCGAAGGGGCCATTGGAGATGTCCAGTATCTGAACCTCGTTGCGGTCGTTAATCACAAACACACCGGGTTCAGAATAGAAGTGATTGGTCTCACCCGTGGAGAGAGGCCGGGAGATGTACAGGCCCAGCTCACGCATCATCTCTACGGTTAGGCCGTAGGTCACCGGGTAGTTAACCTTGAGCTGCATGAAGTGCTCGAGCGCCTGGGACTCGTTGTCCGCAGAGGCCGCAACAATATCCACGCCCAGCTTGGCGAAATCCGGCTTGGCCTTGCCTAACTTCTTCAGGTAGCGGGTACACATCGGGCAGTGGCCGCCTCGATACACCACCACCATTTTCCAGTTGGTCTTCCTTTCCGGCACACCTAGATTGATTCTACCGCCACCCAATTTAGGCAGTTCGATAGAGGGAAACTGAGACCCGCCTTTGACCTTCTTTGACATCATCACCTTGTCTTCCCCCTGACTCATCAAGCATGAAATCAGATCGGTTTGTTCACTCGTCGATCGTCCGCACCATCACAAACGCTGCCGCCCTGGGCATCGAAACCGGGTGATGTGCCAGCTTTCCACCTCCAGACCCTGATGAAGATGCACCCAATGCAAGAACCTCATCAGGCCAGGAGAGGAAACAGTTTGGATTCTATGGGCATAACAAAAACCATAATAGATACAAAAGTGGCACGTTTATGCATAACAGATGGCACCTTGAGCTGGTATGATGGCAGACACCCGGTAAGAGTGATGATGAGAGACTGATCTCCATGAAGAAATACGAGGAGCTCATCGAGCAGATCCGCGGGCAGATCCAAAACGAGATCTGGCAAACCGGAGAGAAGCTCCCCTCCCTCAGGAAGCAAGCGGAACTGGCGGGGGTGAGCCTGATGACGGTGGTGCACGCCTATCAGGTACTGGAGAGTCAGGGCTGGATAGTCTCCCGGGCGCGTTCAGGCTATGTGGTCGCCCCCAAAATTGAAAACACCGACTCAACGCCTTCCAATGAACCGGTTCAGAAAACAGAATCTGTCGACATCAACGACTTCGTGTTTGAAGTGCTGCAGGCCAGCCGAACGCCCAACATCACCGATTTTGGCAAGGTGTACCCGGACCCGACACTCTACCCGCGCCAACACGTCAACAAGTCTCTGATCAGCACCGCGCGCACCCTGTCGGCATCCAGTGCCATGGACAACCTGCCACCGGGAAACCTGGAGCTCAGGCAACACATCGCCAAGCGCTATGCCGCTCAGGGGATGACGGTGCACCCCGATGAGATTGTGATCACCACCGGCGCGCTTGAGGCGCTGAACCTGAGCCTGCAATCGGTCACTCAACCGGGCGACTGGGTGGTGGTGGAATCCCCCACGTTTTACGGCGCACTGCAGTCGCTGCAAAGACTGAACCTAAGGGCGCTCTCGATCAGGACTCACCCGACAGAGGGCATCGACCTGGAATCTTTGGAGGATGCCCTGCAATCCCACCGGGTGAAAGCCTGCTGGTTAATGACCAATCATCAGAATCCCCTGGGCTTTACCCTGTCGGTGGAGAAGAAAAAGCGCTTGATGGCGCTGCTGGCCAAGTACGATGTCTACCTGATTGAGGACGATGTCTACAATGAGCTCTACTTCGGCAGCGATAAGCCACTGCCGGCCAAAGCCTTCGACAGTCACGGCAAGGCGCTGCACTGTTCCTCCTTTTCCAAGTCCCTGGTTGCCGGGTTTCGTATCGGCTGGGTGGCCGCGGGCAAGATGGCGGTGCCCATTCAGAAGCTGCAGATGATGAGCACGCTCTCCACCAGTGCGCCCATCCAAATGACACTGGCATCCTACCTGTCTACGCGCAACTACGAACGCCACCTGCGTCTGTTGCGCCGAACCCTGGAACAGAGAAAGTTTGCCACCTGGCAGGCCCTGCGCAATCACCTGCCTGCCGAGGTGAACATCAACTGCACCGATGGCGGCTATTTCCTGTGGCTAGAGCTGCCCAGAGGGCTGGACGCCACCGAGCTCTATCGACAGGCATTGAACGAAGCCATCTGCATTACCCCCGGCAAGATGTTTTCTGCCGGCGACTTCCACAGCCATTGTTTTCGTTTGAATGTGTCGTTCGAACTCACCGACTCAAGATTGAATGCCATCAAAACCCTGGGCGAGCTCATCAGAAGCATGTTGTAGGCACTGGCCTAAACAAAAAAAGGACGACCCGATTGGGTCGTCCTTTTACTTATTGCCCTTTCCAGGGCCTCACTCACGTTTCAGAGGGTAAAATTAAAACTGAACCTTGATGGGCCACTCTTTCTGTACGCGCTGCTCCAGGAACTTCTTCTTCTGCGCATCCATCTTGGCTTTGTCCAGACCTACCAGCACCTGAGCTTTTGCCTTGGTTGAGTAGTCAGGGAAGCTCACTTTGGCTACGCCATGCTTGGACAGTACGGTCTTGAGCTTGGCGCGGGCCTCTTTACCAATCTTCTTGGCTTTAGCCAGCTCTTCCAGGGCAAGCTCTGGGTTGTGAGCGTGGATGCCGTGAGAGGCAATGGCGTAATCCCAGTACCACTGAGCGTGACGGATGAGCTTCAGCGCGCCCTTCATCTCCGCTTCGGTCGCACCCGCCTTCCAGGCTTCACCGGCTTCGAAGTGCGCCTTGACGATGACGTCTTCGGCAGCCAGCTGCGCCTTGTGAACCGCTTTCTTGTTCATGGCGATGGTGTCAACCAGCTCGGCCTTGGTGTCGTGACAGTTGGAGCAGGTCTGCTCGAAGTTGTCGATGGCGTTGCCAACGTTGTGCTTGGTGAACTCTTTACCAGACGCGCTCTCAACCTTAGGCATGTGGCAATCGATACAGGTCACGTCCATCTCGGCGTGTACTGTAGGTTGCCAGGTTTCCCACTCGGGGTGCTGAGCTTTCAGCATGGGGGCCTTGGAGATCTTGTGGGTCCAGTCCTTGAAGTTCAGGGCATCGTAGTAGGCCAGCATGGCGTCGGGGTTCTGACCGCCGTCCCAGGGGAACTTCACTTTCTTGTGGTCGGTACCGTCGAAGTAGTATTCCACGTGGCACTGAGCACAGGTCATGGCAGCCTGAATGTTCGCTTCCTGGTCTTCAAACTTCTGACCTGCGGCAGCAAAACCACGCATGGCGAACGGACGAGCAGGAGTGGGCTTGCCGGTTTCGACATCATGGCAATCGGCACAGCCTACGTTGTTACCAATCTCATGACCGGTGGCGCCCCACGTCTTGTCAGAGAAGGTGCCTTCACCAATCTTGTCGTACATACGACCCAGATCCGGTGTCTTACAACCCCAGCAAGAAGCAGGCATTGGGCCTTCGGAATCGGTCATAGGGCCGCCGGTACGCAGGCTGCGAGTCAGATCCGCAACAGCGAACTGGTGACCGCGAGGCTTGTTGTAGTCTTTGGCAAAACCATAGCCGCCATACAGAATCACGATCATAGGATCGTGCTCCAGAATGTCGCCCTGCTCAGTGGACTCAATGGTGGAAGCCCAAGAGGTGTACTGCTCAGGATACTTATCCTTCCAGGTAATGTTGTTGGCGTCTTCTGGCGCGTTCTTCGCCAAAGCAGAGCCGCTGATCACGGCAATGGTAACGGCTACAGCGAGTTTATTTAGGTGTTTCATATCATCCTCTCCGAGGTTTTTCTTATCTCTCGGGAGAAATCATAGGGAGGTGCGAAAACCGCAGGCATACCCCTTTGGGGGTATTGGCCGGGAAACCGATTTAGGATCACCTTATAGGCCACATTTTGCCGAAATCAGTTTGAGTTTTTGAAAAAATTTACTGTCGACCAGCTAAAAATTGGACAAGGCAAAGTTGCCTATCCAAAGCTGAAAACCTGATAAAAGTTCGAAAAGACAAATGTTCCTTCTGAGACACTGCACAAGACATAGCGTCATGAAATCAACACCTTAATCAAGCGCGTAAGGTAGCAATAGTCAGCCACTTTCTCAGACTGCTGTTGTAGCATTGCTCTAGGACTCAAGTACCGCAGATCTGACGTTAGAACGTCGACAACAGTCCCTGTGCCAATCGTTGCACATATTGCCCCATCCCCCTACCCCGCGACTCTTAGTAACCGAAAATAGCCGAAAGGCAGTTGCCATTGAGGTTGGTAGAGTATCGGCTCCAAAGGCATCTCCGTACGGCAATGCCTATACCGTACTGGTTCAAGCAGTGGGGTTTAAGACAGGTGTTAACACCCCTGAGTTTTAGTATGATTACTCCTCAAGGATGCACCGAGAAACAGCAGTAGGACCACTCACACCCTGCTTTACACGCTGGCCTGTACAAAGAGAAGCGAAGATTGCTTTAGCCTAGGTAAGCCAAAACCTACTTTTCTCTGTATAGAGAATGAGTTCGAAATAGAGCATAAGTCATGATAAACAACATATACCATCTAGAGTATGATGAAGACTCTTTCGCTGTAGGTTTTGCAAATACTCAAGACGTAAGGCGGTTCAGAAAAGCAACCTTAGGTACCGATGCTATTGCCAGTGAGTTTGATGGTATGGAACTTACTTATGACCCTTTCAGTAGAGGCCATAAAATTACTCACTTTAAGGATTTTTTTGTTGGTGGGCTTCTGGTTGTCGAAGAGGGAAAGCAAGAGCTTGAGTCTATCCTCAATGGGTTTGGGCAGTGGATTCCAATGAAGTTAGACTCTAAAGGAGTGTTTTTCTTTCACCCAACAACGACATTGGACATTGTCGACACGTGCAACTCGGAACTACTTTACCATGATGGATATGTGACCGGAGTTAAAAAGTTTGCATTCAAGGATTTTGATGACAACTTACCGCCAGTATTCAAGATGGCGGGATTCGAACACTATGGCTTGACCGTATCATCTAGATTCAAAGAATATGTTGAGGCTAGTTCTTTAACAGGATTGAGCTTCAAAAAACTTTGACACAGCGTTTTACTGATGACATTAAAAATAACTTCGTTCAAAGTCTCGCAGAGACACCTCCGAACGGCAGCTACCGCCACGAAGCGGTCATAGAGAATCCTTGATGCGTGAGCTGCTCCCTACCCATTCTGCTTCAGCCGCACCGCAGACGGCGGCGTCGGGTGGAAGCGCGAAGCCTCGGAACGAACTGAAAGCATTTGTTATATTGGTGTTTACACAGAGCAAAGCATTTTAAAATCGATCTCAAATCTGTCAGTACTTTCTACACCCTTGTATATTGAAACTACGTGATCGAAACTTGGATTACTCTTTATCTTATCAATGACTGCATTTATTTCTTCATCTGTTACTCTGCAACCAAAATATACTCCTTCAATTGACTGATGCTGCAGTCGTTTAAAATGCATTACATTAGATATTTTATTTCCTCCTTGTGCAAAGCTCAACCACCAAGGAAGGATATCTTTTCGATCACTTTCAAGTACTTCAGCCTTATATTTGACACCACCAAGGTGTGTCACGGAAACCTTGCTATTTTCCTGCTCTTTTATCCATTCCTCTGACACACACTCAAAAATAGCTACGTCAGCTTCATTTAGCCTCAACAAAAACCTATGTTCTTTTTCATAAATCCAGTTGTCACCCTTTATCAGCGCAAAGTGCTTATAGAAATTGTCTTCAAAATATTCATAGATAGTGTCATCAGGCATTTCAATGCCTGGTCTGCGGTTGCTATAGATGACTCTTGCAGGTGTTTTTTGCGACACATTGCACCTTCCTGAGAGCTCATCATGAAAAGTGAATGTATTATCGTCACAAGCTACGGCAACAATTATGCCTTTGTGCTCATTTGCATAATGAGACCACATCAGCAGATTATAAGGGTCTTCTGTTAAGGAAATTATCCCGAACTCATCCAACCTATTTCTTAGGTCGTTTTCGTATGATTTTTTCACTTGCTCAGGATCAAATCCTTCCGGTTCACCCTCATCTATTTCATCATCAAAACAATCACTGTCGTTGAAGAAAAATCCCATTTTTTTCTCAATACCTGCATCCGTTGGTTTTGAGTCAAAAGGATCATTAAGCTTTGATGGAGGAGTAAGACGCAAAAGAGGATCATCAAAGAAAGAAGCCCTTAATGGCATATATTTATACAAAACTGTCATTCAACTTCTTCCAACACTATTAAACCATGATTTGCCAATATCAACGCCCCGTCTAAGCGGCGCAAAACAAAGCTTGGCTAAAATCCGCCTGGTACGAGCGCAAGCCAAGCGTTTTGCACCTGTGTCTTCAGGTGCTTGTTATGCATTATCCCTGGCGACCTGCTTTGAGCTTAGGCTCCAGAGACTTTTCAAGAAATATTTCTAAAGCTGCAACCCAATGGTAATCAATTGGTTCTCGCACATTGAATAGACAAAGTCTAGTTTCTGCATCAGCACCATATTCAGCCATGACACCTCCGGTGTTATCTCGGATATGCTCTAATGCTCTCTTACGAGAGTTAGTCAAACTACGTCCAACGCGAAGCACACCATCACAATTACTAACCCATACGTAAACACCAGGATGCCAGACACAGTCTTCACTTGAAGACTTTGCTTGTTCTACGGAAAATTCGAAGTACTTAAACTTGTCTACAATAGGTTGGAATTCACGCTCAAATACTTCAATCGGACTCTGAGATTTCATCATTATTCCTTATGCAGTCGTGGTAGAGCGGCCAGTTACCTGTACCGCCCCCACACAGATCCGGACGTGCGGAACTACCGCATCCGGCTCCTCAGTTATACATATGCTCGTGTAATACACGCGCCCAGATACCAGTCCACTTTAACGTTACTACGTCTGCGAACTCGCATCCCCCTAATTCCAAAACACATTAGCATCTGCTTCAGGCCTGCCCAGTTGTAACTGCGCCGCTGACTTCGCCTATTCAACCATTTGTACAAACTGTCGATGACATGCTTGTACAGGCCTGTGAGGCTACGGCTGTTATCTGGCAAACCAAAATAGTTGCCAAAGCCAGTCAGTTTGCGTTTGAGACTG
>NZ_AUGL01000007.1 GCF_000422645.1 Ferrimonas futtsuensis DSM 18154
GTCACCTCGATGGTGCGGATCACCGGATCGCTGTCGGCATCCAGCGCCTGCACGTCGGGGTGGGCGTTGTTGAGCTCATAGCTCCAGTTGCCCTGGGCGTCGATGCTGAAGGTCCCCCAGTCACCGTCGGCCACGTCGCTCTGCACCTGGAACACCGCTTCACCGGCGTCCGGGTCCACCACGTCCAGCTTGCCGCCCGTGGTCAGGGTGGCGTCTTCCTGCACCGCACCGGCGTCGTCGCCATCGGCGTGCGGAGTCACCTGGGCGGCGTCGGCTGCAGCCACAACCTCAAGAGTTACAGTTTGAGTAAGCACTTCACCCGTAATGGAGTCAGTCACCGTGTAGGTGAAGCTGTCCTGGCCGTTGTAGTTGGCATTCGGGGTGTAGGTGTAGGTGCCGTCGGCGTTCATCACCACGGTGCCGTTGGCCGCATCAGCCTTCAGGGCGAAGGCCAGCTCGCCACCACTGGTGGTGCTGTCGTTGGTGGCCACAGTGCCGGACACGGCGTTGTCCTCGGTGGTGCTGTTGCTGTCGTCGCCGGCAGTCAGGTCGTCCACCGCGCCCACGGTGATGGTCACCGTCTGGGTGCTGCTCTCGCCACTGGCGGCGTCGGTCACCGTGTAGGTGAAGCTGTCGCTGCCGTGGTAGTTGGCGTTCGGGGTGTAGGTGTATGTGCCGTCGGCCGCCATGGTGACGGTGCCGTTGCCAGGGTTACCCGCAATCGCGAAGGTCAGCTCGCCACCACTGGTGGTGCTGTCGTTGCCGGCGACGCTGCCTGATACAGATGTGTCTTCCTGGGTGGTGTTGCTGTCATCGCCAGCGCTCAGATCATTCACCGCACCCACATCAATAATGACTGTCGCCGTATCGAAGCCGCCATTACCATCGCTGATGGTGTACTCGAAGCTAGCTTGACCGTTGAAATTAGCCTCAGGCGTAAAGGTGACCGTGCCATCGGCGTTCAGGACCACTGTGCCGTTAACGGCATTAGACACCCCGGAGATAACCAGGCTGTCGCCCTCCAGATCCGTATCGTTAGGGTCAACAAGATCGGTCAGCCCCAGAGTGACCGCGGTATCCTCTTGAGTGGAGGTGCTATCGTCGGCAGCCACGGGTGCATCGTTTACCGGAGCAACGTCAACATACACGGTGGCGGTATCCGTGCCACCATTGCCATCGCTGATGGTGTAGTCGAAGCTTGCCTGACCATTGAAGTTAGCATCAGGGGTAAAGGTGATGGTGCCATCGGCATTCAGAGTCACCGTGCCATTGGTCGCGTTGGCCACACCGGTGATCACCAGGCTGTCGCCATCCAGGTCAGTGTCATTGGGGTTAACAATGTCGGACACCCCAAAGGTCAACGGGGTATCTTCTACTGCCCTGAGGGTGTCATCCCCGGCAACAGGGGCATCATTGACCGGAGTAACAGTAACGCCGATCGATGTCGTTGTGGTGTTACCCACAGCATCAACCACATCGTAAACCAGCTCAAACTCACCGTTGGTGTTATCGGCAGGAACGAAGGTCCAGGTTCCATCACCATTATCAATCAGGGTTCCGGCAGAGGGATCGGCAAGACGCAGAGAGCTTACTGACAGCTCATCACCCTCGGGGTCGGTGATATGGCTGAGCAGTTGCTCGCTGGTGATCTGAATGCTGGTATCTTCAGGGGTGATCAGAGTAGCAGCAGAAGCACTGTGAACGACCGGGGCTTCGTTGGTCGTAATGTCTTCGGGCGCATCCGGGGCTACAAGTTGTTCGACTGGAGTCTCAGTGTCAAAACCGCTGACCGCTATCACCTCCTCTGCCTGTCGGCTAACGGAAGCGACCTGCGAGGAACCTGAGCTTTGGGGGGCAGCATCCGGAGTGCCTCCTGCAGCGGCCGCTTCAAACGCCTGGGTAGGATCGACCCCAGCCAAGATGCTTTCCTGCAAAGCAGCAATTTCATCTTCAACAGAATTCGCAGGCTCGAGGCTCTGCTCCCTAACCTCAGTGAACTGAGCCTGCAGCGCCAGGAAAGAGAATTCGCCTGATTCAACAAAGAGGGGAAACTTATCGGGGTCCTGAAGGATCACTTCCTGGCCATCCGGCACCAGGAGGGTGTCCGTTTCATGAAGAAGGTCTCCGGCTTTCGCTTCCCGGCGAGTGCCATCTTCAGACAAGATCCAGGCGCCCTGAACGGATGCCGCGATAACTAAGCTAATAGCCATACTGTTCCCCGATGATTCCTTGCTATGTATAATTTCCTACACTGGCCCCGCGTACCCCAACAGCCAAATGTCTACAAAAGCCAATTTCGATAGAGCAAATATCTGCTTCCAAACCCCTATCCGGGTTTTATCTCTTAATTTCTGTAGAGGCAGACGGCTCTCCAAAGCCAAAAAATGACCGCACGGTGGCAGTCATTAACCCTAAGTGTCCATTTCATTCCGAAACCAAAAGCATTCGAACGTGAATCTTGTTGAGGTGCGAATGTAGGTAGCACAAGATTAACAATCTGGGGTGTCAAAAACAAGACGGCGTCAACTTTCTGACCATGGTTCAGCGTCTTCCAAACTCGTTTTCTGTCAGTTGCTGGCCTGACCTGAGCAAGGAAGCGACACTCACTACTAAAGCCGGAATATTGGGAATAAAACCAACGACACAGCCTGTCAGGCAGTCGAATCAACCAAAAGTGTCCAACAGCTTATGGGGAAATTATGTTCAGCCAGCAACAGCGAGTGTTGAGAGGTGGCTCTGATTCACCAATCAGCCACACATCAAAACCACAGCCTAGCCTCCCGGTTAAGAAAACCGATATGGCTATTTCACTCAGAATACAAATCTACCAATATAGGAATATTTATCGTTAAAAAAAGAGACGCCATGAATAATTAACCGGCCTTCCTTAATTCGTGAAGATGCATATCCCACTCAACATTAGAGCATAAACTCCACGCCATGACTGCAGTCATCCCCTTGAACGCAGAACCGTTCGCCACCCACACCACTGACACAGTCTAACCGACATTTTATTCACGGTTTCCATACTCCTTTCTTGCAGATAGCCAGTGCTGAACTAGCTTTCTTGTAGACCCGCACTCAAGGAGGAGTCCAGATGGCTTCGAAAGCGCTTACTCTCTTTACTTCATTGCTTATGACTTCAATGGCCGCCCTGGCCTCTGGAGGGGGCGCCGTGTTGTCCGACCCCGGAGCCGCAGAAGGCAAGCACTTCCATCCAAAGGGCAAACAGCCCTCCAGTTACACCCTCGACTTGCGTGAGGAACAACTGAAGGCCCTCCCCTTCAAGGATGAGCGTGACTTCGACGAAGCCAAGCGCGGCTTTATCGCAGCCCCTGACTATCAGCAGATCATGGCTGAAGCGGGCCACGTGGCCTGGGATATGGGCAGCTACCAGTGGCTGCTGGAGGACAAGGAGTTCGACAGCATCCACCCTTCACTGCAGCGCCAGGCAATACTGAATATGGCTTATGGGCTGTTCGAGGTCCTTCCCGGAAAAATCTATCAGGTGCGGGGCTTCGACCTGGCTAACATTACCTTCATCAAAGGCGAGACGGGCTGGATCATCTTTGATCCACTGACAGCCAAAGAGACCGCCGCCGCCGCCCTGAAGTTCGTGAATGAACAACTCGGTGAGCGTCCGGTAAAGGCGGTGATCTTTTCCCACTCCCACGCAGATCACTTCGGCGGCGTTCGTGGCGTGGTGGATGAGAAGGATGTGCGCAGTGGCAAAATCAAGCTAATCGCGCCGGTCGGCTTCATGGAAAATGCCGTGTCCGAAAACGTATACGCAGGCAATGCCATGAATCGCAGGCTGTTTTTCCAATATGGCGTGCTGCTTCCCCGCAGCCCCTTTGGCCATGTGGACCAGTCCATTGGCAAGAATACCGCTGCGGGCAATCTGGGACTGATTGCGCCCAACACCATCATTGCCAAGGATTTCGAAACCCTGACGGTCGACGGCATCACCATGGAATTTCAGAACACCCCGGGGACCGAGGCACCTGCGGAGATGAACACCTACTTCCCAGACCTTAAGGCCTTCTGGGCGGCAGAAAACATCACCGGCACGGTACACAACATCTATACCCTCCGTGGCGCGTTAGTACGAGATGCCCTGGAGTGGTCAAAGCAGATCAACATCGCCCTCTACCGGTATGGAATGCAGGCGGATGTGATGTTTGCGTCTCACAGCTGGCCTCGCTGGGGCAATGAACGAATCCAGGAGGTGATGCGGGCACAACGGGACATCTACGCCAACCTCAATAATGAGGTGCTGCACCTGGCCAACTCCGGCGTCACCATCAATGAAGTCCACAACGAATACCGCCCCCCGAAAAGCTTGCGAGACCAGTGGGCGGCCCACAGCTATCACGGCTCCGAAGCCCACAACAGTCGTGCCGTGCTCAACCGCTATCTGGGCTACTGGGATGGAAACCCGGCCACCCTGATCCCCCTCTCTCCCAAGGAGTCCGCGCCACTCTATGTGGAGATGATGGGTGGCGCCGACGACATCATCGCCAAGGGCCAGACCCTGTTCGACAAAGGCCAATACAAGCTGGCACAGGAGATCCTGAATAAGCTGGTCTACGCCCAGCCAGACAATCAGCAGGCCAAAGACCTGCTTGCCGATGTCTTCGAGCAGATCGGTTACCAGCAGGAGAGTCCCAGCGTTCGAAACAGCTTTCTGGCAGCGGCCTACGAACTGCGCTCCGGCATTCCAGAGGGCAACTCACCCAAAACGGGAGGGGCAGACACCATCAAGGCGATGGCCACCGAACTGTGGCTGGACTTTCTTGGCATCCGCCTGGACAGCGCCAAGGCCGGAGAACAGGAGTTTGTCATCAATCTGATATTGCCTGACATCAAGGAGGAGTTTGTGGTGGAGCTGAGTAACGCCACCTTGACCAACATCAAGGGAGTTCAGGCCACCAAGCCGGACTTGACCCTGACCATCAACCGCAGCGACCTGGAACCGGTCATGATGGGTGCCGTGTCCTTCGACGACCAGGTAACCGCAGGCAAAGTAAAGCATCAGGGCAACCTGGACCACTTCCGCAGCCTGCAATCGATGCTGGTGAACTTCAATCCGGCCTTCGAGCTGATGCCTGGCACGGCCAGAACCTCGGTGGAGGCCGGCAAGGTGACCCTGGCGCAGCCCCCTTCGGGCAACAGCAGCGGCATGTAGCACAGCAACAAAAAGGGGTCCATCTGGACCCCTGGTTCTTTTGGTTTCGCAACCAACTTAATTGGTCTGTTCCGCCTGCTCAGCCTCTTCCATCAATTGCTCGGCAATCTGACGCATCTCCATGATGGAGTACCGGTGCTCGACGAACTCATAGACGTTGGTGGCCAAGGACAGCTTAAACAGGTTCAGGGCCCGTCTTGGCTGGCCATCCATCCTGGCCTGCTTCCCCATGTAGAAGTAGGCCTCACACAGGCGTTCTGCCAGCTGCTTCTGATGGCTCAAATCCTGTCTGGCGGCAGCCAGAAGCTGGCCTTC
This sequence comes from Ferrimonas futtsuensis DSM 18154, assembly GCF_000422645.1. Lineage (GTDB taxonomy): Bacteria > Pseudomonadota > Gammaproteobacteria > Enterobacterales > Shewanellaceae > Ferrimonas > Ferrimonas futtsuensis. The sequence goes on from NZ_AUGL01000007.1 coordinate 5,504, forward strand.
ATCCAGTTCACCCAGGTAATAGGCAACCAGGGCAGCGCCCCAGCCATCCTGAATGCCCTGACTGCGTGCCTTGAGGCCAATGAGTGCCTGCTCAGGGCTGTCCTGTCGTTCAGCCAGATAGAGCCAGAGTGCGCGGTAGGCATCACCGGTGTCGCGGTTGTAGAACTCCTCCAGATCAGACACCGCCAGATGCGGACGGCTGCCGTAGTAGAGGGCAATCCCCCGGTTCAGGAAGGCGAAGTCGTACTCGGGATCCAGCTCCAGCACCGCATCAAAGGCTTCATAGGCCTGATCGAACTCCATCGCCTGGGTCAGGTAGATCCCCATGAAATTGTACGCATCGGGCAGATCCGGGCGCAGCTTCAGGGCGCGGGAGAAATCAATTCTGGCCAGGGTGCGCAAACCGACACTGTCGTACAGTACACCTCGGTCATAGAGGAAGCGAGCGCGCTGTTCCTCGGTCAGCTCGGCGGTCACCAGCACTTCGCTGATCTTGGCCAGGGCGAGCTCCAGGTTGGCATCTGGCTGCAATGGCGTCACCAGCATCATCTGACCGCCACCCTGCTCCTTGGGTGCCTCTGGGGTTGCGGCGCAACCAGTCAAGCCGAGGCAGAGGACCGCCAGGGCCAGCCAGTATTGTCTTACTCTCATAGATACCATCCTTTTGCCACCGCCGGAACGGCGGCGTGCCATGTATGCTCCCATTGTAGAGGGGCACCTTGGCAAACGCATTAACTATTTGTACAACGTGAAAAAGCTAAAGGGTTAGAGAGGCTAATATCCCTGGGGTTCCCCAGGCAGTCTCAGGAAGTTCAAGACACAAGAAAAAGAAAAGGGAGCCCTTGGGCTCCCTTTCGCTATGGGTGAAAACCGGACTTATTCGCCCTTGGCTTCACCTGCGATGGCGTCTTTGATGGAAAGACGGATGCGGCCCTGACGGTCCACTTCCACAACTTTCACCTTCACTTCCTGACCGATGGACAGGTGATCAGCCACATTGTTTACACGCTCGGCGGTGATCTGAGAGATGTGAACCAGACCATCTTTACCAGGCAGGATATTCACGAAGGCACCGAAGTCTACGATGCGAACAACCTTGCCGTCGTAGATGCGACCCTCTTCCACATCGGCGGTGATCGCTTCGATGCGACGAACCGCTTCGGCAGAAGCCGCACCATCGCTGGAGGCGATCTTCACAGTACCATCGTCTTCGATCTCGATGGTGGTGCCGGTCTCTTCGGTCAGAGCACGGATGTTCACGCCACCTTTACCGATCACGTCACGGATCTTGTCAGGATGGATCTTGATGGTGGTGATGCGAGGCGCGTGCTCAGACAGCTCTTCACGAGCGGAAGGCAGGCTCTCATCCATCACGTTCAGGATGTGAATGCGGGCCTCATAGGCCTGCTTCAGGGCAACCTGCATGATCTCCTGGGTAATACCGGCGATCTTGATGTCCATCTGCAGCGCGGTAATGCCATCACGGCTACCGGCAACCTTGAAGTCCATGTCACCCAGGTGGTCTTCGTCACCCAGGATGTCAGACAGAACCACGTAGTTGTCACCCTCTTTCACCAGACCCATGGCGATACCGGCTACGGAAGCCTTAATTGGCACACCGGCATCCATCAGGGCCAGAGAGGTACCACATACGGACGCCATGGAGGAGGAACCGTTGGACTCGGTAATCTCACTCACCACGCGGATGGAGTATGGGAACTCTTCGGCGGAAGGCATCACCGCCATTACACCACGCTTGGCCAGCTTACCGTGGCCGATTTCGCGGCGCTTGGGAGAACCGATCATGCCGGTCTCACCCACACAGTAGGGAGGGAAGTTGTAGTGCAGCATGAAGCGATCGGTGCGAACGCCGGTCAGCTCATCGATCATCTGAGCGTCGCGCTCGGTACCCAGGGTGGCGGCAACCAGGGCCTGAGTCTCACCACGGGTGAACAGGGCAGAACCGTGAGTACGCGGCAGCACACCAGGGGCCACGGACAGGGCACGGATCATCTTGGTGTTACGACCATCGATACGAGGCTCACCGGCCAGAACGCGACCACGAACCACGGTCTTTTCCAGGCTACCCAGAACGTCGGAGATCTCCTGACCATCCAGCTCTTCGTCTTCGGCCAGCAGCGCTTCTTTGGTTTTGGCCTTAACGGCGTCAACGGCGTCCTTACGCTCCATCTTGTCGGTGATGCGGTAGGCATCGCCCATGTCGGCTTCGGCCAGCTCGGCCACCTTGGCGATCAGGGCTTCGTTCTTCTCAGGGGCAGTCCAGTCCCAGGTAGGCTTGCCAGCTTCGGCCGTCAGCTCGTTGATGGCAGCAATCACTTTCTGCTGCTCCTGGTGACCGAATACCACGGCACCCAGCATCACGGACTCAGACAGCATGGCCGCTTCGGACTCTACCATCAGCACGGCATCGGCAGTACCGGCAACCACCAGGTCCAGATCGCTCTCTTCCAGCTCGGTGATGGAAGGGTTCAGCAGGTAATCGCCATCCTTGTAGCCCACGCGAGCACAGCCGATGGGGCCGGCGAAGGGGATACCGGACAGGGCCAGCGCAGCGGAGGCGCCGATCATGGCAACCACGTCAGGCTGGATCTCAGGATCGACAGACACTACGGTGGCAACAACCTGAACCTCGTTCTTGAACCCTTTGGGGAACAGAGGACGGATGGGACGGTCGATAAGGCGAGCAGTCAGAGTCTCACCTTCGGAAGGACGGCCTTCACGCTTGAAGAAACCACCTGGAATCTTGCCCGCTGCGTAAGTTTTCTCCTGGTAGTTCACCGTCAGAGGGAAGAAATCGCGACCGGGATCGGCCTGCTTTTTACCAACGACGGTAACCAGCACGGTGGTATCACCCATGCTTGCCAGTACGGCGGCGTCAGCCTGACGAGCGATGACACCGGTCTCCAGAGTGACCGTGTGACGGCCATACTCAAAACTCTTAATGACGGGATTCACGTTATGTGTTCCTTAGCAGTATTTTTAACCTTAAATTTCGCGGATTAGTATACTGCAATGCTGGGGGAATGACAGGCGTCAAGGGGGAAAAGGTGGAAAAATCGCTCACCTATACCAATTGCACTAAATATCTGGCCATTCAGCTGAAATTTAACGGGCTTTAGGCAAGACAGGCAAACGAAGCTCTAGTGGCTCTAAAGTAAGATTGCGTAACACAGCATGAAGCCCGCTAAAATCAGCCCGGAGGGAACGCCTCACTGCCACTGACTCGTTGTTGTACCCACTTGAAAGAGGCCCACTATTCCTTCGCGGTTACGCCTAGATTCAGTGGCAGTGAGACGCTCTGAATTGAGCAAATATTTGGTGCACTTGGTATTAAATACAGGAACTTAACGGACTGGCAACCAAATACAAAAAAGGGGACCCCAAAGGGTCCCCTCTCTTTCGGAATGCATCTATTAGCGACGCAGGCCCAGCTTGGCGATCAGCTCAGCGTAGGAGGTGTGGTTCTTACGCTTCAGGTAGTCCAGCAGCTTACGACGCTGGGAAACCATGCGCAGCAGACCACGACGGCTGTGGTGATCGTGGATGTGCTTCTTGAAGTGACCTTGCAGATGGTTGATCTGATGGGTCAACAGAGCTACCTGAACCTCAGGAGAACCGGAATCGTTCTCGCCGCGGCCAAACTCAGCCAGAATCTTTGCTTTCGCTTCAGTGCTTAGTGACATAATAATCTCCGAATTTACAAATAGGCTGGGCCGATCACTAATTCAGCTCCAGCAGGACGGGGTATTCTAGCGGCTGTGTCCTCTGGACTCAACCCTGGCTGACGTTAATCAGCCTCTTTGGCGCCACCAGGCCGTCTGCATCGATTTCACCGACACCGACAAACACCCGCTGGCTGCCCACGGTCAGGCGAACCGCACCCTCTTTGGGCGCCTTGGGAACCTGAACAGGCTGGCCCTGCATGATGTAGCTGGCCACCACCTCGTTCATGTTCACCTCAGGCAGAGTCATCACCGCAGTGTCCATCGGCAGCAGCAGGGGATCCAGCAGCTCCTTAGGCTTACGGCCCTGGTCCAGTGCCTGTTGCAGCAGGTTTTCCAGCTGTTCCAGGTTGACCATACGCTCATAGGGGTAACCGGCCACCTGGGTACGGCGCAGCACGGTAACGTGCGCCCCGCAGCCCAGTAGCTCACCCATGTCGTCGACTATGGTGCGGATGTAAGTGCCCTTGGATACGTGCAGCTCCATCTCCACCTCGTCACCTTCGAAACGGATCAGCTCCGCCTCGTAGACATTGATGGGGCGGGCCTCACGAGGCACCTCGATGCCCTGGCGGGCATACTTGTACAGTGGCTCACCCTGGTATTTCAGGGCGGAGTACATGCTGGGGATCTGCATCGACTCACCACGGAAGTGATCGATAGCCTTGTTGATCTCCCCGAGGCTGATGTTTACCGGGCGCTCCTCAACCACTTCACCATCGGCGTCCGAGGTGGTGGTGCGAACCCCCAGCTTGGCCACAACACGGTAGCGCTTGTCGGCCTCCAGCAGGTACTGGGAAAACTTGGTGGCTTCACCAAAGCACAGAGGCAGCATCCCGGTCGCCAGGGGGTCCAGGGCACCGGTGTGCCCCGCCTTGGCGGCGTTGTAGATGCGCTTTACCCTCTGCAGGGCATCGTTGGAGGTGATGCCCGCCGGCTTGTCCAGCAGGACAATGCCGTCAACCAATCGGCCGCGAAAACGACGTCTGGCCATTACTTCTGATCCTCATCTGACTCTTGAGTGCCGTGCTTTTCGGCCTTAGCCTCATCCTCGGCAACCGCCTTGTTCACCACATTGGTCATGCGGATCCCCTCCACCAACGACTTGTCGTAGGTGAAGCGCAGTTCGGGAATGGCGCGCATATTGCGCAGGCTGGAGGCCAGCAGTGAGCGGATGTAGGGCGCCAGCTCAAGCAGCGCATCCATCTGGCTCTTAACCTGCTCTGGTTCATTGTCCAGGAAGGTCACAAACACCTTGGCATAATTGAGATCCCGGGACACCTCAACGTCGTTGATGGTGGTCATCCCCAAGCGGGGATCCCGGATCTCGCGCATCAGAATCATCGCCAGCTCACGCTGGATCTGCTCATTGACGCGCCGGGTTCGACTGAATTCTCTCGCCATAACACCTAAATCCGGGGAGGGTTTCCCCTCCCCTACTCAATTGCTTACAGGGTACGTTTCACTTCGACGGTTTCGAAGACTTCGATCTGGTCGCCGACTCTCACGTCATTGTAGTTCTTCACGCCGATACCACACTCCATGCCGTTACGCACTTCGGCAACGTCGTCCTTGAAGCGACGCAGGGACTCCAGCTCGCCTTCATAGATAACCACGTTTTCGCGCAGTACACGGATGGGGGCGGAGCGCTTAACGATGCCCTCGGTAACCATACAGCCGGCAACCGCACCAATCTTGGGCGACTTGAACACGTCACGCACTTCGGCCAGACCGATGATCTGTTGCTTGAACTCAGGGGCCAGCATACCGCTCATGGCCGCCTTCACCTCGTCGATGAGGTCGTAGATCACGCTGTAGTAGCGCAGATCCAGGTTCTCGTTCTCCACGGTACGACGGGCAACGGCATCGGCACGGACGTTGAAGCCCACCATGATGGCATTGGACGCCGCCGCCAGAGAAGCGTCGGTCTCGGTGATACCACCCACGCCACGACCGATGATGTTTACCTTCACCTCGTCGGTGGACAGCTTCATCAGCGAGTCGGCAATGGCTTCCAGGGAGCCCTGTACGTCGGCTTTCAGTACCACGTTCAGTTCGGACACATCGCCTTCCTGCATGTTGGCGAACATGTTCTCCAGTTTCGCCTTCTGCTGACGGGCCAGCTTCACCTCGCGGAACTTACCCTGACGGTGCAGGGCCACTTCACGGGCTTTCTTCTCGTCACGAACGACGGTGGCTTCATCACCGGCAGCAGGTACCCCGGACAGACCCAGGATCTCTACAGGGATGGAAGGACCGGCAGACTTGATCTCTTTTCCGTTCTCATCGCGCATGGCACGAACACGGCCATACTCCAGACCACAGAGAACGATGTCACCCTGGTTCAGAGTACCTTCCTGTACCAGAACGGACGCGATAGGACCACGGCCTTTATCCAGACGGGACTCAATCACCACGCCACGGGCCATGCCCTCTTCACGAGCGGACAACTCCAGTACTTCGGACTGCAGCAGGATGCCTTCCAGCAGTTCGTCGATACCCATACCAGACTTGGCGGATACGTGAACAAACATGTGCTCACCACCCCAGTCCTCAGGGATCACTTCGTGCTGAGACAGTTCGTTCTTAACACGATCCGGATCGGCGGACTCTTTATCCATCTTGTTCACGGCAATCACCAGCGGCACACCGGCCGCCTTGGAGTGCTGAATCGCTTCGATGGTCTGAGGCATCACGCCGTCATCGGCGGCCACCACCAGAACTACCAGGTCGGTAGCCTGAGCACCACGGGCACGCATAGAGGTAAAGGCTGCGTGGCCAGGGGTATCCAGGAAGGTGATCATGCCGTTGCCGGTTTCTACGTGGTAGGCACCGATGTGCTGGGTAATACCACCGGCCTCACCATCGGCCACCTTGGCACGACGGATGTAGTCCAGCAGAGAGGTCTTACCGTGGTCAACGTGACCCATGATGGTCACAACAGGCGCACGTGGCACAGACTCGGCACCGGTGTCGCGATCGGACAGTACGGAATCTTCCAGCTCGTTCTCGTTGCGAAGGATTACCTTGTGGCCCATCTCTTCACACACCAGTACGGCAGTTTCCTGATCGATCACCTGGTTGATGGTCGCCATGGCGCCCATCTTCATCATCACCTTGATCACTTCGGTGGCTTTCACGGCCATCTTGTTGGCCAGTTCACCGACAGTGATGGTTTCACCCACTTCAACGTCGCGGGTCACCTTCTCAACAGGCTTCTGGAAGCCGTGCTGATTGGCGGCAGGCTTGCCACGGCCACGGCCGCGACCACGCTGAGGGCCGCGAGCGGCACGATCTTCACCGGGCTTCTTCTTCTTGCGACGACGGCCACGCTCAGCCTGGGCGTCGGAAGCGTCTTCGGCATCGCGGGCAGCAGTAGAGGTAGTGACGTGGTAATCCGCTTGCTCGCGGGCCTTACGCTCCTTCTCTTCCGCTTCCCAGCGCTTGGCGTTCTCTTCTGCCAGGCGCTTGGCCTCTTCGGCCTTGGCTTTGGCTTCCTCTTCCGCCTTACGGGCGGCTTCGGCTTCCTGGGCTGCCTTCAGTTTCTCCGCTTCCTGACGGGCGGTATCATCTTGGGCCTTATCTTTCGCCATCAACTTCTCTTGCTCCTCGCGCTTGGCTTTCTCTGCTGCCTGTCGCTTGACCTTATCCTCGGCGTCACGTTTGGCTTTCTCTTGTGCTTCGCGCTTGGCTATCTCTTCGGCTTCACGTTTGGCCCGTTCCTCCGCCTCTCGGCGCGCCGCTTCTTCTGCGGCCTTGCGGGCTTCCTCTTCCTGACGTTGCTGCTCTTCAATTGCGCTGCGCTTCACATAGGTGCGCTTCTTGCGCACCTCAACCTGTACGTCCTTTGATTTGCCTCCGCCTGCGTTCACGCTCAGGGTAGAGCGCTTCTTGCGTTGCAGAGTCATGCGGGTGGGCTCCGTGCCGCCCCCGTGCTGGCCGGACAGGTGGTTCAGCAGGGTCTCTTTCTCCTGCTGAGTAACGCTGTCGCTAGCACCTTTGGTGATGCCGGCTTCGGCAAACTGGGCAACCAAACGATCAACCGGCTTACCTACTTCTTTGGCGAGTTGTTCTACTGTCAAATCTGCCATATTTTTTGAATCCTCCGTTGATCGACTCAGGCCTCGTCACTGAACCAGCAAATGTTGCGGGCGGCCATAATCAGTTCGCCGGCCTTTTCTTCGGTCAGCTCTTCAATTTCACTCAGGTCATCGATACCTTGCTCAGCCAGGTCCTCCAGGGTGATCACACCCTTGGAAGCCAGAACGAAGGCCAGGTGACGATCCAAGCCCTCCAGACCCAGCAGGTCTTCAGCAGGCTCGGCACCATCCAGGGCTTCTTCACTGGCCAGGGCCTTGGTGGTCAAGGCGGCTTTGGCGCGCTCACGCAGCTCCTCAACCATCTCCTCCTCCAGGCCTTCGATCTCCAGCAGTTCCTGAATTGGCACGTAGGCGATCTCTTCCAGGCTGGTGAAGCCCTCATCAACCAGTACTTCGGCGAACTCGTCGTCGATGTCCAGGCCGTCTACAAACAGGGTAATCAGACGATCAGACTCTTCCTGATGCTTGGTGGCCATATCGTCTGTGGTCATCACGTTCAGCTCCCACTCGGTCAGCTGAGACGCAAGGCGCACGTTCTGGCCGTTACGGCCAATGGCCTGGGCCAGGCTGTCAGGCTCTACGGCCACGTCCATGGAGTGAGCGTCTTCATCCACGACGATGGAGCCCACATCCGCAGGGGCCATCGCCTTAATGACGTATTGAGCCACGTTGTCGTCCCACAGGACGATGTCGATACGCTCACCACCCAGCTCACCGGATACCGCCTGAACACGGGCGCCGCGCATGCCTACACAGGCACCTACGGGGTCGATACGCTTATCGTTGCTCTTCACGGCAATCTTGGCACGGGAGCCTGGATCACGGGCGGCGCCCATGATCTCAATCATCTCTTCGCCGATCTCCGGCACCTCGATGCGGAACAGTTCGATCAGCATCTCGGGCTTGGTACGGCTCAGGAACAGCTGGGCACCGCGGGATTCAGGGCGCACAGAGAACAGCAGAGCACGAACACGGTCGCCGGGGCGGAAGTTTTCGCGGGGCAGCATCTCTTCGCGATACAGGATCGCATCGGCGTTGTTGCCCAGGTCGAGGATGACGGAGTCACGGTTGACCTTCTTCACCACACCGGTCACCAGCTGTCCCTCTTTATCGCGGAACTGCTCGATGATCAGGCCGCGCTCAGCTTCACGTACTTTCTGTACAATCACCTGCTTGGCGGTCTGGGTGGTGATGCGGTCAAACTTCACAGACTCGATCTGCTCTTCCACATAGTCACCGGCTTCGATGCTGTCATCTTCGTACATGGCACGGGCCGCGGACAGAGAGATCTCCTTGGTAGGCTCCTCCATCTCGGCGTCGTCTTCCACTACCTGCCAACGGCGGAAGGTATCGAACTCACCGGTTTTCTGATCGATCTCGACGCGAACCTCGATCTCAATCTCATATTTCTTCTTGGTGGCAGTCGCCAGGGCCGTTTCCAGGGCCTCGAAAATCTTTTCACGCGGCAGTGCTTTTTCGTTAGATACCGCTTCGGCGACTAATAAAATCTCTTTGCTCATGGGTCAGCCTCGTTTCACCCTGAAACTCTCAGAATTTAGCTACCAGGTGGGCTTGCCGCACGTTAGCTAAAGCCACTTCCTGATCCTTACCTTGCACTGACAGGGTGATCATCTCGCCTTCAACAGCTTTGATCTCGCCCTTCAGCTTGCGTTTACCCTCCATCGGCATGTTGAGCAGGAGATTCACCTCCTCACCGATGAAGCGTTGATAATGGGCCGGCGTGAACAGAGGACGTTCAATGCCAGGAGAAGAAACCTCCAGGTTGTACTCGGTGCTGATGGGATCTTCCACATCCAGCACTGCGCCCACCTGGCGGCTCACCTCGGCACAGTCATCCACTGTGATGCCGTTTTCGTGATCGATAAACACCCTAAGCGTGGAGTGCGAACCGGCACGAACATACTGAATTCCAACCAGCTCGTAGCCCAGGGCCACTACCGGTTCTTGCAACATATCGGTTAAGCGTTGCTCTAACGTAGCCATTGCGCCTCCCCCTACAAACGAAAAAAGGGCCTAAAGCCCTGTTATCAAAGTGACAATTACGATAAACACAATCAGATGGCCTGTTACTACAGCCCCATGTGATTGCGCTATCGTTACCACCACTGTGGTTCAGATAACAAAAAGCCCCGAGCAAAACGGGGCTTAAAGTGCGCTGGACCCTGTTTAGGATGACTGGGGTCATCGAACCATTCCAGGGGAACAGCTCACCGCCTCCGTCGCGGCCTTCTCGGTAGTTCAACATCACCTTACGGTGATTACGGAGATCTGCGGCCTGCCCTCAGCATGGACCTCAACCGCGAGATAACCCTCAACAGTTTAGTCCATCACCGCCCTTCGGGAGGGGGGGGGCAAACCAGCGGCCTAGATTATACTGATGCAGCCTTGACCACGCAAGGGAATCACCAAGCCACAAAAAATAAAAAAGGCCGATTATTCAATCGACCTTTTCGGTATGGTGCCGAGAGCGGGACTTGAACCCGCACGTCCATAGGACACTACCCCCTCAAGATAGCGTGTCTACCAATTCCACCACCTCGGCGTATTCTGTTACTGCGGCAGGTTGTCCTGTACCGGCTGCTCCACTTCGATGGTTTCGAAGTCGCTGGTCACCTTGCCCTTATGAGAGGACATGTTACCCAGAACCAGGCTCAGCACAAAGAACAGTACAGCGCAGATTGACGTGGCTCGGGTCAGGAAATTGCCTGAACCGGTGGACCCGAACAGGGTACCACTTGCACCGGCGCCGAAGGAGGCACCCATGTCTGCACCTTTACCTTGCTGAATCAGCACCAGGCCGATAATGGCCGCGGCGACCAGCAGGTAAGCTACCATCAAAACCGTAAAAAGCATATCGCTTATTCCGCGTTCATTGCGATGCTGCACACTGCCAGAAACTCACTGGCATTGAGGCTTACACCGCCAATTAATCCACCGTCCACATCGGGCTGAGAGAAAAGATCCGCTGCATTGCTGGGCTTGACGCTGCCACCGTACAGGATTCGAATCTTCTCGCCGATAAAGGGCGAAACGTCAGACAGTCTCTGTCTGATAAAAGCATGCACCTCTTGGGCCTGCTCTGGGGTGGCGCTCTTGCCAGTACCTACTGCCCAGAGGGGCTCGTAAGCAATAATGGCATTATCGAAGGCCAAGGTCCCGACTTTTTCAATTACCGCATCCAGTTCACCGGAGATAACTTCAAAGGTTCGGCTCGCTTCGCGGGCCGCCAGGGACTCCCCGACACACAGAATGGGGGTCAATCCCATCTTCTGCGCTGTGGCGAATTTATCTGCCACGATGTCACTGGTCTCGCCGTACATACGACGACGCTCGGAGTGACCAATGATTACGTATTTACATCCGAACTCACGCAACATGGAGGCGGAAACCTCACCTGTGTATGCGCCATATTCGTGGTGGCTGACGTTCTGCGCTCCGAGGCGAACCAGTCGGCCGTCCAGACTCTGCTTGCTCTCATCCAGCAAGCGGCTGGCACTCTCCAGGAATACAGTCGGCGGACAAATCAGCACTTCGGCAGAATCATCCTTAAGCTTGGCAAACTTCTTGACCAGCTCATCAGCTAACTGACGGGAGCCGTTCATCTTCCAGTTGCCGGCGACCATAGGGCGTCTTAGTGCCATACTTCTCTCCTGTGAAAGCGGGCGAGATAATAACGAACCCCTTTTTAAGTTACAAGTCCTCACCCGTTAAAAACCGTCTTAAGCGGCTTAACTGCTTCTATTTTATCCGTCTTACCACTTCTGTGTCTCTGCCAGTACCTTAAGAACGTCGACCGTCTCACGCACATCGTGCACACGCAGCACCGATGCGCCTCCCTGGGCACAGAGCAGGGCTCCGGCCAGGCTGGCCGCAAGACGCTGATCAACTTGGCGTTCCAGCAACTCGCCAAACATGCTCTTTCGACTCAGGCCAGTCAGTAGTGGCAGGCCCATGGAGAGGAACTCGCCCAGCCTGGCCAGCAGCTGGTAGTTGTGATCCAGGGTCTTGCCAAAACCAAACCCCGGGTCCAGCAGCAATCGCTCCCTGGGGATCCCCGCCCCGACACAGGCCTCGATACGAGCCTCGAAAAAGCCGCGAATGTCAGTCATCAGCTCGTCATAGGCCGGGGCCTGCTGCATGGTCCTGGGCTGCCCCTGCATGTGCATCAGGCACACCGGCACCTGCAGATCCGCCGCCGCCGCCAGGGCACCCGGCTCCTGAAGGGCTCGAACATCGTTGATCAATCCGGCGCCGGAAGCCACCGCCTCACGCATCACCTGGGCCTTGCTGGTGTCCACGGAGATCACCACGTCCAGTTCGGAACTGATCGCCTCCACCACGGGCACTACCCGGTTGAGCTCCTCTGCCAGCGCCACATCCGGCGCCCCGGGACGGGTGGACTCTCCCCCCACATCCAGGACCGTTGCGCCATCGTTGACCATCTGTCTAGCCTGCTCCAGGGCCGTGTCCAGACGGTTGAAACGGCCGCCGTCGGAGAAGGAGTCCGGCGTCACATTGATGATCCCCATCACCTGGGGCCGGGTCAGGTCCAGCACTCGGCCGGCGCAATCGAGTCTCATCGCTTCCTCTCTCCATAAAAAAGTCCCGCCGATGGCGGGACTTAGTAGTGTATCAGATTCTGTTACTTGGCGGGGGCGCCGGCACCGTCAATGTCGGTGTCCTTGCTCTCTGGTGCCTTAGGCTCAGACTCCACCTTGCTGCCACCAGACGGCTTGTCATCGGAGTCCCCACTGGTCCAGTCCGCGGGCTCTCGCACATCGCGGCGTGCCATCAAGTCATCGATCTGCTTGGCATCAATGGTCTCGTACTTCATCAGCGCATCGGTCATGGCATGGAGAATGTCCATGTTGTCTTCCAGGTGGCTGCGAGCACGCTGATAGTTCCGCTCGATGATGTCCTTGATCTCTTCGTCGATCATCTTGGCGGTGTCGTCGGACATGTGGCTGGCCTTGGCCATGGAACGACCCAGGAATACCTCACCATCCTCCTCCGCATAGTTCATCGGCCCCATACGAGAGGAGAGACCCCACTGGGTCACCATCTTGCGGGCGATCTCGGTGGCCCGCTCGATGTCATTACTGGCTCCGGTAGTCACCTTGTCGGCGCCATAGATGATCTCTTCGGCAATACGGCCGCCATAGAGACTGGAGATCATCGACTCCAGGTGCTGCTTGGAATGGCTCCAGCGATCCTGCTCAGGCAGGTACATGGTGACACCCAGGGCACGACCACGAGGAATAATGGAGACCTTATAGACCGGATCGTGCTCAGGCACCATACGGCCGACAATGGCGTGACCCGCCTCGTGGTAGGCGGTCATCTTCTTCTCTTCCTCGGTCATCACCATGGAGCGACGTTCCGCACCCATCATGATCTTGTCCTTGGCTTTCTCAAACTCCTCCATGGAGACCAGGCGACGGTTACCACGGGCAGCAAACAGGGCCGCCTCGTTCACCAGGTTGGCCAGGTCGGCACCGGAGAAACCAGGGGTACCACGGGCAATGAGATCCGCTTTGACGTCTTCAGCCAGGGGCACCTTGCGCATGTGCACCTTGAGGATCTGTTCACGACCACGCACATCGGGCAGACCCACGGTCACCTGGCGGTCGAAACGGCCTGGACGCAGCAGTGCCGGGTCCAGTACGTCGGGACGGTTGGTGGCGGCGATGACGATAATGCCTTCGTTACCCTCGAAACCATCCATCTCAACCAGCATCTGGTTCAGGGTCTGCTCACGCTCGTCGTGACCACCACCCAGACCGGCACCACGCTGACGGCCCACGGCATCGATCTCATCGATAAAGATGATGCAGGGCGCAGACTTCTTGGCCTGGTCGAACATGTCGCGAACCCGGGAGGCGCCGACACCCACGAACATCTCAACGAAGTCGGAGCCGGAGATGGTGAAAAACGGCACCTTGGCTTCACCGGCAATGGCCTTGGCCAGCAGGGTCTTACCGGTACCCGGAGGACCCACCATCAGCACACCGGTGGGAATTTTACCACCCAGTTTCTGGAACTTGGTCGGGTCACGCAGGTAATCCACCAGCTCCGCGACCTCCTCCTTGGCCTCATCACAACCTGCAACGTCGGCGAAGGTGGTCTTGATCTGGTCTTCGCCCATCAGGCGCGCCTTGCTCTTGCCGAAGGACATGGCACCTTTGCCGCCGCCCCCCTGCATCTGACGCATAAAGAAGATCCACACGCCCACCAGCAGCAGCATGGGGAACCAGGAGATAAAGATCTGAGCCAATACGCTGGGCTGTTCAGGCGGCAGACGGCTGATGTCGACCTTGTTGTTGATCAGGTCATCGATCAGCTTGTCGTCAAACGCCGGCATGTAGGTAATGAACTGGTCGCCATTGCGGGTTTTGCCCGTAATGGTGACGCCATCCTCCTGGAACTCCACCGCAGGCACCTGGCCGTTGCTGTAGGCTTCAACGAAGGCGGTATAGCTGATGGCATTGCCGGTGCTGCTGGCAGGGTTGTATCCCTTAAACACAGACATCAGCACGACAGCGATAACCAGCCATAAAATCAGATTTTTCGCCATGTCACTCAAGGTAGAGAACCTCGCAAATTCCTTTGTTTATTCTTAGCAAGCTTACAACTTGTAGCCGCTTGCCACAATGTAGACCTCTCGGGACCGAGCACGGGAGGAATCCGGTTTACGAATTTTTACAACTTTGAAGGCCTTACGTATGTCAGCCAGGTATTGATCAAAACCTTCCCCCTGGAACACCTTCACGATGAAGCTGCCGTTGGGGGCCAGCACCTGATAACACATGTCCAAAGCCAGCTCCACCAGGTACATGGCGGAGGGTTGGTCCACCGAGGTGTTACCTGAAAAGTTGGGGGCCATGTCCGACAGCACCACGTCCACCTTATCGTCGCCCACCTTTTTCAGCAGGGCACCCAGTACCGCTTCCTCACGAAAATCCCCCTGAAGGAAATCGACGCCGGCGATTGGGTCCATCGATAAAATGTCGCAGGCGATCACCTGGCCCTCCAGGCCAATCTCCTGTACCGCGTACTGGGACCAGCCTCCGGGGGCCGCCCCCAGATCCACCACGGTCATCCCGGGCCTGAGCAGCTTGTCCTTGCCCTGGATCTCCTCCAGCTTAAAGACCGCCCGCGAACGCAACCCCTTCTTCTGGGCCTCCTTCACGAAGCGATCATCGAAATGTTCTTTCATCCAGCGCGTAGAACTGGCGCTGCGTTTCTTTTTCGGATTACCGGCCATAACTCTCCAGACCGTCAATGTGCCAATGATCTTACCGAGAGTGGAACACTACGGTAAGAATTAGTATTACGCTATAGATGGCGTTAGAATACGCGCTTTTCAAGTCCCCAAACGAAATGAGTGGCCTAATGAGTCAATTAACAACCAAGCAGAAGCAGTACCTCAAGGGTCTGGCCCACAGCCTGAAGCCCGTGGTTCTGCTCGGTGGCAACGGCCTGACCGAAGGGGTCATGGCTGAAATCGAGCTGTCCCTGGCTCACCATGAGCTGATCAAGGTGAAGGTTGCCAGCGAAGACCGCGAGAACAAGCGTGCCATCATCGATGCCATCGTCCGTGAATCCGGCGCCGCCGAGGTGCAGGTTATCGGCCACATCCTGGTGCTGTATCGTCCTTCTGAGAAACAGAAGATCGAACTGCCCAGAGCCCGATAACAAAAAAGCCGCACACGATGCGGCTTTTTTGTGCGCGAGGCGCCTGGAGACAAGGTATTACTTGTACTCCACCTCGATAATTTCGTACTCCACCTCGCCGCCGGGGGCTTTCACCACCACCACGTCATCCAGCTCCTTGCCAACCAGGGAACGGGCAATGGGGGAGTTCACGGAGATCATCCGCTGCTTCAGGTCTGCTTCGTCGTCACCCACGATGCGGTAGGTCACCTCTTCATCGGTTTCCACATTGAGAATGGTTACCGTGGCACCAAAGATCACCCGTCCATTGTTGGGGATCTTGGTGACATCGATGACCTGAGCCGTAGACAGCTTACTTTCGATGTCACGGACGCGGGCTTCACACAGCCCCTGCTCTTCACGGGCGGCGTGATACTCGGCGTTCTCTTTCAGATCACCCAGCTCACGGGCCTCGGCGATGGCCTGGGAGATCGCGGGGCGCTTGGTATGTTTCAGATGCTCCAGCTCTTCACGCAGCTGCTGAGCACCTACAACGGTCATAGGAACCTGGGTCATAATCTGCTTCCAATTCAGTTCGGACAAAAGCTCTCCCGGCCAGGACAGATCCTGACCCCATAGGGGTGATTCCGGGGAGTTTATTCTTACTAGGTGGACCGATTGTAATAAGAAAACGCCGGCGGGTCACCCCTGCCGGCGTCTCAGTTAGGCTAAAAAACCCAGCTTACTTCAAACTGCGCAGATGCAGCTCCTGCACAGAGCTGACCTTGCCACGGTCATCGGCCGCGTGAGCCAGACAGGTGGCGAAAGCCGCGTTCATGGTGGTGGTGTAGTTCACCTTGTGCTGCAGGGCGCCGCGACGCAGATGCTTTGAGTCCTCAATCGCCTGACGACCCTCGGTGGTGTTGACGATGTAGGTGTACTCGTCGTTCTTGATGCGATCCAGGATATGGGGACGCCCCTCATGGATCTTGTTCACCAGACGGGGGTTGATGCCCGCTTCGCCCAGGGCCACGGCGGTACCGTGGGTGGCATCCAGCTGATAGCCCAGCTCGATAAGCTGGCTGGCCAGATCCGCCACCCGGGCCTTGTCACCCTGACGAACGGAGAGCAGAGCCCGGCCGGACTTGGGTACATCCTTGATGGCACCCAGCTGCGCCTTGGCATAGGCCTCGGCGAAGGTGTCACCCACGCCCATCACCTCACCGGTGGAACGCATCTCCGGACCCAGCAGGGGATCCACGCCAGGGAACTTGTTAAACGGCAGCACCACCTCCTTGACGGAGTAGTAGGGCGGAATCACCTCCTGGGTGAACTCCTGCGCCTTGAGACTGGTGCCGGCCATCACCCGGGCGGCGATCTTGGCCAGGGGCACACCGGTGGCCTTGGACACGAACGGTACGGTGCGGGCGGCACGCGGGTTCACCTCGATGAGGTAAATGGCGTCATCCTTCACCGCAAACTGCACATTCATCAGGCCCACAACGCCCAGCTCCAGCGCCAGCTTGCGCACCTGATCCCGCATCCTGTCCTGGATATCCTGGCTCAGAGTATAGGGAGGCAGAGAGCAACCTGAGTCACCGGAGTGAACCCCCGCCTGCTCGATGTGCTCCATGATGCCGCCGATGACCACGTCCTCTCCGTCGCATACGGCGTCCACATCCACCTCGGTGGCATCATCCAGGAAGCGGTCCAGCAAGACCGGAGATTCATTAGAGACACTGACCGCCTCGTTGAAGTAGCGGCGCAAATCCTGCTCGTCGTAGACGATCTCCATGGCGCGGCCACCCAGTACATAGGAGGGGCGTACCACCAGGGGGTAACCGATGCGTTCGGCATCCAGTACCGCCTGCTCCATGGTGGTCACCGTGCTGTTCTCCGGCTGCTTCAGCCCGAGGCGCTCGACCGCCTGCTGGAAACGCTCACGGTCCTCAGCACGGTCGATGGCGTCCGGGCTGGTACCGATGATGGGCACACCGGCCGCTTCCAGGGCGCGAGCCAGTTTCAGCGGAGTCTGGCCGCCGTACTGAACGATGACCCCCTTGGGCTGCTCAACCCGGGCAATCTCCAGCACATCCTCCAGGGTCACCGGCTCGAAGTAGAGGCGGTCGGAGGTGTCGTAGTCGGTGGAGACGGTTTCCGGGTTGCAGTTGACCATGATGGTCTCATAGCCATCTTCACGCATCGCCAGGGCGGCGTGCACACAGCAATAATCAAACTCGATGCCCTGGCCAATACGGTTGGGGCCGCCGCCGATCACCATGATCTTGTCTTTGTCCGAGGGCTGAGCCTCACACTCCTCCTCGTAGGTGGAGTACATGTAGGCGGTGTTGGTGGCAAACTCGGCGGCACAGGTGTCCACCCGCTTGTACACCGGCAGCACCTGCTGACGTTGACGCAGCTTGCGGATCTCGGACTCGGAGTGCGCCAACAGCTGACCCAGGCGGGCATCGGAGAACCCCTTGCGCTTGAGTTTGCGCATGAAGTCAGCATCCAGGCCGGCAAAGCCGCGCTCCTTCACCTGCTCCTCGAGGTTCACCAGCTCCTCCAGCTGCACCAGGAACCAACGGTCGATGTGGGTCAACTTATGAATCGCTTCCATGGACAAACCGGCACGGAAGGCGTCGCCCACGTACCAGATGCGCTCACAACCCGGCTCCTGCAGCTCGTAGCGGATCTTCGACAGAGAGGCGTTCTCCTCAAGGTCGACCACAGAATCCAGACCGTTCATGCCGGTCTCCAGACCGCGCAAGGCCTTCTGCAGGGACTCCTGGAAGGTGCGGCCGATGGCCATCACCTCACCCACAGACTTCATCTGGGTGGTCAGGCGGTCGTTGGCGCCGGAAAACTTCTCGAAGTTAAAGCGCGGCACCTTGGTAACCACGTAGTCGATGGAGGGCTCAAAGGAAGCCGGCGTGGCACCACCGGTGATGTCGTTCTGCAGCTCATCCAGGGTGTAACCCACCGCCAGCTTGGCCGCCACCTTGGCGATGGGGAAGCCGGTGGCCTTGGAGGCCAGGGCCGAGGAGCGGGACACCCGAGGGTTCATCTCGATGATCACCAGACGCCCATCTTTGGGGTTTACCGCCCACTGTACGTTGGAACCGCCAGTCTCAACGCCGATCTCCCGCAGCACGTTCATGGAGGCGGTACGCATCAGCTGGTATTCCTTGTCGGTCAGCGTCTGGGCTGGCGCGACAGTGATGGAGTCTCCGGTGTGAACCCCCATGGGGTCGAAGTTTTCGATGGAGCAAACGATGATGCAGTTATCGGCGCGGTCGCGCACCACCTCCATCTCGTACTCCTTCCAACCGATGAGGCTCTCATCGATCAGCAGTTCGTTGGTGGGGGAGAGATCCAGGCCGTTGGTACAGATGGTCTCGAACTCCTCCCGGTTGTAGGCGATACCGCCACCGGAGCCGCCCATGGTAAAGGAGGGGCGGATGATGCAGGGGAAGCCCACCTGGTCCAGCACCGCATAGGCCTCATCCATGGTGTGAGCGATGCCGGAACGCGGGGTCTCCAAGCCGATGGATTTCATCGCCTTGTCGAAACGGGCCCGGTCTTCCGCCTTGTCGATGGCGTCGGCGGTGGCGCCGATCATCTGGACACCGAACTCCTCCAGTACCCCGTGCTTCTCCAGCTCAAGGGCGCAGTTCAGCGCGGTCTGGCCACCCATGGTAGGCAGCACCGCGCAGGGGCGTTCTTTCTCGATGATCTTACGCACCACCTCCCAGTGAATGGGCTCGATGTAGGTGGCGTCGGCCATCTCGGGGTCGGTCATGATGGTGGCCGGGTTGGAGTTCACCAGGATCACCCGGTACCCCTCTTCCCTCAGCGCCTTACAGGCCTGGGCGCCGGAGTAGTCGAACTCACAGGCCTGGCCAATCACAATGGGGCCAGCGCCCAGAATCAGAATGCTTTGAATGTCGGTACGTTTTGGCATTGTTCTATCTCTTCACTCCGGACTACTGGGCGGCTCTGGCTTGCATCAGTTCGATAAAGTGATCGAACAGCGGGGCGGCATCGTGAGGCCCGGGGCTCGCTTCAGGGTGACCCTGGAAGGAGAAGGCGGGCTTGTCGGTGCGGTGAATCCCCTGCAGGGTGCCATCGAACAGGCTCTTATGGGTGGCCTTGAGGTTGGCGGGCAGGCTGGCCTCGTCCACGGCAAACCCATGGTTTTGAGCGGTGATCATCACCTGGCCACCTTCCAAATCCTTCACCGGGTGGTTGCCACCGTGGTGACCGAATTTCATCTTCACCGTGTTGGCGCCAGAAGCCAGGGCCAACAGCTGATGGCCCAGGCAGATGCCAAACACTGGAATCTCGGTCTCCAGGATGTGGCGAATCGCCTCGATGGCGTAGTCGCAGGGCTCTGGGTCCCCTGGGCCATTGGAGAGGAAGATGCCGTCCGGGTTCATCGCCAGTACGTCGGCGGCCGGTGTCTGGGCAGGCACCACAGTCACGTCACAGCCTCGGTCCACCAGCATCCGCAGGATGTTCTGCTTCACGCCATAGTCATAGGCCACCACGTTGAATTTGAGCTCTTCGGAAGGGGTGTCGCTGGGCAGGCCACCCATCAGCTTCCAGCTGCCTTTACGCCAGCTGTAAGACTCGCTGACGGTCACCTCCTTGGCCAGGTCCATCCCCTTGAGGCCGGGGAAGGCCTGAGCCAGCTCCTGGGCCTTGGCGACCTCTGCCTCACCGGTGATGATGCAGCCGGCCTGAGCGCCCTTCTCCCGCAGCACCCGGGTCAGCTTGCGGGTATCGATATCGGCGATGCCGACAACGTTATGCTGCTTGAGGTAATCGGAAAGGGTCTGCTCGTTTCTGAAGTTGGAAGCCAGGGCTGGCAGGTCACGGATGATGAGGGCGGTAGCGTGGATGGCTGAGGATTCGACGTCTTCGGAATTGGTTCCGGTGTTACCGATGTGAGGGTAGGTAAGAGTAACAATTTGACGTGAATAGGAAGGATCGGTCAGGATTTCTTGATAACCAGTCATAGAAGTGTTAAAAACGACTTCTCCGACAGCATTTCCATCGGCACCTATAGAAGTACCATGGAAAACAGTGCCGTCCTGGAGCACTAATAGGGCAGTTTTGTTCAACTTGACCTCCCACCAGATTATTTATAAGTTATTGTTTTTACGTTGGTACAGAACGTAAATCTTCAACTCGCCAAGGGCAAAAACTAGATTTTTGGCAAATTCCGGCAATTATACTGACCAAGGTCTCATTTGTACATAGGCAAGTAGAAAAAAAGGGCTAAAAAGCCCCTTTTTTATTTGAAACCCAACACTTGCTGCATGTCATACAGCCCGTTTTCCCTCGATGACAACCAGAGCGCGGCCCGCATGGCCCCGTTGGCAAAGGTCATCCGACTGGACGCCTTGTGGGTGATCTCCAGTCGCTCACCAATGTCGGCAAACAGGGCGGTGTGCTCACCGACGATGTCCCCGGCACGGATGGTGGAGAAGGCGATGGTCTGACGATCCCGCTCTTCGGTAATCCCCTCCCGACCATAGATGGCACACTCTTCCAAATCCCGTCCCAGGGCGTCGGCAATCACCTCCCCCATACGCAGGGCGGTACCGGAAGGGGCGTCCTTCTTATACCTGTGGTGACCCTCGATGATCTCGATGTCGGTGTAGTCGCCCATCACCTTGGCTGCAGTCTCCAGCAGCTTAAACAGCAGGTTCACCCCCACCGCCATGTTGGGGGCCAGCACGATCGGCAGGTCCTGGGCCAATTCGGCGATGCGCTCCTTCTGGTGGCTGTTGAACCCTGTGGTGCCAATGGCCAGGGGCTTGCCATGCTGGGCACACCAGGCGGCCAGCTCCACGGTGGACTCGGGATTGGTGAAGTCGATCAGCACATCGAAGTCGTCACTCACCAGATCCGGTTTATCCACCAGGGTAACGCCGACGGAGCCGTGGCCAACCAAATCGCCGGCATCCACGCCCATCAGGGTGGACCCGGCACGCTCAATGGCCGCCCCCAAGCGAATCTGAGGATGAGCCAGCGCGGCTTCAATCAGTGTGCGGCCCATTCGGCCGCTGGCACCCACTATGGCAACCCGGACTTTATCCATGGTTTACAGCTCC
Source organism: Ferrimonas futtsuensis DSM 18154 (assembly GCF_000422645.1). Classification (GTDB taxonomy): domain Bacteria; phylum Pseudomonadota; class Gammaproteobacteria; order Enterobacterales; family Shewanellaceae; genus Ferrimonas; species Ferrimonas futtsuensis. The sequence continues at coordinate 27,143 of NZ_AUGL01000007.1, forward strand.
CTACTCTCTTCAACTATCCGATCCATCATAGGCCTAATGGCGGGGGACTTAAAGGGGATCCCACTTTCCCATAACCGGCACCACGAGAGTCCATAAAAAAAGGGGGAAGCCTTGGCTTCCCCCTTATGTCCCTTACTTAATCTCCAGCAGCTCCACTTCGAAGACCAGAGCGGAGAAGGGAGGGATGGCACCACCGGCACCGCGCTCGCCGTAGGCCAGCTGGTGAGGGATGTACAGCTTCCACTTGGCGCCCTTGCTCATCATCTGCAGGGCTTCGGTCCAGCCGGCGATAACGCCGCTCACAGGGAACTCTACGGGCTCGCCGCGCTCTACGGAGCTGTCGAACACGTTGCCGTCAGTAAAGGTACCGTGGTAGTGGCAGGCAACGGTGCTGTTCAGGCCAGGCTTGTCGCCCTCACCTTCACTGATGATCTCGTACTGCAGGCCGGACTCAGTGGTGATCACGCCATCACGCTTGGCATTCTCCACCAGGAAGGCTTCGCCTTCAGAAGCGGCTTCCTTAGCCTTGGCTTCACGGGCTTCCGCCAGACGCTGAGAGATCACAGCAAAAGCCTGCTGCAGCTCAGCCATCTCTACCAGGCTGTCTTTGCCTTCGAAAGCATCGGCCAGGCCCTGCTGAACGGCGGAGATCTCTACGCCTTCAAAGCTGTTGGCAGCCAGTTGCTCACCCAGCTGACGGCCTACGCCGTAGCTGGCCTTCTGTTCTACTGATTCGAACTTCATGGTATTGGTTCCGGTCGGGAAAAACTGTTGCGGAGTGTATCACCTTGGGAAAGGCGTGAACACAGGTGGGGGGAGGAAAAGAGCCCGATTCAAACTGGCGGGCTCGTTTCGTTCAACCCGTGAAGGTTAGTCAGCGCTTACACCGCGGTGTAACCCCCTGCCCCTGGGCCTGCAGAAACAGAGGCTGAACCTGGGGCTGCAGCGACTTCAGGTCGCCAATTCGGGTGCTGTGAGAGGGGTGGGTGGAGAGCAGCTCCGGTGGTGCGCTGCCACCGGCGGCCTCGGCCATATTATGCCAAAGATCCACCGCCTGCTCCGGATCGAATCCGGCCCGGGCCATCAGCTCTGCGCCCATCACATCCGCCTCACTCTCCTGGGTACGGCCATAGGGAAGGGTGATCCCCACCTGAACCCCGAGACCCAGACCCGCCATGTAGACATCTTTGTTGGCATTGCCACTGAGGAAGATGTCGGCGATCTGCAGGCCGGCATTGCTAAGCTGAGAGCGGGACACCCGCTCATTGCTGTGCCTGGCCAATACGTGAGCCACCTCATGACCCATCACCGCCGCCAGCTGATCCTGATTCTTGACCACCTCCAGCAAGCCGGTGTAGACACCGATGTGCTTGCCGGGCAGCGCGAAGGCGTTCACCTGCTCCGAGTCGAACACCACCACCTCCCAGGCCCCGGGGTCATCACCCAGTGCGGTGATGATGCCGTCGGCGACACACTGAACGTAGGCGTTGGTACCCTTGTCGGTGGAGAGGGTCTCCTTCTCCTTTATCTGGGCAAAGGACTGGTCCCCCATCTGCGCCATCTCCTGAGGAGAAAACAGCAGCATCTGATCCCGGCCGGTGGGCGACTGGTGAGTCGCACAGGAGGTCAGCAGGCCCAGGAGTGAGAGGGTGGCAATCAATCGCATATGTGTCTCCATAAAAAACTAAGGGGCGCTCACGCGCCCCTTTAGATTAACCGAAATCGGCGGTGAAACTACAGCTTCAGATTGTCGTCCAGGAAACTGAGGATCTCACCATACACTTCGATTCGGGTCTTCTCATCGAACACGCCGTGCCCCTCTTTATCCAACTCCACCCACTTATAAGAGAGCTTATGCTCATCCAGGGCCTTGCGCAGCGCCTCGGCATGCTCGATTGGCACCCGCTCATCCTCGCCGCCATGGATAATCAGCAGCGGGATCTTCAGCTTGTCCACATTGTGCACCGGGGAGAAGGCTTTCATATTGCTGTCATCCTCACCCACCACATCCTTCAGATAGCGAACACCGGATTTACGGGTTGGGATGTCCCCCACCTCATACATCAGCTCCAGATCATACACCCCGGCAAAACCGATGGCGCACTGGAACAGATCCGGTGCCAAAATGGGGGCCTGCAGGGCTGAGTAGCCGCCGAAGGAACCGCCGTAGATGCAGATGTTGTCCTTGTCCACCTTGCCCTGTTCAATCATGTATCTGGTGGCATCGATGATGTCGTACTGAATCTTGCTGCCCCAGTTGCGGTAACCGGCCTCCTCGTAGTTGCGGCCATATCCGCCGGAACCGCGGAAGTTCACCTGCAGTACCGCCATACCCCGGCTGGCCAGCATCTGAGTTTCACCATTGTACTCCCAATAGTCTCTGGGACCGTGGGGGCCGCCATGAGGGTTGACCACCAGTGGCAGGTTCTTGGCCTCCTTGCCCGCAGGAACAGTCAGGTAACCATGGATGGTCATGCCATCGCGGGCCTTGAAGCTGAAAGGCTCTACCGTGGCGGCTGTCTTGGGATCGACCCAACCGCGCTTGGCCAGCAGGGGGCGGACGTTGTTCTTTTTGCGATCGTACAGATAGTAGGTGCCGGGGTTAGTGTCGCTGTAAGCGAGAACGACGGCCAGGTTACCATCCAGAGTCTGACTGGTGATGGCCACCTGGTGACCGGGGAAAGCCTGCAACAGCCCCTTCAGGGTCTGGGCATCGCGGCTCTTACTATCGACAAACACATAACTGGGATAACCGGGCTCCACCTCCAGGGCATAGAGGTTTCTGCCGTCGGCGGAGAACTTCGGAGACTGAGGGTTGACCACATCATCGCGGTAAATAATTTTACTCTTTCCGGTCTTCAGGTTGACCTTCTTCAGAGCCTGCAGGGTATGGTCGTTGTCATCCAGCACATAGACCTCGTCCTTGGAGGCAAAGGAGATGGGATAGATCTCACCCTCGTTGCTCTTCTCGTCGTAGAACAGGGTCCAGTCGTCGCCCTGACCTTCCCGGTAAAACATCTTATAGAAGCCGTCATTGTTGGTTCCGGCAACAAAGCGCACTTCACCGTCGTGATCGGTCAGGAAACCAGAGTAGGCCACCGGCGCATACGCCACCTTCTTACGCTTACCATTGTGGATGTTCACCTTAAAGACGGTGGCGTTGCGATCCCCCTTGGAGCTCATCGGAGTGGACTTGATCAGCACATAGTCCTCATCCTCGGGCAGGGGGTCGATCATACTCCCCCAGGCCTGGATAGGATCCGAGCCCTTGCCCAGGCGGGTGCCGGTGCTGGACTTCCCTGAGTTGTAGCCAAACAGATAGAGGGGTTGCTTGCCGTTGAAGTCCACGGCCATCAACTCACCATAGTCCTGAGGCTGAGCGACCCACCCCTTCAGGTACTCCTTGGTGGTCACCAGGCGATCGTTACTGGCCCAGTAGTAGGCGCCGACCTGGCCATTGCCCTTGTAGCGGATGCCGTGGCGCAGCTTCAGGGTGTCGGTGTCCAAAATCGCCACAACCTGCTTACCATCAGACTTGGTCAGCATCGCCAGATGATCCCCCTTGGGGGAGATTTTAACGGAGTAGGCCTGACTGGCTTTGGCAAAGTGCTCCACCGGCGGCTCGGCCGCCCAGGCGGGCAACGCCAACAGGATTGCCAGCATGGAAATAAGTCGGGTCACGGAAACGCTCCTTGTTGCATGGGTGAGTCTTATAAGTTTCCGCATGTTAAATAAAAAGAGCCGCTGTTAAAAGCGGCTCTTTTATAAATGGGATTCAGTCGGTTAACTGGTCAGGTCATCGAAAAACTTCTTCACACCATCGAAGAAACCTTCCGCCTTGGGGCTGTGCTTCTTGGAGGAGCCGGACAGGGTCTGCTCCAACTCACGCAACAGCTCCTTCTGACGCTCGGTCAGATTCACCGGGGTTTCGATGATCACCTTGCAGATAAGATCCCCCACCGCATGACTGCGTACGGACTTCACACCCTTGCCTCGCAGACGGAACATGCGACCTGTCTGGGTCTCTGCCGCCACCTTGAGGCTGACACGACCATCCAGGGTCGGCACTTCGATGTCACCACCGACGGCAGCGGTGGCGAAGCTGATGGGCACTTCGCAGTAGAGGTTGTTGCCATCACGCTCGAAGATGGGGTGGTCCTTGACGTGCACCTGTACATACAGGTCACCTGCCGGGGCGCCCACTTCACCCGCTTCCCCTTCACCGGAGAGGCGAATGCGGTCGCCGGTGTCCACGCCAGCAGGAATCTTCACAGACAGGGTCTTGGTCTTCTCGACACGGCCCTGGCCGTGACACTTGCCACAGGGGTCTTTAATTACCTTGCCCTTACCGCGACAGGTAGGACAGGTCTGGTTTACCGCAAAGAAGCCCTGGCGCATCTGTACCTGGCCCTGGCCATGACAGGTGCCACAGGTCTGGGCACTGGAGCCAGACTTGGCACCGCTGCCATGACAGCTGTCACAGGTGGCAAGAACGGGAATGCGGATCTCCTTGGTGATCCCCTTAACCGCTTCCTCCAGGGTCAGCTCCATGTTATAGCGCAGGTCGTTGCCACGGGCAGGACCGGCACGGCCACCACGGCGGCCGCCACCAAAGATATCGCCAAACACGTCACCGAAGATGTCACCGAAATCGCCACCGGCGCCCCCACCGAAGCCACCGCCACGGTTGGGATCCACACCGGCATGGCCGAACTGATCATAGGCGGCCCGCTTTTCGGAATCGGTGAGGATCTCGTAGGCTTCCTTCACCTCCTTAAAGCTCTCCTCCGCCTTGGCATCCCCCGGGTTGCGGTCCGGGTGGAACTTCATCGCCAGGCGTTTGTAGGCCTTTTTAATATCTCGCTCGCTGGCATCTCTGGCCACCCCGAGCACTTCGTAGAAATCGCGTTTGGACATATCTCTAGCCGTCAGTAGTCTCGCAAAAACGGGCGGTCGGTGGTACCGAACGCCCGTTGTATTGTCAGGTCAAAGGACGTTAAGAATTACTTCTTGTCGTCTTTCACTTCTTCGAACTCGGCGTCTACCACGTCGTCCTGAGGCTGCTCCGCCTGTTGGGCGCCTTCGGCACCACCTTGGGCTGCCTGAGCCTTGGCCTGAGCAATCTCCATCAGCTTCTGAGAAGCCTGGATCAGCTCCTGAGTCTTGGCTTCAATGGCTTCCTTATCGGAACCCTTAGTCGCCTCTTCAACCTCTTTGATGGCCGCTTCAATCTTCTCTTTCTCGTCCGCTGGCAGCTCTTCGCCGGCTTCCTCGATCTGCTTACGGGTGGCGTGAGCCAGACCATCAGCCTGGTTACGGGCCTGTACCAGCTCTTCGAACTTCTTGTCCTCTTCAGCGTGGGCTTCGGCTTCGTTCACCATCTTGTTGATCTCGTCCTCAGACAGGCCGGAAGAGGCCTGAATGGTGATCTTCTGCTCTTTGCCGGTGCCCTTGTCCTTGGCGGACACGTGCAGGATACCGTCGGCATCGATGTCAAAAGTCACTTCAATCTGAGGCAGACCACGAGGAGCCGCCTGGATGCCTTCCAGGTTAAAGTTACCCAGAGACTTATTGGCACCGGCTTGCTTACGCTCACCCTGCAGCACGTGAATGGTTACCGCAGACTGATTGTCCTCGGCGGTGGAGAACACCTGAGACTTCTTGGTGGGGATGGTGGTGTTCTTCTCAATCAGAGAGGTCATCACGCCACCCATGGTCTCAATACCCAGAGACAGAGGCGATACGTCCAGCAGCAGAACGTCTTTCACGTCACCGGCCAGTACACCACCCTGAACCGCGGCACCCATGGCCACAGCTTCATCAGGGTTCACGTCCTTACGGGGCTCTTTACCGAAGAAGTCGGCTACCGCAGCCTGTACCTTAGGCATACGAGTCTGACCACCAACCAGAATCACGTCCTGAACGTCGGAAACAGACAGGTCGGCGTCGCGCAGGGCCACTTTCAGAGGCTCCAGAGAGCGGGTGATCAGGTCTTCAACCAGGGCTTCCAGCTTGGCACGGGTCACCTTGATGTTCATGTGCTTAGGACCGGTCGCATCCGCAGTAACGTAAGGCAGATTCACCTCGGTCTGCTGAGCAGAAGACAGCTCGATCTTGGCTTTCTCAGCGGCTTCCTTCAGACGCTGCATCGCCAGGGGATCGTTCTTCAGATCGATGCCCTGCTCTTTCTTGAACTCTTCTACCAGGTAGTTGATCAGACGGTTATCGAAGTCCTCACCACCCAGGTGGGTGTCACCATTGGTGGCCAGTACTTCGAAGGTCTTCTCACCTTCAACGTCGTCGATCTCGATGATGGAGATATCGAAGGTACCACCACCCAGATCGTATACGGCGATGATGTTGTCACCGGTCTTCTTGTCCAGGCCATAGGCCAGGGCAGCCGCGGTAGGCTCGTTGATGATGCGCTTCACATCCAGGCCGGCGATGCGGCCGGCGTCCTTGGTGGCTTGACGCTGGGAGTCGTTGAAGTAGGCAGGAACGGTGATCACCGCTTCAGTCACCTCTTCACCCAGGTAATCTTCCGCAGTCTTCTTCATCTTCTTCAGAACTTCTGCAGACACCTGAGGCGCAGCCATCTTCTTACCCTGGGCCTCAACCCAGGCGTCACCGTTGTCAGCCTCAACAATCTTGAAAGGCATGATGTCGATGTCACGCTGTACCACTTCATCTTTGAAGCGACGACCGATCAGACGCTTGATGGCGAACAGAGTGTTGTGAGGGTTGGTAACCGCCTGACGCTTGGCAGGCTGACCGACGAGAATCTCGTCACCGGTGTAGGCGATGATAGAAGGAGTAGTACGATCCCCTTCCGCGTTTTCAATAACCTTAGGCTTGTCGCCATCCAGGATAGCCAGACAGCTGTTGGTGGTACCCAGGTCGATGCCGATGATCTTGCCCATCGAAAGCCTCCAAAAAATACGTTTATATCTAAAGCTAACTAAGCTAATTCTTTCGTTAACCCCTATCTGGGGTTAGCGCCCTGCCCTTTCAAGGGGGCAATCAAAAATTTTTCCCTGTGGATGGCAGGGATATGGGGCCTGTGGAGAAAAAACCAAGGGGGCAATACAAAAAATTTGATCAAAATCCGTGCTCAGGCAGGATTGTATACAATATAATACCCATGCCTGATGTTTGGTCCCTGTGAAGTTTTTCCAATGGTTAAGAATCAACGCCGTGCCCTGATGTACGGCGGCGGGGCGGTGCTGGCCTGGTCCACCGTCGCCTCCGCCTTTAAGCTCTCCCTGCAGCACCTGTCTCCCAGCCAGTTGCTGCTCTATGCCGCCCTGGTGTCAACCCTGGCATTGGCTGCGATAGTGCTGGCGCAGGGAAAGGGGGCGCTGGTCCGCCGACAGTTTCGAACCAGCCCGATGCGCTACCTGCAGAGCGGGTTGTTGAACCCTTTCCTCTATTACCTGGTGCTTTTCGGCTGCTATGACCTGCTGCCCGCCCAGCAGGCCCAACCGCTGACCTACACCTGGGCGATTCTGTTCAGCCTGCTGTCCGTTCCCCTTCTTGGTCAAAAGCTGAAGGCCTGGGATCTGGTGGCAGCGATGATCGCCTATGGTGGCGTGGTGGTGATCGCCACCGGCGGTCAACTGTTGGATTTCGAAATGGAGTCCCCGCTGGGCTATGGGCTGGGGCTGCTGTGCACCCTGCTGTGGTCTCTCTACTGGATAGTGAACGCCCGGGACAAGGGCGACCCAGTGGTCAGCCTGCTGCTGAGTTTCCTGATTGGTCTGCCGTTTATCTTCGCCGCCAGCTGGTACAGAGACGGACTGTCCCTGCCCAGCCTGGAGGGGCTGGCAGGCGCCGCCTACGTGGGACTGTTCGAGATGGGCTTTACCTTCGTGCTCTGGCTGAAGGCTCTGAAGAGCGCAGAGCGTACCGCCCCCATCACCAATATGGTGTTCCTGGCCCCCTTCCTGTCGCTGTTCTTTATCTCCACCCTGGTGGGGGAGACCATCGCCCCCGCCACCTTCACCGGCCTGGCGCTGATCGTTCTGGCCCTGGTGAGCCAGCAGTTGGGCCCCAGGCTTAAGCCAATACGACGCTCCAAGGTGGCAGGCTCTGGCTCACTGTGATCGCCAGGCTTCGGCGGCGCCCAGCAGCGCCGTCTGAGCCGGCTTGCCACTGTCACTGGCGTGCAGAGTCAAGCCGATACGACGAAACATCCTTGGCGCATCCAGCGCTACCTGTACCAGGTCATCCGCCGTCTCCAGCACCCCCCAGGGCAGAAACGAGATCCCCACCCCGGCACTCACCAGGTGCCTCACCTGGGTCTTGTGCTGAGCCTTGGCCACCAGGTTGACCGCAAACCCTTCACTGGCCAGCAGACTCAGGGTCTGTTGGTGGGCCTCGCAGGCCACACACTCGATGAAGTTGAAATCATTGAGATCGGCAATGGACACCCTCTCCCTTTCTGCCAGCGGGTGCGCCTTGGGGACACAGAGTACATAGTCCTCCTCCCACAAGGGCAGAAACAACTCGTCCTCGCGCTTAAACACATCCAGGGTCATCCTGGCCTGAGCCCGCTCATCCTCATGATCCAGCAGCTCCAGGCTGAGTTGCGGCGCCAGTTCGATGCAATGCCCTAGGAAGCGGGCGTAGTGGCTGGGGCTGATGTCGTGAAAGTTGGCCAATGACAGCGGCAACCGTGCGCTAGCATCGTCAAACAACCGGCTCATTTTCTCCATCTGACCCAGCGCCTGCAATGCCAGGGGGTAGAGTTGATGGGCCTCATCGGTGAGATCGACACCGCGCTTGTGGCGACGGAACAGGGTGACCCCCAGCTCAGACTCCAACTGCTTGATCGCCGCCGACAGGGAGGGCTGAGAGACAAACACCCGCTGGGCGGCGGCGGTGATGGCCCGCTCCTCGAACACCGCCACGAAACAGCGCAGCAACCTTACATCCATAGGAAACACCTATCTCTAACAGAGAAAATTAATATTTTAAGGCTATGAAGCCTAGCACTATAGTGTGCGCCATCGCCAGGGCGCCGCCCTGCATCAACCCTTTGGAGAGACAGTTATGACCAAACCCCTGGTAATCATCACCGGCGCCAGCTCAGGCATCGGCGAAGCCACCGCACGCACCCTGTCCGCCGCTGGCCACCCACTGCTGTTGCTGGCCCGCCGCCTGGAGAAACTGGAGTCCCTGAACCTGCCCAACACCCTGTGCCGCAAGGTGGACGTCACCGACATCGACAGCTTCGCGACTGCCATTGAGGAGGCCGAAGCCCAATTTGGCCCCTCTGATTGCCTGATCAACAACGCCGGTGTGATGCTCCTCGGCGATGCCCATAGCCAGGCCCCCGCCGAGTGGCAGAAGATGCTGGATGTCAACGTGATGGGACTGTTGAACGGCATCCATCTGGTGCTGGGCAAGATGCGCCAGCGCAAATGCGGCACCATCATCAACATCAGCTCCGTCGCTGGCCGCAAGACCTTCCCCAACCACGTAGCCTACTGCGGCACCAAGTTCGCCGTTCACGGCCTGTCGGAAACCCTGCGTGAAGAGGTGTGCGGCGACGATGTCCGGGTGATCACCATCGCCCCCGGTGCCGTGGAGACCGAACTGCTCAGCCACACCACCAGCGACACCATCAAAGCCGGTTATGGTGAGTGGAAAGAGAGCATGGGCGGTGTCCTGGCGGCCCAGGATGTCGCCAACGCCATCGACTACGCCTACCGCCAGCCGCAAAACGTTCATATTCGGGAGATTGTTCTGACCACCACCCGTCAGCCTGCCTAACCTCTCTCCGGCGAGGCTTGTCCCCAAGGATCTTCGGGAGGCAGGCCTCTGTCATTCTCAGCACCCATCCAGATCACGAACGCCACTCACCCCCTTGTGAACCTGGCACGCAAAAATGCTATGCTCCCCGGCAACCAGACTGCGTTCGGAGAGAGATAATGGCAGCCAGATGGGCACTTTTAGCAACAGTTATCACAGCTTTATGCCTGTCACCGGTATCCTTTTCAATGGCGCAGGGGAAAGCCGCCAAACGATTGGAAAGCGCCCTGGCGAGAATGCCCGGAGGCACTATGCCGGTGCAACTGACCCTGGTGGCCATCAAGTCGGACTACCGAATGGAGGTGTGGGGTGCCGATGTCCTGGGGAACTGGTACACCCTGCGCACCTATCCCATTATGGGGTTCAGTGGCGGTCCCGGGCCCAAACTGATGGAGGGCGACCTGCAGGTACCTGAAGGGGTCTACCGTCCCGTGGCCCTGAACCCCAACAGCAAGTACCACCTCTCCGTCAAGCTCAACTACCCCAATGGCCTGGATAAGCACTACGCCAGGGAGGAGGGACGTGCCCGTCCCGGTGGAGACATCTTTATCCATGGTGACAAAGCGTCCAGCGGATGCCTGGCCATGGGCAATACCGCCATCGAGGAGATCTATCATCTGGTGGAGCAGGTCGGCCTTGGCGACACCCAGATAGTGATCACCCCAGTGGATCCCCGCATCACCAGACTGCGCCCCTGGCCCTCCAGCCCGGTGTGGACTGAGCACAAATACCGCCGCATTCGGGATACGCTGGCCAGCCTGGGGCACAAAAAAAGCAGCCCGGAGGCTGCTTCTGCATCTGTCTTTACCCCAATCAGGCGGTAGTGTCCACTGAGGGTTGATCACTGCCCTTGGAGATCATCACCATGGCCGGGCGCAGCAGACGGCCATTGAGCTCATAACCCTTCTGCATTACTGCCATTACGGTGTTGGCAGGAAACTCTTCGCTGGGCTGCATCGCCATTGCCTGGTGCTGGTCCGGATTAAAGGGCTGACCGATAGGATCGATCTCTTTAATGCCAAACTTGTCGATACCGGCCAGGAAGCTCTTGTGGGTCAGTTCCACACCCTCAAGCAGAGGCTTCACGGCTTCGTTGTCGGCATCCCCGGTGGCCAGGGCACGTTCCAGGTTATCAACAACAGGCAGCAGTTCACCGGCGAATTTCTCCAGGGCAAACTTACGGGCCTTCTCCACATCCTGAGCGCTGCGGCGACGGACATTCTCCATCTCGGCGTGGGCACGGACAACGCTGTCCTTCTGCTCCTCCACCTTTGCCTGGGCGGCTAACAGGGCATTTTCCAGCTCCTCTATGCGGGCGGCTTGTGGATCCTGCTCGGCATCAACCTGCTGTTGCTCCATCTCAACCTCTTCTGGCTGCTCCACTTTTTGCTGCTCGTCGCTCATTTCAACTCCGGCTAAAATACTTTATTCCCAAAGGCTCTGAGCCTATTATGGGGACTGATTTACGGACTTCAAGGGCCACAGAGCCACAAGATTCCCGTCCGCCCTACAGATGAGCAGAAGATGCAGACACACTTCAAATCCATTGGCCTTATCGGCAAGCCTCGTCACGAAGGCGCAAATCAGACCCTGGCGCAGCTATTCTATTGGCTGGATAAGCAAGGATATGAAGTACTTATCGAATCCAACATCGCCCGCGAGCTCGGCTGCACCAAGGCGGAAGCGGTGGAGATCAACGAGATTGGTGAGCGCTGCGACCTGGCCATCGTAGTGGGCGGTGACGGAAATATGCTGGGCGCGGCCCGGGTGCTGTCCCGCTACGATATCGCCGTGCTGGGGGTGAACCGGGGGAATCTGGGTTTTCTGACCGATGTGGATCCGGACCAGTTCAAGCCCACGCTGACCAAGGTGCTGGCCGGCGAGTTTGACACCGAAAAACGATTCCTGCTTCGCACCGAAGTGCACCGCCACGGAGAGCAGAAGGCCCACAACGTGGCAGTCAACGAAGCCGTTCTGCACGCCGGTAAAGTGGCTCACATGATCGATTTCGAGGTCTATATCGACGGCCACTTTATGTACAGCCAACGGGCCGATGGGATGATTGTCGCCACCCCGACAGGATCGACGGCCTACTCGTTGAGCGCGGGCGGCGCCATCCTCACCCCCAAACTCAATGCCAACATCCTGGTGCCCATGTTTCCTCACACCCTGTCGTGCCGCCCCATCGTGGTCAACGGAGACAGTGAGATTACCCTGAAAGCCTCCTGCAACAGCCCGTCGTCTGAGCTGGCCATCAGTTGTGACAGCCAGGTAACTCTGCCCTGCCAGCCAGGAGACGAGATCCGCATTCGCAAGGCGGATGCCTGCCTGAGACTGATCCACCCCAAGGGCTATAACTACTTCGAAGTCCTTCGCAGCAAGCTGGACTGGGGCAACAAGCTGTTCTAGCCTGGCCTGTGGGTATTTCCCGTCAGTGGTGAGAATTCGGCCCTAGGGCAATCGGCGCCGTCTACCAGGGGATAGACTTGCCGTCTCGCAAGAAAGCGCCATTGGGGCCCTGGGGATCCAGGGTCGCTGCCCAGGTAATCCAGTTGGCCGACTCGGCCGGATCCCGGCTGGCCTGGGGCCCGCCCATGTCGGTTCTGGCCCAGCCAGGACAAACCGAATTGACTTTTATCCCCTCATCGGACACCTCAGAGGCCACCACCCGGGTCAGCGCATTGAGCGCCGCCTTGGACACCCGATAGGCCACCTGCAACTCTCCCATCTCGGCCAGGGAGCCATATCCGGAGGAAACGTTGACGATTCGGCCATAGCCCCGGGGACGCATCAGGGGCAGAATCATCTTGCACATCAGCATGGCACCGGTGACATTGGTGGTCAGGGTCTGCTGCCACTGCTCCAGGGTGATGTCAGACAGGGACTGGCTCTGATCAATGAAAATTCCGGCGTTGTTGACCAGCACCTCAACCCCACCGAACAGCTGACCTAGCCAGGCGCCCAAGGCATGAATCTGCTCGGCATCACACACATCCAGCATAAAGGGACTGGCCTCTCCCCCTCTTTCGCGGATGGATTCCGCCACCTGAGTAGCGGCTTCATGGCTGCGGGCACAAGTCACCACATGGTACCCCCTCTCCGCCAACTGATGAGCCACGTGCCACCCCAGTCCCCTGTTACTGCCGGTCACCACTGCGATCATGCTGACGCCTCCAAAAACCGTCCTCAATGAAACATAGAAGGCGGTCACCCGCTGTACAACTTTTTGTCTCTGTTGCTTTACTGAGCAAAAAAAACCTCTATACTGTCTTTCCATACAGTATGTCTATTCATACAGGAAACTGAGATGCTGAGCCAACTGACGGTCTCCAATTTCGCCATTGTTAAGTTCCTCGAACTGGAGTTTCGCTCCGGCATGACCACCATCACCGGCGAGACCGGTGCCGGCAAGTCCATCGCCATCGATGCCCTGGGGCTGTGCGTCGGTGGCCGGGGGGAAGCCGCCATGGTGCGCCCGGGCGCGACCCGCGCCGAGCTGTCTGCCTGCTTTGACATCCGCGCCATTCCCGACGCCGTCCACTGGTTGAAGGAGAATGAACTGGACGACGAGGACCAGTGCATCCTCAGGCGCAGCATCAGCAGCGAAGGCCGCTCCAAAGCCTGGATCAATGGTCAGCCGGTTCCTCTGGCTCAACTCAAGGCTCTGGGTCAGATGCTGCTGACCATCCACGGCCAGCATGCCCATCAGGGGTTGCTGCAAAGCCAGACTCAGCAAAACCTGCTGGACAACTACGCCGCCCATCATGGTCTGCTTGAGGCCTGTGCCAACAACTACCGACGCTGGAAACACCTGGATAATGAACTGGTACGTCTGCGCGACGAGCAGGAACAGCGCCAGGCCCGACAGCAATTGTTGGAGTATCAGGTTCAGGAGCTGGACGAGTTTGGCCTGGAACCAGGAGAGTTTCAGAATATTGAGGCCGAACATAAGCGGTTGGCCAACTGCACCACCCTGATGGAGCAGAGCCAGCGGGCATGCTACCTGCTCAGCGAAGGTGAAGAGGTCAGCGCCCTTTCCCTGCTGCAGCAAGCCATTGGCGAGGTGGAAACGCTGGCCGGTGAGGATGCCACCCTGTCTCCGACCATGGAACTTCTGCACGAAGGGTTGATTCAGCTGCAAGAGGGAGCCGCCGAGCTGGATCGCTATCATCAAAGCCTGGAGATGGATCCAGAACGTTTCCATGAGTTGGAAGAGCGGCTTTCCAAGGCCATGACTCTGGCGCGCAAGCATCAGGTGAAGGCCGTCGACCTGGCCGAATTCCACACTCATCTGGCCGAAGAACTCTCCGCCATAGGCGCAGGTGAGGAGCGCCTCGAACAGCTTGAGCAGGAGCGCGACCAGGCAAGAGAAGCCTGTGGTCAGTCCGCCCAGCGACTCAGCAAGAGCCGCCAGCGTTATGCCAAGGAGCTGAATAAACAGATCACGGCCAACCTCAGGGAACTGGCCCTGCCTCACGCCAAATTCCATATTGAGGTGAACTTCGAGTCACAATCGCTCTCCCCCAGCGGCAGCGACCGGTTGCAGTTCATGGTTTCAACCAACCCAGGCCAGCCGCTGCAACCTTTAGGCAAAGTGGCCTCAGGGGGGGAACTGTCGCGGATCAGCCTGGCAGTCCAGGTGATCACGGCGCGCAAGGTGGCCACCCCAACTCTGATCTTCGATGAAGTGGATGTGGGGATCTCCGGCCCGACCGCCGCCGTGGTGGGACGGATGCTCCGCACCCTGGGTGAATCCACCCAGGTCTTCTGTGTGACCCACCTGCCTCAGGTGGCGGGCAATGGACATAACCACATGTTCGTCAGCAAATCCACCAAAGGGAAGGCCACCGAGACCCTGATGATCCCCCTGGCCCAGAACCAGCGCCTGGATGAACTGGCCAGATTGCTGGGCGGCGACAGCATCACGGACGCCACCCTGGCCAATGCCAGAGAACTCCTGGTCAAAGAGTAGTCTTCCTCCGAAAACAGCAGGTGCCGGCCCGTCCGGCACCTCGATCCCACTTTTCCCCCTTCATGTGACCCTCAGCAAACGCGCTTGTGAGTTTTTTAATCAGGTTCGCAAGATCTTCATCTAATAATCTGAGTTTTGCGGATCCAGCCGACGAATATCCGGCTTTTTTAACTTAGGTAATATTTCCATCATATCTTGCAAACTTTCATAGAAAAGTCTGCGAAATGTCACAAAAACGGGGGAGCCGACGGGTTATTTTGGCCCCAGATAGAATTTTAATTTCAAACTTAAAGGAGACAGCCCATGTCCGTAGCGAAGTTTTTTATTCCTTCCGTGAACACTCTGGGCACCGGCGCCGTGGATGCAGCCGCAGACGATATTCTCCAGTTGGGCTTCAAGCGCGCCCTGATCGTCACCGATAAGGTGTTGGTTGAGGTAGGCCTGGTTGCTCAAGTGGTAGACAAGCTGGCCACTCGTGGCCTGGAGACCGTTGTATTCGATGGTACCCAGCCCAACCCAACCGTGGGTAACGTAAACGATGGTCTGGCTCTGCTGAAAGAGAACGACTGTGACTTCGTTATCTCCCTGGGCGGTGGTTCACCACACGACTGTGCCAAGGGTATCGCTCTGGTAGCCGCCAACGGTGGCGACATCCGAGACTACGAAGGTGTCGACAAGTCCGCCAAACCTCAGTTGCCTCTGGTGGCCATCAACACCACTGCAGGCACCGCGTCCGAGATGACTCGCTTCTGCATCATCACCGACGAAGATCGTCACATCAAGATGGCCATTGTGGACAAGAACACCACTCCCATCCTGTCCGTTAACGATCCGCAGCTGATGGTTGGCAAGCCCAAGTCTCTGACTGCCGCTACCGGTATGGACGCACTGACCCACGCCGTAGAAGCCTATGTGTCTATCGCTGCCAACCCCATCACCGACGCCTGTGCAGAGAAAGCGATCACCCTGATTGCCGACAACCTGCGCAACGCGGTTGCCGATGGCACTGACATCGAAGCCCGTGACCAGATGGCCTACGCTCAGTTCCTGGCAGGCATGGCCTTCAACAATGCCAGCCTGGGTTACGTACACGCCATGGCTCACCAGCTGGGCGGTTTCTACGACCTGCCACACGGCGTATGCAACGCCATCCTGCTGCCTCACGTACAGGCTTACAACGCCCAGGTTGTTCCAGAGCGTCTGGCCGATGTGGCTCGTTGCATGGGCATCGACACCACCGGCATGACCGCCGCTGACGGTGCCGAAGCGGCCCTGAACGCCATCCGCGAACTGTCCAAGGACATTGGCATTCCCGCCAACCTGACCGAACTGGGTGTGAAAGAGGAAGATATCCCAACTCTGGCCACCAACGCATTGAACGATGCCTGTGGCCTGACTAACCCCAAGCAGGCGACTCACGAGGAGATCAGCGCCATCTTCCGTGGTGCCCTGTAACAAGGTTATCCGCTTAGTGTGCAATCCAAGGCCGGCTTAGCCGGCCTTTTTTTGTCTTAGTCTCGCCCGAGTACGGGGAACCTCCTACGAGTCGGACAGTCCTAGTGGTATTGAATTTCCCTTTCTCCCCCGGGCTGGGGTATTATCGCGTTTCACTTACAGGGGATAACGATTAACAGCATGAAGCAGTGTAAGATTTGGTTGGCCGCGGCCCTGACCGCAGCAACCCTCAGCGGGTGTTCGGTGTTTGACAGCCTGGTGTACAAGATCGACATTCCTCAAGGCAACTTCATCGAGCAGTCTCAGGTAGAGAAGCTGAGAGTTGCCATGACTCGAGAGCAGGTGGAGTTCATTCTGGGCCGTCCTGTATTGCGTGACTCCTTTGCCGATAACACCTGGTACTACGTCTACCAGTTCAAGAGTGGTCGCACCAATGAGATCACTCGCAAAGAACTCGTCATCAAGTTTGAACAGGACAAGGTCGCCTCGGTGAGCGGTGATTACACTCTGTCGGAGCTGTTCGATACGCCGCTGAGCGTGTCAGGTCCTAAGTAAGAAAAAAGCCGGCACCGCCGGCTTTTTTGATCCTTCCCCTGGCGCCTGCCCCCAAAGACATCGAGCAAGACCCGCCATCATTAACACGCACTAGCCTGCTCGGATGCGGTTACCGGATCTCATTGGACAAATGCTATCTATTCCGGCCCTTTTCTAGCACCGTAAACAGAATAGAAAACGGGCTCCAATAGGAGCCCGTTTCACTTTGCAAGACGACTCATTCGGCCTTGGCTTTGGCCTGTTCGGCCCGGCGCTTACGCACCTCTTTGGGGTCTGCAATCAGGGGGCGGTAGATCTCGATTCGCTCACCGGGCTTCACCTCATAGTCCAGCTTCACCTGACGGCTGAATACCCCGACCTTGTTCTTGGCAAGATCGATGTCAGGATGCCTCGACAGTATGCCACTGGCCTGGATCAGTGCCTCGGCACTGTTGCCCGGTTCGGCGGCGACCTTGACCACAGTCGCTCCTTGCGGCAAGGCGTACACCACCTCAACCTGAAAACTCTTAGCCACGGTAGACCTCCTTGGCACGCTCGGAGAACGCCATCACCATATTTTGGGCCAGATCATTGAACACTTTACCGAAGGCCTTTTGAGTTACCGGGTTATTGAACTCAAAATCCAAACAGAGCTCCACCTTACAGGCCGCTTCGGTGAGCGCCTTAAAACTCCAGGTCCCTTTCAGGGCCTGAAAAGGCCCCTCTTTCAGGCTCATGGTGATCACCTGTGGTGCCTGTAGGCTGTTTACCGTGGTAAAACTCTGAGCAATCCCGGCCTTTTTGACTGAGACAGTGGCCACCATCTCCTCTTCGGTATGGCTATGGACCTCTCCGCCTACGCAACCAGGCAGAAACTGCGGATATGACGCCACGTCATTGACCAGGTCATACATCTGCTGCGCACTGAAGCGGACCAGGGCGCTGCGGTTTATCTGCGGCATCGACTCACTCTCCCAACTACAATTCCCGGGCATTGTAACAATCCCTTGCCCAAGGTCATACCAAATCTACGGCAGACAGGTATAATACGCCGCTATGGCTAAGAAAAGTTCTAAAAAATCCAAGCCCACCTCCTCGACCATCGCCCTGAACAAGAAGGCGCGCCACGAGTACCACATCGAGGAGAAGATTGAGGCGGGTCTGTCCCTGATGGGATGGGAAGTGAAATCCCTTCGCGAAGGCAAAGTAAACCTCACCGAAGGCTTTATTCAGATTAAAGATGGCGAAGCCTACCTTCACGGCGTCACCATTACTCCCCTGAACACCGCCTCCACCCACGTGGTGGCCGATCCCCTGCGCCTGCGTAAGCTGTTGCTTAAGCGCCGGGAGTTGGATCGCCTGATTGGCTTGGTGGAGCGCCAGGGCTACAGCATGATCCCCACCGCCCTCTATTGGAAGAAGGCCTGGGTGAAGCTGGAGTTCGGGCTGGGTAAGGGTAAGAAACAGCATGACAAGCGTGATGATGCCAAACAGCGTGACTGGGACCGCGAAAAAGCCCGGGTCATGAAGGGATCCAAGCGCTGATCGCCTAATGCTTATCCACACTGGTCTTGGCGTCCTTTGTGGATAAATGGTATAGTAGTCCTACCTGGGGTCGATTTTGGATTCGACGGGATTCTCGAAACCCAAGGTGCATGCCGAGGTGCGGTTGGCCTCGTAAAAAAGCCGCATTTTAATAGTCGCAAACGACGAAACTTACGCAATCGCCGCCTAATAAGCGGTAAGATCGCCTACCTCCAATCCCCCGCCTATTGGGAAAGGATCAAGGTAGTCAAGCCATATAGGATCGCGCGGCGTCTTCTCCAGTAGACAAAGCGTTAAACTCAATCTGGATCGCCCAGGTGAAGCCTGCCGCTCGGCGCCACTATGGGTTAACTAAAAGAGCCGGCTAAGCATGTAGGACCGAGGATGTAGGTTTTTCGGACGGGGGTTCAACTCCCCCCGACTCCACCAAACATCATTAAAAGCCCACCGCAAGGTGGGCTTTTTTGTACCTGAACGATGCGCTATCGCTGACGCCAGAGCAACCACCCCTTGTGCAGTTCCATCACCACTAACAGAAGCAACGCCGCCAGCAGCAGTGATGTCCATTGATCCAGGGTGACCGGCGCCGTCTGCAGAATCCCGGCAAGCCAGGGAGCATGCATGGCCCACAGATGCACCAGTTGGGCTGCCAGGGTACCAAACACCAACAGCGGGTTACCCAGGAGGGGGTGACGGAACAGAGATAAGGTCTCAGAACGGCTGTTGAACACCTGTACATTCTCGAACAAGACCATCATCAGCAAAGTCAGGTTGCGCGCCTCATCCAGACTGGCCCCCAAGGCCAGCTGCCACTGGAACAGCAGGAAGGCCATGGGCCCTATGGTGAGCGCCGACAGAATAACCCGCTCCAGCATCAGCCGGTTAAAGATGGTTTCCTGCGGCTCCCTCGGTGGGCGTTTCAACTCGTTGCCCTCCGCCGGCTCAAACGCCAGGGCGACGTCCTGAATGCCGTTGGTGACCAGATTCAGCCACAGCAGTTGCACCGCAGTCAGGGGCAAAGGCAACCCGGTAAGCAGAGCCAGGGTAAAGAGTACCAGCTCGGCAGCAGCGGTGGAGATCAGCAGGAATACCACTTTACGCACATTGGCGTAAGCCACCCGTCCCTCCTCGACGCCCGCCAGTATGGAGCTGAAGTTGTCGTCGGTGACGATAAGATCGCTGGTCTCCTTGGCCACCTCGGTGCCACTTTTGCCCATGGCCACACCCACCTGGGCCGCCTTAAGAGCAGGAGAGTCGTTTGCCCCATCGCCACTGACGGCCACAAAGTGGCCCAACCGCTGCAGCGAGTGGACGATGTCCAGCTTCTGTACCGGCTCCACCCGGGCAAACACCCGTCCCCGGTCGACGATGGCGTCCACGGCCTGCGCCCCGCCTGCTTGCCTCAGTGATTCACCGGTCACAATTTCATCGGCCCGTTCGGCCAACTCCAGGTTTCTCGCCACTGCCAGGGCGGTAATGGGGTGATCCCCGGTGACCATCACCACTCGGATCCCCGCCCTCTTGCAGTCAGCCACCGCCTGGGCAGACTCAGGCCTGAGAGGATCCACCATCCCCACCAGTCCCAGCAGGGTCAGCTGTTTCAAGCCGGCATGCTCCAGCTCACCATCGCTGTGCAGCTGCGACGGCGCTGTTCCCTCCGCCACCGCCAACATGCGAAAACTCTCCGAGGCCAATGATTCCGCCACCCTGCGCAGCTCCTCTTCTTCCAGAGGCACCTCCCCTTCCGAAGTCGCCATGGTGGCGCACATAGGCAATATCCGCTCCGGCGCCCCCTTTACCGACACCTGAACCCGGTCACCGCAGCGGTTAGCGCTGGCACAGAACATCCTCTCAGACTCAAACGGCAGACTGGCCAACTCCGGGCATTGCCCAAGCAGGGCTTCCTTCACCAACCCCAGCTTCTTGCCCATCACCAACAGAGCCACATCCACGGCATCCCCCTGCCCCTGCCAACTGCCATTGTGATGGAGAAGATGCGCTGGGTTGCACAGCAGCGCCGCCCTCGCCAGACGCTGCAACCTCTGCTGTTGGTTTTCGGTCAATGATTCTTCACCTTCAACCCTCCCCGTCGGTTCCAGCCCCTCACCGCTGACCGTCAGGATCTTATCTCCGGGCAGCACCACCCTTTTGACCGTCAGACGATTGACCGTCAAAGTACCGGTTTTATCGGAGGCGATGCAGGTGCAGGAGCCCAGTGCCTCAACGGAGATCAGGCGGCGAACGATCACCTGGCGCTTTGCCATCCTCCCCTGACCTATGGCCAGTGCCACCGTCAGCGCCACAGGCAAACCTTCAGGAATCACCGACACAGCCAGAGCCACAGCCAAGAGGATAATCTCCATAAGACCGGCGCCTTGATAGAGCGCCACCAGGGCCATCAGGCTCACCGCTCCGCCCACCATTAAGGCCACCCGGCGAACGAAGGTATCCATCCGCACCAGCAGAGGCACCTTGGCCTCGGGATCCCTCATCACCTGAGCGGCAATGCCGCCCAGTTGGGTCGCCATTCCGGTTGCCACCACCACACCTGTCGCCCGGCCTCTCCCCATCAGGGTACCGGCAAACGCCATATTGCTGCGGTCACCCAGGGCGGTATCGATAGGAAGAGTGTTGTCGTGGCGCTTGGTCACCGGCAAGGACTCACCGGTCAACAGGGATTCATCGATGGCGGCATCATGGCAACTGACAAACCTCAAGTCTGCAGGAATCTTGTCTCCAGACTCCAACAGCACCATATCCCCCGGCACCAATTCATCCGCATCCAAGTCATAGGGTTCACCACTTCTGAGCACTCTGGCCCGAGTGCCCACGACCCGCTGCAGGGCTTCTGTCGCCCGCTGGGCAGAATACTCCTGAACGGTGCCGATGACGGCGTTGATCAGCAGGATGGCTCCGATGAACAGGGCATCGGTAACCTCATGGGTCACCAATGACAACACGGCCGCCAGCATCAGGATATAGATAAGTGGACTCTTGAATTGCCTGAGAAATATCTCTAGCACCCCAAGGGCTGGGGGTTTGGGCAGGCGATTCGGTCCAAAGAGGCTCCGCCTTCGTGTAACTTCATCGGCATTCAGCCCGGAAGGGGAGCTACCGAGCCGGGTAAGCAGCACCTGACTCTCCTCTGCCCAAGGTCTCCCCTGTTCAAAGCCTGCAGGACACTCACTTGTTCTGGCTCGGTTAACATTCATCGCTGCAGACCCTCCTATCCCTTAAGGTATAGGTCAATGACGTATTGAGCAGCCAGCTAAGTTAGTGATTCAGCGCAAATGATTCGTCAATTTTTCCAATTGTTCTCTCCTTTGCCCTGGACAACACACTGTCAAGGGCGCTAATGAGCGCTTACTCATCAGCCCGAGTCATACCAACCCTAGGTCAAAAGCCGTCAAATCGGCATTTCTTACGGGTATCTCCCACAAATACCACGTGATCTTGCCCACATTTTCACCACTTGATACCGGGTCACTTTTTAATCACGAAATATCTTCATTGTTAACATAACCCCAGCTTACAACGCTTGCAGCATGGGGGGTTTAACGTATTGAAAGAGTAAACTCCTTCAATTAACGTCAATTTTCCATCACAACTCTAGATATGAAATCAACAACGAGTTAACATCCGGAGTGTCAGGAGCAACACACATTAACAGCCCCTAAACAAGGTTCAATTGCTCTTATCTCTGCCTGGGGCTGCAATCCAATAATAAATCGACTTTAGGGAGAACAGCATGTTCGTGAAGTCTAGCTTGGCCAAGTCCGTTAGGTTGGCTGTAGTATTTGGCGCAGCCGCATCTTTGGCTCAGCCTGCTGTAGCCGCCGAGGAAGGCAACGACGAGGGAAGCGAAATTGAGAAGATTACCGTTACCGGTTCTCGTATCGCCCGTCCTGAATTTACCCAACCCGCCCCAATCGTAAGCATCGGTTCCGACGAGATTGCCAAGTTCGGTAACGTCGACCTGGGTTCTATCCTGGCCGAACTGCCTGCAGTGGGCGCAACCGACACCATCATTGGTAACAACAACAGTAACGCCCTGGCCGGTATCAGCTCCGCTGACCTGCGTCGTCTGGGTGCCAACCGTACCCTGGTGCTGGTAAACGGCAAGCGTCACGTAGCCGGTGCCCCTGGCTCCGCTCAGGTCGACTTGACCACCATCCCCGCCTCCCTGATTGAGCGCGTGGAAGTGGTAACCGGTGGTGCGTCTGCGATCTACGGTTCCGATGCGGTATCCGGTGTTGTAAACATCATCCTGAAAGACAACTTCGAAGGTTTCGAGCTGGATGTGGGTTACGGTAACTCCATGGAAGGCGTGGACACCGAAGGTCACGTGATCAGCCTGCTGGGTGGTGCTGACCTGTCTGACGGCCGTGGTAACGTGACTTTCTTTGCCAACTACGACCGCACCAAAGAGGTGATGTCTACTCAGCTGCGTCAGCTGGATGGCTGGGGCACTGTGGCCAACCCTGACAACACCGGCGAAGAAGACGGCATCCCAGATCGTCTGCGTGTACCCCGCGTGTACTCCGAGATGATCAACGACACCGGTGTGCTTAACCCCTTCGGTGGCGGTGCTGGTCGCTGGACCTTCGATCAGAACGGCAACCCCATGCTGCAGACCGAGCGCGACCTGGACAACAGCTTCGCATTCGGTAACTTCCCCAACGGTTGTGACACCTGTTTCAACCCCGAAGAGTACGAAAACTACATCCCAGGCGTTGAGCGTATCACCGTCGGCTCGACCTTTAACTACGATCTGACCGACAACGTCCAGTTCTTCTCTGACTTCAAATACGTAAGCTCCGAGATCAAGCAGCAGTTCCAGCCCTCCTTCCGCTTCGGTAACATCACCATTGATGTAGAGGACAACCCATTCCTGGATGAAGGCCTGCGTACTACCCTGCTGGATGCCGGCCAGACCAGCGTCAGCATGGCTAAGTTCTTCGACGAGTTGGGCAACCGCTCTGCCGACAACCAGCGTGACCTGTTCCGCTTCGTTGGCGGCTTCAAGGGTGACTTTACCCTGAGCCAGACCGACTTTAACTGGGAAGTGTTCTACGTTTGGGGCGAAACCCGCAACGAGCGTAAGACTCTGAACGACCTGATCCCCGACAACCTGGTTGCAGCCATTGATACGGTGATTGATCCTGAGACTGGCGAAGCCGCCTGTCGCAGTCAGGTACCTAGTGCTCAGGGTGACGACTACCAGGATCCAGCCTCTGTTAACGGCGATCAGTGTGTGGCCTACAACCCCTTCGGCTTCGGCCAGGCTTCTGATGCGGCACGTGACTTCGTCTCTGCCGACGTAACCCGTAACGACAAGATCACTCAGCAGGTGATGGGCGCCACCCTGGCGACCGACTCTTCCGAGCTGTTCGAACTGCCTGGCGGCCCGGTAGATGTGGTTGTGGGTTGGGAATATCGTGAAGAGACCTCCGAAACCACCACTGACGAGTTCACCAAGGCTGGCTTCCTGACCAATGCGGCGACTCCGGACTCCTACGGTGAGTACGACGTTACCGAATACTTCATTGAGGTTAACCTGCCCATCATCCAGGGCATGACCGGTATCGAAGAGCTGACTCTGGACGCTGCCTTCCGTGGTGCGGACTACTCCCACGCCGGTAACGCCGATGCGTGGAAAGTGGGTGCCTTCTACTCTCCATTCGACGGCCTGAGCTTCCGCGGTACCATTGGCGAGGCGGTACGTGCGCCTAACGTTGGCGAAGCGTTCGATCCTCTGTCTCCCGGTTTTGCCCGTGTATCCGATCCATGTGACGCGGACAACATCAGTGACGATCCGGATCGCGCCGCCAACTGTGCTGCCCTGGGCATGCCTCCTGGCTTCCAAGCCAACGACAACGTGAGTGTGGACCTGCTCTCCGGTGGTAACCCCAACCTGGAGTCCGAGACCTCCAAGTCTAAGACTGCTGGTATCGTGTGGAGCCCCACCTTCATCGAGAACCTGTCCATCACCGTTGACTACTACGACATTGAGATCGAAGACGCGATCATCTTCGTAGCAGCTCAAGACGTTGCCGACAACTGTGTTGACGCCACCGGTGGCCCAGACGCCAACTTCTGTTCTCAGGTTGACCGTGACCCCAACACCTTCGACATCACCCTGGTGCGTTCCGGTTACCTGAACGCCGCTGCCTACAACACCCGTGGTATCGAGCTGCAGGCCAGCTACTCCATGGACCTGGGCCCAGGTGAACTGGACCTGAACCTGGTTGGTAACCAGCTTCTGGAACTGGAACAGTTTGAGTTCCAGGATCGTCCAGACGAGGTGAACGACGAGAAGGGTGAGGTTGGTGATCCAGAGCTGCAGTTCCGACTGAGCGCCAACTACCGCTGGGATGACATGACCGTAAACTGGGTGACTCGCTTCATCGACAACTCCGTTACCTATGATGTGTCCCCCAACGGCGGATCTCCAGAGGACGTAAGCCCTCACTACGTACCAACCATCATTACTCATGACCTGGGTGGTACCTACAACTTTAACGACACCGTACAGCTGCGTGCCGGTATCCGTAACCTGTTTGACAAACTGCCTCCAGGTTACACCGTTAACCCGATCTACGATCTGGTTGGCCGTCGCTACTACGTAGGCGTTAACGTTAGGCTGTAATCTCTGCCTAAACTTGAAAGGCGCAGCTCAAGCTGCGCCTTTTTTTATCTTCTGGCGATCCAGCTCCCACTGGGCACCCCCTCCCTGTGACACCACATCACGCATCACACGACGAAAGCGACGGATTTCCATACAGAAAAAGTCATTTGTTGATCAAGCAACAATGAGCCCAATTCATAATCGGCATTCATCACTTCTCAGAAATGACAGATAAGTACTTTAAATACAATACCATGCCATATATAGCTCACTATCCAACCAGGGCAGTGATGTAACTTTATTCCGTTTTATTATTAGAATTCGCTTCACCTTTTACTACAAAGTGTGACCTCCCTAAAGGAAGTTGAAGCGATGAAGTTTTATCCTTGTCACAATTTTTTTGTAATCGAAGACTGCAATGGCGACGACAACTAAGGTAACGACCGTAAAACGGGGGCTGGACGTGCCCCTGGCCGGTGAACCCCGGCAAGAGATCGACGGCCGCCTGTGTCCCTCCCATGTAGCCCTGCTCGGCGAAGAGTACGCCGGCCTCAAGCCCACCATGCTGGTGGAGCCCGGGGACAGGGTGAAGAAGGGCCAGCCGCTGTTTGAGGATAAGAAGCAGAAGGGTGTGCTGTACACGGCCCCCGCCTCCGGGGTGGTCAGTGCCATCCACCGGGGCGAACGCCGTGTGCTGCAGTCCGTGGTGATCGACATCGAAGGGGACGAACAGATGCTGTTCGACTGCTTCGAGGATCTCGACGGCCTGACCCGGGACCAGGTGCAGACCAACCTGCTGGCCAGTGGCCTGTGGACCGCCCTGCGCACCCGTCCCTTCTCCCGAGCTCCTAAGCCCGGCAGCACTCCGGCGGGCCTGTTTATCACCGCTATGGACACCAATCCGGTGGCGGCAGACCCCAGGGTGGTGATCGCCGAGGAGGCCCAGTCCTTCGCCGATGGCCTCAAGGTGCTTAGCACCCTGACCGACGGCAAGCTGTACCTGTGTCACGACGCCGGTGATGATCTGCCCGGAGCCAACCTACCCCAGGTAGAGACACACCGATTTGCCGGCGTACACCCTGCTGGCCTGGTGGGCACCCATATCCACCACATCCTGCCGGTCAGCCTGGAACGTCAGGTATGGCACATCGGCTATCAGGATGTGATTGCGGTCGGCAAGCTGTTCACCACCGGCGAGCTGTACACCGACCGGGTGATTGCCCTGTCCGGCCCGGACATCCTTGATCCCCGCCTGGTGCGCATCCCGTTGGGAGCTGAGCTTACCCGCCTGATGAGAGGCGAGCTCAAGCCCAGCCACTCTCGAGTGGTCTCCGGCTCCGTACTCTCAGGTCATACCGCCGACGGTCCCCACGACTTCCTGGGACGCTTCCACAACCAGGTCACCGTCCTCACCGAAGACAGTGAGCACGAGCTGCTGCCTTGGGAGCGCCCTTCACGGAAAGTGTTCTCCATCGCTCGCAACCTGGTCTCCCTGTTTGCCGGCAAGCAGAAGTTCGACCTGACCACCCAGACCGGGGGCTCCAAGCGCGCCATCGTGGCCTTTGGCCAGTTTGAGAAGGTGATGCCGCTGGATATCCTCCCGACCCTGCTGCTGAGAGATCTCATCTGCCAGGATACCGATGAAGCCCAGGCTTTGGGTGCATTGGAGCTGGATGAAGAGGACTTGGCACTGTGCACCTTTGTCTGCCCGAGTAAGTACGACTTCGGCAAGGAGCTGCGCACCTGTCTGGACATTATTGAGAAGGAAGGCTGATGAGCGGTTCCAATCCCAAAAAACGCCAGGAGGCGTATTACGCCCACGGCAACTCCATGAAAGCCTTCATGCGATCGCTGTTTGTCGCCCATGCCCGTCCGACTTCGGGTAAGGTGCACATCCGCGACGGCATCGATGTAAAACGCACCATGTGGGTGGTGATGTGGTGTCTGGTGCCGGCCATGCTGTTTGGCCTCTACAACCAGGGCCTGCAGGCCCAGATCGCCATCGCCGGCGGCGCCGAAGCGGCCAATGGGCTGTTCACTGCCCTGTTTGGCGAGCTGAACGCCGACAGTGGTGTCCTGGCCATGTTGACCTACGGCGCCTGCCTGTTCCTGCCCATCTACGTTACCGCTCTGGCGGTCAACCTGTTCTGGGAGATTGTGTTTGCCCGTGCCCGTGGTCAGGAGCTGCATGAAGGCTTCCTGGTTACCTCGATGCTGTTTGCGCTGATCCTACCCATCTCCACTCCCCTGTGGATGGTGGCCCTGGGCGTCACCTTCGGCGTGGTAATGGCCAAAGAGGTGTTCGGTGGTCTGGGCTGTAACTTCCTCAACCCGGCTCTGGCGGGTCTGGCGTTCCTCTACTTTGCCTACCCCACAGTATTTGCTGCCCCGGAGCAGCTGGTGGCCGTAGACGGCTACACCGGTGCCACTGACCTGGCCCTGGCCGCCAAGGGCAAACTGGCCTTTGCCGACTATGCCTGGTACCAGGCGTTCACCGACTCGGCCTGGTGGGATGCTTTCCTGGGACTGACCCCAGGTGCCATTGGCGAAACCAGCACCCTGGCCCTGCTGATTGGTGGCGGCCTGCTGATGCTCTCCAGCCTCTCCTCCTGGCGAATCGTCGCAGGCGTGTTCGTCGGCATGGTGGCCACCGCCACCCTGTTCAATGTGATCGGCTCCGACTCCAACCCCATGTTTGCCATGCCCTGGACCTGGCACCTGGTCACCGGCGGCTTCGCCATCGGTATGCTGTTTATGGCTACGGATCCGGTGACCAGTACCTACACCCGTAAGGGGCGCTGGGCCTACGGCATCCTCATCGGTTTCATGGTGGTACTGGTTCGTGTGGTCAACCCCAAGATGGCCGAAGGGATGATGCTGGCGATTCTGTTCAGCAACCTGTGGGCACCGATTTTCGATTACCTGGTGGCACGCGCCAACATCAAGCGGAGGCTGTCACGCAATGGCATTTAACAAAGATTCCGTGCTGGGAACCATGGCCTTCAGCGTGGTTCTCTGCCTGCTCTGCTCCTTTATGATCACCGGCACCGCCGAGGTCCTGAAAGAGCGCAAGCTGGCGAAGAAACGCAGCGAACTGAAGCGCTACGTGCTGGTTGCCGCCAATATTCAGGGCGACGACATCGAGGAGCTGTTCGACAGCCGGGTCACGCCGATGCTGGTCAACTTGGACAGCGGCACCACTGAAGATCTCAGCGCCAACGAGATTCTGGATTTCGACGACCGCATGGCGGCCATTAATCCGGACACCTCCATCAAGCCCAAGAAGGACACCGCCCGCATCAAGCGCCGTGCCAATCAGGCCCGGGTGTTCAAAGTCACCGACGAAAACGGCCAGCTGGCCAGTGTGGTGTTCCCCATCCATGGTAAGGGCCTGTGGTCCGTGGTCTACGGTTATGTGGCCATACAGCCAGACCTGAACACCATCGAAGGGCTGGTGATCTCCGAGCACGGGGAAACTCCCGGCCTGACCGACTTCCTGAAGGACGCCAAGTGGCTCTCGGGTTGGCACAACAAGCAGATTTTCGACGACAGCGGCAAGCCTGTATTGGCGGTGGTCAAAGGCGGCGCCAAGAAAGGCGACGTTCACGGTGTCGATGGCGTCAGTGGCGCCACCAAGACCGCCCGGGGTCTGCAGAAAGCGGTGACATTCTGGTTCGGTCCAGAGGGCTACCAGAACTTCCTGAACACCATTAAGAAGGAGGCCTGAGATGAGCAGTCGCAGTAATGCAGCCAAGCAGGTGCTGACCTCTCCCATCTTTGCCAACAACCCGGTCGCCATGCAGGTTCTGGGTGTCTGTTCCGCCCTGGCGGTGAGTAACTCCATGGAGACCGCGGTGGTGATGACCCTGGCGGTGACCTTCGTTCTGGTGTTCTCCAACCTGTTTATCTCGCTGATCCGCAACTTCATCCCCAACAGCGTGCGCATCATCGCCCAGATGACGGTGATCGCCTCTCTGGTGATTGTGGTGGACATGGTGCTGCAGGACGTGGCCTATGAGCTGTCCCAGAAGCTGTCGGTGTTTGTGGGACTGATCATCACCAACTGCATCGTGATGGGACGGGCGGAAGCCTACGCCATGAAGAGTGGACCGCTGATGTCGGTGATCGACGCCCTGGGCAACTCCCTGGGCTATGGCGTCATCCTGGTTGGGGTGGGCTTCGTTCGCGAACTGTTGGGCGCAGGCACCCTGTTCGGTCATGAGGTGATCACCACCACAGAGAACGGCGGCTTCTACCTGGCCAACGAGATGTTCAAGATGGCCCCCAGCGCCTTCTTCCTTATCGGCCTGATGATCTGGGGCCTTCACGTGATTCAGAAGCGCAAAGGCTAAGGAGCGAATATGGAACACTATATCAACCTGTTCGTTCAGGCCGCCTTTATCGACAACATGGCCCTCTCCTTCTTCATGGGGATGTGCACCTTCCTGGCGGTATCGAAGAAGGTCTCCACCTCCTTCGGTCTGGGGGTTGCGGTGGTGGTGGTGATGGCCCTGGCCGTTCCAGTTAACCAACTGATCTACGTTAACTTCCTTAAACCTGGCGCCCTGGCCTGGGCGGGGATGCCGAACCTGGATCTCAGCTACCTGAAGCTGATCACCTTCATCGGTGTGATCGCCGCCCTGGTACAGATCCTGGAGATGGTGCTGGACAAGTACGCCCCGGCGCTCTACCAGACCCTGGGGATCTTCCTGCCGCTGCTGACGGTAAACTGCGCCATCTTCGCCGGGGTGATCTTCATGGCCAACCGCGACTACAACATGACCGAGTCCGTGGTGTTTGCACTGGGCTCCAGCTCCGGTTGGGCCATGGCCATCGTACTGCTGGCCGGCCTGAGAGAGCGGATGAAGTTCTCTGCCATCCCCGAGGGGCTGCAGGGTATCGGCATCACCTTTATCTCCACCGGACTGATGGCACTGGGCTTTATGGCCTTCGTGGGCATCGCCCTGTAACCCAATTTGTGACGATTTAAGAAGGTAACGCGATGGAAATGGCAATCGGCATCAGCATGTTCACCATAGTGGTGTGTCTGCTGGTCGCGGTGATCCTTATCGCCAAAAGCAAACTGGTCGCCTCAGGCGACGTCACCATCGGCATCAATGGCGACCCGGATAAAACGGTCAACACGCCTGCCGGTGGCAAACTCCTGGGCGCCCTGGCGGGCCAGGATATCTTTATCCCTTCCGCGTGCGGCGGCGGCGGCACCTGCGGCCAATGCCGGGTGCATGTGAAGTCCGGCGGTGGCGAGATCCTGCCCACCGAACGGGACCACATCACCAAGAAAGAGGCCAAAGACGGCTGTCGTCTCGCCTGCCAGGTGGCAGTGAAAGACGACATGGAGCTGGAGATCGAAGAGGAGATCTTCGGGGTGAAGAAGTGGGAATGCGAGGTCATCTCCAACGACAACACCGCCACCTTCATCAAGGAGCTGCGCCTCAAGGTGCCGGAAGGCGAAGAGGTGCCCTTCAAGGCCGGTGGCTACATCCAGATTGAAGCCCCGGCCCACAAGGTGAACTACGCCGACTTCGACATCCCGGAAGAGTACCGTGACGACTGGGAGAAGTATGAGCTGTTCCAGCTGGAATCCGTGGTCGAGGAGGACGTGCTGCGCGCCTACTCCATGGCCAACTACCCGGATGAGAAGGGCCTGATCATGCTCAACGTGCGTATCGCCACGCCGCCGAGTAACGACCTGCCTCCGGGCAAAATGTCCTCCTACATCTTCAACCTCAAGGCCGGTGACAAGGTGGTGATCTCCGGCCCCTTCGGCGAGTTCTTCGTCAAGGAGGAGAGCGAGGCGGAGATGATCTTCATCGGTGGTGGTGCCGGCATGGCCCCCATGCGCTCCCACATCTTCGACCAGCTGAAGGCGAAACAGACCAAGCGTAAGATGAGCTTCTGGTACGGTGCCCGCTCGGTGCGGGAGATCTTCTACCAGGAGGACTTCGACGGTCTGGCGGCGGAGAACGACAACTTCCACTGGAACGTGGCCCTGTCCGATCCCCTGCCCGAAGACAACTGGGACGGCTACACCGGCTTCATCCACAATGTGCTCTACGAGAACTACCTGAAGGACCATAAGGCCCCTGAGGATTGTGAGTTCTACATGTGTGGACCACCGGTAATGAACGCCGCGGTAATCAAGATGCTCAAAGACCTGGGTGTCGAAGACGAGAACATCCTGCTGGATGACTTCGGTGACTGAATAAGGGGCGCCCTGTTGGGTGCCCGGATTTGGAGACAAGCTATGACCGCCTTTGCCACCACCTTTGCCATCATGCTGCTGGTGATCCTGATGATGTCCGTCGGCTACCTGTTCAGGCGCAAGACCATCGCCGGTTCCTGCGGTGGCCTGGGGGGCGTCGGCATCGACAAGGTGTGCGACTGCCCGGAGCCCTGCGACAAGCGCAAAGCGAAGATGGCCAGGGAAGCGGAACTGGCACGCCGGGAGCGCTTCCTCAAGGAGCGCATTCTCTAAAATTGTCCCAAATGAGATAAGGCACCTTGCGGTGCCTTTTTTATTACCCAATCAATAGACTCCATTTCTGACGCCCACAAATTTCTGATACTCTGGCCTCTGTTTTTCGCTTCCTGTTGCTCTGGAGACCCAATGAAATTCGCTCTGCCCCTGCTGTTGTCGCTGACCGCCCTAAACGCTGCGGCCCAGGAGCTGGATCTCTCCATCGAAGTGGTGCTGCCCGGCGCCCAACCCATGCAACTGGACGCTCGAGTGCCCGCCAACCAGTGGAGCGACCACCAGTTGGGTGACTACCGCCTCTCGCTGCAACCCAGCACCCAGAACGAGCAGATCACCGTAGACGCGGTGCTGACCAGCGGCGAAGGGGAGCGCCTGAACCAGCTGCTGATGCCGGCAGTGGTGATTAAGGTAGGCGAACAGGGCCGGATGGAGCTGGGTGAACCGCCCAGGATGCTGAGCTTCAGTGTCGGCGCCGAACTGGCGGAATAACTCCTCCCAACACCTATCTCTAGCGGCAGAGCCTCAACCAGTGCAGTCGCTAGAGTGTCAAGCCAGTTCGTCTTTTCAAACTGTTACGTCACTGCAACACACACTTTTTCCTTACAAAGTGTAATCAACCTGACGATTTAGCACGTCAGAATTTGAGATGCAGATCCCACTCTGTGAACTCCTCTTTACATTTCTTTAGGTTTGTCTGTTTTTTGTGCTTTTTCGTTTTGCATGCCACATGCACTAATGATAGCGTCTCGTGTCCGAAACGAAATTCCAGGGGAATACTTAGTAAACTCTAATTTAATTCAAGGTTAAAAACCAAAGCCTAAATTAGGACAACGATAATGAAAATATGCTCATATTTAGTCGCATCCATTCTTTGGATAGCGCCTTTTTTAGCGAGTGCAGAAAATATTCAGGACAGATGGAGTGATCCTGAAGAGAGCCGCTGGTCAGGCTTTCTTGGTGTCGACTACACTCAAAACAAATACAGTGCTGGTGCATATTTAGCGGAGCGAAACTATTCGGCCACTGCAATTATCCGCTATTCGCTGAATAAAAATTCACGGCTACAAGCCGTCATCTCCGGCTACCACGCAAGTGACGGTGATGAGTATGGAAGTCAAGGAGACTTCTGGAATGACACCTCCCTGTCCTGGTCGAGAAACAACCTCTGGAAGCCAAGTAAATCAAGTACCTTAAGTAGCGAGATACGCCTGATCCTGCCCACATCCAAGTTCTCACGAAGACAGGGTCTGGAAGTTGGTGTCCGCGGCAGCCTGCGCGTCAGCTTCAATCTGAGTGACTATGTAGAAGGCCTATTCATAGGCGACAGCATACGTTTTAGAAAGAATTTTCATGAATACAAGACTGCTGGTGATCAAAAGCTGTCCGAATACCAGGCAAGCAATCTCTTTACCATCGACTATTTTTTTGCCGACAGGTTTAACTTCAGCACCTACTTAGTCTCCAGATATGGCTGGGATTACGACGGCGACAATATCCACCCAGATCTTATTCATGGTGAAGAGCTTGGTTACCAGCTCACTGACGATATCGATATCGCCATAGGTATGACCAACGGCATCACCTACTACAACCAGGAACGTGGCACAGACCCAATTCATGACTTAGTCGATCTCGACAAGATGAATTACTACTTCGTTGCCAACTATCAGTTTTAATCTTTTAAAAAGGTATCCCAATGTTTAAACGGATTGCCATTGCCGCTGCTGTGGCCGCTGCTTTGACCGGTTGCGGCGCAGAAGACAGGCCTTACGACAAATTTGAGAGACCCGCCGAAGAGATCACTACCGCCTCTTTGGACACCGAGTCCCTCTGGCTGTATATGCCCTCCACTGGCGCCGCTCCCCGCTACGCCATGACTCAGCGCGGCTTCTTCCAGGGCGATCCCAAGCTGGTTACTCTGCGCTTTGACGAGTTCAACGGCATCTATGCCGAAGAGGTAGACCGCGACAAGCTGTCCATGGATGGTAACAGCCGCTGGGACTCAGACATCAACAAAGCCCCTGTGTTGAAGATTCCCGGTGAATTCCGTGAATACCGCTGTGCCCTCAATGCCTATGATGAGTGCACCAACAAGGAAGAGATCAACGAAGACCAAGACCGCAAGTGGACCGACGCCACTCACTTCGTGCCGGACTACGAAAAGGTTGCCACCCTGGCTCATGACAGCATGACCTGGTTCACCGCCAGCAACGTGGAAGAGACCGCCGAGCCTCGGGTTGTCTCCTACGAATACAACGCTGAAGAGGGCGTAATCAACGTCGAACTGGAGCGCACCTTCACCGCTGACCCTGAAGATCAGTACCAGTTCGGCAACGACCCAAAAAACCTCTCTTTCAAGACTCGCTTCTTCTACTCCCTGGTGAAACTGGACAAGCTGATTACTCCTGATTACCAGCCCATCTACTATCAGGGTCGTGACCGCGCCTTCTACGGCTTCTTCGAAGACACCAAGGAGCAGCGTACCGCCACAGGTGAAACCAATGTTCAAGGCAGCGTATTCAGCCTGCTGAACCGCTTCGCCCCCAACCAGGACAGCATCGATTACTACCTGAGCGACAGCTACCACGATAAAGGCAACGAGCTGTACAAGCGCGTCACCATGGAAAGCATCGCCGACATCAACAAGTCGCTGGAAGGCACCGGGGTACCGCCAATCCGCATCGTCAACCCGGACAGCAAAGCTGGCGTTCACACCGGAGACCTGCGCTACAACGTGCTAAACCTGATCACCGACCCTGTGGACAATGGTCTGCTGGGTTACGGCCCCTCAGCCACCAACCCACTGACCGGTGAAATTGTTCACGCCCACGTGAATCAGTACGCCGGCGTCATCCGTGGCGCCACCCGTGCCACGTGGACCCAGTTGGTGATGCGCTACAACCGACAGGAGATTGCCCGTCCTGACGAATACAAGCCTGAAACTCAGGATCCCGCCGACACTGATGCCGAAGAGAACCTTGAAGTCAAAGCGTTCCACGACATGCTGGCTGCGGACATGGGCGCTCCCATTGGTGTTCCAGAGCTGGCCGACAGCGAGATTGCCCAGGTTGCCGGCAGCACCATGGACACCCAGATGGCTGGCCACAACCACGCCACAGAGAAAGCCTGGAACACTCAGCACCCGGATCTGGCCGTTCGTTCCTTCCACAAGCATCAGAAACACCTGGATATGCTCGCCGAGCAGAACGCCTACGCCGTCGAGTTCATGTGGCTGAGCACTCAGTCCAAAGGACTGGTTGAGGGCATCGATTATCTGGAAGGTGGCTACTTTGCCAACGACGAGAACACCGAGCTGAAAACCTGGGACGATCTGACTGCCGCCCAACAATCAGAGGTCAGCGACGCCATCGCCGCCCACATGTTCCGCTCCACCCTGATCCACGAACTGGGCCACAACCTGGGCCTGCGCCACAACTTTATGGGTTCAGTGGACAAAGCCAATTTCTACTCTGAAGCCGAAGCCAAGGCCAAGGGTATGGAGAAGGTGCCTGCCTACAGCTCCATCATGGACTACGCGGCCTCCATCTTCGATGAGCTGCCGACCTATGGTAAGTACGACATCGCCGCCCTGCGCTTCGGCTATGGCCGCCAGGTCGAAGCAGACCTGAGCACCACAGCCATCGATGAGGAGACCAACCAGCCCAAGACCACCACAGAGAAAAAATACCTATCTCTGACCAAGCTGGACAGCGAACTGGCTGAGGACTTCAACGCCTACCCTCGCGGCATCATCCAGCAGGTACGAGACAACTATCTGGAGAGCGACGAGCTTAAGGATATCAATCTCGGTGACAACCAGACTCTGGGCCTGACTCTGTACAACTTCTGTACCGACGAGCACACCACCACTTCGGTGCTGTGTAACCGCTTTGATGAAGGCACCAACATCAAAGAGTTGACCGATTTCCGCATTCAGCGCTACTACGACAGCTACGACACCATGAACCGTCGTAACGGCCGTCAGAGCTTCTACCAGTTCCATCAGTACAACTACTTCCTGAGCCGCTGGGATCAGTTCCTGAATATTCGCGACGTAATTGAAAACGTCGAGGAGATTGACTACCTATTTGCCCGCTACCTAGGGGTCAGCAACACCAACGGTCGTGTCTTCAGTGAAATCTACGCCAACAGCTGCCGCGGTGTTCCTTATGACACCATGACCAGCAACCTGCGTAACCTGTGTGATACCTACGACGCAGCAGTCACCGCTGCCGATTTCTTCATCGATGTGATGACTCAGCCTGACAAGGTGTGTGAGCTGGAGGAGATCGCCCCAGGGGTGCCTAACCGTTACCGCTTCGCCACCCTGTCCGACCTGTGGCGCACCTACGGCCCTGGCATGTCCGACAACCGCGACATCCCCACCAGTTGCTACGACGACGAGCTGGTAGAGGTTCTGGCCAATCAGCAGAATAAGATTGTGGTCCGCTCCGAAACCCGCGATGGCCGTATCCAGGCTAGCCTTCAGGCCAACAACCCGCATCAGAGCTCAGTTGCTTCTGTCGACCTGCTGGGCGCCTGGCCTGACAAGCTGCTGGCTGCCCAGATGCTGGTACGCCGCGACAGCCCCTTCGTAGACACCGAGAACTCCAGCCTGGCGCTGATCGACATCGAAGGTAAGGTAGAAGATATCTACAGCCACCTCTCCTACCTTGCCGGCAACCCCACTGCCCGCCAGCCGGTGTTTGTGGACAAGGATGGCGAGTATGTGGAGACCGTTGATCGTTACGTGCCCAGCCTGGGCAAGATGATTGACCAGTCGCCCTCTTACCTGTGGCCGATGAAGCACTTCTTCGGTTTCACTGACCAGGACTACTATGACCTTTGGTACGACCCGGCCACTCCCGATACGCCGACCCCTGAATTCCGTGCGCTATTGAATAACCTGCACAGATACGCCTGGGCCAAAGAGTATGGTCTGAGCGACAGTGCCCTGGGCCTGATCGATGCCATCGGCCTGCGCAGGGCCGGTCCTTACGTGGACACCGAAGGCGCCATCACCTTCTCCTGGAAGGCAGACAACTTTGTGGCCACCCGCCGCAACCTGCTGGCCCAGGCCATGGCAACTCGCGCCCTCTACGGTGAAGAGCAAAAGCCCCAGGTTGAACGCCTTGGTGGTGTTGGCTACCGGGTACGCAACGCCCTGAATGTGTTCCGAGCCGCCCGAGACCACCACGAAGCGCGCCTGATCGCCATCGCCGATGCGGATGCTCTGAAGCTGATGCAGGAAACCACCGGCTTTGCCCGCTTCTTCCTGCTCCGTAACAACTTCAAGGAGTATGAGATCGTTCGCAACCAGGGTCAGGACAACGAAACCACCTTTAAGTGCCGTCGCCTGGAACTGGACAGCGAAACCGAAGCCCAGCGCCTGAACCGCAAGTGTAACTCCCAGGAGTCTCTGGAGAACGCCCTGCAGTCCATCGACCGCATCGATGACACCCGTCTGTCGGAGATCTACAACCTGGCCACCACCTTCGGCGACGCCATCGAATCCAACAACCAGTACTCCACCTACCGTAAGGATGCCGAGGTCTACGACTACGATCCTCAGTTGCTGCGTCTTTGGAGCACCAACGAGTACGTGGACTATCGTCGTGCCTTCGAGCAGTTCCCTCTGTTCAACTAAGGCAACTTAGATTGATAAGCAAGCCGGCCCCTCTGGGCCGGCTTTTTCATTGAGCCAACACCGGCTTCGCGGCCTCTAGCATTTGTACGCCCAACCCCTTAAAATAAATGAGAATCAATTTCAGTTGAGTTGTGTGCCGTGTCATCATTGAAGAAACTCAAGAAGCTGGCCAGGGCGGGTAAATTTCAGAAACGCCTCGCCAGGGCCGAACAGCCTCTACGAAGCATTAACCCTGAACTCAGGGCGGTCACCCTGCAAGCAGGGCAAAGCGCAGTGCGGGAACTGATGGCACCACTCAACCCACTGCTGAGCTGGTTTAACGAGGGAGGCATCGACTTTTCCGCTGCAGACTCCAGCTCCCGTCAGATTCAGTCGATACGACAACCGGCCCGTCCCCTGTCCATGCTGCCGCTGAAATCGCCCCCCTGTAAGCGCTGTCCGGCGCTGATGGGGGGACAGTGTAAATGTGCTGTCAAGAAGTTTGCCAGTTGACCGAATCTCAGGCACAAAAAAAGCGCTCATCGGAGCGCGTTTTTTTCGTTGTTCTTGAATCAGGCGAAGGCCAAAGCCTTGATCACCGATGGCCCCATCAGGCGTTTCAGTACCAGAACCGCTACCCCTTTGACGAGGGAACGTGACCCACTGCGCACTGCGTTTTCCACGAAGGCATTGCGACTTGCTGAGCGCAGCCAGCCGTGACTCTCCACCGTCTCCAGCAGATCCTCTGCGGTCAGCTCATTGTGATCGAACATCAGGGTCACCGAACCGGCGTAGCGGCGATGGCGAACCTCCAGCACTGCATCTATCTGCCGCAGTTGCTCCAACAGCGCCTGCACTTCCTCAGGGTTGTTCAGAATAAAGTCTGAGCGAATCCGCAGGCGACGATCAGTTTTGTGGATATAGGTCGACATCACAACACCATGAATGAGACTGATTTGCATTTAATGTATCTCATCATTCCCTGAAACTCAAAGAAAAATCGACTGCCTTGGGGCAATATCACAAAGCCAGTGATGAGATTGATTTTTATTTGCCTTTCGGCTGTGTTTGCAGCAAAACAAGAGGGTCTTTTTGACCTCGCGCAATTTTCTCTGGATATCCACATGCCAGAATCGAGCCCTTGCCACTAGCGAAAGTGATTGAACATCATGCCTAACACGGCCAAAGAAATAGTAAAGCTCAGGCAGTGGGTCCACGTCGCCCACCACATTCCTGGCCGAATCCGACTCAAGTTCAACTCGGCTCTGGTCACCCAGATGGCCAGATTCAAAACCGAGCAGATTCTGGAGCAGGCAGATCGCCTGCCGCCACTCAAACGGTTCCAGCTCAATACCGGCTCCAACAGCCTGATCCTGGAGTATGACCACGGAACCATTCATCCCGGTTTACTGGACAGACTGTTCGGCGAATGCCAGATGGGCGCCGAGCAGGCGTGCCAGGAACTGATCGACCTTTTAGCGCCACACTACCAATAAGGATGGTTGCATCATGAATAACAAAGACGAGCAAAACATGGCTTACCCCCCATACGGTTATCCTCCTGTGTGGCCGCCTCACCCCATGCATGGCTACCCTCCTCACCCCATGCACGGCTATCATCCCCACGCCATGCCACCACAAGGCTATGGTGTGCCACCTCAGGGGCAGCCGCAGATGCCCCATGGCTATCCTCCGCACCACCACAGTATGCCTCCGCACGGCGGCCACCATGATCACCACCACAGCGATCCGCTGATGGCTCAGTCCCAGCAGATGCTGGAGGGGCTGATGGGTGACCAGGCGGGTATCTTCAAGGATCTGCTGCACAAGCTGGGTGTGGACGACAAGGAGTTCTGGAAAGGGGCGATGATTGGCGCCGCTGCCGCCCTGATCCTCAGCAATGAGAATGTGCGCGGTAACCTGATGAGCATGCTGGGCAACGCCGGTGACCTGCTGAAAACCGGTACCGACAAGGTGAAGCAGACTGCCACCCAGACCGCCTCGAACGTCGGCAGCAACGTCTCCATGGGCACCGATGTGTTTAAGGACACCCTGGCCGCAGGCAAGGCCGGCTTCAAAGAATCCGTAGAGCGCCACCGCTCGCCAGAGCCTCAGGCAGCCCCTCAGCAGGAAACCACCCCAGAGGCACCCACAGAGCCTCACATCAAGGCCCAAGCCAATGAGTAACGGCTCCAGAGAGCTGAGCCCCGCCAGCCGGGCGATGATCGCCAGTGCCTTGCTGGGCGGCACCGCCTCCGCGGCAGGACAGTGGAGTGCTTATCAGCGCGGTGAGCTGCAGGTCAATGAACTTGCCGCCAAAACGCTGAAAGACGCCGCCAAAGCGGGCATAGCCGGAGGCATGGCCACCGCCGTTGCCGGTCGCATGGCCGGCCGTCCGCTGTTGTCACTGGCCACGGTGTTGTGCGCCGGCGCCGCCAGCCTCTACCTCATCGATGAATTAACGGACAACTCCAATGAAAAAAGTGCCTAATCCATACTATCCCTACGGCTACCAGCCACAGCAGCCTTACCAGCAGCAGAATACCCGCACCCACTTCGTCTCGGGCCTGCTGGCCGGTGCCGCCGTGGCCTATCTGCTGTCCAATAAGAAGGTGCAGCAGGGCGTGGCCTCCGCCGGCAACCGCGCCTGGTCCACAGTGCGTGGCGAAGTGGAGGAGCTCAAGGAGCGCCTGGAGGACACTCAGGCTGAACTGGAATACTACCGCAACCTGCACAAGGAGCAGTGATGACTCAGTTTGTGGTCAAACACCACATACCTGGACGCATCCGCCTCAAGATTGAGCTGCTGGCTTCCCTGAAGGGCTGCGGCGACTGGCTGAAAACCGGTCTGCTCTCCCTGCAGGGGGTACACTCTGTCCGCCTGAATGAATACGCCCGTTCCCTGGTGATTGAATATGATCACCAGCTGCTGGAGCCGGCGGACATTCAGGGCAGGCTGGAGTCATTGGACTGGCAGGCGGTAGAACATGCCGACGGCGAGCACCAATACACCCGCGGCGATATTGCCCTGAACCTGATGGGTTTTCTGGCCGCCGGACTGCTGCCCAAACGCTACGCCTCCCTGAGTACCGCGGCGCTGATCACCCCGACCCTGGAGGCCGGGGTGGAGCAGCTTAGGGATCGCACCCTGGGCGTCGAGGTATTGGATGCATTCGCCATCGGCCTCTCCGCCTGGCGTGGGGACCATAAGACCGCCATGCTCACCCAGACCCTGCTCTCCACCGGCGAGTATATGGAGCAGCTCACCAGTCGCAACAGCGACAAGCTGCTGGCCGAACTGATGCAGCCCAAGCACACCCAGGTGTGGGTCATCCGTGACGGCCAGGAGATACAGGTCAGCTCCGAAACTCTGGCCGAGGGCGAGCTGGTGCGCCTGGGCCCAGGCGACATGGTGCCCGCGGACGGCGTGATCACCCAGGGTGAATGTCTGGTCAACCAGGCCTCGCTCACCGGCGAATCGGTACCGGTGCGCCGGGAGGACAGCGCCTACCTCTACTCAGGCACTGCGATTCACGAGGGCAATGTCACCCTCAAGGTGGAGAAGGTCGGCTGTGATACCACCACAGCACGCATCGCCGCCATCATCGCCCAGTCTCTGGGCGAGAAGAGTCAGACTCAGCTGGCGACCCAGGAGATGGCGGAGCGCCGGGTGAAGATCACCCTGGCCATCGGCAGTGCCGTGTTCGCCATGACCGGCGATCTGGAGCGGCTGGCTTCGGTGTTCCTGGTGGATTACTCCTGTGCCCTGAAACTGTCCACTCCGGTGGCCTTCAAGTCGATGATGTACCGCGCCGCCAAGCAGGGCCTGCTGCTCAAGGGTGGCCGGGCCATGGAGAACCTGGCTGAGGTGGATACCGTGGTGTTCGATAAGACCGGTACCCTGACCTATGGGGATCTGGAGGTCACCGATGTTATCTGTCTGCGCGAGCAGAAGAACGCCCGGGAACTGCTGGCCATCGCCGCCTCGGTGGAGGAGCACTGCAACCATCCGCTGGCTCAGGCGGTGGTCAATGCCGCCAAGCATCATGCCCTGCCTCACATCGAGCATGGAGAAGTGGAGTATGTCATTGCCCATGGCCTGAAGAGCTCCATCGACGGTCATCCGCTGGTTATCGGCAGTCGCCACTACCTGGAGGCCCACGAGCAGGTGGACTTCGGCTCTTTGGAACAGACCATTACCCAGCTTGAGGCCGAGGGCAAACACCTGCTGTTCCTGGCCAGTGGCAACCAGCCCATGGGGGTCATCGGCCTGAGGGACACCCTGAGGGAAGAGGTACACGACGCCCTCAAGCAGCTGAGAGACAGCGGCATTCGCAACCTGGTGCTGCTCACCGGCGATACGGCGGCAAAAGCACGCCAGGTCACCGAAGATCTGGGTTTCGATCTCTTCTTCGCCGAAGCCACCCCAGACTCCAAAGCCGATGTGGTCACCAAGCTGCAGCAGCAGGGCCACAAGGTGCTGTTCGTCGGAGACGGTGTCAACGATGCCCCTGCCCTGTCGGCAGCCGATGTGGGCCTGGCGATGGCCACGGGCACCGACCTGGCTCACCTGGCCGCAGACGTGGTGTTGATGCAGGACAGCTTGCTGGGCATTGCCCAGGCCAGGGAACTCTCTCAGGAAGCGATGGCGCTGATCGACAGCAATATCCGCCTGGCGGAGGTGGTCAACAGCGGCATCATGCTGGCCGCAGCCATGGGCTGGCTGCGTCCCGCCACCAGTGCCCTGCTGCACAACGGCACCACCCTGGCCGTCATCAGCCGGGCCATTGCCGCCCGCCAGGGATAGGCTTAGGACAACGCCAAAAGGCCGGAGCCGTGACTCCGGCCTTTTTCTATCCCGCTTCCGGCAACCTGAAATGATCGATGGCGTTTCTCAGTTGACTGGCGGTGGCAGTCAGTTGCTCACTCGCAGCAGCAACCTGCTGAATCTGTTGGGCATTCCCCTCCGAGGCATCACTGACCCGAACCACGTTAACGTTGATCTCCTCCACCACCCCACTCTGCTGCTCGGCGGCGCTGGCGATCTGGGTGTTCATCTCGTTCACCTGTTGAATGGCGTCATTCATCTGCGACATCAGCTCGCTGAAGCGACCGGACAACTCCATGGTGCGCCCGCCGAGATCGCAGCTGCGTTGAATGGTTTGGACCGCCTCATGGGTTCCCGAACGAAATTGTTCAATCATTGACTCAATCTCTGTGGTGGACTCATGGGTGCGCTGAGCCAGATGACGCACTTCATCGGCCACTACCGCAAACCCCCTGCCCTGTTCACCGGCCCGCGCCGCCTCGATGGCCGCATTGAGTGCCAGCAGATTGGTCTGCTCGGCGATCCCCTTGATCACCTCCAACACAGTGCCAATGTTGTGGCTGTTCTCCTCCAGGGCTCCCATCACCGCACCGCTCTGATTCAGGCTCTCCACTAACTGTTCCGTATGCCCCATCGCCTCCAGGTTGGCCTGCTGGCTCTCCTGAGATCTCTGAGTCGCCTCCCCGGTGGCCGCCTGAGTGGCCGACGCACTGCGTGCCACCTCCTGAGCGCTTGAGGCCATCTCATTCACGGCGGTGGCCACCTGGGTCACCTCATCGGTCTGACGACTGACGTTACTTTGTACCTCGCTGCTGGACACAGATAGAGAACCTGCGGCTTGTGCCACTTCCCGGGTGGAGTGCCTGACACCGATTAACAGTTGGGCCACGGTGTGGCGGGTCCTCTCCATGGCACAGAGCAGCTCGCCAAGCTCTCCGGGCTCATCTTTGGCTACGGGACGACTGAAGTCGCCACCGGCGAGATCTCTTAAAGCTGAAAGCCCCTTATCCAAGCCTCGCATTATCGTCCTGGAGAACCACAGCACCATGGCACAGGCGATCAGCAGAGAGACCAGTGACGCGGATACCGAGATGTACTCCAGGCTGGTGGCCTCCCCCTCAATGCCTGCCAATGCCGACTCGGTCAGTCCGGCCAGTTGATGCAGCAACTCCTCCACTTCGTTGGTCAAGGCCTGGGCCTCCTGCTCTATCGACACGGAGAGCAGGTCGGCCTGACTCAGAGCCCCCTGATCCAGGTGGCCAAACACCTCCTGCACATGCTCCACCCAGCTGCGGTGGTGTGCGCGAAGCTTAACCAGCGAGGCGCCCAGGGCCGCCATCTCGCCAGAACTGCCCTCGAAGAACCGATGCGCACGGCTGAACTCCCGTTCAATTTCCTCATTCATGACCCAGAAGGCCGCAAGAGAGGATTGGTAGCCCGATACTGCCCCCTCTTCCGAGGAGAGCGCCAGGGCATAGCGGAACCCCCGCTCAAACATCACCTCCTGCTCCAGCTGCAGCTCGGTGATTCGTGTGGTCGACGCCACCACAGGCATGTTCCTGTGGGCCACCTCGGCCAGGTGCCCCTCCAGGTTGGTCAGCTTGATGAAGACCGTTGAGGTGGTGAGAAGCTGAATGCCGCAGATCACCACCACCAGCAGCACAAGACGTTGACGAATATTCAGGGAATTAACCATGGGCGCCCTCCTGCTCGGGGCGGCCCGTCTTGCTTTCTGCGTGACCGAAAGATAGGAAAACAGCAGCGGGCATCGCCGCCCGCCCTGTGGGGGTGTCTCTGTGCAACATACGCCACATCCTTGTGATTCTCTGCGCCGATAACCTGGCACTCCCGCCAAGTCAAAAAAAGCCGGAGCGTCAGCCCGGTCCATCAACAAGATTAGCAGAGCTATCAGAAATGCAAGGCGATTTCACAGTTCGCACCGTTCCCGTCTCTGGGATACACTGGGCATCCCGATTCGCCAGAAAGCCGGACGCCATGGCCAGACCCAACAGCAAATTGCCGGATCGTTCGGTTCAGATAAGCTGCAGCCGCTGCCGCACCCAACTGCTGCGCTATCGAAAAGGGGGCAATGGTGCGCTGGTGAAGTGTTTTATTGAGCGAATCACCGAGGATAATACCCAGGAGCCGGGGATCTGTCCCGGCTGTGGCAGTCAATTTGGCCGTCAGACCCTGATTCGGGGGGTGCCCGCCTTGAAGATGGTCGGGGGGAAAGTGAGGGTCAAATAGCCCCAGCCAGAGTCGCCTGAATCAGCAGATTTCGCGGGGTGGCCCTGCGCTCGCAGAACTCGGTCAGTGACACCTGATACCCCTGTTCCTCGAGAAACAGCACCCTGTCCAGAGCCAGCCAGATCTCCAGCGGACGACGAAACAGCTGACGCACCGTCTCCATCTGCTCCACCAGGCTGACCCTGGCTTCCCCTTTCTCGAGAAAATCACCGGCCTGTGTCAGGTCCAGCCCCAATCCCTTGCGCTCACAAGCCCAGTGACAGAAAGCCTCAAACCCCAGGTCCAGCACCGCCTTGGGCACGGTCGGGACCGGCAGGTACCCCCCGCCTCCCTGACTTCGTTGAAGGGAATCAAATCCAAGCCGGTAGCTCAGTTCCAGGCGGCGCCGGCGACGCACCTGGGGCGGGGCGGTGACCGTCTCCTGCAGAGGCAGCTTCAAGTCCATCTTGCTCAGGCTCAGACCGCTTGCCTGAGCCGCTTGGGACTGAGGCTGGTAACTCGCTTCGGGGATCAGGTGGTAACAGCAGGGTGACAGGGAAAGGGATCGGGTGCGACGTTCTGCCCCATGGCGCATCAGGGCCAGGTGAAGCTCACCACAGGCGTGCAGCGCCACCGCATG
Organism: Ferrimonas futtsuensis DSM 18154; assembly: GCF_000422645.1. GTDB lineage: Bacteria > Pseudomonadota > Gammaproteobacteria > Enterobacterales > Shewanellaceae > Ferrimonas > Ferrimonas futtsuensis. The sequence continues at coordinate 71,906 of NZ_AUGL01000007.1, forward strand.
TTGTTCGCCAGCAAGCAGGGAAGCCGCATCGGCTGTCAGGGCATCCCCCTGAACAAAGCGCTGGGGTTGACCGCTTTTCGACGCCAGCACCTTCCCCTCATCGCATAACCTCTGCTGCCACTCCAGGCTGACCACCTCACGGCCGCTGGCCGCCGCCAGCACCCGTCCCAGATGGCCTTTACCGGCGCACCACTCCAGCCACGGCAGGTCGTGTGCCTGCAGTGCCGAGGCAAAGGCGGTGATCTGCTGCCACTTTCGCCCGGGTACCCCTGTATCCAGACGGGAGGGACAGCGGATCTCACGCCCTTCGCTGATCTCAAGGGACGCCAGCGAGCTGAGCTCAGACACCATAGTCAGATGGGGGGCGAGAAGAGCAAGCAGTGCCGGCGCGTCCTGGCGCAGCGACGTCAGGGTCTCATCAGACTGCTCACCCAGCCAGGAGCACAGAGCGGGAGCCGACGCCAACCAGGGCAGACTCAGCTGTTCGAAAGGCACAAACTGCCACCACTGGCGAGCGGCCAGCAGCAGTTCAGTGAGTCGAAGAAACCTTTGATGATGATCCATGGAAACCCAGGGGCGCAAAAAAACGGCCATTGTAGCCAAAGCCCCCAGGTCAGGAAAGGCCTATCCGGTGGTGCCGTATCGCTCATCCAGATAGGCGATGATGTCACCGGACTCCAGCATCCACTGGCTGCCATCGTCACCGTCAATGCGCAGGCAGGGCACCATCACTTTGCCGGCGTTCTGCTCCAGTTCGGCCCGGTATACCGGATGACGGTTCACATCCCGGGTCTCTATGGGCAGGTTCAGGCGATGCATGGCACGACGAACTTTGATGCAGAAGGGGCAGGCATAGAACTGATAGAGGGCAAGACTCTGTACCTCTTTGGCTACCCTGGCCTGCTCCTCAGGGGAGCGTTTCATCGCCCTGGGGCGGGTCAGAGCATCGCCCAGGGCTATGGTGCGGCCCAGGCCTTCTCGTACAATTTTCAACAGCATTTGCGGATCCTGTAATGGTTACATGGCGCCATTGTACCTAAGGCTCGGCCAAATGGGCAGGGGTCGCATTTTTGCCAGCAAACGTGAAGCGGGTCGCTGTCGCGACCCGCTTTAGTAGGGTTCTCCCAAAACCTGTCAGGGCGGAGGATCACTGATGATCGGCAGGCGACCTCGCAGGCAACTGCTGAACATGCAGGTCCATCTGGGGATAGGGGATACCAACACCGGCTTCATCCAGGGCAACCTTGATGTTGGCCATCAACTGGAAATAGGCGTTCCAGTAATCTGCGCCCTTCACCCAGGGGCGGACCACAAAGTTGACACTGGAATCCGCCAGTTCAGACACTTCAATGGTAGGTGCAGGATCATCAAGCACATACTGGCAGGCCTTGACGGTCTTCGTCAGCACTTCGCGGGTCTGGCGCAGATCCGCGTCATAAGAAACCCCGATCACCAGGTCCACGCGCCGGGTATCCTTGGCACTGTAGTTGACGATGACGCTGCTCATTACCGCCGCGTTGGGGGCGATGATCTTCTTGTTATCCGGTGTTATCAGGGTGGTGGAGAAGATGGAGATCTCTTCAACCACACCGGCCACACCGGCGGCTTCCACGTAGTCTCCGGCCTTGCAGGGGCGGAACACCACCAGCAGCACGCCAGCGGCAAAGTTGGAGAGAGAGCCCTGCAGCGCCAGGCCGACGGCCAGGCCAGCGGCACCCAACACGGCAATCAATGAGGCGGTCTGCACCCCCAACTGAGCCAGAACGGCCACCAGGGTCACCGCCATGATCATCACCGAAATAAGGGCTCCGATAAAGCTGACTGCGGTCTTCTCCACATTCCGCCGGGTCATTACCGCTTCCGCCAGCTTACGCACCAACTTGCTGATCCAGCGACCCACAATGAAGATCACCAGGGCGAACACGATATTCATCCCGTAGGCCATTGCCAGCCCAGGCAACTGCTCCATCCATGCTTCCATATTCCCTACTCTCCCTTAATCAGTTTTAGGGTTATTGGCTGAGCCACCACCTCAACGCGGCGGTTGGCGGCCAGTCCTCGGTCATTTTCCTTCAATGGCTCACTCTCCCCCAGTGCATGGAGGGAAAGTGATCGGCGATCTACGCCATAATTCAGCTCCAGGACTTCGGCTACCGCTTCTGCCCGGGCTCTGGACAGTGTCTGGTTGGTGCCGGCGCCTCCACGCTCATCGGCGTGCCCCTTTACCACCAACTGATGACCCTGCCATTGGCTCATCCAGGGCTGAAGTTTCCTGAGCTGGTCCTGACGCACCACGGACGAACCGCTGTCAAACAGCAGCACCACGGTGCGTGCCTCCTGAGCCGCCTGTGCCGGGCACCCATTGCCGCTGGCTACGGTGGCCGATGTCCTTGGGCAGGCGTCCTTGCTGTCAGGCACACCATCCCCATCTCTGTCCCCGGCAAGGGCCGGGGCAGCTAACACCAAGGTACAGCACAAACATCTGATAAAGAAAGTCATATCTCGCTCCTGGCTTCATCTCAAAGATAGACCAAGCGGAAGCAAAAGGCAGGTTAAAACAGCTGTCCCTGGGTGGGACCGCCACCAGGGTGAGCCAACACATGGAAGGATAGGAGACCACTGCCGAGCTCGGCACTCTGTAACCAGGCTCTGGCCGGCGCCCCGATCAGCGCCACAGGCATCCTGTGGTGATAGTCGGTAAGGGCGGGCGTGGCGGCCTGAGTCACCAGCACCACGGCGCCGTTGGGCAGGGACTCTGCCGGCGGCCACCAGAGCCCGGCAAAACTGAACAGGGAGCGTGAGGCGGAAAAACGGTATGCCTGTTTGCCACTGCCCTCTTTGCGCCACTCAAACCAGCCGGATGCGGGGACCAGGCAGCGCCTGTGAGCCAGAGCCTGACGAAACATCGGCTTTTCCGCCAGAGTCTCGCTGCGGGCATTGATGACGGGCCTGGGCAACCCGGGGTGAGGCAAGCCCCACTGAAACCGTCTCAGGCTGAGTTGGCCGTCCAGTTCCAACAGCGCCGACACCAGTTGGCTGGGACGGATCTCCTCCTGAGGGACCAGTTCAAAGGTGCCCCCATCCATCCCCAATTGCTCCCGGGTGTCATAACCGTCACTCAACTGAAAGAAACGGCCGCACACGGTTACTGACCAAACCTGGGGGCGCCGTCGGCAAGGTAGAGGGCCTCTGCGGCACTGTTTTGCCGCCCTAACACCTGATTCCGGTGGGGAAAACGGCCAAAACGTTCGATGATCTCCAAGTGCAGCTGCTGAAATTTCAGGGTGCCTTCGGCTTCGGTCAGCGCCCTGCCGGTCAGCCCCTGGGTCAGGTCGGTCAACACCTCGACGCCGAGACGCTGGTCCTCCAAAGATTCTGAGTGCTGCAGCGGCATGTAGAAGAACTGCTTCTCCGACAGACTGAGTTCACCGTCCATGCCGGTGGCGATCCCCTCTTTACAGAGCGTCACCGCTTTGGCATCCCCGGCAAAGGCTTCAGCCCGGCCCCGGTACAGGTTTCGGCTGAACTGGTCCAGTACGATGATCAGCGCCAGGCGCCCTCTGGGCTGTTCAGCCCACAGCTCCAGCTCCCCGGTCAGGGCCCGCTGATGAAGCTCACCGAAGTGAACCCGGATCTCCTCGTCGATCACCTCTCCGGCGCCAAACCACAGCTTGCCTTTCGGCTCTTTAGGCAAGCCCTGTTCCAGCTCTCCGAACCAGAAAAACAGCACCTGTTCGACTTCTGGATTCATCCCATCTCCTTGTTCAGTGGCCAAAGTTTGGTTCTGTATTCAGAGCAAAAAACAGGCCGACTTTCAAGTCGGCCTGGGTGAATCACTTCTCTTTGCCGGGTGGATAACCCTCGAAAATGGCGGAAACCACCTTCTGAACCTGCTCAGTCCGCTTCTCCGGCGTCAGGTTCTTCTTCAGGGTGTCGGTGCCGCTGCCACGCCACAGCAACTGCTTGGTCTTGGCATCGATAATGTCAACGACCAGGGTGCCCTCCTTGTACTCGCGAACCCGGGTGTCCGCCTGGACCCCAGTGCCCCAATAGCCGTGACGGCTGTGGTAATAGGGGTAGTAACCAAAACTGGTGTAGAAGGTATCGACGTCGATCTTCTTCTCAACCTGAGTCAGGTAGTTCACCAGCACCTGGGCATCACTGGCGGGCACCTGGGACAAGCCGGCGTTGCTCAGCTGGGCGGTAAGGGCATCCCGGATGCGCCGGTCGTTGAGGCCGTCCATCTGGTACTTGGCCGAACCACTGTCCGGAGTGGCTTCCACCCAGGCCCACTTGGTGAAGCCATCGAACGCCACCTTCTCGTCGTAGTCGTACTCGGTGCTGACCGAGCTGCAGCCCGCCAGCGCCAAAATGCCAATCCAAAGAAACGCGCGCTTCAACATAGTGGGATCCCTATCCGTTAATACACTGTTTATGACCTTAACACAGGGATTCAGGTTCCCTAAAGCCTATCTACCCTCTCAGCCAGCCGCAGTTCAGCAAGGGGCTGTCACTCTAGACTCCTTGCCCGAGCTTCCCCAACCACCCAATTGGTTGTCTATACTTTTTAACAACTTATTAGGATCCCCCGGATCCTTGTTCTTAGGAGTGACAGAGAATGAGAGCGCTGAAGATATGGGTATTCGCACTGATTACCATGACGGTTGGATTCGGTGCCCAGGCCGCCTCAAAAACCGAGATCGACGCCAAGGTCAAAGGGGCGCTGCAGCAACTCTACAAAGAGACGCCGGCGGCGAAAGAGCTGGTGGCCAAGGCTCGAGGGGTACTGGTTCTGCCGGAAGTGTACAAGGCGGGCTTTGGCATCGGCGGCGAATATGGCGAAGGCGCGCTGCTGATCAATGGGACCCCCGCAGATTACTACGCGACCGCGGCGGCCTCTTTCGGCCTGCAGGTAGGCGCCCAGGTTAAGAGTCAGGTGGTGCTGTTTATGACCTCTGAAGCCCTGGACAACTTCCGCAACAGCCAGGGGTGGAAAGCCGGCGTGGATGGCTCCGTGGCCCTGGCCACCCTGGGAGCGGGCGGCACTTTCGACAGCAATACCCTGAGGCAGCCCATCATCGGGTTCATCTTCTCGAATAAGGGGCTGATGTATAACCTCACCTTCGAGGGTTCCAAGTTCACCAAGATCGACCGCTGAGGTCGCTCGATTCAGTCGACCAACAGCTGTTCGATATGCTGCTGCAGGTTCTCCACCAGCTCAGGGGTGAGCCTGCGGCGCTGCCTGTCTCCACTCTCCTCCAATATGCGACTCACCGCCGCCGCCATGCCCCGGCCGGTGCGAGTGACCTCGGCATGCAGGTAAAGCCCCCCTTCTGCGGGCACCACCGCCAGTTCCATCTCTTCGATGCGTCCCTTGAACGGCCCCTCAACCACGCTGTAGTGGAACATCTGCAAATAGGGCGCCGTCACCCTGGCCATGGAGGAGACCGCTTCGGTGTGCACCAAATCCTGGGTAAAACCCAGCCTGGTGATCGCCACCAGCAGGTCCGCGACCAGGGGCTGGGGCACCACCTGAAACAGGTCCTTATCGCTGGGATCCCGGGCCTGACGGATATCCAGGCCGGTAGACAGCCACACTTCGGTGTTCCCCAGGGTCAGGGGAGTGAACTCCGGCAATTGAAACTCGATGGGGATCTCCAGCTCCTCACGGGCACCGACTGTCATCGCCACAGGCAGCTGAAAATGCGCCAACTCCACCTCCTGGGTCTGCACATGGCCATCCTCTCTCTGCTGATAGCGACAGTGGAGAGAGAAGTAGACCCCATGGATGTGCTGACCTATGGAGCCTCCCTTGGCCAGCACCCGGGCGGTCACCCTCTGACCGGGCGAGTAACTGTCGGAGCTCAACAGGGTATCCACCTCGCAGGAGCCCATGCCCATGGAGGAAAGCAGTCGGTTGAAGAGGGACATCGGCGCAGATTTTCCTTTTTCTTCTGTGATTTTGGTAAACTGACAGGCCCATACCTGATAAGCCGCAAGATATGATCTCTAATCAAGACTCGCAACTGGTATATAGCACCGACCAGGGGCGCATTACCCAGGAAGAGACAAAAACCCAACCGCCACAAGGCGATGGTTGGGTTCGCATCCACCTGGACAGAAAGGGCCGAAAAGGCAAAGGAATGATGGTGGTGAAGGGGCTAGGCTTAGAGGACAAGAAGCTCAAGAAGCTGGCCGCCACCCTGAAAAAGAAGATGGGTGTCGGCGGTGCCGTCAAGGAGTTCGACATCGAGATCCAGGGCGACAAACGGGATCAGCTGAAGCAGCTACTGGAACAACAGGGCTTCAAGGTCAAACTGGCTGGAGGTTAAGGAGTTACCCATGCAAAGCCTGAAAGATCACCTGTTGATCGCCATGCCCTCACTGCAGGACAAGGTGTTCAAGCGCTCGGTTACCTACCTCTGTGAACACGACGAAGAGGGGGCCATGGGGCTGATCATCAACCATCCCATAGGACTGGCGCTGGACGAGTTGTTGAAAAAGATGGAGCTGCAGGAGGAGGGGTTTGTCCTGCCCAGTAGTCTGGCCAACCAGGTGCTGCTCGGCGGGCCGGTGACGCCGGATCGCGGCTTCGTCCTCCACAGCAGCGAACGCAACTTCGCCAACAGCCGTCGCATCAACAATGAGCTTACCGTCACCTGCTCCAAGGATGTCCTCGACTGCCTGGGACAGGGAGAGGCGCCGGACCACTATCTGGTGGCCCTGGGGTACGCCGGATGGGAAGCGGGCCAGCTGGAGCAGGAGATCCTGGAAGGGTCCTGGCTGACCATTCCCGCCACCCCGGAACTGCTGTTTACAGTGCCCCATAAGGATCGCTGGGCCGCCGCGACTCGAGCTCTGGGCATCGACGCCTGGCAACTCTCCGGGGAGATTGGCCACGCATGAGTGACACCATTCTCGGATTCGACTTCGGCACCAAGGCGATCGGCGTCGCCATCGGCCAGAGCATCACCGGCACCGCCCAGCCCCTGTGCGGCCTCAAGGCCAATGACGGCATCCCCAACTGGGATGAGGTCGCCAAGCTGTTTGCCGAGTGGCAACCCAGCCTGGTGGTTGTGGGCCTGCCCCTGAACATGGACGGCACCGAACAGGAGCTGACCCTGAGGGCGCGCAAGTTTGCCAACCGTCTCCACGGACGCTTCGGGGTCAAGGTAGTGACCCAGGATGAACGCCTGACCACCACAGACGCCAAAGCGCACCTGTTTGAGCGTCGCGGATTTCGTGGCCTGAAAAAGTCCGCCATCGACGCCACCTCGGCCGCCCTGATTCTCGAAGGCTATTTCGAGTCCCTCTACGGCTGATAGCTCATTGGCTCAAAAAAAAAAGAGGACGCCACGGCGTCCTCTTTTCATATCTGGGTGACTCAGAGCAGCTTGGCTCTCAGACTCTCGAAGGAGTTGGCCAGAGACTCGCTGAGCAGGGGCTTGACCGCCGCCCGGGCCAGTGCCTCAGGCAGGGGCAGATCCAGGCCCAGCAACTCGTCCACCGACTCCTTGAATTTGGCCGGGTGGGCGGTCCCCAGGAAGATGCCGCACTCCTCCGGATTCAGGGAGAGCGAAAGCGCCCTGCTGGCCACCGCCGCATGGGGCTCAGACAGGTAGCCCCCCTTATGCAGGGCGGTCAGCTGGGTCTCACACTCGGCCTCGGACACGGCCACCCCCTCCAGCTGAGCCAGAGACCAGCCCTTGGCCTGGCACAGGGCCTCGACTCGGGGCCAGTTATTGGGCGCCGACACATCCATGGCGTTGGAGCGGGTGGCCACAGTAGGGCGCACCTCCCACTGGCCGTTGGACAGGTAACGGGGAACGGTGTCGTTGCTGTTGGTGGCGGCAATGAAACGCTTCACCGGCAACCCCATCGCCTTGGCCAGCAAGCCGGCGGTCAGGTTACCGAAGTTGCCACTGGGCACGGAGATCACCGCCTGATGACGGCGCTCCTGGGGCAGCTGCGCCACCGCCTCGAAGTAGTAGCAGATCTGCGCCAGCAGCCGGGCGATGTTGATGGAGTTGGCGGAGTTCAGCCCAATCGCCTTCTTGAGGGGTTCATCCTCAAACGCCGCCTTCACCAGGGACTGACAGTCATCGAAACTGCCGGCCACCGACAGGGTCTGAATGTTGCTTCCCAGGGTGCAGAACATCTTCTCCTGCAGGGGACTGATGCGTCCCTCGGGGTAGAGAATCACCACCTTGATGTTGTCCAGGCCGTAGAAGGCATCGGCCACGGCGGCACCGGTGTCCCCCGAGGTGGCGGTCAGGATGGTCAGAGACTCCTCCCCCGCCAGGTGGGACAGCACCCGCGCCAGGAAGCGGGCACCAAAGTCCTTGAAGGCCAGGGTGGGGCCGTGGAACAGCTCCAGGCAGTATTGGCGATCACACACCTGGGCCAGGGGCGCCTCGAAAGTGAAGGCATCCCGCACCAGGGAGGCGACGGTCTCCTCACCCAACTCCTCGCCCAGCCAGGCGTTGAGAATGGCCACAGAGCGATCCACAAAGGGCATCGCCAGCAGCTCATCCACGTTGTCCAGCTTGGGCAGGCTTGAAGGGAAAAACAGCCCGCGGTCCCTGCCCAGTCCCTGGCGCACGGCCTGGGAGAAGCTGACGGTCTGATCGGGATGTTTCAGGTTATAGAGTTCCATGATGGTTACTTCTCGCTCTGGTAGATAACCCCATCCTCCGCCAGCCGGCAGATATGGGCGAAGCCCCTGGCATTGGCCAGGTAACAGGTGTCCAGGTAGTGCTTGGCCCGCTGGGCGCTCTCTTTATCGCGGCAGACGGCAAACAGGGTTGGGCCGGATCCGGAGATGCCTACGGCGTCGGCCCCCAATTCAGCCAGGGCGGACTTGGCCGCCACAAACCCGGGGATGTGGGCCGCCCGATGGGGCTCCGCCAGCTCATCTTTAAGCATGGCCAAGGCTTGCGCCTGGTCCTGGCGATAGCAGGCATCCACAAAAGCCGCCAGATTCTGGCCAAAGGCGATGGTGGTGCCCTTGTCGTACTGCTCTGGCAGCAGCGCCCGCATCTTGGCGGTGGACAGGCTGATCCCCGAATAGGCCACCACCCAGTACCAGTCATCGAAGGCGGGGAGCTTGCGGGCAAAATCCGCCACCATCAATTGCAGGCCGCCAAGGTAGCTGGGCGCCACGTTGTCGTAGTGGATGGAGCCGGAGATCTGTCCCTCCAGCTCCCCCATCAGCTTGAGCAGCTCAACCTCACTCAGGGGATCATCGAAAAAACGATTGAGTGCGGCACAGGCGGCCACCACAGAGCTGGCACTGGATCCCAGGCCGCTGCCCACCGGCAGGTTCTTCTCCAGGGTCAGCGCCAAGGGCTGGGGCGCCAGGCCGCTGGCATCGAAGAACGCCTCCACCGCCTTGAGCACGATATTCTGAGACGGATCTCTGGGCAGCACATCCTCATAGGGGCCACAGCAGGCAAACGCCGGCGTCTCTGCGTCCTCCACGCTGACGCGATCGCCAAGACGACTGCCATCCACAGGTTGCAGGGCGGCGCCGAGCAGATCGAAGCCCACACTGACGTTGCCCATGGACGCGGGGGCGTACGCGGTCACTTTAGCCATCTCAGCCCTCCTTCTGCCAAGCTTGGGTACGCAGGATATCGGCAAAGACACCAGCCGCGGTCACCGCAGTTCCGGCACCGTATCCGCGCAGCACAAAGGGCAGAGGCTGATAGTAGCGACTGTAGAAGGCCAGAGCGTTCTCGCCCCCCTTGATGGCGTACAGCGGATGCTGGGGTCCCACGGCCTGAACCGCCACCTTACAGCTGCCGTCCGCTTCGATGGCGCCTACATAGCGCAGCACCTTATTCTCGGCTTGGGCGGCAGCCACCATCTGAGCCACCTCGGCGTCCGCCTGGGGCAGATTGGCCATGAAGGTGTCGGTGTCCCCACTGGCGTCGAAGGAGGCGGGGAGCACACTCTCCACCTGGATATCGTCCATCTCCAACTCCAGGCCGGCCTCCCGAGCCAGGATCAGTACCTTGCGCGCCACGTCCATGCCCGCCAGATCCTCTCTGGGATCCGGCTCGGTGAAGCCCTTCTCCCGCGCTCGGGTGGTGGCGTCGGAGAGGGACACCCCCTCCTCCAGCAGACCAAAGATGTAGGACAGGGAGCCGGATAGGATGCCGCCGAAGCTGTGCAGCTCATCACCGGCACGCAGCAGCCCCTGCAGGTTGTCGATGACCGGCAGTCCGGCCCCCACATTGGTTTCATAGAGGAACTGGCGACGCTGGCGGCGTGCGACCTGGCGCAGTTCACGGTAGTAGGCCATATCGGCGGTGTTGGCCTTCTTGTTGGGGGTCACCACGTGCAGGCCGGCGTTCATGGCATCCAGATAACGGGCCCCCAGGGCGTCGCTGGCACTGCAATCCACCAGCACCGGGTTGGTCAGCTTGGCGTCGTGGGCAAAGGCAAACAGCGCCTCCAGGCACATGGGCTGTCCCTTGACCTCGAGTTGTTCCCGCCAGTTGTCCAGGTCAAGGCCATGGGGGGCCAGCAGCATCTGCCGGGAGTTGGCCACCCCACAGACCCGCAGCGCCACATGATGGTCATTCAGCGCCTGCTGCTGCTGATTGATCTGACTGAGCAGTTCGGCGCCCACCTGACCACAGCCCACCAGCAGCACATCCACATAGAGGCGGCTGTCGAAGAAGTTCTGGTGGCAGATGCGCAGGGCGGCGGCGGCGTCATCGTTGCGGATGACCGCCGAGATCGCCCGCTCCGAGCTGCCCTGGGCAATGGCGGCGATGTTGATGGAGGCCTGGGCCAAGGAGCGGAAGAAGCGGGCCGCCACCCCCTTGCGTGTCTTCATGCCATCGCCCACCAGGGTGACGATGGCCATGCCGGGCATCAGTTCCAGGGGATCGAGCATCTCACTCTTCAGTTCCAGGGCAAAGGTCTCCTCCAGGGCCTGTACCGCCAGCTCCTGATCCTGCTCCTCCACACAGAAGGAGATGGAGTACTCAGAGGAGCTCTGGGTGATCAGACTGACCGACACACCGGCCAGGCTCATGGCATCAAATACCCTGGCGGCCATGCCAACCATCCCCTTCATTCCGGGGCCGGACACACTGATCATGGTCTGTTCCGCCAGGTGGCTGACCGCCTTCACCGCATCGCTGCCCGCCCCCTCCTGATGAATCAGGGTACCCAGGGCCTGGGGGTTCAAGGTATTACGGATACGGCAGGGGATCTGGTGCTGGGCGATGGGTGCGATGGTTCTGGGGTGCAGCACCTTGGCACCGAAGTAGGAGAGCTCCATCGCCTCCTTGTAGCTCATCTCCTCCAGCAGGCGGGCATCGGGCACCAGGCGGGGATCCACACTGTACACCCCGTCCACGTCGGTCCAGATTTCGCAGCTGTCGGCGTGAAGGCAGGCGGCCAGGGCGGCGGCGGAGTAATCTGAACCATTGCGGCCCAGGGTCACGGTCTGCCCTTCCTGGTTGCAGGCGGTAAAGCCGGGCATCACCCAGAAGCGGTACTCACCCACGGGCAGGGAAGCCAGACGCTGACGGGAGGCTTCGATGTCCACCTGGGCATCCAGGGCTTCCCCCTTGGCCATCAGGTATCGTCTTGGCTCCAGGAAGGCGCAACGCTCACCCCGAGCAGAGAGCAGGGCCATCATCATGTGCACCGACAGGCGCTCCCCGACCACCATCACTTCCGCCACCACCTCATCGGGACAGCGCCCCAACAGCGCCACACCCTGAAGCTTTTGAGCCACCTGATCCAGCTCCTGCTGCCACAGGACCATCAGGGCTTCGCGCGCTTCCAGATCCAGTTCGGCGCCGCCACTGAGCTCATCCAGGGTCTGACGGACCGGATTCAGCAACTCATCACTGTAGCCGGCCACCGCTCGATAGACCGCCGACTCCAGGGCATTGGTGACCCCTTTGGGAGCCGACAACACCAACGCCAGAGAGAACCCCTCGACGCTCTCCTGTGCCAGAGTCGCCACCTGGGCGAACCGCTCCGCACTGGCCAGGGAAGAGCCCCCGAACTTCATCACCTTCATCTCGTCTCTCCTGTTGTGCCCTGCCCAAAACGAAGAAAGCCCGCTTTGGGAGCGGGCTTTCTGGTAACTGATTCTGTGGTTTCTTCAGATACTAGCAGCCCGCCCCGCGACCGGTGGTACCGGTGCCGGTAATCACGATAATGGTGGTGATTACAGCCTGCATATTTAGCATTGTTTTCTGAATAAACCTTTAAATTTGTCGTACCTGTTACTTGAACTGAATGGCGCAGAAGAGTCAAGGACTATTTTTTCAGTGCCTTTTCGATGTCCCCCACCAGGGTGTGAGCCATTGACACATCCCTTTGATTAAAAAGGGCCAATCGATCTTTCAGCCAGAGGCGGAGGGGATCATTCTCTGCAACGTTTAAATCATTCATCAAGGTTATGGAGCGCTGTTTCAGCGCCGACAGCGGCCCTTCGCCGGCGGTATCGGGCAGGGGAGCCTGGGGAACCCGAGAGAACTCATAGGCGTAAAGCATGGCCGCCTGGGCCAGATTCAGGGAGGGATAGGGATTCGCCAGGGGGATGGTGGTCAGCAGATCCGCCAGGGCCAGATCCGCATTGGACAGGCCCGACTCCTCGCAGCCGAACACCAGGGCAACCCTTGGGGCGGCCTCACCCAGGGCCCGCACCTTCTCCACCGCCTGGGCAGGGGAGTGCAGCACCCGTTTGTCGCCCCGGCGACGAGCGGTACTGGCGATCACCAGATCCTGGTCGGCCACAGCTTCCGCCAGCGTCGCGAACCCCTCAGCCTGGCTCAGCAGCTCCTGACTGCCATGGGCCACCCAGCCCGCTTCCTGACTCAGGTGGGCCTGGGAAGCCACAACCCTCAGCCGTTCAAACCCCATGGTCTTCATGGCACGGGCTACCGCTCCCACATTTTCCCCCCGAGCGGGGGCCACCAGAATAAAGGTCAGTTCCACAATCTCTCCTCGTGCTAGGACCGCGATTGCGCCAAGGGTAATGAAATCCCATTGAGAAGCAAGGTTGGTGACGGTAGGTTAGAGGGTGCAGGGGCGAAGATCGCACGCCCCAGGTCCCGCAGTCAGGTAAGGAGTACCACAGATGGACAAGGGCACCCCAAAACGGCTCGCCTACCGTATTCTCACCGGGTTTGATCAACACTACCGGCTCTTTTCCCGGGTCAATGCCGGCGCGCCGGAGCGATTTCTCAGTGCGGACTGGGCCGGAGTTCAGCGCGCCCAGAAGCAACGAATCCGCTTCTACAGCCAGCGGGTATCGGAGACCGTGGCCGCCCTGATGGCCAGGCTGGACAGCCCCACCATCTCCACTGAACTGTGGCGCGCCGCCAAGAGCGAATACAGCGACCTGCTGCAGGGCCACCCCCAGGCAGAGCTGGCAGAGACCTTCTTCAACTCGGTATTCGCCCGGCTGTTTCGCCACCGGGGCCTGGACAATCAGCACCTGTATATCCACACCGCCAGTGCCCGCCGCGCCCCCTTTGCCCCCCACAAACTCTGCTGGCGCTTCAGCCTGGGGGAGCGTCCTAAGGAAGCGTTTCGCCGTGCCCTGGGCTACGCCAGGCTGCTGAACGCCTTCGAAAATATTGACCAGGATCTGGCCAGGCTGCATCAACGGTTGGAACCCGTCATGGCCCGGCTGAAAGCCCATGATGTGGAATTTCTCAAACCGGTGTTCTATCGCAACAAAGGCGCCTATCTGGTGGGACGGCTTATCGGTCACCGGGGAGAATCCCCGCTGATCCTGCCCATCCGCCATGGAGAAGCGGGGCTGGCCCTGGATGCGGTGATCACCCGCCAGGATGACTGCTCGGTGATATTCAGTTTTACCCGGGCCTACTTTATGGTGGAAACCGACCGCCCTGCCCTGTTGCTGCGCTACCTGCGTCACCTGATGCCCAACAAATCCTGGGCGGAACTCTACACCGCCATCGGCCTGCAGAAACACGGCAAGACCGAGTTTTACCGCTCCTTCCTCAGCCACCTCAATACCAGCAGCGACCAGTTTGTCATCGCACCGGGGATCAAGGGAATGGTCATGAGCGTGTTCACCCTGCCCTCTTACGATGTCGTATTCAAACTGATCAAGGACAGCTTCGCCCCGCCAAAGGAGAGCAGCAAGGCGGAGGTGATGGAGAAGTACAACCTGGTGAAGGAGCACGACAGGGTGGGCCGGATGGCCGACACCCAGGAGTTTCGCAACTTCGCCTTTCCCCGACACAGGTTCAGCCCGGCCCTGCTGGACGAGCTGCTGACCTGTGCCCCCTCTGAGGTGGAGCTGGATGGCGACCGAATCATCATCCGTCACCTCTATATCGAGCGGCGGATGACGCCGTTGAACATCTACCTCGATGGTGCCGACGACCTCCACCTGCACCGGGCCATCGGCGAGTATGGCAACGCCATAAAACAACTGGCCGCCGCCAACATCTTCCCCGGGGACATGCTGTTTAAGAACTTCGGGGTCACCCGCCATGGTCGGGTGGTGTTTTACGACTACGACGAAATCGACTATATGACCGACTGCAATTTCCGGGTGATTCCGCCCCCACGCTATCCGGAAGATGAGATGGCGGCCGAACCCTGGTACTCGGTGGGCCCCAAGGACATCTTCCCGGAGGAGTTTGGCCGCTTCCTGCTGGGGCGTGCGGAGATCCGCAAGAGCTTTATGGCCCAGCACAGGGATCTGCTCCAGGCCAGCTACTGGCAGGGGTTGCAAAGCCAGATCCGCGACGGGATCTACCCGGATATCCGCCCCTACCGCCAGGAGTGTCGCCTCTGATCCCCCTTTGGAGGTAAAAATGTTGCCTCAGTCATGGTGCAGCAAGGGTGAAAGCCGTATGATTTGGCCTTTTACACTCATCTGTTTTTGGAGTTCCGGATGAAAATTGCTGCCAATACCGTCGTTACCATGCACTACCGTCTGCGTGACGGCGAAGGCGAACTGATCGAAGACTCCTTCGGCGGTCAGCCTATGCAGTACCTGCATGGGGCCAACAACCTGATCCCAGGCCTGGAAGCACAACTGGCTGACAAGGCTGCCGGCGACAAACTGGACGCCTCTGTGGCCCCTGAAGAAGCCTATGGTCCATACCAGGAGGGGCTGAAACAGGAGGTGCCTCTGGCTGCCTTCGGTGACATCGAAGACATCACCCCCGGCATGCGCTTTATGGCGGAAACCGATCAGGGTCCGGCTCCTGTGGTTGTCGCTGAAGTGCGTGACGACACCGTAGTGGTCGACGGCAACCACCCTCTGGCTGGCGTAACCCTGCAGTTCGAAGTGGAAGTGGTTGAAGTACGTACCGCGACCGAAGAGGAGATCGCTCACGGTCACATCCACGCCGCCGGCGGCTGCGGCGGTGGTTGCAGCGACAAGGGTGATGACCATGAATGCTGTGGCGGCACCGGCGAGTGCGGTGACCACGGCGAAGGCAAGGGCGGCTGCGGCTGCCACTAAGGCTTAGCCTCTCGATAAAACGGCAGCTCAGGCTGCCGTTTTTTATTGCCTGAAGAGCGTCGTTGAGAGTTCCCCCCAGCGCCAGACTATTGATCGAACTGGGGCACCACCAGCAGGTGGCTGTGCATCTTACTGAGGATCTCCTCAGCGGTATTGCCCATCACATAGCCCAGGATCCCCTTGCGCTGACGGGCGCCGATGACGAAATACCCCACCTGCAGCTTATTGGCCAGCTGAGGCAGGCACTGGGTCTCATCCCCAACCATCACATGCACCTGATCCTTGGGCAGCCCTAAAGACTCAAGCAGCAGCGCATTGTTTCGATAGACATCCTTCACCAGTTGCCTGGTATCGACCACCTCCAGGTCCCGAATCACCCGGGACAGATGCACCACGTAGGCCAGGTGCAGCTCACCGCCGGTGGCCTTCACCAGCTGCTTGGCATGATGGAGCAGCTGCTGATTCAACATCTGCTTGGCGTCACTCTTGCTACCGAGATCCAGAGCCACCAGCACATCCTGGGCCCTGGCCCTGTGGTTGTCGGTGAACAGCATCAGCGGCACCCGGGTCTGGCGGATCAGGTGCCAGTCTGTGGGCAGCAGATGGTCACTCTTACGGTAGGACTTGACGATCATCGAGGCCCCCTGGTCGGCCAGGTCCGCCACGTCCTCGGCCAGGTATTTTGCCCAGCGAACCGTTACAGGCACTCCTCCTCCCAGCTGAGACAGCCGGGTGTGCAGCTTATCGTCCAGATCGCTCATCAAGCGATTCTTAATGGACTCCACCAGCTCCTGGGTCATCCCATCGGTGGTGGGCATCGATTCGTGGCAGTACCCCACCACCTCCGCGTCCATCTGCAGTGTTTGTGCTAATTCCACTCCCTTGGCCAAGGCGTCAAATTGGTCGTCGTCCCTGGGAGCCACGATCAAGATCTTGCTCATAGTCCCTCCCCTGTCGCAATCAAGCACCAGAGTTCCGAAGAAATTCTATGATTTAAACATAGCCTAACCTGGGCGTGCTCACCGAGCTTTGACTCTAAAAGGAGCCCACATGCACCTGGACACCTTCCTGCTCAGCCTGCTGTTGATGTTGTTGCTGGCCAAGATCTTGGCCCAGTTGTGCTGGCGTCTCGGGCTGCCCGCGGTGGTCGGGGAGTTGAGTTCGGGTCTGATCCTCGGTCCCTCTCTGCTGGGTTGGGTCACCCCTCATCCCCAGTTGCACAACCTGGCCGAGCTGGGGGTGGTCACCCTGATGTTTGTCATTGGCTGCGAAACCTCCATCAAGCGTCTGCTGTACAGTGGCCACCGGGTGATCACCGTCGCCCTGAGCGGGGTGCTGGTGCCCGCCCTGCTGATTCCCCCTTTTGTCCATTGGCTGCTGCCAGCCCCTCCGCTCGAAGCCCTGTTCTTTGGCGTGGCATTGACGGCCACCAGCATCGGCATCGCCATGCGGGTGCTCAGACTCAATCAGCAGGACAAGGGGATAATGGGGCACACCATCTTAGGGGCAGCCATCATCGATGACGTCTTGGGGGTGTTGTTGCTGGGGCTGATGTTCAGTCTGTCCAATGGCGACATGGAGCCCATAGGGCTGGCGCTGCAGCTGGTCACCATAGTGCTGTTTCTGATGCTGGCGCCGGTCGCCACCCGAGTGCTGGTCTATCTGATCAAGCCTCTGACCAAGCAGGATATGTTGCCGGGTTTCCACGCCAGCACCGTACTGCTGCTGATCTGCCTGTTTGGCTGGCTGGCCTACCTGTGCGGCACGCCGCCCCTGCTGGGAGGCTTTGCGGCGGGCCTGGGGATCTCCCGTCACTTTACTTCGCCCTGGTCCAAATGGCTGGTGAACCCCTTCCCCTTTACCCGGAAACTGGAACAGGCCTCAGGACCGCTCAATGACGTTCTGGCACCGCTGTTCTTCAGCTATGTGGGGCTGAGCATAAACCTGAACCAGCAGGCTCTGACACCCACCACCCTGATCATTGCGCTGGTGCTGACCACGCTGGCGGTACTGACCAAGTTGCAGTGTGGATTGTGGCTTTCCGGAAGCTGGCGGCAGAAACTGATGGTGGGCAGCGCCATGGTACCCAGGGGCGAGGTGGGACTGGTGTTCGCCGAGATGGGCCGGCGGGTAAATCTGCTTGGGGATGAGAGCTTTGCCCTGCTGGTTCTGGTGATCACCCTGACCACCATAGTAGGACCTGTGGTGCTCAAATGGGCCTGTACCCACCCGGGGCCAGGCGACCAGGCCAGGGGGCAGGCGCCCCCTGGCTAGGATCAGGGATTACGCCTCCCCTTTGCGAGCCTTCACCGCCTTCTCCACGGCCTTCAGGGCGTGAGCTTCAGTGGGCACCTCTCCAGAGGAGAGATCCAGCGGTATCCTCTTGTGCAGTCCGGTGATGTCCTCCGCCAGGTGGAGCCAGTCCGGATGCCAGTACAGAGTCACTTCAGAATCCACCTGCCAGCGGTGAACGCCGCTGTCCTGTCCCTGATAATTGATGTTGCCAGGTTCCCAATCCATCGCAATCTCCTCACTTGTCACTCTATCTCATTATCACTGTACGCTCAGCTCGGATTAACAAACCTGAGATAGCTCAAAAAGCAGAAGGTAACAAGGTTCGGCACCACAGGGTGGTGCCGACGGCTGGGAGAAGGGCAGGATCAGGGGTAGCTTGGCAGCATACCCAGCAGGGCCAGGCTTTCACACAGAATCACCAACAGGCCGAAGCCGAGCACCAGGAACAGACGCAGGTTGCCACCGGACACCCTGAACCCTTCGCTGGCACCGCGACGACGCAATACCAGGGCGATGGAACAGGGAAGCACCAGGACGAAGATGCTCGCCAGCAGAGAGGCATAACCTATGGCCACGATGAAGCCATCTGGAATGGCCACCGCCAGGGTTAATGTCGGCAGGAAGGTCACCGCACCGGCCAGGGCGGTGTCGCGCGGGCTGTCCCCCAGCCCCAGTTGGTCCTTCATGAAGTCCAGCAGTCCCAGGGCAACCCCCAGGAAGGAGCTGGCCAGGGCAAACTTGGCGAAGAAGCTAAGCAGGGTGTCGATAAACTGACCGTCCACCGCATCGCCGACCGCACCGATGAGGGCACTGACGTTGCCGCCTGACGCCACCACCTGAGCGAAATCGGTACGGGAGACCGTCCCCAGGATGGCAAACTGCCACAGGGCGTAGATGGCCAGGGCCAGCAGGCTGCCGCCGAGTATCGCCTGACGTGACTTGCGGATATCCATGTCATAGTGCTTGACGATACTGGGCACGGTGCTGTGGTAGCCGAAGCTCAGTGCCAGAACCGGAATCCCCAACCAGATGTAGGGCAGTGTCTCGCCCATCCCCACCTCGGGGAACAGGTTGGTGGAGGTGACCTCGGCGGACAGCATGCCGATGGAGGTGATGAAGGTGATCACCATGGCACCGATCATGATGGTGCTCACCCGGTCCACAGCCCGGCTTCCCAGCAGCACTATGCCACCGAGCACAATGCCAAACACCAGTCCCGCCTGCCAGTTGGCCAGGCTCAGACCAAAGCCCGCCTCCAGACTGGACGCCAGCACCGAGGATCCCCCGGAGATGTAGGCGTAACAGAGAATGTAACTGACGAATCCCACGGTACACAGAGAAGCGATGACCCCAGGCAGCCCCAGGGTATCCTTAGCCATGGTGGCGTAGCTGGCACCGGCATGATAATTGAGGTTGGCCTCGGCCAGATACATGGCGGAGCTGTAACAGCAGTAGCAGCAGAGGGCAAGGATGATCACCGACCACCCAAACCACATGCCGGCACTCATCACCGGCAGGGACAGCATACCGGCCCCTATGGCGGTGCCGGCAATGATCATCGCCCCACCCAGAATACCGGGTGAAGCCTGTTTTGCTGATGTCTCTAATACTACTTCTGACATCGATGTCTCCGTTGTAACTCGTTAACTGGGCCCCAGCAACAACTCCTGCATCAGGACACGCTGGGGTTCGGGCAGATGTTTTAATGTGTTTGAACAACGAGTGATGGTGGCAATGCTGACATTCAGCGTTGAGGCGATCTGTCTCTGGGTCATCTCCCCCTGCAACAGGGCACGAAACACCGCCAAACGGGCGCCTATGGCTTCCCGCTCATCCGGGGTCAGCAGAAGAGAAAACAGAGGATCCAGTGACTCCTTACCACTCAGTCCGGCGATGAGATCGAGCGCCCCATCCCAATACTCAGATTCCATATCGTTTTTTGTCTCCACATGTAATGCCGTAGCATTACACCGCTACAGCAGGACAAAGGCGAGCGCTTTTTTCCCCCGTGAGACCCTGAGCCACTTTCAGATACATTTGTGAGCTTGGTCACGGGCACATTTGCGCGTTACTATTCACATGAGCAAAACAACAACAGGGAAAATGCAACAATGACAAGAAGTTCAATGCTGTTGGCCGCACTGCTGGCCATGAGCGGCTCAGTCGCAGCCGAGGGTGCCTTCAATACCGCGGAGGATGCCATCAAGTACAGGCAACATGCCTTCCAGCTGATCAAGGAAAATTTCGGCGACATGCACGCCATGATTAAGGGCAAGAAGGCGATGGATGACGCCGCGTTCCAGCGTCGGGCAGAGCATCTGGCGATGCTGGCCAACATTCCCTTCGATGCGTTCAAGGTCGCCGGCTCCAACAAGGGCGATACCGAAGCTCTGGCGTCGGTCTGGAGCGACAACGCCAAGTTCAACGACATCGCCAAGGAGTTTCAGCTGGCCTCCTCAACACTGGCGACGGCCTCCGCCAGTGGCGACGCCGGTGCCATCAAGAAGGCCTTTGGCGCCACGGGCAAGACCTGCAAAGGCTGCCACGATCAGTTCAAACAGGACTGATTCCCGGACACAGAAAAGGGCTGCAGATGCAGCCCTTTTTCATCACGGGCCCGGACTACCACAGGGGAAGAATCAGGCCAAGCAGCACCCCGCACGAGGTCAGGGTCAGTGGCAACAGCCAGCGTATGGGCGAACTGGCACTGCTGCGTCGTCCTTCGGCGGTGAACCCGTAGCCGGTAAGCATCGCTTCCACCAGGTTCACCCCATTGAGCCGATAGAACAGGATGGCCGCCAGATGCAACGCCACACTGGCCAGTATCAGGTCAAAAAAAAGGTGGTGCAGACTGGTCAGGGTGGACGCCAGCGCGCTGCTGACATAGGGGGAGAGAGGCCCCTCGGAGAGGATATCGTCGGTGGCAAACAGGCCGGTGATCACCTGTCCCATCAACAACATCAGCATCACCAGCACCATGTAGCCGCCGGCGGGATTGTGGCCAAAGTAGGGACGCTTGTGATGACGCCAATGGGCCAGATAGTGAATAACGGCGCCGGGATGACGCAGGAAGTGATCGAATCGCGCGGTGGTGGTGCCGACAAAGCCCCAGAGCACTCTCATCAGCAGCAGGGTCATCAGCAGATAGGCACAGGTCATGTGCCACTCCATCATTCCCTGATCTGCGGTATACCAACACAGAGGCAGCAACAAGGCCGTCCCCCAGTGAAACAGGCGGACCATGCCGTCCCAGATCTTCACCTTCACCTTAAACTCCTTGGAATCCGGTCTGGGCCAGGCGTTTTTAAGGCGGTTATTTCCTAGACGAACCGCAGCACTCCCTTGCCCTAAATCCCACCCATAATGCGCCGCTTTTGATTATCCCACAAGCGAAAATCTGTGTTTTTTTAACCTAAGTTGAACCGATTGCGTATCTTTCCGACATTCGACAAAAAGGTGATCGAGATCACTTTACCCACACACAAAAGTGGAGTTAGTCTGAAGTTGAACCTGATTTTGGGTCATACAGAAGGGGAACTCTATGAGAATTGAAATCACCAGCAAACACCTCGCCGTAACCGACCCCATCCGTGAACGCATCGAAAGCCGTTTTGAGAAACTGAATCGACACGACGTCGACCTCATCAGCCCCCATGTGATCATCACCCAGGAGGGCAACGACTTTCAGATAGAAGCGTCCATGGGCGTCCCCAGCGGCAAACTGTTTGCTAAAGCTTCTCATGAGAACCTGTACAACGCCATCAACCAGATGGGACAGAAACTGGAGCGTCAGCTGAACCGCCACGCTCACAAAGATCAGGCCAAGCGTCATGTCAAACCCGCCGCCGTCGAGGTGGAAGAGGAGGAGAACGCGGCCTAAGACTCCCGAGAACTGTCTGATGAGGAGTGCGCCGGCAAACGCCGGCGCTTTGCGTTGTTGACAAAAGCATCGGCGAGCCGCTAGTGTAGCCCAATGATAAAAATTCAGATTCACAGGTTTTTTATTTTCTTTTTTGCACCACCCAGATAGGGAGGCGAGATGCGGGTGCCAAAACGAAAATAGATGACCCAGCAAGCCTCCCACACCGGGAGGCTTTTTTGTATTCGGCGGGCCAGGCCCTCAGAGCAGCAACGAGGATAAGATGGACTTAAACAAGATAAGAACCGACATCAATCAGGTCGACAGCGATCTGCTGGCCTTGCTGGCGAGGCGTCGTCAGCTGACCCTGAATGTGGCCAGAAGCAAGGAGATCGACCTTAAGCCGGTTCGGGATCAGGAGCGGGAACATCAGCTGCTGGAGAAACTGGTGGCCCTGGGCAAGGATCAGGGGTTGGACGCCCAGTACGTGGTCCGCCTGTTCCAGACCATCATTGAGGATTCGGTGCTGCGTCAGCAGGCCTGGCTCCAGGGCCGGCAGAACACCAGCCAGGATCTGGTCACCGTGGCCTACCTGGGAGCACGGGGCTCCTACAGTCACATCGCCGCCCAGGGCTACTTCACCCGCCGGGAGATGTCGATGGTGGAGATGGGCTGTCCGGACTTCCATGAGGTGATTCAGGCGGTGGAGCAGGGCAACGCCGATTACGGCATATTGCCGATTCAGAACACCTCCTCCGGCTTCATCAACGAGGTCTACGACCTGCTGCAGCAGACCCACCTGCAGATCGTCGGAGAGACCACCGAGACCATAGGCCACTGCCTACTCACTCTGCCCGGTGCCGAGCTGGATGCCATCGACACCATCTATGCCCACCCCCAGGTGCTGTCCCAGTGCAGCAATCACCTGCGCGGCTACCCCGGGGTGAAACTGGAGTACTGTGCCAGCTCCGCCCACGCCATGGCCCTGGTGGCCGACGGCCAGGATCCCACCAAGGCCGCCATCGCCAGCCAGGCCGGCGGCGCACTCTATGGCCTGGAGGTTCGCCGGGAAAAACTGGCCAACCAGGCAGACAACGAGAGCCGCTTCATTCTGGTGGCACGAAAGGCCAAGGAGGTGCCGGTACAGGTGCCCGCCAAGACCACATTGATCATGGCCACCGGCCAGAAGGCCGGTGCCCTGGTCGACGCCCTGCTGGTGCTGAAAAACAACGGCCTCATCATGAGCAAGCTCACCAGCCGCCCCATTCCGGGCAACCCCTGGGAGGAGATGTTCTATCTGGATGTGGAAGCCAACCTGAGCAGCAATGCCATGCAGAACGCCCTGTCGGAGCTGGTGCCCATCACCCGTTTCGTCAAGGTGCTGGGCTGCTACCAGAGCGAGCGCATTCTGCCCACCGAATTGGCGTAGCCGACACTCGGCGCGGGCGGCGTTCTTCCCCTTTGCCGGTGCGCCACTGTGGCCCGCGTCCCCATAAAAAAGAGGTGCCAGATGGCACCTCTTTTTCCTAACGGCTCATCCTCAGCTTTCGCTGCGATTGTCGTTGGCGCTGAGCAACATATTGCCGCTTTCGCTCTGGAACTGCTGGGCGAAGTCCCCAAACCACTGGGCGATGTCGTCGAACTGCGCCTCAAACGCCTCCTTGTCCCCCTGCTCGAGGAAGGTCAGCGCCTCCTGGTAACGCTCCAGATAATGGCGCGCCCTGGCCAGGGTGTCGGGCTGGGAGAAGATGATGTCGCCATAGAGCTTGGCATCCTGGGCAAACAGACGACCCACCATCGCCAGCTCCAGCCGGTAGATGGGGGAGCTGAACTGCAACAGCTGGTCCAGGTCCGCCCGCTCCCGGCGCAGATGAGCGCCGTAGACAAAGGCGGTGAAGTGGCGCATCGCCTGCACCAGTTGCATCGCCTGGTCGTGCTCGGCGGCGGACGCCTCATGCAGACGGGCCCCCCAGATGCGGATCTGCTCCAGCAGCCAGGCGTACTTGGCCTCTTCGCGACCGTGACACACCACCACCACCTGCTTGGCCAGACTGGCGAGATCCGGACCAAACATCGGGTGCAGCCCCACGACCGGTCCCTTGTGGCTGGCCAGCATCGCCGCCAGCGGCGCCTGCTTGATACTGGTCAGATCCAGCAGTACACACTCCTTAGGCAGGCTGGGCAGTTGCTCAATCACCTGGGTGGTGTTGTGGATGGGCACCGAGACCACCACCACACCGGCGCCCTCGAGGATGGCATCGGCGTTGGGCCAGTCCTCCTTGTCGAGGATGCGCACCTCGTAGCCGGAGAGACGGAACAGCTGGCTGAACAGGGTGCCCAGTTTGCCGGCCCCACCGACGATCACCACAGGCCCCACGTCCGGATTGATGCACTTGAAGCCGACGTCGTTCTCGCTGGCGTAGGACTCACGCATGATGCGGCGCAGCAGATCCTCAATCAATTGGGGGGGCACCCCCATCAAAGCGGCCTCATCACGGCGCTTCATCAGCATCGCCGCCTCCCGCTTCGGGGCGTAGATGGGTACCCCCTGCTCATGCTTGATCACCCCCACCTCGGACACCAGATCCAGGCGGCGGCGCAGCAGGGTCAGCAGATCCTTGTCCACCTCATCGATGCGATCACGCAAACGCTCCAGTTCGATACTGCTTCGTTCAGCCATCAGGCACCTCCGAATCGGATTGGCAGCACAGGGGCCAGGTCCTCTGCGCCCTTGCGCAGCAGGTCGGCCGTGGTCTCCCAGTCGATGCAGGCATCGGTGATGGAGACCCCATAGGTCATCTCCTCCCGGGCCAGATCCGAGGACTGGTTGCCCTCATTGAGGTGGCTCTCCAGCATGATGCCGATGATGGAGGTGTTGCCCTCGATGATCTGATTGAACACGTTCTGGGCCACCAGGGGCTGACGACGGTGGTCTTTGGAGGAGTTGCCGTGGCTGCAGTCGACGATCAGCCGGGAGTTCAGGCCCGCATCATGCAATTGACGGGTGCACATCTCCACGTTCACCGAATCGTAGTTGGGCTGCTTACCGCCACGGAGGATCACATGGCCGTCCGGATTGCCCTGGGTCTGCAGCAGGGCCACCTGCCCCGCCTGGTTGATCCCCATGAAGCGGTGACCGCTGGCGGCGGACTTGAGGGCGTTCATCGCCACATCCAGCTTGCCGTCGGTGCCGTTTTTAAAGCCCACCGGCATGGACAGGCCGGAGGCCATCTCCCTGTGGGTCTGGGATTCTGTGGTGCGGGCGCCGATGGCGGACCAGGAGAACAGCTCTGCCAGGTATTGGGGGCTGATGGGGTCCAGGGCCTCGGTGGCCACCGGCAATCCCAGCTCTGCCAGCCAGATAAGCAACTCGCGGGCGGCGCGCAGCCCCTTGGCCACATCGAAGGAGTTGTCCATGTCCGGATCGTTGATCAGTCCCTTCCAGCCCACGGTGGTGCGGGGTTTTTCGAAGTAGACCCGCATCAGGATAAACATTTGATCGCCCAACTCTTCCTGCAGCTTTTTCAGCTTCAGGGCGTACTCTTTGGCCGCGTCCACATCGTGGATGGAACAGGGGCCGGTCACCACCAGCAGTCGGTTATCACGTTTGTGGACGATGTCGGCGACCTGGGCACGGGCGCCGTTAATATATCGATAGGCATGCTCGGAGAGGGGCAGCTCATTTTTCAGCTGCTCCGGGGTAATCAGGACCTGTTCAGATTGAATGTGGATGTTGTTAATACTGTCCTTTTGCATTTCTGCATCTCCAAGTATGACCCATCGGTAAAGCGATTCGATGGGTAAGTTAACCCAACCGGTGCTTCCGGCCTGAGTTCACCATGCCTTTTATGGATAGGAGATGCAAGTAAATGCTGAACTGGATGAGAATTCGCAGGCAAAGCCTTATAAAACGATAAAAGCCCGCCGAAAGGGCGGGCTTTTACCAGTTTCAACTAAGAAATTCTTAGTTGAGGCGCTCGCGGATACGGGCAGCCTTACCAGTACGACTACGCAGGTAGTACAGTTTGGCACGACGAACGCGACCACGACGCTCTACTTTGATGCTTTCTACCAGCGGAGAGTGAGTCTGGAACGCACGCTCTACGCCTTCACCATTAGAGATTTTACGTACAGTGAACGCAGAGTGCAGGCCACGGTTACGCTTAGCGATAACCACACCTTGGAACGCCTGAAGACGGGTCTTGTTACCTTCGGTTACACGAACCTGTACAGTAACGGTATCACCAGGGCCGAACGCGGGTACGTCCTGCTTCATTTGCTCTTGTTCAAGCTGCTTAATGATGTTGCTCATAATGTCTCTCTTCCTAGATTAAACTGAAAACTCTAACGTTCATCCTGACCCTGATGGGCGACGAACTCGGCAAGCAACTTGGCTTGCTCGTCAGTCAGAGCTAGGTTGTCAAGTAACTCGGGCCGTCGTTGCCATGTGCGTCCAAGGGACTGCTGCAACCGCCAGCGCCGAATCGATTCATGATTGCCGCTTAACAGGACTTGTGGAACCTGTTGACCATCCAGAACCTCCGGACGGGTGTAGTGAGGACAATCCAGCAGGCCATCCGAGAAGGAGTCCTGCTCTGCCGAGGCCTGCTTTCCCAACACCCCAGGCACCAGCCTGGATACGGCGTCGATCAAGTTCATGGCCGGCAGCTCACCACCACTGAGGACATAGTCACCAACGGACCACTCCTCATCAACTTCCGACTGGATGATGCGCTCGTCGATACCTTCGTAACGACCACACACCAGCACCATGCGCTTGTTCTGAGCCAGCTCCTCCACACCCTGCTGGGTCAGTGGACGGCCCTGAGGCGACAGGTAGATCACCTTAGCCTCGTCACCCGCTTCGGCCTTGGCCGCACGGATGGCATCGCGCAAGGGCTGCACCATCATCAACATTCCCGGACCACCACCATAAGGACGGTCATCCACGGTGCGATGTCGATCATGAGTGAAATCTCGGGGATTCCACGTCTGCAATCCAATCAAGCCGTTTTTCACGGCGCGACCGGTTACCCCAAACTCAGTCACAGCACGAAACATCTCGGGAAACAGGGTTACAACCCCCAACCACATTGCGTTCGCTTGTGTCATTAAAAACTTGGGTCCCAGTCAACGGTAATTAGTTTATCGGATTTGCTCACCTCAAGGATGAACTGCTCCGGGACAAAAGGAACCATACGTTCTCTTTTGCCAAAGGCGTCTTTCGGGTTCGCCTTGATCTCCAGTACGTCATTGGCGCCGGTTTCCAGAACTCCGGAAACAGTACCCATGTCGTACCCCTGGGTGTTGACCACCTTACAGCCGATGAGATCACGCCAGTAGAACTCGTCTTCCGGCAACTCAGCCAGCTGGTCAGCGGTGATAGAGATGTCGCAGTTGGTGTAGGCAGCGGCCGCATCACGGTCCTCAACCCCTTCCAGGCGCACAATCAGGCCGTTGTTTTGACGACGCCAATCCAGCACCTTCATCTCCTGCTGCACCCCACCCCGGGTGACTAACCAAGGACGGTACTCGAAGATACCCTCTCGATCGTCGGTAAAGGGGTTGACCTTCATCCAGCCCCGAATCCCATGTGGCGCACCTAGGCGGCCCACCATCATCAGTTCCTGCTGTTTCATCAACTTACCCCTAACCTAACACCCATTAAGCCGCAGCTTTACGGGCGTCCTTCACCAGAGTGGCTACGCGATCGGACAGGGAAGCGCCCTGGGATACCCAGTGATCGATACGATCCAGGTCCAGGCGTACACGCTCTTCCTTACCGGCAGCGATAGGGTTGAAGAAGCCGATCTTCTCGATGAAGCGGCCATCGCGCTTGGAGCGAGAGTCCGCTACAACCACTTGATAAAAGGGACGCTTTTTAGCGCCACCACGGGCTAAACGAATGGTTACCATAAGGTAATTCCTCTAATGGTTTTACAGCAATAGAATTGGGGCCCGTAGGGGCCCCAAGGTAGAAAGCCCGCCGATTTTACCTGAATGCAAGCGCATTGCAACCATTTCGGCGGTTCTGTGGCCACCACAACCGAGTGTAGCAGCCGGGAGTTTGGACGCTGGGATCAGCGGCGGGGCATCTTCATGCCCGGGGGCAGCATGCCGCCCATACCGCGCATCATCTTCTTCATGCCTCCCCCCTTCATCTTCTTCATCATCTTCTGCATCTGGGTGAACTGCTTGAGAAGACGGTTCACATCCTGCAGCTGGGTTCCGGAACCGGCGGCGATGCGACGCTTGCGGGAGCCCTTGATGATGTCGGGACGGGCACGTTCACCCGGGGTCATGGAGTTGATGATCGCCTCCATCTGGCGGGTCATCTTGTCATCCTGCACCTGGGCCAGGGCCTCAGCAGGCAGCTGTCCGACGCCGGGCAGTTTCTCCAGCATGCCCATCATGCCACCCATATTGTGCATCTGGCGCAGCTGGTCACGGAAGTCCAGCAGGTCGAAACCTTCACCTTTCTTCAGTTTCTTAGCCAGCTTCTCAGCCTGACCACGGTCGACCTTACGCTCCACCTCCTCAATGAGGGAGAGCACGTCGCCCATGCCCAGGATGCGGGAAGCCACCCGGTCCGGGTGGAAAGGCTCCAGCGCATCGGTCTTCTCGCCCACACCCAGGAACTTGATCGGCTTACCGGTAATGTGGCGGATGGAGAGGGCGGCACCACCGCGGGCGTCACCGTCCACCTTGGTGAGGATCACACCGGTCAGCGGCAGGGCTTCGTTAAACGCCTTGGCCGTGTTGGCGGCATCCTGACCGGTCATGGCGTCCACGGTGAACAGGGTTTCCACCGGATCGATGGCAGCGTGCAGCGCCTTGATCTCGTCCATCATGTCAGAATCGACGTGAAGACGACCGGCGGTATCGACGATCACCACATCGATGAACTTCTTGCGTGCATGGTCCACCGCCGCATTGGCGATGTCCACCGGCTTCTGGCTGACGTCGGAGGGGAAGAACTCCACGCCGATGTCATCGGCCAGGGTTTCCAGCTGCTTAATGGCCGCAGGACGGTAGACGTCGGCACTGACCACCAGGACAGATTTCTTCTGACGCTCCTTGAGCTGTTTGGCCAGCTTACCCACACTGGTGGTCTTACCGGCACCCTGCAGACCCGCCATCATCACGACGGCCGGCGGCTGACTGGCCAGATTCAGGGCTTCGTTGGACTGGCCCATGGCCGCCTCAAGCTCGCTCTGAACGATCTTGATGAAAGCCTGGCCCGGGGTCAGGCTCTTGGAAACTTCGGTGCCGACGGCACGTTCACGCACCTTGGACACGAAGTCACGGACCACCGGCAGAGCCACGTCGGCTTCCAGCAGCGCCATGCGCACTTCGCGCAGGGTCTCTTTAATATTGTCTTCAGTAAGACGGCCACGGCCGCTGATGTTCTTCAGCGTCTGGCCCAAGCGTTCGGATAAATTCTGGAACATCGCCTGCAGCATCGGTTAATGATCAATCGCTCGGCATTATAACGGTGCGTCAGAGACAAACACAAACCGCCGCGGCCCCCGTGGGGAACCAACCCAGGGGATCACCTGTCACAAACAGACAAAATTCACCAATCAAATTGGGAATCTAGCCGCTGCCCAAAGCCCGGAGTGCATGATAAGCTTGGGAAATTGGGAGCGTTCCCCGATCGATATCTATTTTTGTGAGGTAAAGAGGCACTATGGAGTTTTTTGCCATCAGCGCAATCATTGGCTACGGCCTGGCCTTCTACCTGGTCGCCAGCAAATTGCTGCACCCTCAGGGGCCCAACCGCAAACTGGCCGCCATGGTCGGTGCCGTGGGGGTACTCAGCCATGGGGCTGCCCTGGTTCCGCAGATTCTGGAGAATGGTGCCCAGCACTACAGTCTGGTGAACACCGCCTCCATGGTGATGCTGATGATCACCACCGCCATCACCCTGATGCTCACCCGCATCAAGGTGATCGTCGTGGTGCCCGCGGTCTACATCTGCGGCATCTTCGGCGCCGCTGGCATGGTGCTGCTGCCCCAGAACGAGGGCTACCTGTTTAACGACCCCGCCCTGTTTACCCATGTGGGCACCTCGCTGTTGGCCTACTCGGTGTTCCTGATTGCGGCCCTGTACGCCATCCAACTGGCCAGCATCAACCGCCGTCTCAAGGATCGCAAACTGATGCTGGAATCGCCGCTGCCGCCGCTGATGACCGTAGAGAAGCAGCTGTACCACTTCGTGATGATCGGCTTTGTGCTGCTGAGCCTGTCACTGCTTACCGGCTTTGTGTTCCTGGAAGGCTTCTTCGGCAGTGGTCAGGCCCATAAGGCGATCTTCGCCATTGCCGCCTGGCTGGTGTACGGCACCATGCTGTTGCGCCACCGTACTCAGGGGATTCGCATCCGCAGCGCCATCATCTACTCCATGTCCGGCGTCACCCTGCTGACCCTGGCCTACTTCGGCAACCGGCTGGTGCGAGAGCTGTTCATCGGCTGAGACACGAGGCTGCCTCTTGACAGGAGGCAGCCATTTCCCGACTCTACAATTTCAGCCGCCTAATAGGATTGCCCTGACTTGGACGAGATATCCACCGACAGCCTGCTCATCGCCCTGGCTGTCCTAATCTGCCTCTCCGCTTTCTTCTCCGGTACGGAAACCGCGATGATGTCGCTCAACCGCTACCGTCTTAGACACCTCAGTCAACAGGGTCATAAGGGCGCCAGCCGGGCCGAGCGTCTGCTGGAGCGTCCCGACCGGCTCATTGGCCTTATCCTCATCGGCAACAACATCGTCAACCTGGCAGCAGCCTCACTGGCCACCATCGTCTGCCAGCGCTGGTTTGGTGCCTGGGGGCCGGCGGTGGCCACGGGCGCCCTCACCTTTATTGTGCTGATCTTTGCCGAGGTCACCCCCAAGACCCTGGCCGCCCTCTATCCGGAGAAACTGGCTTACCCCAACAGTGTGGTGCTGCGGCCACTGATGACCCTGTTCTATCCACTGGTGTGGCTGGTCAACAGCATCAGCAATGCCCTGCTCTCCATCGTCGGGGTGCGTCCCCTCCACGGGGATGGGGATGATCTCTCCGCCGATGAGCTTCGCTCTGTGCTCAACGAGGCCAGCGCCATGATCCCGAGGCGACACCGGGAGATGCTGGTCTCCATCCTGGACCTGGAAAAGGTAACGGTGGAGGATGTGATGGTGCCCAGAAACGAGCTCTACGCCATCGACATCAACGACGACTTCAAGAACATGATGAAGCAGTTGACCCACAGCCCCCACTCCAAGGTGCTGCTCTATCGGGGCAACATCGACGATGTGGTGGGTTTCCTGCACCTGTCGGATCTGCTCAGGCTGATGACCCGGGACCAGGAGGTCAGCGACAAGGCCACCCTGCTGCGCGAAGTGCGGGAGATCTACTATGTGCCCGAGGGCACGCCACTGAACGTGCAGCTGCTGAAGTTTCAGCGTGCCAAGGAGCGCCTTGGGCTGGTGGTCGATGAATACGGTGACATACAGGGGCTGGTCTCCCTGGAGGACATCCTGGAGGAGATTGTCGGCGACTTCACCACAGGCTTGCAGCCGGCGGTCAGCGACGAGATCAACCGTAACGAGGATGGCAGCTATGAGGTGGACGCCAGCATCAACATCCGCGACATGAACCGTGAGATGAACTGGAAGTTCCCCACCGACGGACCCAAGACCCTGAACGGCCTGGTGCTGGAGACCCTGGAGGAGATCCCCAAGGTGCATACCCGGCTGACCATAGGCGACTACCAGATTGAGGTGCTGGACGCCAATGAGAGCATGGTCACTACGGTACGGGTCGAACAGGCAAAATAGCAAAGGCAAGAATCTCTTCTATACTGAAAGACCGGATCGGCCCGCCGAGCCGGTCTTTCATTTTTCAGGGAGGAGAGGTGATGCACAGATTCTTGGCCGCAGCGACCCTGCTGCTGACCATGTGGACAGATGTCGCCAGTGCCGAGGTGCATTGGGTTAAGGCCCCGACTCTGGTTACCCAGGATCCCAGCTTCAGTCAGATCCCCCTCACCCTGCAGACTCAGTGGGGAAACAGCCACTGGTACACCCAGACCTCTCTCAGCCTCACCCGCCAGCAGTCCCCCTGGCTGACCCGGGAGATCGACCAGGGCCTGGGGGCCCGGGTCGGCACCGGCGTCCAGATGGGTCGCTTCACCCTCTCCGTCGACCTGCAGTTTCAACAGCAACAGCAGCAGAACCTGACGGTGCTGGGGTTTAATACCGAAGTGAAGTTCTGACCCTGGTTCCAACATCAAAAAGGCCACCCTGGGGTGGCCTTTTGCGATTGCAGCAGCTCAAGCTGGCTCTAGCTAAGGATTACCGTGGCCACCGCATAGCGGCGTTCATCCGCCAGGCTGATGTGGGCCTGCTCGGCGCCCAGGGCCTGCATCCTGGCCAGGGCCCCCTGTGTCAGGATCAGCTGCGGCGCCCCCTCGGCGTTGTGGCCCAGCTCGATGTGCTGGAAGGAGACCCCGCGGCCGATGCCGGTTCCCAGGGCCTTGCCCGCCGCCTCCTTAACCGCAAAGCGCTTGGCCAACAACCTGGCCGGCGCCTTGGAGCCGGCCAGCTCCTCCAGCTCACCGGGGGTGAGGATGCGGCGGGCAAACTTCTCACCCAGCCGCTGATACTGCGCCTCTACCCGCTCAATCTCGACGATGTCTGTGCCCAGCCCCTTGATGCTCATCAGATCCCCTGACGCCCTTCCAGCATCAGCCGCTTCATGTCCCGAACCGCCAGGTCCAGGCCGTCGATGGCGGCGCGGGCGATGATGGCGTGACCGATATTGAGCTCGTAAAACTCCGGGATGGCGGCAATGGGCTTGACGTTATGGTAGTTGAGACCATGGCCGGCGTTGACCACCAGCCCCTGGGACGCGGCGTAGGCAGCGCCATCACGGATGCGGGCCAGTTCGGCGTCTGCTTCCGCTTCGGTCTCGGCATCGGCGTAGGCGCCGGTGTGAATCTCGATGTAGGGCGCCCCCACCTTCACCGCCGCGTCGATCTGGGCCCGGTCCGCATCGATAAACAGGGACACCTTGATGCCCGCCTCGTTGAGGCGCGACACCGCATCCAGCATCTTGTCCAACTGACCGGCCACATCCAGGCCGCCCTCGGTGGTGAGCTCTTCACGCTTTTCCGGCACCAGGCACACATAGGTGGGGTTCACCTCAAGGGCAATGGCCAGCATCTCCTCGGTCACCGCCATCTCCAGGTTCATCCGCGTCTTCAGGGTCTGAGCCAGCAGATAGACATCCCGGTCGATGATGTGGCGTCGGTCTTCACGAAGGTGGATGGTGATGCCATCGGCACCGGCGTGCTCCGCCACCGCCGCCGCATGAACCGGATCCGGGTAGCTGGTGCCCCTGGCCTGACGCAGGGTGGCGATATGGTCGATGTTGACCCCAAGAAGAATACTCATGCCTAGTCCTTGTTGTTGATTCGTTTCATAAACAGCTCCCTGCTTCGCAGAGGCTTGTTGCCCAGGTGCGGCCTGAGCAGGGTCCGGGCCAGATGCTTGGCCTGGACCAGATGTTCCGGTGCCAGCCGCTGCTGTGCCAGGGCCAGCAGCATCGCCCCCTGATAGCCCCGGTCATGGCCCACCGGCACAAACCCCTGCTCCGCCACCAGGGCGTAACAGCAGCTCGCCTCCAGCGGCTCGCCGGTGGCATCCCGGCTCAGGGCCGGCGCTTCACCCAGGTGGGTCAGCAGTGCCCACTCGAAGTAGCGCAGCACCGACTCGTGCTGCTCCTCGGCGGCCAGGGTCAGCAAACACTGATGGTAGGCCTGGAACAGTTCGGTGCACTGGGCCAGCTCAGACAGCAATCGTACCGCCAATTCATTGAAGTACAAACCACAGTAGAGCTTATCACCGGAGAGGGGAACCGGAAGAGAGAGGGTTTCGGCCCCCTTGAGGGTCTTGAGAGAGCCCTGGCCGGTCAGGGAGACCTTCAGGGGCTGGAAGGGCTGCAGGGCGGCCTTCATCAGGCCCCCCTGCTTACCGGAGGTTCGTGCCACCGCCGCCACCCTGCCCTCCTGCTCGGTGAGCAGGGTGATCAGCTGGCTGCGCTCGCGATAGGGTCGGGCGTGCAGCAGATAGGCAGACTGCCAACCCGGCTCCACCTTAGTCGTCTCCATACCCCAGGCTGCGCAGCGCACGTTCATCGTCTGCCCAGCCGGATTTCACCTTCACCCAGGTCTCCAGGTAGACCTTGGTGTCGAACATCTTCTCCATCTCGATGCGGGCTTCGCGGCCGATGGTGCGAATCTTTTCGCCCTTGTTGCCGATCACCATCCGCTTCTGACCAGTGCGCTCCACCAGGATCAGGGCGTTGATGTGGTAGGTGCCCTTCTCGTCCACCTTGAACTGCTCGATCTCCACGGTGGCGGCATAGGGGAGTTCATCGCCCATGAAACGCATCAGTTTCTCGCGCAGGATCTCCGACGCCATGAAGCGCTGACTGCGGTCGGTGACGTAGTCTTCCGGGAAGTAGTGGATCGACTCGGACACGCTGGCCAGGGAGAGCTCCATGATCGGCGTGATGTCGCCCCCCTTGCCGGCGGCAACCGGGAACACCGCGTCAAATTCGAAGCGTTGCTGCAGCTGCTGAAGGTGGGGAAGAAGCTCCTCCTTATCCTTCACCTGATCGATCTTATTGACCACCAGGGCGGTCTTGCGATGCTCACCGCCGCGACCCAGCTTCTTCAGGACCATCTCGTCATCGGCGGTCCACTTGGTGCCCTCCACCACGAACAGCACCAGTTCCACGTCCGCCAGGGAGCTGGCGGCGGCACGGTTCATCAGGCGGTTGATCGCCCGCTTCTCCTCCACATGCAGCCCAGGGGTATCGACGAAGATCACCTGGCGCTCGCCTTCGGTGTGGATCCCCATGATGCGGTGACGGGTGGTCTGGGGCTTGCGCGAGGTGATGCTCACCTTCTGTCCCAGCAAACGGTTCAGCAGGGTGGACTTGCCCACATTGGGGCGGCCGACGATGGCGACGAAGCCGCAATAGGTGGTGTCTGTCATGATTCCAGTGCCTCCAGGACCCGGGCGGCGGCATCCTGCTCCGCCTTACGGCGGGAGCTGCCTGTGCCCACCACGGGCTCGTCCAGCTCACACACGGAGCAGTGGACAGTAAACTGTTGATTATGGGCGTCACCGGCCACGGTGATCACCTCGTAGGCCGGCAGGGGCTTGCGACGGGACTGAAGCAGCTCCTGCAGACGGGTCTTGGGATCCTTCTGGCCTGCCCCAGGCTGGATGGCGTCCAGCCTGGGCTTCCACAGGGCCAGCAGCACCGGCTTGCAGGCCTCGATGCCACCGTCGAGGAAGATGGCACCCAGCACCGCTTCCACCGCATCCGCCAGAATCGACTCGCGGCGATGGCCACCGGATTTCATTTCTCCCGGCCCCAGCTTGATGTATTCGCCCAGATTCAGCTCCAGGGCGATCTCCGCCAGGGTGGCCCCCTTGACCAGGGTCGCCCGCATCCGGGTCATCTCGCCCTCGGGGGCCTTGGGAAACCTGTGGTACAGGTCTTCGGCCACCACCATGGAGAGCACCGCATCTCCGAGATACTCGAGACGCTCATTATGGCGACTGCCCGCACTTCTGTGGGTCAGGGCCTGCTGTAATAATTGAGGCTGCTGAAACTCATAGCCCAGCAGCCTCACCAATCGTTGTAAATCAGCCACTGCTAACCTTTAATCAATTCCGCCAATACGGCTGAAGCGAACGCCAGTGGGTACCCAGGAGGGCAGCACGCTGTCGCGCTCGCGGTCAAACTCGAAGGAGATCCAGATGCCGGTCGCCTTGCCCACCAGGTTCTCCTCGGGGACAAAGCCCCAGAAACGGCCGTCGGTGCTGTTGTCACGGTTGTCCCCCATGACAAAGTAGCTGCCCTCGGGCACCACCCAGTCGCCGGTCTGACGGCCCTGCTGCTTATAGTAGTAGCGCAGGGGTTCAGGGCGACGCGGGTTAATCAGGATGTCGTGCTCCACCCCGGCCAGATCTTCATCCAGGCGCATCAGCGGCGTGCCGTTCTGGAAGAACTCATCCCGGTTCACCTCAACCGACTGCACCGGCTCCAGCCCCGGGCATGTGGCCACACCGGCCTCACACTTGGGCTGCAGGTAGAGGGTCTTGTTGCGGTACACCACGCGGTCACCGGGCAGGCCGATCACCCGCTTGATGTAGTCCACCCGGATATCCTTGGGGTATTTGAAGACGATGACGTCACCACGCTGGGGATCGTTGTTGTCCCAGAACTTGGCGCGGAACACAGGATCCCGCAGGCCATACTCATGTTTGTTCACCAGGATGAAATCGCCCACCAGCAGGGTGGGCATCATGGAGCCTGACGGGATCTGGAAGGGTTCCCACAGGAAGGAGCGCAGCACCAGCACAAAGGCGATCACCGGGAAGATGGACTTGGAGGTTTCCACCAGCCAGGGTTCCTGAACCAGTTTGTCTCTGGCCTCCTCCGGCAATTCGGCGGTGGTCTGCTCGCTGGCAAACGCCAGCTTCTGCTGTCGCCGCGGCGCCAGGTAAAACTTATCCAGTAGCCAGATCAGGCCGGTCCCCAGGGTGACCAGAACCAGGATCAGGGAAAACAGTGCCGCCATGCGCGATTAATCTCCTACCTTGAGTACCGCCAGGAAGGCCTCCTGAGGCACCTCAACATTACCCAGCTGCTTCATCCGCTTCTTACCCTCTTTCTGCTTCTGCAACAGCTTCTTCTTACGGCTGACGTCACCGCCATAACACTTGGCGGTCACGTCCTTACGCAGGGCCTTGACGGTGCTGCGCGCCACGATCTGGTTGCCGATGGCCGCTTGGATGGCAATATCAAACATCTGGCGGGGAATCAGTTCACGCATCTTCTCCACCAGCTGGCGGCCCCGGAACTGAGCATTCTCCTTGTGAGTGATCATCGCCAGGGCATCCACCCGGTCGCCGTTGATCATCACGTCCAGACGCACCATCTCCTCCTGTTGGAACCGGACAAAGTTGTAGTCCAGGGAGGCAAAGCCACGGCTGGTGGACTTCAGTCGGTCGAAGAAGTCCAGCACCACTTCCGCCATGGGCAGTTCATAGGTCACCGCCACCTGGTTTCCGTGGTAGGCCATCTTAGTCTGAACACCCCGCTTCTCGATACACAGGGTGATCACATTCCCCAGATACTCCTGAGGGACCAGGATGTTGGCCTCAACAATCGGCTCCGCAATGGTTTCGATGTTGTTCAGGGGAGGAAGTTCCGACGGGTTGTCCACCATCAGGGTCTCGCCCTTGGTGGTCTCAACCTCATACACCACGGTCGGCGCTGTGGTGATCAGGTCCAGGTTGTACTCACGCTCCAGGCGCTCCTGGATGATCTCCATGTGCAGCATCCCCAGGAAGCCGCAACGGAAGCCGAAGCCCAGGGCCGCGGAGGTCTCAGGCTCGAAGAACAGGGAAGCGTCGTTCAGGGAGAGCTTGTTCAGGGCATCCCGGAAGGACTCATAGTCTTCACTGGAGATGGGGAACATGCCGGCGTACACCTGGGGCTTCACCTTCAGGAAGCCGGGCAGAGCCTGGTCGGAGCCGTGCTTGGCGTGGGTCAGGGTATCGCCCACGGGGGCACCGTGGATCTCCTTGATGCCACACACCACCCAACCCACCTCGCCGGTGAGCAGCTCTGTGGTGTCCTTCTGCTTGGGGGTAAAGATCCCCAGACGGTCCACACCCCACACCTGACCGGTGCTCATCACCTTGATCTTGTCGTTCTTCTTCAGCTTGCCGTTCTTGATGCGCACCAAAGAAACCACGCCCAGGTAGTTGTCGAACCAGGAGTCGATGATCAGCGCCTGCAGCGGCGCCTCGGGATCCCCCTCGGGGGCAGGAATGGTCTTAACGATGCACTCCAGCACATCCTCAATACCGACGCCGGTCTTGGCGGAGCAGCGCACTGCCTCCATGGCGTCGATGCCGACAATGTCTTCAATCTCTTCCGCCACCCGCTCAGGGTCTGCCTGGGGCAGGTCGATCTTGTTGAGGATCGGCTGCACTTCCAGGTCCATCTCGATGGCGGTGTAGCAGTTGGCCAGGGTCTGGGCTTCCACCCCCTGACCGGCGTCCACCACCAGCAGGGCGCCTTCACAGGCCGCCAGGGAACGGGACACCTCGTAGCTGAAATCCACGTGTCCTGGGGTATCGATGAAGTTCAGTTGGTAGGTTTCGCCATCTTGGGCGGTGTAGTCCAGCGTCACACTCTGCGCTTTAATGGTGATGCCGCGCTCACGCTCCAGATCCATGGAGTCGAGGACCTGCTCCGCCATTTCACGATCGCTCAAACCGCCGCACACCTGGATCAGGCGATCGGACAGGGTCGACTTACCGTGGTCGATATGGGCAATGATACTGAAATTACGAATATGCTTCATCTAGGCCGCTTCTTGCAAAAACAACAGGAACAAAACTATCAGGGATAGATACAGGGGGGGGATTTTAACGGATTTTATCCCCGGCGGCTATGGAATAGGTAACCGCCGGGAATTGGTGCCCTCTTCAGCAACAAAGAAGAGCCACCTACTCCTTGGCAGGCGCACCCAACACCTTGATGATTCTCGGTGTGGGTGTCAGTGAATCTGCCAGACGCCGGGCTGTCATAAAGCCTGCCCCACCCAGGGCCAAACCCAGACCCAGGGCCAACAGTTCGGCGCCGCCCATCAGGGCAGTGCCGCCTACCCCCACCAGTAAGCCTAGCAGGGGCAGCAGATAAACCAGGGCGGCGGCACTGAGCAGTTGCTGCTCGGGGATCCCCAGGGTCACCTGGGTGCCCGGGCTAAGCCGCTGCTTCCAGGGCAGGGTCAGGCGCTGAGATCTGGGATTCAGCCCCTTGGCCACCACGCCGGTGCCGCAGTTGTCGGACTCATGACAGTGGCCGCAGGCGCTCTGCACCTGCCAGCTCAGGGTGACCTGGCCTTTGTCCCAGGACTCCACCCGGGCCAGGGCCTCCATCATTGGCCGGACTCCGCCGGATAGATGGAGTTGGCCACATTGGTCAGGCTCTCCAGGGGCAAGCGTCCCACCACAACCACTTCCACGTCGCCGTGGCGTGCAGACGCCAGGGAGAGGCCGCTGCCGGTGGAGAGGCTCTCGGGCATCACCACCTGGCCGGCCAGGCCGATGTAGACCGACATCTCGGTCAGGCCGTCGCTCAGGGCCAGGTACTGAACCGGGTCATTGACACCGAACAGGCGGTGCTGGTCCACATGGGTCAGTTTGAAGCCCTGAGGCAACCAGCCGAAACGCCAGGGAGACTGCTGATCGCTGTTGGCCCTGACCATCACCGGCGGCCAGTTCTCTTCGGTCAGTTTGCCCAACACCGGCGGCGGCACCTCGAAGGCGGCCATCTCAATCACCAGATACTGCTCCAGCAGCTGACCATCGGCGTTGAGGGTATCGATACGCAGGGGCAGCGCCGTTTCCATATCCAGCCACAGGCTGTAGCTGTAGCGGAACTTGTCAGTGGAGACGATGCGCACCACCTGAGAGGTACGACCCGCCACCCGATCCCGGCCCCCCACGGCCAGCTGGTAGTAGGGGGTGAAGGCTTCCACGCCGGTGCCGAACGCCGGCGGAATAAAGCCGCTGATGCGAGCGCTGCGAACCGAGTAGGGTTTGACGTCGTGCTCCAGGTAGGTGACCTGGTCGCCGATTCTGACCACATTCTTCTGTGGGCCGTTCAGGTGCTCCAGGTAGGCCACCTCCTTGCCATCCACGGTGCCGTGGAGATAGCGAAGGGGACGGATGTGATCCGACTGCAGGTGTATCAGGGAGTAGCGGAACTGGGTATTGGAGAGGGCGTGCTGCATCTTCTGCAGCCAGTCGATGGCGGGGTCGTCGCCAGCGGCATGGGCCGGCAATGCCAGCAACCATGCCACTACAAACAAGAATTTACGCAAGCGTGCCTCTTAGTTTTGCTCTTGATCGTCGTTGGACACATTATGCCCCTTCAGACGCTGCTGCAACAGGTGGTCACGCAGATAGGCGTTCACCCGGCGGCGCTGTTCCATCGCCTGGGCCTCGGCACTCTGAGCCTGGGCCTGACGGGCGGCAGGAGTGTTGGCCTGATAGCTGGCTGGGGTGGGAGCGCCCACAACCGGCAGGGTATTGAGTACAGGCACAGGGCTGTTCTGCTGCTCGGCACCATACTGCTGCACACCCACCACGGCGATGGCGGCAACGGTGGCGGCGATGGCGTACTGACCGAAGCGGCGAGAAAACTCCACCACCTTGCCAGAGACCATGGAGCGTCGGCTTGGCTCAGAGGACTTAGGTTCCTCTTTGGGCGCCAGCACTGTGGGCTCCAGCTCCAGGGCGGCAGCCACGCTGGAGGCGATGTCCAGATTCAGCTCCTTGGGCAACTCGTTGCGCATCGCATCACCAATCAGGTGGTAGCGACCCCAGGAGGACTGCATCTCTTCATCCTTAAGCCACTGCTTGAGGTCCAGATCGGTTCCTTCTCCGTCAACCCAAGCCGATACTGCTTCTTTACGTTCTGTCATGGTTCACCCTGATTGATACTACCGCTCTAACAGCGGTTGAATCCTCTTGTCGATCGCTTCCCGCGCCCTGAAGATACGGCTACGTACCGTGCCTACCGGACACTCCATTACAGTCGCGATCTCCTCGTAGCTCATCCCCTCCAACTCCCGGAGTGTGATGGCTACCCTCAGCTCTTCCGGCAATGTTTCGATGGTGCTGAACACTGCCCTCTTAATCTCGTCTGACAGCAGCTGGCGCTCCGGAGAGCCATGCTCTCTCAGTGCATCGGCACCGTCATAAAACTCAGCTTCTTCCGCGTCCACGTCCGTTGCAGGTGGCCGCCGTCCCTGTGACACCAGATAGTTTTTGGCGGTATTGACCGCAATCCGGTATAGCCAGGTGTAAAACGCGCTCTCCCCACGAAAGTTAGGCAGAGCCCGGTAGGCCTTGATAAACGCTTCCTGTGCCACATCAGCGACATCGCCCTGATTCTTCACATAGCGGCTTATCAGATTGGCTACCTTGTGCTGGTACTTCATCACCAGCAAATTAAAAGCTTGTTTATCACCTTGTTGAACGCGTTCGACCAGCTGCTGATCGCTGTTTGGCTCACTCACTTGAGAGCACTCTCCCATAAACTAAACTGCTGATTTTGCTTTTACTCGTCTCCGCGCACTTAGGTAGACTGCGCCTACTGGTAAAAGTTCGTAAAAAATTGTGATCCGATCGAAAAATCTGCACTGTCCGCGAAATTTTGGTGCTGGAACGGGAAGCGGGTAACATAGGGTCACATTTCCAAAACCCCATGATACCTAATGAAAGCCGGGATTGAACACAGTACTGATGTCTTAGTCATCGGTAGCGGTGCCGCAGGCCTGACTCTGGCCCTGAAATTGGCCAATCGCTGCCAGGTCACCGTCGTTGCCAAAGGCCCCCTGACCGAGGGCTCCACCTATTATGCTCAGGGCGGCATCGCCGCGGTATTCGACGAAGAGGATACCGTGGAGTCCCACGTGGAGGATACCCTGATTGCCGGGGCCGGACTGTGTGACCGACAGGCGGTGGAGTTCACCGCCCGGGAAGCCCGGGCCGCACTGGAGTGGTTGATCCGTAAAGGGGTGGACTTCGATGAGGAGGAGCCTCAGGGCGCCCCCTCCGGTACCGAACCCCGCTATCACCTGACTCGCGAAGGCGGGCACAGTCACCGTCGCATCCTCCACGCCGCCGACGCCACAGGCAAGGAGGTGCAGCTCACCCTGGAGGAGCAGGCTCGCCGCCACCCCAACATCACCCTGCTGGAGCGCTACAACGCGGTGGACCTGATCACCAGTGCTAAGCTGGGGCTGTCCGGCGATGCCAGGGTGGTAGGAGCCTACGTGTGGAACCGCACCGCTGAGCATGTGGAAACCGTCAGTGCCCCCTTCGTGGTTCTGGCCACAGGTGGTGCCTCCAAGGTATACCAGTACACCTCCAACCCGGATGTCTCCTCGGGAGACGGCATCGCCATGGCCTGGCGAGCCGGTTGCCGGGTCGCCAACATGGAATTCAACCAGTTCCACCCCACCTGCCTCTATCACACCGAAGCACGAAACTTCCTGCTGACCGAGGCACTGCGGGGCGAAGGCGCGCTGCTCAAGCGCCCCGATGGCAGCCGCTTTATGCCGGACTTTGACCCCCGCGAAGAGCTGGCGCCCCGAGATGTAGTAGCCCGGGCCATCGACTTCGAAATGAAGCGCCTGGGTGCCGATTGCATGTATCTGGACATCAGCCATAAGGACCCGGAGTTCGTCACCCGCCACTTCCCCACCATCCATAAGCGCTGCCTGGATCTGGGGATCGACATCACCAAGCAGCCGATCCCCGTGGTGCCGGCGGCACACTACACCTGTGGCGGCGTGACGACCGACCTGGATGGCAAAACCGACATCGCCGGCCTCTATGCCGTGGGCGAAGTGGCTTACACTGGCCTGCACGGTGCCAACCGCATGGCCAGCAACTCGCTGCTGGAGTGCCTGGTGTTTGCCCGGGCTGCCGCCCGGGACATCTTCCAGAGACTGGACCAGGTAGAGAACACCACCGGACTGCCACAGTGGGATGAAAGCCAGGTCACCGATTCCGACGAAAACGTGGTGATCTCCCACAACTGGCATGAACTCAGGTTGTTTATGTGGGACTACGTGGGAATTGTACGCACCGACAAGCGTTTGCAACGGGCCCTGCGACGGGTGGAGATGCTCAAGGGCGAGATCCACGATTACTACTCGGACTTCAAGATCAGCAATGACCTGCTGGAGCTGAGGAACCTGGTGCAGATCGCAGAGCTGATCATTCGCAGCGCCATGGCCCGCAAAGAGAGCCGCGGACTGCACTACACCCTGGATTACCCCCAGCAGCAGGACAACCCCACCCCTACGGTTCTGACTCCGTCGACCCGAGCCTGACCAGGATACGACAGAGCCGGTGCCAGCCGGCTCTGTCCATCTGACCACGGCTGAGCCACCAGCGTCGCCCTCCCGGTTGCACCCACAACAGCGCCACTGAGCCCAGTACCCAACTGCGCCGATCCAGCCGGAACGGCTCACCACTGCCCAGTTCCACCCCCTCGCCATTGTCTGCCAGCAGGAAGGGAAGTGTCTCCGGTGCCCTGACCAGCCAGGGCAACAGTGC
Source organism: Ferrimonas futtsuensis DSM 18154 (assembly GCF_000422645.1). Classification (GTDB taxonomy): domain Bacteria; phylum Pseudomonadota; class Gammaproteobacteria; order Enterobacterales; family Shewanellaceae; genus Ferrimonas; species Ferrimonas futtsuensis. The sequence continues at coordinate 114,761 of NZ_AUGL01000007.1, forward strand.
CAGGGGAGCCAGCATCAGTTGCCAGAGCGCCTGCAGGGGCAACCTGCCTTCCGGCCACAGCCACAGGCTGAACAGCAGCACAAGACTCAGCGCCAGCCTGAGCCAGTTGGGGTAGGAGTTGGGGGCCGGGAAGGAGTAACGAACGGGGTCAGCCATCTGCACAGTGTAGTTGACCCCGGGGACGGTGACGCAGCGACGGTCTGAAAACGGCGGGTTAGCGCAGCTGCTCCCGGTTGCGCTCCAGAATCAGGGCGACCATGGCGGCCAGCTGGGGATCCGGGCAAGCCTCATGGCCCATAAACCAGGCAAACATATCCGGGTCATCGCAGGTCAGCAGCCGCTCGAACTGCACTTTCTGCTGCTGATCCAGGGAGAGGTAGTGCTTTTCCACAAAGGGTTCCAGCAACACATCCAGTTCCAACATGCCACGACGGCACGCCCACTTCAGCCGGGCCAGGTTTTCCCTCTCTTGGTTCATAGTTATTCCTTAACGCTCAGGTGTTTCTCGTGCCAGAGATAATACCCCAATGACGCCAGCGAGCATACCGCCATCCCCACCAGCATGGGTGCAGGGGATTCGGGGTGCACCAGTGACAGCAGGGCGCCGGCCAGGGCGCCCGCCAGGAAGCGCATGGCCCCCCCCAGGGCGGATACCGATCCTGCCGCCCCCTCGAACGCATCCAGGGCCAGGGTGGTGGCATTGGCACTGACCATGCCCAATGGCCCCATCATCAGCATGATGGGCACCACCACCGCCCACAGAGGCGGCTCATTCAGCAATGAAGTGGCCAGGGCCAGGGCTGCCCCCAGGGCGGTGATCAACAGACCCCGGACCATCATCCTGGCGGTACCGACCCTGGCGACATAACGGGCATTCACCGTGGTCAGGGTCATCATGGTGACAATATTCAGGCCAAACAGGTAGCCGAAGTGCTCCGCGGCCACCCCAAAATAGCGGATATAGACGTAGGAGGAGCCGGTGACAAAGAGGAACAGAGACGCAGAAAACAGGGTTCCCACCATCAGGTACACCCGCACCCTATCATGCACAACGATGGCCCGATACAGGGAAAGCGCCGCACGGAATCCGGCAGGCTGACGCCCCTCTGCTGGCAGGGTCTCCCCCACCCGCCATCGCATCAACACCACCAGCGCCAGGGCAAAGCCTCCCAGCAGATAGAAGATCGCCCGCCAGCCGCCATGAAGCAGCAGATAACCACCCAGGATCGGGGCCGCCAGGGGGGCCAGGTTCATCACCAGCATCACAAAGGACATGGCCCGGGCAAACTTCTCCCGCTGAAACAGATCCCGCAATACTGCCATCACCACCACGGAGGCCCCCGCCCCGCCCAGGGCCTGGAGGGAGCGGGCGGCGATCAGCATCTCCACCGAACTGCTCCAGGTCGCCACCAGGCTGGCCACCACAAACACCCCCAGGCTTCCCCCCAGCACCGGCATCCGACCATAGGCATCGGTGAGCGGTCCATACAGCAGCTGGCCCACGGCAAAACCCACCAGGAAGAAGCTCACCGTCAGCTGAGTCAGAGCCACGGTGGTGTTCATCTCATCGGCGATGGTTGGAATGGCGGGCAGATACATGTCGATGGCCAGAGGGGTCAGCCCCGCCAGGGCCCCCAACAGCACAATAAGCCCCAGACCTGAAGCTTTGGTTTGGTCGGTCATACCGCTCCTGATAAAAGGGGCGCCCTGAGCGCCCCGATGTTGACTACTTGAACCGTTTGAAGGCCGGTTCCTTGCCACTGAAGAGGTCGGTGAAGTCGGTCTCTAGGATCCGTTTCACCGCCGGGTGCTGAATCATTCGCTCGGCGAACATCACATGATACTGCTCGGTTATGTCGACGGTTTCTCCCACCAACTGAACCCCCTGAGACAACAGCTCCTCCCGGTACAGGGTCGGCGCGATGAAGATCCCCTGGCGATAGAGGCCGAAGGCTTTCATCATCGCGGCATCGTCAAACTCGCCGACGATAACCGGCGACACCCCCACCTCGTCGAACCAGCGCAGCAGCTGCTGACCCAGGGCGGTCTTACGGTGAGGCATCAGGATGCGCGCCCCATCCAGGTTGGCGGGAAAGCGCCCCTCCACCTTCTCCTGGGAGAAGAAGCTGATACCGGTCTCCCCCAACTTCTTGCTGAGGATCTCGGGGTACTTCAAGGACTCGGCATCACTGCCGGAGAGCACCATATCCAGCTTGTGCTGGGACAGACGCTCCATCAGGTTCTCTTCGCCGGACTCATAGCAGCACAGGTGGATCGAGCCATCATCGGGCATCACCGACAACAGCAGCCGGCTGGCCAGGCTCTTGGACAGGGCATCGGAGGAACCCACCTCAAACAGGATCGACTTGTCCTGGGTGTAGTTCAGCAGATCCAGCATCTCGTAGCTCAGGCTGAACATCTTGTCGGCGTAGCGAAACACCAATTCCCCCAGGTCGGAAGCCACCAGCTGACGCCCCTGACGACGAAACAGCTTGCCTCCCAGGCGGTGCTCCAGATGACGAATCTGGCCGGTGACCGTCTGAGGCGTCAGGAACAGAGCTTCCGCTGCCTTGGTGACCGAACCCTTCTTGCGAACCATCCAGAAATAGTAGAGGTGATTGTAATTTAGATGCGCCATAACCTGGACCTCCCTTGGGGGAGGGCTTCTCCTTAAATCGACGAGCCAGCCGATGTCTCGGCCGGAAACCGGAAACCGTGCCGCAGAGGTGCGGCGTGGGGACTGCAGGGTGCAATCCGCTCCATTATAGTTCGGGAAAGCTGAACAAAAGCCCAACCATAAGCAAATGAGACTACCACAAAGCAGGCCGTCAACCACCACTTAAAATTGCGATTGAGTCGATGGATGAACCGAACAGGAGCAAGGGCCTCAGATGCGCCCGGGAAGGGAGAGAGACTCATCACCCGCCCGGCCACAGGCCGGGTATGGCCCGGGCAGGACTCGATATGGCCGAAACGGCGCCGCCCCAGGCCGGGGCAGCCAACGGTCAGACAGAAAAGGGGTAGGCGATGGGATCGTGGTGCTGATAGCCCTCCACCTGAAAATCCTCCAGGGTCACCCAGGTTTCCAGATCCTCAAGGCTGTTGATCTTGGGGTTGATCAGCAGGCGCGGCGACTCGAAGGGTTCCCGTTTGAGCTGCACATCCCGCATCGGCTCCAGCTGATCTTCATAGATGTGGGCATTGACTATTTTGTGGTAGGCCTTGCCCGGCTTGTGACCGGTGATCTGCGCCATCAGCGCCAGCAGGGTAAACACCTGAACCTGATTGAAGTTCAGCCCCAGAGGCACGTCGCAGGAGCGCTGATAGGAGGTCAGATGCAGGGTATCCCCCAACAGGGAGAAGGTGTGGGTGTGCATACAGGGACGCAGGCACCCCAGCTCAAACTCTCCGGGATTGTAGAAGGTGAGGATCTCACCACGGTCATCCACGCCACGACTCAGGTCATCGACAATCTTGGCCAGCTGATCCAGCGGGGTACCGTCATGCTTGCGCCAGGCGCGTCCCTGGACCCCATAGACCCGGCCCATGTCATCCTCACCCTTGCGATGGGGGTTGGCCAGCCAGGCAGGGTTGTCATTGGCATTGGCATTCCAGGTGTTGCAGCCGATGGCACGGAACTGCTCGGCACTGTCATAGCCTCTCAGGTAACCCAACAGCTCGGCGATGGCCGCCTTCCAGTAGCTCTTGCGAGTGGTGATCAGCGGAAAGCGGTTTCCGCCGACATCATACTCCAGATCGGCGTTGATCACCGTCAGGCAGCGCTTGCCTGTGCGGGAATTCTCTACCCAGTCGCCCTCGTCGACGATGCGTTGGCATAGGTCCAGATACTGTTTCATGGGTCTACAAACCTTCAGATATTGTTATATTTCCGCCCCTTTGAAGGACAGTGTCATTTGGTCGGCCGCATCATCAGATAGCCGCCATAGGCCAGCATGGGGAGGGTCAGCAACTGCCCCATGGAGAAGCCCATATACAGGCTCATGTGGGCGTCAGGCTGACGGACGAACTCGATGAGGAAGCGGGCACAGCCATACCCCACCAGGAACAGACCGGCCACCGCCCCGGGCTTGTCGGTGCGATTCTTGTACCAGTGGAGAATCAGGAACAGCACCAGCCCCTCGAGCACCGCCTCATACAGCTGAGAGGGATGACGGGGAAGAGGCCCGGCACCGGGGAAGATTATCGCCCAGGGCACATCGGTCACCCTGCCCCACAGCTCACCGTTGATGAAGTTGCCGATGCGACCAAAACCCAGCCCGATGGGTATGGTCGGAGCCACCAGATCCGCCACCTGCCAGAAGGTGCGCTGCTGCCGGCGGGCGATCCACAGCATCGCCACGATCACCCCAATCAGGCCGCCGTGGAACGACATCCCTCCGTTGGTGATCTTAAACAGGTAGAGGGGATCCTCCAGCAGCCACTGCCAGCCATAGAAGAACACGTACCCCAGACGCCCGCCGAGCACCACTCCCAGAAAGGCATAAAACAGCAGGTCGGAGACCTGATCACGGCTCCAGGTGGAGCCCGGCTTGTCTGCATGGCGGTTGAGCATCCACATGGCGCCCAAAAAACCCACCAGGTACATCAGGCCATACCAACGCAGGGCCAGGGGACCGATCTCGACAATCACAGGATCGATCTGGGGAAACACAAAGTAGCTTTCGGTCATCTTGGAATCTTCTGTATAGTCCACCACCTTGAGGTGGCGGGGCCGTCAACGACGGCGGGGGCACTTGGCCCCCGTCCCTTAAAAGTGGCTCTAGGATACTGAGTCAGCGTCCCAATTGCCATGATCGCCCTAGGCGTCCTGGTAGAGCTCCGACAGATCGTGCTCATCCAGCCAGCTGCGGGCCAGATCCCGCACCTGCTGATCGTCGCAGGCCTGCAGCAGGGCACCGCGCAGCGGCTCCAGCCGGGCCGAGCTCAGGTGACGCACCAGGTGATGGATACGGCCCAGGCTGCGGCGGTTCATGCTCAGCTGACGCAGTCCCAGGGCCATCAGGATCAACGCCCCCTCGGGTTCACCGGCCATCTCACCACAGACACTCAGCTCACTGTCTCCCGCCAGAGAGACGGTCTGGGCCAGGGCCTGAATCACCGCAGGGTGATAGTGACTGAACCTGTCCGCCACCTGGGCATTGGTCCTGTCCACCGCCAGCAGATACTGGGTCAGGTCATTGCTGCCCACCGAAAAGAAGTCCACCTTCTGTCTCAGTTGCGGCAGCAGGTAGATGGCGGCAGGGACCTCGATCATCACCCCCACCTGGACTCTGGGCAGGGTGCACTCCAGCTCCTCCTCCAGCTCCCGACGGGCCTGTTCAATCAGCTTGCTGGCCTGCTCCACCTCATCCAGGTTGGAGACCATGGGCAGCAGGATGCGCAGATTGCCGGTTTCCACCGACGCTCGCTGCATCGCCTTCACCTGAACCAGGAACAGCTCCGGATGGTCCAGAGTAAGGCGGATGCCACGCCAGCCCAGGAAGGGGTTGTCTTCCCGAATGGGAAAGTAGGGCAAAGGCTTGTCGCCACCGATGTCCAGGGTGCGTATGGTCACCGGCTTGCTGCCCAGGGCACGCAGCACCCGACCGTAGGCCCGCTCCTGAGTCTGCTCAGTGGGGAAGTGGTTCTGCAGCATGTAGAGAGTTTCTGAGCGATAGAGGCCGATGCCCCCCACATAGGCGGGGTCCAGCTGCTCCCCTTCCGCCACCAGCCCGGCATTGACCTGCAGGCACACAGGCTCACCATCGAGGGTTTTGCAGGGCTCGGTCAGGCCGCGCTCATAACGGGCGTCCTTCTTGGCCAGGGAGGACTGGAAGCGGTGAAACTCGCGTACCACGGTCTCTGCCGGTTCCACCAGCAGTTGGCCGCGCACCGCATCCAGGATGGCGCGCTTGCCCGCCAGGGCCTGGATGGGCAAGCCATCAATGCCAAACAGCGCCGGAATCGACATCGCCCTGGCCAGAATCGCCGCGTGGGAGCTGGCGCCCCCCTCGACACTGACGATGCCCGCCAGCTTGCTGCGGGGCACCTCTGCCAGCATGGTGGCGGTGATCTCGCTGGCCACCAGGATCACCGGCTTTGTGGGCGGCTTGCCCCCCTGCCCGGGCCGGGCCAACTGGCCCAGGATTCGTTGACCGAGATCCTTAAGGTCGCTGGCGCGCTCCTTAAGATAGTGATCGGTCATCGCTTCAAAACGGGCCACATACTGGGTAAAGACCCTGGACACCACGGTCTCCGCAGACCAGCCCTCGTCACAGCCCGCCATCAGATCCTGCTGCAGCACCGGATCGGCAATCAGATACTGGTAGATGTCGAAGATGGCGCTGATCTGGGATTCGATCTCGCCGCTGAGACGCCCGCTGAGGGCCGTCATCTCATCCTGAGTCGCCAGCAGTGCCCGCTCCAGCCTGTCCCACTCACGATCACTGCCCTGGCCCTTGCTCGCCTCCATGGAGAGGGAGATGCGTGGACGCGCCAGCAGGATCTGGGCATCGGCGATGCCCGGGCTGGCCACGGTGGCGCTCCAGCGACGGGGCCCGGTGTCGGTCAATTCGGGCGCATCGCTGCTGGGGCGCAACTCGGGCACCAATTGCGAGGCCAGAGTCACCAGGAAGGCTTCCTCATCCTCGTTGAACTGACGGGCCAACTTCTGCTGCACCACCAACACCCCGAGGACCTTACTCCTGTGGGTAATGGGGGTAGCCAGAAAAGCACGGAACTCATCTTCATCGACTTCGGGAAGCAGTTTAAAGGCGGGGTGTGAGGGCGCATCGGCCAGGTTGATGGGCTCTTCCCGGCGCATCACCATTCCGACGATGCCCTCACCGGCATTGAGACGGGCCCGGCCCACGGCTGAGGGAGCCAGGCCGTCGCTGGCCTTGAGGACTAGCCCCTCACCATCGGTAAGATAGAGTGAGCAGCAATCGGTGTTCATGGCGGCGCGGGTCTGTTGCACCAACTCGATCATCGACTGCTCCGCAGTCTGAGCTTCAGCGACCCGCTGCACTATGGTGCGCAGTGTGGTAATCATCGGCCTCTTCTTCGTCGTCTGGCTTTGTTGTTTCCATCCCGGGTGCGTTTAGTATGGTCCTTGCGCGGCTGAAATGGCATAGCCACCGGCGCAAACTCCTTCATCACCTTACGATAGACATCCCGTTTAAAGGAGACCACCTGGCGAACTGGGTACCAGTAGCTGACCCAGCGCCAGTCATCGAATTCAGGGTGGCCACTGCGCTTGAGATCGATCTGATCTTCGCCGGACACCAACTCCAGCAGAAACCATTTCTGTTTCTGACCAATACATACCGGCTTGGAATCTTGCCGGACCAGCCTCTTGGGCAGACGATATCTGAGCCAGGAGCGACTGCTGGCGAGGATTTTGACATCCTTTTTCTGCAGTCCTACCTCTTCATACAGCTCGCGATACATCGCCTGTTCGGCGGATTCTCCCTGATCCAGCCCCCCTTGGGGGAACTGCCAGGAGTGTTGGCCATACCGCCTTGCCCAGAGCACCTGGCCTTGGCGGTTACAGATAATGATCCCCACATTGGCTCTATAGCCTTCGTTGTCGATCACTATGTCATCCGATTGATTTTTATCTTGCTCTGATTGTTCCACAGAATGACGCTCGGGGGCAATCCCGGGCTAGAGAGCGGCCACAGTGGGTAACTTTGAGAATTTTCAACACTTATATACAGAAATTTTATCCCCCGGTCGATTCACCCTAAAGTTATCAACCGCAACTGTGGATAAGCCTGTTTGTAAATTTGTATGTGGTGGAGATATCCGCAAAGGATGAACATAATCCATCCTTGAACGGAGTGAAGCCGCAAAAATAAAACCATTTTAAACAATAAGTTAACCAGAAAAACCGTTCAGATCCCTTCGGAGGATCTCGGATCGTTCAAAATCTCACCGCCCCCTGTGTCCTGGTACAGACTTTGACTCAACTGCTCAGAAAACCCCTGGCAACCCGGTTAGGGATCCACCACCCTCCGCCCCCTGTGGATCAATTCCCGGCAGTTATCCAGTCAAACTGTGCATAACTCTGTTAAGAAAAAACGGGTAAGGGCGGGATAACCTGAATAACAGTGACAATTACTGCATTTTGATTATGACTTAATTATTTTAATTTCATGAAGTTAGCCTCATTCGCAGGACGTTTTGCAGGGCTTGCCACGCTGTGGGCAACAAGCCAGTACAAAAATCGCTCACAAAAGTTATCCCCATCGAGGTGTCACAGTTTGGGAGCTTCGGGTTAGAATGGCGGGATGATCGAACTCGACTTCACGCCAAACTCCGAATCACAGCTGCTCGACCGCGCCGAGGCGGTGGCCGGCTGGACCCTGGGAGAGCTGGCCGACGCGCTGGGCATAGCGGTGCCCGACAACCTGCTGCGCCATAAAGGCTGGAGCGGTCAACTGCTGGAGCGCTACCTCGGGGCCAGTGCCGGCTCCAAACCCCACCCTGACTTCGAACAGCTGGGCATCGAACTGAAGACCATCCCGGTCGACCTGCAGGGCAAGCCCCTGGAAACCACCTTTGTCAGCGTCTGCCCCCTGACCAATCTGGGTGGTCTGCGTTGGGAGGAGAGCCCCGTCTGCCATAAGCTGACGGCGATCCTGTGGATCCCCATTCTGGGAGAAAGGCAGATTCCAGTGGCCGAGCGCACCCTGGGGATGCCCCTGTTGTGGCGCCCTTCCCCTGAGGAGTGGCACGTACTGCAACAGGATTGGGAAGAGATCATGGAGCGGGTCACCCTGGGTGAGGTGGAGTCGATCACCGCCCGACACGGTGAGGTGCTGCAGCTTCGTCCCAAGGCCGCCAACAGCCGGGTGCTGACCGACGGCATTGGCCCGGACGGCACCCTGATTCAAACCCTGCCCAGAGGCTTCTATCTGAAGATCCCCTTCACCCACGCCCTACTACAGAGGCACTTCCTTAACAACTGAAATAATGCCTATCCAAAAAGTGATATGCGTTTGGGTTGAGGTCACAAAACTTGTATAATGTCTCGTTATTACAAATAAAAGAAGCTAGGCGGGAACTTTCCCACCGGCCCCATAATCACAGAGTCCCTTTACCAGAGTGCAGTCGCGGCAACAATTTCTAAAACTGGTCTTCGCCATTATCGCCTGGTCTCTAGCGATGATGGCCTATGTTACCTTCCGTTATGCTCAGGGGGACGATCGTCCGTACTGGGCGATCACGGCTGCCGATCTCACCACCCTCTCCATCTATATGGGCCTGATATTCGGCTGTCTGCACTGGCTGTCGAACCTGATTACCGACGTCAGCGGCATCCGGCGAATGCCCTACGCCTTTATCGTGGCATTCAAGGGACTGTTTCTGCTGCTGGGGGCCCTCACCCTGGCCTACATCACCAATTGGCTCAACTCCTGGGACAATGCTGAGCAGTTTGCCGCCACCAGCCAGATCCTTACCGCCCATGTGCTCAATGCCCCCTCCGCCCAGACCCTGATCGCCTATCTGGTGCTGGTGCGTACCGGGCTGGCCTTCATCGAGCAGATGGGGTTGCTGGTGGGTCCACGGGTGCTGCTCAACATCGGCATGGGCAAGTACCACAAACCCAGGTATGAGGAGCGTATCTTCCTGTTTCTGGACATGGTCAGCTCCACCGCCCACGCCGAGGCCCTGGGAGATTATCGTTTCAGCCGCCTCATCCAGGACTGTTTCGACCTGCTCTCCGATGTGGTCACCCAGAACCAGGGGGAGATCTATCGCTACGTCGGAGATGCGGTGCTGATCAGCTGGCCACAGAGGCACAGATCAAGGGCGCGGCTCTGTCTCAACGTCTACTTCGACTTCGTTCAGACCCTCTACTGGAACCGTCACTATTTCCAGAAAGAGTATGGTTTCGTGCCCAAATTCAAGGCGGCCGCCCATGGCGGTCAAGTGGTGGCAGCGCTGGTGGGAGTGTATAAGCAGGAGATCAGCTTCTTCTCCGATGTACTCAACACCCTTGCCCGCCTTCAGGACCAGTGTGGTCCCCTGGGATGTCAGATGTTGGTGTCCGATCAGGTGAAAGAGGCGCTGGATGATGACCACAGCTATGATCTGCTCTCCCTTGGGCCCATTCGACTCAAGGGAAAGCAGCAGGAGATCGAAGTGTTCTCCGTCAGTCGGACTTACTCGGCAGCAGGTCCCCAATCATCTCCCCAAGAGTTCTGAAGGTGCGCAGACGGCTGGTCGTCTGACGCCACACCAGACCAATCTCCCGGTACGCCTTCTGCCCCTCGGGCACATAGGTCAGCAGATCCGTTCCCTTGAGAATGCCGGCATCGATGGCCATCTGTGGCAGGAAGGTACTGCCCAGACCTGAGTCCACCATCTGCACCAGAGTATGCAGGCTGGTAGCGGCAAAGGGGTTGATCTTCTCCCGGTTCTCCAGATTACAGGCACTGATGGCATGGCCGGTGATGCAGTGCTCTCTCTGCAGCAGGAAGATGCTCTCGTCCGGCCAATCCTCGTAGTTGAGCTTGGACTGCGCCGCAGAGTCCTGATGAATCACCACCTGGAAGGGATCGATGCCGACCCCCATGGTGTGGAAACCCGAGGTGTCCACCGGAAGTGCCAGCAGCAGCAGATCCAATTCGCCGTTACCGAGCATGGAGAGCAGATTTTCCGTGGTATCTTCTCGAAGTAAAAGAGTAAGATCGGGGAATCGTTGCTGAGATTCCTTCACCACCCTGTTCAACAGGAAGGGGGCGATGGTGGGAATGCAGCCCAGTCGCAGAGTGCCACTCATGGCATCCCCGGCACTCTGAGCCAGATCGGTCAGCTCCTGCACCTGAGCCAACAACTCGCGGGCACGGCAGACCACCTCTTCGCCGGTGGCGGTAAACAGGAAGGATTTGTGGTCGCGCTCGATCAGCTGACAGCCCATCTGCTCTTCCAGGTTCTGAATGCCGCTGGACAGGGTGGACTGGCTGACGTGACACGCCTTGGCGGCACGGTTGAAGTTCTGCGCCTTGTGCAGATGCACCAGATAATATAGGTTTTTGAGACTAGGGAGTCTGCGCATCGTCTGCTCCGGAACAATCGATTGGTTTAATCTATTTTATTCGATTCTTCAAAGGAACACACCCCCCTATACTGTGCTCAGTTTCACATGACTAACGTATTGGGAATTTGTCGGCAGTCTAGTAAGTTAGATTAAGATTGCCGTTGAAATTAACCTTTAAAAAGGAAGAGAACACCATGTCTGTATTAGTAGGCCGTCCTGCCCCTGATTTTACCGCCGCTGCCGTACTGGGTAATGGCGAGATCGTTGAGAACTTCAACCTGAAGACTGAAATCGAAGGCTCCAAGGCGGTGATCTTCTTCTACCCTCTGGACTTCACCTTCGTGTGCCCCTCCGAGCTGATCGCTTTCGATAAGCGTTTCGAGGAGTTCCAGAAGCGCGGTGTTAAGGTTATCGGTGTCTCCATCGACTCCCAGTTCAGCCACAACGCCTGGCGTAACACCGCCGTTGAAGATGGCGGCATCGGCCCAGTTAAATACCCACTGGTTGCCGACGTGAAGCACGAGATCTGCAAAGCCTACGACGTTGAGCACCCAGAAGCCGGTGTGGCTTTCCGTGGCTCTTTCCTGATCGACTCCGAAGGCAACGTCCGCCACCAGGTAGTCAACGACCTGCCTCTGGGCCGTAACATCGACGAGATGCTGCGCATGGTTGACGCCCTGAACTTCCACGAAGAGCACGGTGAAGTGTGCCCGGCTCAGTGGGAAGAGGGCAAGAAAGGTATGGACGCCTCACCTGCCGGCGTAGCCGCCTACCTGTCTGAGAACACCGACGACCTGTAATACGGGTTGTCGCGGGCCATGGAATGGCCCACCCTATTAAAGAAACGAGGCGCAGTGCGCCCCGTTTCTTTTGTGCAGTCTAGCCCTGTTGCTCTCCCACCAGAGCCGCATCCACCAGATCATCGATGGTCATCTGGAATGCCGGCACACAGTGTTCCATAAACCAGGCCACCTCCGGCATGGTATCGACAAAGGGGGTCAGGGCAGCCAACACCTTTCGTTCGGTTCCCTCAAACTCCATATTTCCTGCCCGCAGTTCCGACAACGCCTTGGTGTAGGCGGAAAGCAGATCCGCCGCCTTAACGAAACGCGCGGTCTCCACATCGCCCTCGTGTTCGATCAGCCCCTTATAGGTGGCCTGCAGAGGGGCTGGCAGCGTGGTCACCAGCATATGGGCAGCGATCGCCTCCATCTCCCGGCACAGGGCCAGCATCCGCTTGTCGCTGTATTTGATGCCGCTGTTCACATCCTCGGTCAGCACTTCTGCAGAGTCATGGAACATGGCCACCACGGCCAGGTGGTTGGCGTCCACACCCGGCTGGTCGGTGAACACCTTATTGCGAATCTCCCCCAGGGCATGGGCAAACATCGCCACCTGGAAACTGTGCTCGGCGACATTTTCGGCGCGGGTTGGGTTGGACTTGCCCCAGCGATGCACATTCTGCATCCGGGACATCAGGGCAAAAAAGACCGGTTGCATGGTGTCTCTCCTATTACCAGCCACTACTGCCCTTATGCTAGAGGTCGGCGGCTGGCGTCGCAAGGCATTCTGCAGCGGGGAAAAGTCGCCATTGAATAAATTTTCTGCAACGACTTGGCTTTTCTGCTAAAACTAGTCTGAGTTTTGCAAGGAAGTTAAGATTATCAATGGATTGAAACTTATTGCGCTGGTTTTCGGCGCACTCTGTCTCGGCTGGTATTGGAGTGCAATCGGCGGGACACAACCGCTGGCCTACGCCAATCTGGGGCAGAGCGCCTCCCTGACTCAGCTTAGCGACGAGCACCACTGGCAGCCCGCCTCCCTGATGGCCGTGCGGGGCCCCATGGTGTGGAAGCGCCTTACCTTGCCATCCACCGGGGACACTCTGCGACTGCAGATCAGCCAGGGCTGGACGGGAGACAGCCACCTGATGGTCACCCAGGGCGAGCAGCTATTGACTGACCTGATTCTTCAGTCGGACGGCCCCAGTTACCGCCCCATGAATTTTACTCTGCCCCTGGTGAACGCCCGACAGGTGACCCTGTATTTGTATGCCCCCCTGGCGGTGGAGATCAGTGCCGAATCCCAGCGCCGCCCCCGCCTGCCAGACCTGTTCCTTGGGTTGCTTCTGGGGCTGATGCTGGCGATGTGGCTTACCCAACAGGTCACCAGCACCATACTGGCGGACAAACTGCCCCTGACCCACAGCCTGACGCAACTGCCTCTGTTTGCTGTGGCCCTGATGGAGCTCACCGGCCATGTCCCCATTAAGCCATTGTGGTTCGCCCTGTTTCTCGCCCTGCTGAGTCAGCAGGCCAGTCAGGCCATCATTCGTCGTCATACCTGGACTCAAGCCGGGCTGGTGCTGTTGTTGACTGGACTGCTGCTGACACCAAACTGGATCCTGGATCTGGCCCTGCCACCGCTGATGATGCTGTTGGTGGCCTGGCAGGCCAGCTGGATTCTCAATGGCAACCACAGGCTGCCACGCAGCTTCGCCTCCACCGAGCTGGTCAAACTGCTGCTGCTGCTGCCACTGCTGTTTACCCTGGTACTGGATACCCAGGTGCCCCCCCTGGTCACCCTCAGCTGCGCCCTGCTCTGGTCGGTGTGCCATGGACTGTTGCTGCTGACACTGCTGGTCTCCCAGAGGCGGCAGCTGAGGAACCTGCTCAAGCTGAACCATCGCCAGCACGCTTTCTTGCGGGAACAGAGTAACAGCAGCCTCTCCCAGCAGATCCGCTCCCTGGTCAGGGTTCACCGTCACCTGGAGGAGAAATCCAGCACCGACCCCCTCACCGGACTGAAAAATCGGGGCTACTTCGATGAGCATTACCGCACCGAGCTGTTGCGCAGCCGACGGGAGCAGCAACCCTTCAGCCTGCTGCTGGTGGACCTGGATCATTTCAAAAGGGTCAATGACAGATATGGCCATCCCTGTGGCGACAAGGTGTTGATGGAATTGGCCCAGGTGTGCGAACGCGCTCTGCAGCGGCCCGGCGATGTCCTGTGTCGTTATGGCGGAGAGGAGTTTGCGGTGCTGCTGCCAAACACCCCTGCCGTGGGCGCCCTGCACGTGGCCAACACCCTTCAGGGTGCCATAGCCGACCACAGGGTTGACTGGTCTGGCAGCAAGCTGACCATCACCGCCAGCATTGGCCTGGCCACGGTGACCGGCCTGTTGCAGCAGCTGCCGGATCTGCTGCAACAGGCGGACTCCGCCCTTTACCGGGCCAAGCACCTGGGTCGCAACAGACTGGAGGTGTACCAGGGTGAACGGCCGTCCCAGCACACCGCCCTGGAAACGGGTTAATCTGAGTCTAATGGAGGGAAACTGCAACGCAGCAGCGTTCCCCCCAGCAACCTGCTGCTGCCCAAGGTCAGATCCAGATTGAAGGTGGCCGCCACCTCGCGCACCAGCACCAGGCCCAGCCCATGCTCATACCTGGCCGCCTCGCCCAGCCCTTCCAGATTCAGGGTCTGTTCATCCAGTCCCGGGCCCGCATCGGCCACGGTCAGCAGCAAGGGCCCTCCCTCGGATCGACGCACGGTAACGATCACCTCGGCCCCTTTGGGGCTGGCGTTGATGGCATTGTCTATCAGGTTATCCAGCATCCCCTGAAGCATCACTGAAGGCACCGCCACGTCGCCCTGACGCTGCAGACCACGCAGGGTCAGCCGGACGCCCAGCGCCATGGCATCGCCATAATGACGGGCGCAGCTCAGGGCCGTTTCCCGGTAGAGATCACAACGCCTCTCATCCTGGCGCCAGCTTCTCTCCAGCTCACTGAGAAGGTGGCCATTGCGCACCAACCTCTCACAGCGGTTCAGCGATCTCACCGCCCCCACCAGATCATCCGGGTGCCGCTTCAACCGCTCGCCCAGGCCATGAAGGTGGCCGGTGACCCGCCTGGAGAGTGCTGCCACCATGGTTCGCCGCTTAGACTCGGCGTCGGCCTGGGCACCCTGACTGCGCCCCAGCGCCGATACGAAAGCCCTGAGCTCTTTGGGCAGGGCCTCGCCTTCAGGGAGGGGGGTTGCCGGCCATTGGCTGACCTGCTTACTGAGGCGCCGCAATGGCGCAATGGAGAGGCTGATTACCAGGGAGCAGAGCAGGATACTCAGTGGGGTCAGCAGCACCATCTGGGTGCCCCAACTGGCCCACATGGCACGCTGCAGCAGATCCCGTCCCAGGGCATCGGGGTAGCCGACGGTGAGATAGAGTTCGTGCCGCAAGCTGTAGACGGTGTAGGTGTGCCAGGTGTCGCCCCTGTGCTCCTGCTGGGCAAATCCCGCATTGAGATCGGAAAAGATGCCACCATCCACACAGGGGTGGCCATTGGCACTGACGCAGTGGCCCCGGCTCCAGATTTGGTAATGCACCAGATCCGAACCGCTCAGTTTGGCATCATCCCCAAGAATCCACCCCTGCCGATAGGTCAGATCCAGCTGCTCAAACCGTTTGACCGCCTGACGCACCACCTCATCCACACGCTCGGCCCGGGTCTCGTTGAGCAACTGCAGCATCACCCTGGCCCGCTGGGCCAGGTTGGCATCGTGGACATCCTGGTAATACCCCTTGGCGGTCCACAGGGCATTGATAAACCCAAGGCAGTTGGTCACCAGAAGCAACAGGGCCAACCATAAGATCAATTTGCTGCGTATGGAGTTCATCCGTGCCAGAGCTTACTTCCGGGGAGCTGAGAGAATCGCGGCAATCCGCGGGTTGTGTCGCGCATTTTGACAGCAACCCGGCCCGAATTCATGGAAATTGATCACAAAACCCCATCTTGTGTGAACTGACTTCACTCGAATTCTTCGTCCTGTTGCGCAACTTTTTGTTGTTGCCATTCCAACCTTTTGCCACCTTGGGTCTGTCTTAGGAAGTATCAGAGATGGTCGGCGCCGTCGGTCTATACCAATTTCAGTCAGTCAAGGTTCTATCTAGTGCGCCGAAGACATGGTTCCAATCAACACGTGAGACGTCGCCGCAGGCGATTCCAACAGTCGGTCTCACAACGCGGAGTGGAACCATCTAGGCCAGCGGTAATGATCAAATATTCAGTGACATTGGGATTAACCCTTCAAGGAGAGTGCATTGACGCAGAACCTGCCCCCCTTCCCGGCAGAGCAGGAACAGGAGATCCGCCTGGCTCAGAAGGGCGATCGTGACGCCTTTGCCCGGATCTACCGCCGCCACAGCCCCAGGGTGTATGCCCTGTGTCTGAGACTCAGCGGACGGATCGCCTGTGCCGAAGAGGCCACCCAGGAGGTGTTTATCCGCCTGTGGCAGAAGCTGCCTCAATTTCGTTTCGAGGCACAGTTCACCACCTGGTTGCACCGCCTGACCCTCAACCACGCCCTCAACTACCTCAAGGGGCAACCTCAGCTGATGCCCTTGAACGAAGAGGAGGCACAGCGTCAGGGGGAGGCGATGGAGGAGTTGCAACTGGTGGACCGCCTGCTGCCCAGGTTACCCGAACGGGCACGTCAGGTGTTCGTGCTCCACGCCATTGAAGGCTACCACCACCACGAAGTGGCCCAACTGCTGGAGATTCAACCGGGCACCAGCAAGGCCCAGTACCACAGGGCACGCCAACTGCTACAGGAGATGCTGATATGAGTCGCCAATTGGATTCACTGCTGCAGGAACTGGACACAGAGGTGGCCCCCAGTCGCGATCTGTGGCCTGCCATCGAAAAAGGACTGGACCGCTCTCCCCTGCCAGCGCCGTCGCGGCCCTCCTGGCTCCCCTGGGCCCTGGCCGCCAGCCTGCTGATCACCACCCTGGGCGGGTTCTTTGGCGGACGCCTGAGCAGCCCGGATCCCCAGGCCCCCTTGCTGGACGTCCTGACCCAGATCCAGCAGCAACACGATGCGCGTCGCCAACGCCTGGTGACCCGCCTGACCCCGGCGATGGTACAGACCGGCACCACACCGGGAGAACTGGCCTCCACCGAGGCCCTGGCCAGCATCCGCAGCGCCGAACGGGAGCTGTTCGATGCCCTGAAACAGCAGCCGGACAGCTCTGAGCTGTTGCAGCTGTGGCTCTGGGTTCAGCAGCGTGAGCTGGACCTGATACAGAAACAGCAACTGCGTCACCAGCGCCTGCAGAGCCTGTAGAGCCTGTCCGGCAAGGCAACCTATTCAACGACGAATACGATCATCCTAAGGAGAACCCTATGAACAACCTGATACTGACCGCTGGCCTGCTGAGCCTCAGCCTGCCCCTGTGGGCCGGTGAAGCGATCGACAGCCGCATGGATGCCCAAGGCATCAGCAAACTGACCCTGGTGGTGCCTCGCGGTGAGGTCACCGTCAGCGGGGGCAGCCACAGCGAGATCCGGGTTCAGGGTGAGCTGGATGACCAGGCCAAGGAGTGGGTATTTGAACGGGAGGGCAACACCCTGGTGGCCGAGGTCAAGATACCCAGTCAATGGCAGGGGGACAACGACGGCAGCAAACTGACCATCACCCTGCCCGGCTCCATCGAGGTGGAAGCCACAGGCGTCAGCACCGACTTCAGCGTCAGTGACCTCAGCCGGGGGCTGGAGCTGGAAAGCGTCAGCGGCAACCTGGAGATCGCCCGGGTCTCAGGAGAGGTGGAAGTGGACAGCGTCAGCGGCAACATCACCGCCACAGCCCTGGAGGGAGAGATTGAGCTGGAAACCGTCAGCGGTGACGTCAAGGCGGAGCAGCTTCAGGGCGACACCAGTGTGGAGTCGGTCAGTGGCGAAGTGCAGCTGAGCCGCGCCGGCGACAGGCTTGAAGTGGAGAACGTCTCCGGTGACATTCAGCTTCAACTGAGTCATGTGGGCGCCCTGGAGGTCACCAGCGTCAGCGGCGACATCCAGGTGGAGGTGGACAGCCTCACCGGCAACGCCAGGCTGAGTTTCGATACCGTCAACGGCGACACCAAGCTGAGTCTGCCCCAGGATGCCTCAGCCCGCTTCAAGCTGGACACCGGTCCAGGGGGTGACATCAGCAACCGCCTCAGCGATCACCAGCCGAAGCGAGGTGAGTATGTCCCCACAGAGAGCCTGAGTTTCAGCCAGGGCAAGGGGGACGCCAGAGTGGAGATGAAAACCGTCAATGGCAGCCTGATTCTGGCGCCCATGACCTCCGGACACCTGAAGTAGGACCGATGGGGGCAAGATCTGATACCCTAGCCCCCATGAACGACCAAAGCACAACACAGGGCGCGCCAGACTGGGGCGCCCTGTCCATTGAGATCAAGGCCTGGGCCAGTGAGCTGGGGTTTGCCGCCTGTGGCATTACCCGTCTGGATCTGACCAACGAGCAGGGCGCACTCAAGCAGTGGCTGGCCAACCACTACCACGGTGACATGGCCTACATGACCCGCAACCAGGAGATGCGCACCCAGCCCGCCCTGCTGCACCCGGGCAGTGTCACCGCCATCGTGGTGCGCATGGACTACCTGCCCCCACAAGCGGGGTTTGCCGCCACCCTCAGCCAAGCCGATCTCGGTTACATCAGCCGTTATGCCGGAGGGCGGGACTACCACAAGCTGATGCGCAACCGCCTCAAGCAACTGGGCAACCGACTGCGAGAGCGGGTCGCCCACTTCGACGGTCGTCCCTTCGTGGACTCCGCCCCCATCCTGGAGCGCCCCCTGGCCAAGGAGGCCGGGCTCGGCTGGGTGGGCAAGCACTCACTCCTTATCGATCGGGAAGCGGGCAGTTGGTTCTTTATCGGAGAACTGCTCACCAACCTGCCTCTGCCTGAAGATGCCCCCTACCAGGGTGACTGCGGCAGCTGCACCGCCTGCCTCACCCTCTGCCCCACCAAGGCGATCGTCGCTCCCTATGTGGTCGACGCCCGCCGCTGCATCTCCTACCTGACCATCGAATCCGACCAAGGGATCCCGGAGGCACTGCGTCCGTTGATGGGCAACCGCATCTATGGCTGTGACGATTGTCAGTTGGCCTGCCCTCACAACAGAGACGCCCCCCTCACCGCAGAGGGGGACTTTCATACCCGTCCCCAACTGCACCAGGTGCCGCTGCTGACCCTGTGGCAATGGGACGAGGCGCAGTTTCTCAGTGCCACCGAAGGCTCCCCCATCCGCCGCATCGGCTTCAGACGCTGGCAGCGCAATCTGGCGGTGGCCCTGGGGAACGCTCCCGCCAACGGCGCCATCATTGATGCTCTGGAACAGGGGCTGGGCAGGGTGGACGAGATGGTGGATGAACATATTCAGTGGGCCTTGGCACAGCAGCGCAATGAACTGGCCCAGACCACCAAACAGCAACAGCGACTGATTCGGGTGGTGCAGAAAGGGCTGCCCAGAGACGCCTGATTCCGAAATAGATCAATAGATTTCAACAGATTCGCTATAGTAGAGGCGTCAGCAAGGAGCCCGCTATGCTTGAAAACCACTCCAGAATCCGCATTCAGCAACTGTTTGAGATGGCCGAACTGTTTGGCTTCGAGAGCCGCAACCGCTACCAGGTGCTGGATGCCCAGGAACGCCCGCTGGGCTATGCCGCCGAACAGAGTTCCGGCATGCTCGGCACCCTGTCCCGGCAACTGTTTGGCCACTGGCGCCGTTTCGACATTCACCTGTTTTCTCCCCAAAGAGTGCCGCTGCTGGTCGCCCACCACCCTTTCCGCTGGTGGTTTCAGCGCCTGGAGGTCAGCGATGCCAGCGGCGTCAAACTGGGGGCGGTGCAGCAGCGCTTTGCCCTGTGGCATAAGAAGTTCGACATCGAAGATGAACGCGGCCGGGTAATGATGACGGTCGCCTCGCCGCTGTGGCGCATCTGGACCTTCCCGGTGGAGCGGCTGGGGCGGGAGGTGGCCTGCATCAGTAAACGCTGGTCCGGGGGGCTGACCGAGCTGTTTACCGACAAGGATAACTTCGTGGTGGAGTACAGCGACCCCTCACTGGACAACCGCAGCCGTCAACTGTTGCTGATGGCCACCCTGTTTATCGACCTGCAGTACTTTGAGAAGAAGGCGAACAATTAACTGCAGCGGCAGTCACAGCAGCATCGCCGGACCTATGGGGCAGAATTCAGAGGCGGCTTCCATCAGGGAGTGGGCGGTCAGGGTGGGCACCCCATAGACCCGGGCATCCACCCCGTAATCCTGGCTGACCTTGTGCAGCAGCAGATCGAAATCACCGTCGCCGGAGAGCAGCACCACGGTGTCCACCTGGGGGGCCTGCTCCATCACATCGATGGTGATCCCCACATCCCAGTCCCCCTTGGCTGAGCCATCGGCCCGCTGAATGAAGGGCTTGAGCTTCACATCGAAGCCGATGTGCTTGAGGGCATCCTGAAACTTACGCTGGCCATCGTCGCCCTTGTGGGTGGCGTAGGCGGTGGCAAACACAATCTCTCCCTGATTGCACAGATGCTGCCACAGAGCCCGGTAGTTAAACTGGCTACCGAAGGCCTGACGACAGGTGTAGTAGATGTTCTGCACATCCACGAAGACAGCGATGCGGTTCAAGAGAGATTCCACGGCAACTTAGAGATAAGTCACCAGAATACAGAAACTCACAACCCCGATTCAATTTCATTGGCCAGAATTCAGACGCCAACCGGCAGTTTTGACAATTGGATTGAATGTTTTCTAAACAATTCTCAGATCCTGCCGATAGATCCGGTTGGCTCTCCAATGCTTATCTGGTGTTTATTACCGAAGATCAAACCTCTGGGTATTTTTCCCGGCCACTGCTCAAAGGCTGGTCATTCACGTGCGTCGGGGCTTGCCGTTTTATCCGCCAGGAGAAATACTGAGGCGGTCTAACTGCTAAGGAGGCCCGCCGTGGAGATGAACCTGACCCTTAATGAAACCCGAGTCATCGGCTGCCTCTTGGAGAAAGAGAGCACCACCCCAGATCTCTATCCACTGACCCTGAACTCCCTGAAGAGTGCCTGCAACCAGAAGAGCAACCGGGACCCGGTGCTCTCCCTCAGCGACAACGAAATCCGCCAAACCCTCAACGCCCTGATGGACCGCCGCCTGGTCAGTGAAGAGGGCGGCGCCCGAGCCAGCAAATACAAGCACAGGTTTTGCAACACCGCCTTCGGCGGCCTCAAGCTGAGCGAGCAGGAGCGGGCCCTGGTGTGCGTTCTGCTGCTGCGCGGTCCCCAAACCCCGGGTGAACTTCGCAGTCGCACCGGTCGTCTGGCCCAGTTTGCCGATGTGAATGCGGTAGACTCGGTGCTGCTGCGGCTGGCTGAGCGCGAAATGGTGGTTCAGTTGCCCCGGGAGGCGGGCAAACGCGAGGCCCGTTACGCCCACCTGTTCTCCGGAGAGGTGTCCATGCCCACCACCGCCGATGTGGTGGCGGACGATAAGGCCCGCATCCAGGAGCTGGAGCATGAGGTGATGATCCTCAAGGCGGAAATTGAGCGCCTGAAGGGGGAGCTGGCCAGCCGCTAAAGCCTGAGGAACAAGCCTAATTGCTTAAGCGCAGCGGCAATCCCCGCCGCTGCCAATCCTGCCACAACAGCCACAGCACCCAGATCACCAGCAGGGTGTTGGACAGCGGCACCGAGATCCACACCCCCTGCACCCCCAGCCAGATAGGCAACAGCAACAGAAACGGCAGCTGCAGCGCCAGATTGGCCAGGGTAATGAGCCCGGCGCGGCGACCGTCACCCACCGACTGGAAATAGGCGGCAATCACGAAGATGATGCCGTCAAAATAGAGGGCCCAGGTGTGCCAGGCCAGCCCCTGACGGGTGGCGTCGAACAGGGCGGTATCCTCACTGTTAAAGGCGTGGATCAGCGGCGTGGGCACCCAGTAGAACAGCAGGACGGTCAACAGGCCGGAGATCAGCACCAGCCCCAGGGCCCAGCCCATCACCTTCTGCAAACTGGGGTACTCCCTGGCACCGAACAGGTAGCTGAGCAGCGGCTGGGCACCGCCGGCGACCCCCTCGGCAAACAGGTAGTAGACCACACACAGGTAGCCAACGATGGAGAAGGCCCCCACCTGAATGGCATCCCCATACTCCAGCAAC
The DNA here is from genome assembly GCF_000422645.1 of Ferrimonas futtsuensis DSM 18154. Lineage (GTDB taxonomy): Bacteria > Pseudomonadota > Gammaproteobacteria > Enterobacterales > Shewanellaceae > Ferrimonas > Ferrimonas futtsuensis. Next base: position 136,808 of record NZ_AUGL01000007.1, read on the forward strand.
ATGGCGTTGTGCACCGCGGTGATGAAGCTGTAGTAGAGGTACATCAGCCAGCTGGCCATCCCCAGGGACAGTATGGCTTTGGCATCCGCGAGGCTCAATCCGGCGTCCGCCAGGGAGAGCCGGGTGCGGCAGAGGGAGGAGCGAAAATAGGCCAGCCCCAGCAACAGCACCAGCGCCTGAGACAGGACGGTGGCCAGGGCGGCCCCTTGCAGCTGCCAATCCAGTTGTACGATAAACAGGTAATCCAGGGCGATGTTGGCCAGGGCCCCCCCGCCGATGAGCAGGGTGGACAGATTGGGGGCGTCGTCGTTGCGCACCAGGAAGGGGATGGCGATCCCGCCAAGGGCCAGAGGACAGCCCCAGGCCAGCACCTGCAGATAGTCCCTGGCCATGGCCAATACCTCGCCAGAGGCTTGCTGCAGGGTCAGCAAGCTCTCCCCGACGGTCAAGAGCAAAGCGCCACACCCCATGGCCATCAGCAGCAACAGGGAGAGGCCACTGCCCAGCCAGCGCGCCGCCCGAACACCGTCCCCCTCTCCCCGGGCCATGGAGGAGAGGGCGCCGGCGCCTATGCCCACCATCAGCGCCGCCCCATACACCAGGCCGATCACCGGCCAGGCGATGTTGATGGCCGCCAGCCCCACCGCACCAATTTGCCGACCGACAAACAGGCCATCCACAAACTGGTAGAGGCCGCTCACCATCATGGCGGCCACCGTAGGCACTAAAAAGCGCCAGAACTGGCGCTTAAGGGAATCTTGCATGGGGGACTCGTAAGGCGCTGTCAGGCTTACCAGTCTACCCCTTTACGTGCCTTGATGCCCGCCTCGAAGGCGTGCTTCAGAGGCCGCACTTCCGAGACGGTGTCCGCCAGCTCCTCCAGGCGACGGTGGGCGGCGCGGCCGGTGATCACCACGCTCTGCTCCCGCGGTCTGTCGGCGATGGCCTGCACCACCTCATCCAGGTCCAGATAGCCGTAATTGGTCATATAGGTGATCTCATCCAGCAGCACCAGGTCCACCGTGGGATCCGCCAACTCCTGCTTCACCTGCTGCCACACCGCCTGAGCCGCGGCAGTGTCCGCCGCCTTGTCCTGGGTCTCCCAGGTAAAGCCGGTGGCCATCACATGGAAGCGCACGCCGTGTCCGGCCAGCAGATCCCGCTCACCGCAGGCCCAGTTGCCCTTGATGAACTGAGCCACGGCGCAGCGCTGGCCATGGCCGACGGCACGGGCCACGGTACCAAAGCCTGCCGTGGATTTGCCCTTGCCATTTCCGGTAAGGATCAGCACCACACCACGCTCCTCCTGGGCCTGGGCGACCTTGGCGTCCACCTTCTCTTTCACCTTCTGCTGCCGCTCCTTGTGGCGCTGGTTGGTATCGGTCATGGATTCATCCTGTATCTGCAAGGAAAAGGGTTCATTTTAGAGGGTTCTTCGGGCCCATGGCATGGGAAAACCCACAGTGATTCGGGTCAGTCTGTGTCCGAGGACTCGAGAGAGCAGCACTCGGCACTGAGGAAACCCATCAGTTCATCGGTAGCTTCCAGGTTGGCGCGACAGATCAGCTCGCGGCCACGTCGCTCCTGGGTCACCAGGTTGGCATTCATCAAACGGCTGATGTGATGGCTCAGGGTAGACCCAGGAATCGACAGGTGCTGCTGAATCTCGCCCACATTCAGCCCCTGCAGGCCCCCTTTGACCAGCAGGCGGAAGATACTCAGCCTGGTGTCATGGCCCAGTTCGGCGAAACGGCGCACCGCCTCGGCGTGGTCGATCATCCTCTCTCCTCGGGTAAATAGTTATATCAGGGAAATCATGACCCAAAGCGCAGGGAAATCCAAGTGGCTGATCCAAAGCCGGCGGCATCCCGCCCATAATCGACCACTATGGCGCCATTGCGCTTTTTTTACCCTGGGGGACTATCAACAGGCCATCACCTTGGCTAAGATAGACGTCTAAACGTATAAATGTCTATTTGGGAAATTAGGGACGGCGCCATGGCTACCACACTGCAGCAACTCCTCGCACAGCGGATACTGATTCTGGACGGCGCCATGGGCACCATGATCCAGGGCCACCGCCTGGAGGAGGAGGATTACCGTGGCGAGCGCTTTGCCGACTGGCCCTGTCAGCTCAAGGGCAACAACGATCTGCTCTCCCTGACCCAGCCGGAGATCATCGCCGGCATCCACCGCGCCTACCTGGAAGCCGGTGCCGACATCATCGAGACCAACACCTTCAACTCCACCACCATCGCCATGGCGGACTACCAGATGGAGTCGCTCTCCCGGGAGATCAACCTCGAGTCTGCCCGGCTGGCCCGCCAGGTGGCGGACGACGTCGCCCGGGAGACCGGCGCCCCCCGGTTTGTGGCCGGGGTGCTCGGCCCCACCAACCGCACCTGCTCCATCAGCCCGGATGTGAACGACCCCGGCTATCGCAACGTCAGTTTCGATCAGCTGGTGGCCGCCTTCCATGAGTCGGCGCAGGCCCTGGTGGAGGGGGGGGCCGACATCCTGTTGGTGGAAACGGTGTTCGATACCCTCAACGCCAAGGCGGCCCTGTTTGCCATCGACACCCTGTTCGAGGAGCTGGGTCGCAAATTGCCGGTGATGATCTCCGGCACCATCACCGACGCCTCGGGGCGCACCCTCACCGGCCAGACTACGGAAGCTTTCTACAACTCCCTGACCCACATCCAGCCTGTGGCCATCGGCCTCAACTGCGCCCTGGGCCCCAAAGAGCTCTCCCCCTATGTGGAGGAGCTGGCACGGATCAGCGAGTTTCCGGTGTCGGCTCACCCCAATGCCGGCCTGCCTAACGAATTCGGCGAGTACGACGAGACTCCGGCGCAGATGGCCGAGATCATCGGCCAGTGGGCCGCCGAGGGCTGGCTGAATATCGTCGGTGGCTGTTGCGGCACCACTCCGGAACACATTCGCGCCATCAAGGCGGCGGTGGACCGACACGCCCCCAGGCGTGCCCCGCAGATCCCGGTGGCCTGTCGCCTGGCCGGCCTGGAGCCCTGCACCATCGACGCCGACGCCCTGTTCGTCAACGTCGGCGAGCGCACCAATGTCACCGGCTCCGCCCGTTTCCTGCGGCTGATCAAGGAGGGCGACTATGAGACCGCCCTCTCGGTGGCCCGTCAGCAGGTGGAGAACGGTGCCCAGATCATCGACATCAACATGGATGAGGGGATGCTCGACGGCGTCGCCGCCATGGAGCGCTTCCTCAAGCTGATCGCCTCCGAACCGGAGATCGCCCGGGTTCCCATTATGATCGACTCCTCCAAATGGGAGGTGATCGAAGCGGGGCTCAAATGCATCCAGGGCAAGGGGGTGGTGAACTCCATCTCCCTCAAGGAGGGGGAGCAGGCCTTTATCCATCAGGCAAAACTGATCCGCCGCTACGGCGCCGCCGCCATCGTCATGGCCTTCGACGAGCAGGGCCAGGCGGACACCTATGAGCGTAAGGTGGCGATCTGCACCCGCGCCTACCGGGTGCTGACCGAGCAGGTGGGTTTCCCGCCCCAGGACATCATCTTCGATCCCAATATCTTCGCCATCGCCACCGGCATCGAGGATCACGACAACTACGCCGTGGACTTCATCGAGGCCACCCGCACCATCAGGCAGACCCTGCCCCACGCGATGATCTCCGGCGGCGTCTCCAACGTCTCCTTCTCCTTTAGGGGCAACAACCCGGTACGGGAAGCGATCCATGCGGTGTTCCTCTACCACGCCATCCGCGCCGGCCTCACCATGGGCATTGTCAACGCCGGCCAGCTGGCGATCTACGACGACATCCCCGATGAGCTGCGGCAACGGGTGGAGGATGTGGTGCTCAACCGCCGGCCTGACGGCACCGAGCGACTGCTGGCCGTCGCCGAGGAGTACCGGGGCGACGGCGCCGCCGAAGCGGATCCCAGAGAAGCGGAGTGGCGCAGCTGGCCGGTGACCAAGCGGCTGGAGCACGCCCTGGTCAAGGGGATCACCGACTTTATCGAAGAGGACACCGAACAGGCCCGCCTGGAGGCGGACGCCCCCCTTCAGGTGATCGAGGGTCCGCTGATGGATGGGATGAACGTGGTGGGGGATCTGTTCGGCGACGGCAAGATGTTCCTGCCCCAGGTGGTGAAATCCGCCCGGGTGATGAAGCAGGCGGTGGCCTATCTGACCCCCTACATCGAAGAGAGCAAGCAGGAGGTCAGCAGCGCCGGCAAGATCGTCATGGCCACGGTGAAAGGGGATGTGCACGACATCGGCAAGAACATCGTCGCCGTGGTGCTGCAGTGCAACGGCTACGAGGTGATCGACCTGGGAGTCATGGTGCCGGTGGAGAGGATCATCGAGACCGCCATTGCCGAAAACGCCGACGCCATCGGCATGTCCGGGCTGATCACCCCCTCTCTGGATGAGATGATCCACAACGTCAAGGCGTTCCAGAAGGCGGGACTGACGATCCCCTGCTTTATCGGCGGTGCCACCACCTCGAAGATCCACACCGCGGTGAAGATTCATCAGCACTACCCCCACGGCGCCATCTATGTGCCGGACGCCTCCCGTACCGTGCCGGTGGTGGCCAAGCTGATCGATAAGAAACAGCGCCAGGGATTCGTGGAACAGGTGTACAACGAATATGGCGAGCTCAAGGCGCGCCGGGAGGCCCAGGGCCGGCGCAAAACCCTGGTCTCTCTGGAACAGGCCAGGGCCAACCGCAACGCCATCGACTGGGACAATTACCGGCCCTGCAAGCCCAGGCAGACCGGGGTGCGGGTGTTCAAGGAGTACCCGCTGACCGACCTGCTGGGGCGCATCGACTGGACCCCCTTCTTCCGCAGCTGGGGCCTGCACGGGCGATTCCCGGACATTCTGGACGATCCCAAGGTGGGTGACGAAGCCAGTGAACTCTATGCCAACGGCCAGAAGATGCTGGAGACCCTCATCGACCAGCAGTGGCTTAAGGCCGCTGCCGTCATAGGCCTGTTCCCGGCCAACACGGTCGACTGTGATGACATCGAACTCTACGCCGATGACGGTCGCGACACCTCCGTCGCCACGCTGCATATGCTGCGCCAACAGATAGAGCGCGCCGGCAACCACAACTTTGCCCTGTCCGACTTTGTGGCGCCCAAGGAGAGCGGTAAGCGCGACTATATGGGGGCCTTCGCGGTCACCGCCGGCATCGGCATCGAGCCCCATGTGGCGCGCTTCGAAGCCGCCGGCGACGACTACAACGCCATCATGTTAAAGGCCCTGGCGGATCGCCTGGCGGAGGCCCTGGCGGAGCGGATGCATGAGCGGGTGCGCAAGGAGTTCTGGGGCTATGATGCCGGGGAGCAGCTGGACAACGAGTCGCTGATCCGCGAGCGTTACAAGGGCATTCGTCCTGCCCCGGGCTACGCCGCCTGCCCGGATCACACCGAAAAGGGCACCCTGTGGCAACTGCTGCGACCGGATCACCACATCGACCTCAACATCACCGAGAGCTTCGCCATGTACCCCACGGCGGCGGTCTCCGGCTGGTACTTCGCCCACCCCGAATCCCGCTACTTCGGCGTCACCGACATCGGTGAGGATCAGTTGCAGGATTACGCCCGGCGCAAGGGCTGGAGCCTGGAGCAGGCCCGCAAATGGCTGGCGCCGCTGCTTCACGGCTAAGCAGACAACATCCATCAGGGCGCCTATGGCGCCCTTAGCTTTTTCAGGCCCTGGCCTCCAGGGCATCCAGATAGAAGTTCAGCGGCCCCTGCAGGTGGGTGTCATCCTCCAGACCACCGCAACTGGTGCAGTGAATCGCCAGGGCGAAGCCATGGAGGTAATCCACCAGCAGGGCCATGGCATGGCCGCGTTGCGCCTCCCCCAGCCCCAGGGGGGTCACCGCCTGGTCAAACCGTGTCATAAACACCTGGGCCGGACCAAGGGAGGACATCCCCAGCAGGGTCTCCAGCAGGCCACCATGGCGTCGCAGCAGGGCAAGGTAGCTCTGACTCAGCCTGGTCAGCTCCTGTCGCCAGGGCTGGCCCTCCACCGGGGTGTAGATCCCCGCCACCAGCTGGCAGCACAGGGCTTCCAGCAAGGCGCCCTTATTGGGAAAGTAGTGATACAGCGCCATCACATCCACGCCCAGTGACGTCGCCAGCTTCCTCAGGCTGGGCACCTTGCCCTCCAGCCCCAGCAGTTCGGTGGCCGCCTCCAAAATACGCTCTTGGGACAGGGCCGCTCCCCCCAATGGTCGGCCGCGACGTTTCCCCTTGACAGTCAAAACTCACTCCCGCTAGTCTGAAAATACAATTTCTACAGTGTAGAATAAACATCAATCAAAGCCAAGCAGAACCTGAGTGGCCACCTGCAATGAACGGAGAGAACATGAGCAACATCGTCTTTATCGGAACCAGCCTGGACAACTACATCGCCGACAAACAGGGTGGGCTGGAATGGTTAACCACCCTGCCCAACCCAGAGCAGGACGACTGCGGGTTTGCGGCCTTCATGGACTCGGTGGATGCCCTGGTGATGGGGCGCAACACCTTTGAAACCCTATGTGGCTTTGGCGGAGAGTGGCCCTACAGCAAACCGGTGTTTGTCCTAAGCCGCTCCCTGCACGCCATTCCCGAGCCCCTGCAGGACAAAGCACAGCTGATTCAAGGCTCACCCGAGGAGGTGACCCGCCAGCTCAACGACAAGGGGTTCCGACGACTCTACATCGATGGGGGACAGACCATTCAGAGCTTCCTCGAAGCCGGTCTCATCGATGAGATGATCATCAGCCGATTACCTGTGTTACTCGGCGGCGGTACGCCGTTGTTTGGTGAGCTTGCCAGTCCCTTGTGGTTTCAGCTGGTTGAAACCAAACTGCTGCTCGGCTCCATCGTGATGAGCCACTACCGGCGATGACCCGCTAGCCCGGAAAGCACATTAGCCACAGGGGCGGCAGCAGCAGGGTTTCCAGCAACACCAGCCACATCAGGTCCGGTCCCCCAGGGGCAAGCTGGCGCCTCAGCGCCCCCCAGTTGCCCCTGTTCATGGCCAGTTCAAACATCAGGGTCATCATCAGCCAGCAGGCACCCACCAACAGGGCCTGCCCCACTGAGGCCAGCGCCAGCCAGGGCAGTGACCCGCCGATCACCAGAGCAATCCAGGCGATCAGCACGGCACCGCTCAAGCGCTTGGCCCACGCCTCACCGAGTCCGCGGCTGAGCCACCGCTGGCGAATCCCGCCATTGACCACCGCCCCCAGAGCCATCAGTAACCACAGGCTTATCAGCTTGAAAACCAAAGCACTTCCTCCTGTCATACGCCACCGCTGCAGACAGCTTATCAGCTGGCTGAGTCCCCGGCCTTGATGTGCTCCCCCACTGTGCAGCTTCAAAACCTTTCTGATACCCTGAGACCAGATTCACTTCAAGGACACAACAACATGTCAGTCAAACCCTTTGCCGCCTTGCTGGCACTGATGATGGGCTTCTCCGTCCAGGCCGCCGACCAGGTGGTCACCCTGGAGGATGGCCGCAAGGTGATACTCCATGACGATTTCACCTGGCAGTATCTGGCGCCCGAAGCCCCCAAGGTCGAGGACACCGGGGTCCTGCAGGCCCCCGTCGAGCCGCAAGCCCCCGTGGCCGCAACCGCCATACCCGCCCTGCCCAAGGCGGCTGCCCAGCCCAAGGCGAAGGTGATGCCGAAAAAACCGATGTCCAGTGGCGTCATCGTCCGCCCAGGCGAGGCCAAGGATGTGATGCAGCTGTCAGACTATGGTCTGGATGCCCTGCTGGGCCGAGCCCGTTACCAAGGAGGCGAGCTGATCATCCCCACCTCGGTCACCAACCAAGGGCGAGAGGCGATCATCGAGGTGGATGTGCGCATCATCGTCATGGATGAGTTTGGTCAGGTACTGGGTCAGGACACCCTGCCGATGTGGCGTTCCATCAAGCGGATGGCCGACACCTACCTGCGCCCCGGCGCCAGCAAGGAGGGCCTGGACCTGCGCATCGAGGTGGAGCAACGAGAGGTCTATCAGTTGAAGGTCGAGTTTGACGAAATCGAAACCCGCTGATCCCAACGAAAGGCACACCGGGGCCATCCTCTGGACCCCGGTGGACTGAATTAAAGGCTGCGACGAACGCTGAAGGCCCCCCGCAGTTGCCCAAGCTCATAGCCGGTGGCCTGATCCGAAGGGTAGTGTTCCACAATGGCCTGGCGCACCTCAGGCGCCAGCTGCTGACCGTGACACTGCAGGCAAACCTTATCGACCACGATGCCCTTCATCAGCCGGTACTCCTCCCGCCGAGGCTGCTCCGCCACCAGGCTCTGGGGCGCGGCGCCCGCCAGCAACCGCTGCTCAAACTCCGTCAGGACCTGGATTTCCCACTCATCCGCCTGGGCCATTTTGGTGTTTCTTGGCTTGAGGCTGACCCGTCTCAGTTGCCAGCCGCTCTGCTCCGACAACTGAGCGGCGATCCTCGGTGCCTGATTGGCACACACCGCCACCGCCGCCACCGGTCCGCCGGCCTGCATGGCCGCCTTGAGGCTTGGCTTCAGGGTACTGCCAAACTGCTTGATGACCGATAAACCCTCTTGCCTCATCTCTTCGGTTTGGGTTGCCCAGGCCCCCATGCTCATTAGCGACATCAGGCCGATGGCCACTGCGTTTTTCATCCCTACTCTCCTGTGGGTTCTCTCCATGAGTGAACCCACAGTATATTAGTGATTGCTTATTTAGCAACTTCGCAATTTGAATGCCTGTGCCAGAGAATGGCGGCAGCAGCCAGAAGCAATTGATCCTTAATAATAAATACACCACTGCTGTTCAGCAGAGGAAAATGGGCATCCGCACTCCACCCGGGAAGTGAGAAGAGAAAGCTCAGGGTGCCAAAGGCGGTCAGGGCCACTCCCAGGGCTCCGAGGCGCCCAAGGGTGACACTGACGGGAAAAGCCAGAATCCCGGCGGTAAACACCAGCTCCACCACACCGATAAAGTTGGAGGCTCCCTGCACATCCCAGACTAGGTAGGTCCAGCTGAACAGCCAGTTGGACTGCATAAGATCCACGATTCCCTGCGCTTCATAGGGCTGGAACTTTAGGAAACCTATCCACCCCATCACCAGCACTATGCCCGCCAGGGCCAGCCGGGTCGCCCAGCCCTTGAGTAGCTCCCCCGCCTCAAGCACGCCAGCCAACTGAGCCAGGTGGGCAAACAGAAAAAGGGCCACGGCAAACATCGCCAGGTACTTGATCAGCCCCTGGCCGGCGCCCAACCAGGGAAAGCCCCCCAGATCCGCTACGAAGACAGGGTTGGTGAACAGCAGTCCAAAGTTGAGGGCAAAGATTGCCATGCCCCCCAGGGCCCCTATCCAGGCAAAACGCCCTCCCCACAATGCGGAAAGCAGCAGTCCCCCGAATAGGGTCTCAGTCACCAGCATAACGGTGGCGAGGGTCTCGACTGGCAACAGTTGAAGAACCGGTGCCCACAGGCTGCTTCCTCCCAGCCAGTACTGGATCATCTTCAGCTCCGAGTCACTGAGCTTCAGCAGCCCCAACCAGATGAGGTAGCAGGAGGTCACCACGACCAGATAACGAATCAGGGTGGTCTCGCTCAGGTTGGCTCGGCCAAGGTAGCGTATCAGTTCCATGCTGGGTCTCTTGTGTTGTTGTCATCAGCCCTACCAGACCGCCCCAGAACGGCTCTCATTTCACCCCTTCCAGAAAGACCCCAATTTCCACAACAGAAGCCCCCCCGCCGGACACATCACTCCCCCCCTTTTATTAACACCAAGACAAACGAGAGATTGGCCCCCAAAAATAAACAACCGTCAGGTTTTCATCGTGTTAGTCATAACCAAGTCGCAATTAGCCGTTTCCGGGTTTGAAATGAGGATTTAAAGGGAGTAAAAACATGCGGCATATTCGAAAAAGTGACCGGACAAGAGTCATAGCTCATTGAATTAATTAACATTTAGATCAACAACCTCTTAACAAAGGCGTTACCTGTGCAAAAGAAAACGAGTCTGCTGAGCAACATAGGTGTTCAGGTGATCATTGCCATGATCGTCGGCACCCTGGTCGGTATTCTTCTGGGGGAGGATGCCGCGGCATTCGCTCCCTTGGGCAGCATCTTCATCCACCTGATCAAGATGCTGGTGATTCCTCTGGTGGCCGTGGCCATCATCAGTGGCGCCGCAGGCCTGGGCAACAGCCATGCTGCCGGCCGTGTCGGCCTGACCACTCTGGGCTTCTTCGGACTGACCTCCGCCGTTGCCGTCGCTCTGGCCCTGGCCATGGGCGAAATCTTCCAACCCGGCATCGGCATCGATTTCTCCTCGGTAGACGCCCTGTACGATGGTGACCTGGCGGACAAGGGTCAACTGCCCACCTTCTGGGCCACCATCACCGGGATGATTCCCACCAATGTGTTCACCTCGCTGCATGACGGCAATATCCTGCAGATTCTGGTGTTCTGCCTCTTCTTCGGCATCGCGCTTTCCAAGGTGGAAGCCAGCCGCTCCAAGCCCCTGATCGACGGCATCAACACCGTAGTGGACGCCTTTGTCTGGATGATCAATGTGGTGATGAAGGTCGCCCCCATCGGCGTATTCGGCCTTATGGCCGAGGCCGTGGGCACCTTTGGTTTTGCCGCCCTGAGCACCGTAATGAACCTGTTCCTGGTCTACGTGGCCACCATCCTCATCTACGGCTTCCTGTTCTACCCGGCGATGATCAAGACACTGACCCGCATTCCGGTCGGTAAGTTTGTCTCCTCCATGAAGAAACCTCAGGCCGTGGCCCTCTCCACCGCTTCCTCCATGGCCACCCTGCCGGTGACCATGGACGTGTGTGAGAAAGAGCTGGGCATCCGCAACTCCACCGCCAGCTTCGTGCTGCCCCTGGGCGCCACCATCAACATGAGTGGCAACGCCATCTACTATGGCCTGGTGGCGGTCTTCTTCGCCCAGGCGTTTCAGGTAGATTTGGGACTGGGCGCCTACGTCGCCATCATCCTGACCGCCACCCTGGGTGCCGTCGGCCAGGCTGGCGTCCCCGGCCCCTCCTTCCTGGTGGTGGCGGTGTTGCTGGCCGCCGGCATCCCCATCGAGGGCCTGCCACTGCTGTTTGCCCTGGACCGTATCTTCGACATGATCCGTACCGCACTGAACATCACCGGCGACGCAGTTTGTGCCGCCATCGTGGATGAGCTGGCCGGGGACGAACCCATTGAAGAGGAGCAGCCGGCGGAAGCCGCCTGATTCCGCGACGGGCCACCTCAGGGTGGCCCGTTTGTTTTTCCCCCTGCCCCCTGTTAAGTTAAAACACCCAATCTAAACGGATGTTTGAATTTATCATGGAGAGTTTCACCCAAGCCTTCCCCATCCATACCCCCATTCAGGTTGCCTGGGGCGAGATGGATGCTCTGCAGCACGTCAACAATGCCGTCTACTTTCGCTACTTCGAAACCGCCCGAATCGACTTCTTCAATCAGATCGGCCTGATGGAGGAGCTCAAGCGCAGCGGCATCGGTCCCATACTGGCGGAAACCCGTTGCCGTTTTAAGCGCCCCCTGTTGTTCCCCGATTCTGTGCTGGTAGGCACCCGCATCACCGAGCTGAGTGATGACCGATTCACCATGGAATACCAGGTGTTCAGCCAGAGCCAACAAACGGTCACTTCGGTGGGCAGCGCCGACGTGGTGGTGTACGACTTTCACCACAAGCGAAAAGCCAATATGCCGGTTCACATCCGCCGGGAACTTGAACAGTATCTGGTCTCCGATGCCGAACTGCTGAGCTGATCCAAAGCCAGTTGTGGCTCCTTTACACAGAACAGCCGCCTCAGCTTTGGCTGACTGTCAGGCCTAAGCCCAACTCCCTGGCCTTAAAACCATAGGGGGTTTGTTAAGCCCGAGCAGAACCCTTATGACCATTGAGACTGCGACTGAGGGGCGATCGCAAATCTATCGGTAGTGACCTCATCCACCTCCTCTTCACCCGACGATGATACACTGACGCCGAAGATGATTACCGGAGTAGAGCACCATGAAGAAACAGGCACTCTTGCTGGCCCTGGCCGCCACCCTGAGCCTTCCGATCCAGGCCGGCTGGGATGAGCTGAAAGCCAAGGCCAGGGAGCTGGGGGACAAGGCCTCGGAAGTGGGCCAGGAGGCCTGGGAAAGCACCGCCGAGGTGAGTCAGAACGCCTGGAGCGCTACCCGAGAGTGGAGCCAGGAGACCTGGGAGGCCTCCTCCGCCTGGGCAGAGGGCGCCCTGGACAGCGCCGGCCAGTGGAGCGACGATGCCCTGGAGAAGGGCAAGACCTGGTACCACCAGGGCGAGACCAAACTGGAGGAGATGGTGGAGCCAGACAGCCCTCAGGAGGCCAGAGACGCCCTGAATACCCTGTCCGAGGTCACCCTGGTCAAGCTGCTGACCGAGCACCCACAAGTCAAACCCCTGTACGATGACGCCTATGGCTATGCGGTGTTTGATTCCAGACAGTTTTCCCTGCTGCTGCACACCAATGGCGGCTCCGGAGTGGCGGTCAACCGCCACAGCGGCAAACGCACCTATATGAACATGCTGGGGGGGGGCCTGGCCCTGGGCTTTGGCGCCAAGTTCTACCAGCAGGTGATGCTGTTCGAGGATGAGGCCAGCTTCGACAAGTTCGTCAACGATGGCTGGAGTGGCGGCGCCGAGGCAGGCATCCTCGCCTGGAACGAATCCGCCAAGTTTGGTCAGTCGTTCCACAACGGCGTTGCCCTCTACGTGCTCAATGAGAAGGGGCTGCTGCTGGATGCCAACATCAACGGCAGCCGCTACTGGCAGGATGGTGACCTCAACTGACCCTGGCGCCCCAGCAAGCATAAAAAAGGGCGGAGAAGACTCCGCCCTTGGTGGTTAACCGTACCTGACCCTGCCGGGGGTTGAGATTGCCTCCCAGGCCTGCTGATAGAGCAGCGTCGATTGCTGACGCAGTCGCTCTACCCGGGCGTGTTCAAACTCACTCAATGGGCGCTGCTGCACCAGTGCCTGGCGCTCCAGCTCCTGGATCTGCTGATACAGATCGTGTTCCGGGCCGCTTTTAATCTCGGCGAAAGGACGCAGGTGGATCTGCACCTCTGCCACCATCAGGCTCTCCGGTAACCGAACCAGCAGGTTCAGATCCCGGTAGCCATTGGCTTTGGGGGTGAGAAACCGGTTTTTCACTCTGACCACCTCTCCATGGCGATCCAGCTCATGGTAGGCCCGGAGCAGACCCTCCACGTCATCCGCCACCAGGGTGGTGCGGGCCAGATCCGTCAGCAGTGTTACATCGCCATCCAGTTTGCCCTCCAGCTTTGCCAACGCGCGCTCACGACCTTTGACGGCGGGGACATCGGCTTGGGTGGAGGATAGATAGGCCACGCGGTGGGTCAGCATCGCCAGTTCATTCTGAGCATGCTGCGCGCGAAGATAAAGGTTTTCGAAGTCTGAGGTCGGCTGAACCGCCGATGCTGTATCCTGGCTTTCGATGGCCATCAGACCCGGCAGGCCCTTTTCTGCCTTGTTGGAACGCTCCAGTCCGGGGAGCTTGTCTAGAGATGTATCAAGGGATAGCTGAGTGGCTGCCTGGACCGGGGCCTGCCCCACCATGAACAACATCAGCGCCGTTTTTAAAAACTTGCCCATTCAGTCTCCTTTTCCAGAAACCGGACCGCTCTGATGAGCGGCCCTGTCCCTACTCTCTGGGTGATGAAGGGGGTTTTCAAGATCGACCGGATCACAAAAACCGCTCCTTCTCCTGATTCTTCAGAGTTATCAGGGGTCAGAGCGGTTCCACCAGTGTGCTGAAATCGTTCGATTATTCAGACTGTATTCAGTTTTGTTTGGCTTGGGTTCAGCCCCCTGTCTTAAAAAACAGCTGACTGAAGGGGTTCAACGCCCGCGCCAGGCCAGAGGTAAAGTGCAGTGGGGCATCGATCACCGCCAGGCACAAACACCCCTTGTCGGACCTGGGGCTGTGCTCATTGGACTCGGTGCAGTGCACCAGATCCCCGGGGCCGTAATCCCCGGAGTCGTCACTGAAGGTGCCATCGAGAACCAGGGTCCACTCTTTGCCCTTGTGGGTGTGAGCGGCGATGCTGCCACCGGGTTCCATGTAGATGAAATTCAACTGGTAGGCGCGTTGATGGTCCTGGATCGGTGCGCTCCAGAGCCGGTTTACCACCCGACTCCAGGGGCCTGCTCTGTCCACCAGACCGGCCAGGGCGGGAGGAAGAGCAATGCGTCGCCCCTGAAACTCCATCTCCGTTGACTCAGGTGGCTGAGGCACCACCGACGGGGCGTCCTCCAGCCTGTTCAGCATCCTGGCCAACTCATCGTCACCGAACTCTGACGGCAGGCTCAGCGCAGACAGCTGCTCTGCCTGCTGTTGTTGCAGCAGTTCAACCCGATCCCGACAGCGGCGACACCGGCCAAGGTGCACAGACACCATGATGGCAAGTACATCGTCCAGTTCACCCGAGGCAAACTGTTCGAGCTCCTTAGCGATTGGATGATGACGGTCACTCATAGCCCAGTGCCCCCTTGGTTAAACGCATCGAAAGTTTCTCCATGGCCAGTCTCAGCCGGCTTTTCACTGTCCCGACGGGGAGATTCAGATGTTCTGCCACCGCCTGATGACTCATCTCCTTGAGGTAGACCAGAGACACCACCTGACGCTGATTCTCCGGAAGTCGGGCGATCAACTCGTTAAGTCGCCGCTTCTCCGCCTCACCCTGTATCTGCAGGTCACACTCGTCCTCGACGGGAGTCGGCTCCAGATACAGCTCGTCGGCGCTGACCAGAGTCGGACGAGACAGCTTCTGGCGCCCCAGGTCAAAACAACGGTTGCGGGCAATGGTGTAGATCCAGGTGGAGACGTTCCCCTTGTCCAGGTCGAAGCTGGCGGCCTTTTGCCACACCGCCAGCAGTGTATCCTGGGTCACCTCGCGGGCGGTCTGATCGTCACCCAGCCGGGTAAAACAGAAGGCGTGCACGCGACCGGCGAAGTGCCGGAACAGCTCCGCATAGGCTTGCTTGTCTCGGTGATTGGCCACACGTGTCATGGCCTGAGCCAAGCGTCGGTTCAGGTCGTCCTGAGAGGCGGACACAGTCATGGATGTCTCGGAATCCCTGTTACTCGATGGCGTCGATACAACTCTCATACGTGATCCCCGTAGCGGCTCGGCGAAGGGCGCATCGTGCGTCCCCAATCGGCTTCAGGTTCATTGCTACGGTGACTCAACTACTATGGATCACTTTTATCAAGAATAGAATGAATTAGGTTGACCGCCATTGCGGAGGAGGGCTGAGTCAGCAGGGTCGCCTTGGCGGAGGCCTCGATGGGCAGCAGCTCCAGCCAGCGTTGCAGGCTCCACCTGAGAGAGTCGAGCCCGGGCTCGGGGTAGAGATCGCCAATGTCCGGGTATTCACTGAAGAGTCGCCCAAGGGCCCGCTGAATCCGCACATCCTCGCTTGGGCTCTCCTCGGGCCAGAGTTCAAAGGGGTCACAGTCCGCCCAACGCAAGCCGTCTTCGTCACTCTCCGCCTCCTCAACCCGTGCCAGGGACACCCCTTCTACGGTGATGCCCAGCAGTCCATTGTCCAGCTGGTCAAAATCCACCATCTTCACCAGGGTGACCACGCCGAGCACCCGGCTGCTGCCGTCAGGCGTTTTCTCGAGCATACCCATGGCGAAGCTGGGTTCATGACCCGCTCGCTCACGCACCATCCGCAGGTACCTGGCCTCGAATATCCTCAGGGCCAGACGCCCCTCCGGAAATACGTGGGCATTCAATGGGAAAAGGGGGAGTCGCATCGGCATACCACTTGAGTCGGTTCAATACCCTTTTCTACGCAGTGGGCCGCCCAACAGTTCACCCGGTGATCTCAACACCCGTTCGGTACGTAACAAGGAGACACTGGAGGAGCTGATGATGAATGGTACCCCTTTCGCCCGGCCCAAACTTTCACCGCAAACCAGGCAACTGCTTCTGGACAGTGCGGTGTTTCAACTGTTCTGGATTGGCTCAGTCGCCACGCCCCACATCGTGATGCAGCTTGTCGCCCTGGGGTTGTGGGCTCTGGCCTCTCCCTGGCCGTGGCGCCTGTGGTTGTTGTCCCTGATGACCGCACTGCTGGGATCCGCCGTCGACGCATTGTGGATACAGGCGGGCCTGTTCACTCCCCATGACCCCTTGCCCGGACTGTTCATCGTGCCCCTGTGGCTGATGTTACTGTGGCTGGCTTGCGCCCGTTATCTGCTGATGTTGGTCAACTGTCTGGCGCTGCCCGCATACGGCCTGTTCCTTCTGGGTGCCACGACCGGCCCCCTGAGCTATGTGGCCGCCGCCGCCCTTGGCGCCGCCACCCTTGCCCCTCCCTCCATCTCCCTTTGGACGATGTTTGCCCTGTGGTGGGGACTGTTGATGCTGATGATAAAATTTATTGGGAGCAAATCATGAAAGGATTCCTCCTGCTCAGCCTGATGCTGGCCTGCCCGTCAGCCCTCTCCCTTCCTCTGGTGGGTGAGAGCAAACTCCGCGTGCTGTTCTGGGACATCTACACCGCTCGACTCTATGCCCCCAATGGACAGTTTACCGAGATCCGGGCACCGCTGACCCTCAGCCTCACCTACCACCGCGACATAGACGCATCGCAACTGCTGGAGGCCACCAGGGATCAATGGCGGCGACTGAACTTCCAGGACCCTGACAGTCTGGCCTGGCTTGATAGGGTGGCCGCCTGTTTTCCCGACGTCTCAGACGGGGACAAGCTGAGCTTCAAGCTGACCCCGAGCAACCAGGCAGAGATCGAGTTCAACGGCGACCTTCGTTGCTCGTTGCCCCCGTCCAAAGGCAACCGACAGTTTCTGGCCATCTGGCTGTCGGAGCAGAGCGCCTACCCCAGGTTGACTCAACGGCTGATAGCCAAAGGAGAGTGAGATGCGAACCCTGTTTGCCCTGCTGCTGACCCTGCTGGTCGGATGCAGCGCCGATTACAGCGCCATCAAGGCGCAGCAACCCACCCTGGAGCTGGAAAGGTTCTTCGACGGCAAGGTCAAGGCTCAGGGGATGGTGACCAGCTTCACTGGTGAAGTGGTACGCCGGTTTACCGTGGTTCTGGAGGGCCGCTGGCAAGAGGGAGAGGGGGTGCTGGATGAGTACTTCCTCTACGAGGATGGCGAGACTCAGTTCCGGCAGTGGCGCATCCGCCGCACCGGCCCCGACAGTTACTCCGGAGAAGCGGACGACATCATAGGCACCGCCTCCGGTGAACGCCATGGCCCCCTGCTCAGGTGGCAATATCAGATGGTGCTGGTCACCGACGATGACGAATGGCAGGTTAGCTTCGACGACCTGATGGTGTTGGTGGATGACCGGCACCTGCTCAATCGCGCCAAGATCAACAAGTTCGGCATCACCGTGGCAGAAGTGTTCATCTCCTTTCAAAAAGAGTGATCAAAAATCAATCAATTCTGTGATCGCCTCTCCAATGTGCTCCGTAATTTCCCAGGCTTATTCCTGATGGAGCACCACAATGAGACTGTTTCCCCTATCCGCCATTCTGGCCGCCTCGGCCCTGATCCTGACCGGTTGTGATGACGATGATGATGATCCCGTTGTTGTCCCGCCCCCGGAACTGACCATGAGTTACGTACGCGTCATCCACGCCTCGCCGGATGCGCCCAAGGTCAATGTTCTGGTGGACGAAGCCACTGTGCTGTCCGAAGTGGATTACCAACACGCCTCATCGCTGCTGGCCCTCCCCTCCGGCAGCCATCGCATCCGGGTCGAAGGCATTTTGGCAGACGGCACCACCGCCACCGTCTTCGACGCGACCCTGACCCTGGATCCGGACATCGAATACAACATCACCGCCACCGGACTGGTGGCCAGCCTGCTGGCAGGCAGCGGTCCCACCCCATTTTCCCCTGTGGTTGTTCCTCGGAACCTGCTCACCGACGATCCCACCATGCTCAGATTGCAGGTGGCCCATGCTGCCCCGGCGGTCGGCAATGTGGGCGTGCACGTCACCGGTCCTGACGATGAGCTCAGCGCCGCCACCGAGCTCACCGAGCTCAACTTCGGCGAGTTCACCGAGACCCCGGTAATGGTGGACACCGGCACCTACCGCATCCGACTGACCGATCCCGACGACGCGTCGGTTGTCGCCTACGACAGCGGTGCCCTGCCCCTGACCGATGCGGCGGACCTGTTCATCGCCGCCGTGGCCAACACCCAGAGTGGTGCGGCCCCGGTCAACCTGCTGGTGGCCGACAATGCCGTGGATGAAAACGGCAACGATGCGGCGATCATCCAGGACGTCAATCTGGGCAGCGGCCTGCGTGCCACTCATGGCATCAGCGCCGTTGGCGGGGTGGACATCTGGGTGAACGGCTCGGCGCCGGCCATGGACTCCCCGTTGTACAACCTCACCTTCGCCAACACCACTCCGGCCCGGGGCTACCTGGACCTGGCTTCAGGCGATTACCAGATTCAGGTGGCCCTCAATGCCACCACCGACGTGGTGATCGACATCCCCGCCCTGACGCTGATGCCCGGACGTGCCTACAGTGCCACCGCCGTCTTCGACGCCATGGGCGCCCCTACCCTGTGGGCGCTGGAGGAGGATCTGCGTAGCATCGCCACCGAGTCCAGGCTGCGTGTCCAGCACGGCAGTCAGTCCGCCGGCAACGTGGATATCTATCTGAGTACCGACACCACCCCGGATGATGACGACATCAAGCTGTCTGACGTCCCCTACCTGGCGGAATCCGGCATCCTCGGCATCCCTCCGGGAACCTACAACCTGATGATCACCCCGGCGGGAGATGCGGCCACCATCGCGGTCGGTCCGGCGGAGCTGACCTTCGAGGCGGGCATGCGTTACACCGCCATCGCCGTAGATGATCCGGCCAACGTCACCGGCCTCGCCACTCCCGGCATCGGCATTGGCGTCATCGGCCTGGACGGCCTGGCGCCTGAGTAACCCCTGGGGGAGGGCGTCCGCCCTCCCCACTGTGCCTTCTCCCCACCCTGTGGTAGTGTTGACCGATTAAAACAAATATAGAAATCAACAAAGAAGAAGGACACAGGATGTTTGCGTTCCCCACCAAGTCCTGGGCGGCCCTGGCGCTGACCCTGGGCATCAGCTCCGCCGCCATGGCTGCGGACCCGGAGTTTGATAAACAGCAACTGCGCAGTCACATCAAAACCCTCGCCTCAGACCAATATGGCGGACGCGGCCCCCTGACCCAGGGAGAAACCCTGAGCATCGACTACATCGCCAAGGAGTTTGCCAAACTGGGGCTCAAGCCCGGCAATGGTGACCGCTACCTGCAACCTGTGCCTCTGGCCAAGGTCACCGCCGATCAGGCGATGACCCTGACCCTGGGCGACCTCACCCTGACCAATGGCAGTGAGTTCACCGCCCGCACCCAGCAGATCACTCCACGCATCGAGTTGAAAGACTCCCCCATGGTGTTCGTCGGCTATGGCATCAACGCTCCGGAATACCACTGGAACGACTACGCCGGCCTGGACGTCAAGGGCAAAACCGTGGTGATGCTGGTGAACGATCCCGGCTTTGCCACCCAGGATCCCGCCCACTTCAAGGGCAACGCCATGACCTACTACGGGCGCTGGACCTACAAATATGAGGAAGCGGCCCGCCAGGGCGCCGCCGCCGCCCTGATCATCCACCAGACCGACGCCGCTGGTTACGCCTGGGGCGTGGTGGAGAACTCCAACACCGGCAGCAAGTACACCCTGGTGGACGCCAACAACAACGCCGACGAACTGCCGGTGATGGGCTGGCTGCACCAGAGCGCCGCCCAGAAGCTGTTCAAACAGGCCAAACTGGATATGGACGCCCTCGCCGATGCCGCCGCCCAACCCGGATTCAAGGCGGTGCCCCTGCCCGGCAAGGCCAACCTCAGATTCGACAACAGCACCCGCATGGCCGAGTCTCACAACGTGCTGGGGCTGCTTCCCGGCGGCGAGACCCCGGAAGAGGTGGTGATGATCCACGCCCACTGGGATCACCTCGGCACCAATGAGAGTGACGGCCACATCTACAACGGCGCCATCGACAACGCCACCGGCGTGGCTGGCGTCATCGAGCTGGCCCGGGTGCTGAGTGAACAGAGCCGCAAGCACCCCTTCAAGCGCAGCATCCTGTTCAGCAGCTTTACCGCCGAGGAGACCGGGCTGATTGGCGCCAGCCACTTCGCCGCCCACCCCACGGTGCCCAACAGTCAGATTGTTGCCTTCCTCAACATCGACGGTATGAACGTGGATAACGCCCTGGACTACATCCTGCGTTACGGCGACGGGGTGTCGGAGCTGGAGGGTTACCTGCAGGATGCCGCCGCCAGCCAGGGGCGCAAGGTCAAACCGGATCCCCGTCCCCAGGCGGGACTGCTGTATCGCAGCGACCACTTCGCCATGGCCAAGGTGGGTGTACCCGGCCTGCTGTTTATGAGCCTGGGCGACAATGACCCCGACTACATTCCCCACAGGTACCACAAGCCGGCAGACGACTATAACCCGGACTGGAGCCTGGAGGGGATGCAGCAGGATCTCTCCCTGATGGCGATCATCGCCGCCCGTCTGGCCAACAATGGTGACTGGCCCAAGTGGCTGGAAGAATCTGAATTCAAGAAGCGCCGTGCTCAAGACGGCCGACAGTAACTACGGAGGAACCCTGTGTCCCTGACCCATTTGCGGCTCACCGCCGTCTTCGAGCTGAGGCGGCTGTTTGCCACCCGCCGCGGCGCCCTGTGGCTGCTGGCCTTTGCCCTGGTGTGGGGCCTGCTGCTGCGCTACCCCATCTTGAGTGCGGCCGATCTGATGCGCAGGGACGACCTGAGGGAGTTTTTTCTCTCCCTCTCCCCCGATGGCCTGAGCACCCTCTATCTCTGGTCCAGCCCCGAGCTGGCGGTGTTCTGGGTGGCGGCCCTGGTGCTCTACCCCATGGCCACCATAGGCCTGGCGGCAGACCAGATGGCCTCGGATCTTCAGCGTGGCACCCTGAGGTTTCTGACCCTGAGGGTCAGCCGTGACAGCCTGCTGCTGGGCCGTTTCCTGGGCATGCTGGCGATTCAGCTGATGATGATTCTCGCCTCCCTGGCGGGAACTCTGGGGCTGGCCCTGTATAAGGGCGCCCCCTTGATGCCGGTGCTGGGACAGAGTGCCCTGGTCACCCTCAACCTGCTGCTGGTGGTGCTGCCCTTTACCGCCACCATGGCCCTGCTCTCCCTGCTGGCCAAATCCGGCCGTCAGGCGGTGGTACTGGCCACCCTGTTCTGGCTGATGACGCCGCTGGCCACCGGCCTGCTCTCCATGGCCTGGCAACCCTTTGAACAGCTGCTGCTGCTGATCCCCGGTGGCCAGATCAAGGACCTGATGGTGATGACCCCGGCCGACGCCCTCACCACCAGCTGGCTGCCTCTTGCCCAGACCCTGGTGATGCTCGCCCTGGCCCGAATCACTCTGGTAAGGAGCGCCCTATGAGCCTGATGATTGAAGCCAGCGGACTGACCAAGAGCTATGGCAGCAAGAACGCCCTGGACGGAGTCGATCTGAATCTGGCCGCCAACGGCAGCATTGCGCTAGTGGGCCCCAACGGCGCCGGCAAGACCACCCTGATGTCTATTATCTGTGGCTACCTGAGGCCAAGTCAGGGCGCGATCAAAGTACTGGGAGAGGATCCCGGCAGCGACGCCCTGCTGGGACGCATCGGGGCCCTGCCCCAGGATGCCCAGTTGGACCCGGGTTTCAGTGTAGGCATCCAGTTGTCCCATTACGCCGCCCTGCAGGGAATTCCCAAACCCAAAGAGGAAGCGCGTCGGGTGCTGGAACTGGTGCAGCTGTCGGAGACCTTCAACAGCCTGCCTCAGTCCCTGAGCCACGGCATGCGCAAGCGGGTCACCATCGCCCAGGCGCTCATTGGCCAGCCGGAACTGGTGCTGCTGGATGAGCCCACCGCCGGCCTGGATCCCGCCAATGCCAGGGCCGTGCGCGAGTTGGTTAACCGCCTGCGCAGCCAGTGCCGCTTTATCATCAGCTCCCACAACCTGGAGGAGCTGCAGAAGATGTGCGACACCGTGCTGCACATCGATCACGGCAGACTCAGCAACCAGGTGGCGGTGGACGATGCCGGCCAGGAGGGGGCTCTCACCCTGACCCTGGCCCCCGGCACCGAGGACCAGCAGTCCGTGCTCAACCAGATTGCCGGAGTTCGCCAGATCACCAAGCGGGACAGGGATGAGTACCTGGTGCGCTACGACCTGACCGCCCACCCGGATTTCGATCTGGAACTGCTCACCGCTCTCAAGGCCGCCCGCATCCCCTACCGGCGCCTGGCTCTGGGCCTGAGCCTGGAGGAGCGGCTGTTTACCCCGGAACAGCCCTAGAGTCTGATGCCCTAAGCCCCAAAAAAAGAGGACGCCAAGGCGTCCTCTTTCTATTCGACTCGTCTGGAGATCAGCGTCGCCGTCCCCAGATGACAAACCCGGTGCAGGCGATGCCGATGGCCATCAGGGCCACGGCGCTCATCAGCCACTCGCCCAGGGCACCGAAGATGCGGCCGCTGTGCAGAGCCAGAACCAGCCTCTCGACACTGACGCCGCTGTGACTGTCCTCGATCTCCCCCGGCAAGCTGGTTTCAATGAACTGCAAGGGTTCCTGCGCCAACCTGACCTCGGTGGGTTGAGGTTGAGCCTCCAGCCACCAGTCCAGTTGCCAGAGGTGGCCTTCACGCCCCTTCAGCAGCGGCAAGCCCGCAGCCGAGGTGCCCGCCAGGACAAACCCCTCGAGGGGAGTGCTGTCCACCAGCTCCCCCTCTAAGGTCAGCAGCCACAACTGCCCCAGATCACTGACCAGCATCGACTCCTCACCCACCACCAGCCCCTGAACCCCACCATCGAGCATCGCCAGATGGCCATGGCGGGAGAGCAGGCGATTGTCCACCTGATACAGCCCCTGAGCCTCGGCGCCAGAAACACTGGGCTGAGGCAGATCCGCCAGGGAGTACCAGAAGGCACCGGTAAGCAGAGGCTTATCCAGCCCCAGCCGGTGGCCGTGCTGCAGTACCAGACCGGTGCAGGCCAGAAGCAGGATCCAGGCACACACCAGGATGCCTATTCTGCTGTGCCAGCGGGTGAGAGTTCGGGTTTTCATCGCTTCACATGATCAGCCAGGAAAAGAGCCATTTTAGCGGTTCGGTTCATGGCGTGCACCGACAGTGTCGCTCCACTGATGCCATCGATGATCTCTGACAGGGCATCGCCCTTCAGAGATACCCCCTGATATTGGCGGGTAAAGGCATCCCGATGGATCTCCCAGCCCCGGTGTTCGCGGAACACCAGCACCCTGGCCTGAACGATGGCACCATTCTCCACCACGTAGCCAAAGGTGATGGGCTGATCCTTACCCACGGACTCCAGCACCCAGGCGGTCCGCCCCTGGTCCTGCCAGTAGCGTACCCGGAGCTTGGGATAAGCTTCACCCATCAGGGCCTTGAGCTGACTCTTGAGTTCACCCTTGAGCCACACCGTCCCCTGCTGGGGCTGGCCGCCACCAAACGCCTGAGACAGGAACGCTTCCTGAGTCAGGTATTCGGAAGCCCCTTTGGCACTGAAGGTCAGCACCAGGGCCAGGATAGCAAACAGGGGGCCTAGACCCCCTTTTAACTGTTTCAGCATCTTAGAAAGAGTAACCTACGCCCAGGTTAAAGCCTTTCTGGTCTTTGCCGTTGTCGTTGTCCTGCATCTGGTAGTCAGCCTTGAACACAACGCGAGGGTGCAGCCAGTAGTTGATACCGAAGTCAGTCTGGGCCTTGGCGCTGTCGGCGCTGTCACCGGCCTGGTTGTCCCAGGTGCTGTAGCGGGCGAACACACCCAGCTTCTCGGTCACCTTGTAGCTGGGCTCCAGGTACCAGCCGTTTTGCTCGTCGGCACCCAGGGACTCAGGGCCGTTGCCATCCAGAGTCCACATGGCGTACAGGCCACGCAGGGTGAAGGCGTCGTACTGCCAGTCGAAGTGACCTTCAACCATGTAGGCGCTGCCAGCATCGGCGTCGGCGGACTGGGTGATGTCACCCTGGTACTGGACGCTGCCGCCGATGGTCAGACCGGGAACACCGGCGTAGGACACGGCGATGGTGGCTGCCAGGTCTTCGGCGTTGGCCTTGGCCACTTTCTGACGACCGGAACGGATGGAGTACTTGGAATCCACGCTGGTCTCCAGACCGCTGTGAACGAAGCCCTGAACGGTCACACCGTTATCCAGACGACCAATCACACCGGTACCGGCTTCCCACCAGGTGGTAGGCAGGATGTACTTCTCTACGTTGTTACGCTCAACGCCGTAGAAGGTATCAGGTTCGTGGGTCTCGTTCAGCAGGCCAACAGGCAGCAGGAACAGACCGGAACGGGAGGTCCAGTTGTCGGAGAAGTCCCAATCGATGTAGGCCTGCTCCAGCTCAACTTCGCCAGGCTTGCCATCACCGGACAGGGAGTGCTCCAGCTCGACTTCAGAGAAGAAGCGGATGTTGTCGGCAAACTCATAACCGAACATCAGTACGAAACGGTGGAAGTCGATGGCCTTCTTGTCGCTGGCACCGCCCTCACCGGTCAGGTTGTTGTAGTGCAGTTCGCCGTAGCCGCCGATGGAGACCTTATCCATGGCGCTGCTGCCGGAGTCGGTTTCTACCGCTTCAACGGCCGCTTCTACCGCTTCCTGGTTCTCTTTTACCTGACGGCTCAGTTGCTCGATGGCAGCCTGCTGCTGCTTGATCAGGTCCTGCTGAGCTTTCAGCTGCTCCTGCACGGAGTCAGCGGCGAAGGAGGAGGTGGCGGTCAGGGCCAGAGCCACGCCGGCTACAATGGGTTTCAACTTAAAGGTCATCATCGCTCCAGAAATTTTTTGTTGTGATTCAAGCCCTCATGGACTTGGCTCTGGCGCAAATGATAGCTATTTTCATTTTCATTGCTAGTTATTTTTGCATTTTTTAAGTCACTTTTGTTGCAGGAAAGACCAGAAAAGCCCGAGGCAGCACAATATTCTGCGAGACGGGGATCACACTTCGGTCCTCAACCTAAAAAAACACAGAATATCAGTGAATTCTAAAGAGTCATTTCAACTGCAATAACGCGGATCACGGGGGTGATCCGGATCCCGTTTATTAACAATGCCGCAAAAGGGTAAAGGGGAGCATTTGCTCTATAAGCAGATGATTATTAAGGCACATAGTCGGATGCGCATGCATCACTATGTTAAGAGGACAGAGGTGGTCACGGAAGCCGGTTGCCGCCCCGGACAGGGGGCGGCCTGATCAGGATTTAAGCCCGGGCAAAGTCAGGCTCAAGCTCACGGAACAGCTCAACAAACTGGCCGGTCAACTTGTGCCCCGGCGCCAGGTGGATCAAAGGGATCTGCTCCTGGTGAGACTCCTTCATCTTTACCGAAGAGGAGAGCCGGGTACCGAACAGGGGCACCACATCCTGCTCCTCCAGTTCCGCCACCAGTTGCTGGGGCAACCGCGCCTGGGCGTTAAACTGGTTGACCACCACCCCTTCCGCCATCAACTTGCCGTTGTGGTCGCTTTTCAGCTCAAGCAGGTTATCCATCAATCGGTGAATGGCCTGGGCGGAAAAGCCGTCACAATCAAAGGGAATGACCACTCGATCGGCGGCGATAAGTGCCGATTTCGAGTAGAAGTTGAAGTTGGGGGGAGTATCGATATAGATGCGGTCAAACTGCTTCTCCAGGGCCTTGAGGGCATCCCTGAGCTTGTAGATCTTGTAGCGCATCTCCAGCTCCCGCTCCAAACTGGCGAGGGCCGGGCTGGCGGGCAGCAGGCTGAGGTTATCAAACTCGGTTCTGTGCACATACTGGTCCGGGTCCGGCAGGGAACCAAACCAGCCCACGGTCTGTTTGAGCAGATCGGCCACCGTCTTGCCTGCCGGCAGGCTGGCCTCATCCACCCCCAGGTAGTGGCTGGCATTGCCCTGAACATCCAGATCCACCAGCAGAGTCTTGTACCCCATGGCGGCACTGACCGCAGCCAGGTTGACACTGATGCTGGATTTGCCGACACCACCCTTCTGGTTAAACACCACTCGTTTCATAGCCTTATCCCTAAGCGCTCACTTTTCACCCAATACTACGGCAGTGAACCCTCCTTGTCAGCCGTTATTGAGTCATTGCTCCACCCCAGGCTCACCCAGGAGTAACAGGTGAGACAATCCCGGTCGGCAAAGGTACACTTAGGCGCAACAGAGATGCTGACAAAGGTTTAGAGATCATGTCCGACATTCGCAGTTTCAGCCGTCGCCGCTGGGAAGTGGCCGACCTGGCTCAGGATCTGCAATCCCATATCGCGTCCGACCCCCTGGTACACAACCTGTTTCACGGAGCCACCTCCCTGGATCAGGTGGTCAATCTGCTCACCAACCTGGTGCTGGCCGAGGACCCAGCCCTGCTGAGAGAGCAGGAGCTGAATGAGGGGTCGCTGCTGCAGATGTTGAGCATCGGCTTCAGGCTGATGGTGATTAAGAGCCTGGATCAGGGGCCCCTGACCCAAACCGAGCACCTGGTGTGCCTGCTGGCTCGCCACTACGCGTCCAAAGGGTATGAGCCGCCTCTACAACCGGGGTTTCAGACCATCGCCAGTCAGATCCTCGGCCTCTATGAGCAGTGGGATGCCCAGATGCGTCAGCAGCGCAGTGGCCAGCGCAACATGATGCGCAACAGCTAAAAAAGGCGGCCATTGGCCGCCTTTTCTGTCGTTTCAGAAACCATTACAGGGCACGGATAATGCCGCCCTCAACCCGCAATGCCTGGCCATTCATCGCCCTGTTGCTGGAGAGGAAGACGGTCGCCTTGGCCACCTCCTCCACCTGAACAAAGCGCTGCAGCAAACTGGTGGGCTCATGCTCGCTGAAATAGTTGTCGGCCAGCTCCTGAACCGGCTTCGCTTCCGACTCCGACAGGGTGGCAAAGTAGTTTTCCACCCCTTCGGTCCAGGTGGGACCGGGCAGCACCGAGTTCACCGTCACATCCTGGCCCTTAGTCAATTCGGCCAGGGCCCGGGAGAGGGCGATCAAGGCAGTCTTGGTCACCGAGTAGTGCACCATCTGCCCCAGGGGTTTGATGCCACACTCGGAAGAGATGTTGATGATGCGGCCATAGCCACGCGCCTGCATGGCGGGCATCAGGGCACGGGAGAGGCGTACGGCGCTCATCACGTTCACATTGAAGTAGTGCAGCCACTCCTCGTCACTGATCGCTTCGAACGCCTTCACCTCGAAGATGCCAGTATTGTTCACCAGGATGTCGACACCACCCAACTGCTCGCACTGAGTCAGCAGCGCCTGGGTCTGGACGGCATCGGACAGATCGCCGGCCACGGCAAACAGGCGTCCTGCGGCAGACATCTTGTCGGCAATCTCCAGCGCCAGCTGATCGCATTTGCGCTGATCCCGGCCATGGATGATCACCTCCGCGCCTTCGGCCAGATAGGCTTCGGCTATGGCGCGGCCAATGCCCGCGGTTGAACCTGTCACCAAAACCCGCTTATTCTGAAGCTGTAGCTGCATCTCTGGACTCCACCCTTATTCATTAGAAACTAGGAGTTTAGTCGTCAGGCTAAGATGTAAAAATTATCTTTGGTAATACTTTTAATTACGAAACTTTATGAAGAATCCAACCGCACCTAAGGACCTCTTCTCCGGACACAGCAGGGAGTACGCCAGCTATCGTCCTCACTACCCCGACGCCCTGTTCAATCAGCTGGCCGCACAGGCTCCCTGCCGCACCCTGGCCCTGGATCTGGCCACAGGATCGGGTCAGTCCGCCCGCGCGCTGGCGCACCACTTCCAGCGAGTCCTGGGGGTGGACCTCAGCCGCCATCAACTCAGTCACTGCAGCCAGGCCCCCAACCTGAACTATCTGATGGCCCTGGGAGAGTCGCTGCCACTGCGGGACGGCTGTGTGGATCTGGTGACCATCGCCCAGGCACTGCACTGGCTGGCCCTGGAGCCCATGGGACTGGAGGTAGCCCGGGTACTCAAGCCCGGCGGATTACTGGCCATCTGGAGTTACGGCAACTGCAGTGTCGGCAACGACGTGGACAGGGTGGTGCACCATCTTTATGAGGAGATCCTCGGCCCATTCTGGACCGAGGAGAGACGTTGGGTGGAACAGGGCTACGCCGGCCTGAGCCTGCCCCTGGAGGAAGAAACCCCGAGGCTGATGACCCTGAGGCACAGCTGGACCCTGCCGCAGTTTATCGGCTACCTGCAAACCTGGTCGGCGCTGCAGCGGTATCTGGGTCACCATGAGGAGGCGACCCTGGAGCCGACCTGGGAGGATCTGGCCGGCGCCTGGGGGGCACCCGAGCAGCATCGTGAGGTGCACTGGCCGTTGACCCTGAGGTTATTTCATAAGCCAGGAGTGTGAGGCTCAGCCAGGAAAAAGCCGCCTGGCGGCGGCTTCGAAAAGATCACTTGAGGATATCGACCAGGGCCTGTTCCAGCCCAGTGTCCGGCGCCCCTTCGATGCGCCCTATCTCCTTACCCTCTTTGCGGACGATGAAGGTGGGGAAAGCCAGTACCTGAACCCCTTCCAGCAGCTCGGGATCACCGGCGCTGCCCTTCTTGTCGACACCAATATAGCGGGCACTGATGTTGCTGTTCTCCGCCAGTTTGAGGATCTTCATCATCCGCGGCACCTGCTGTTGACTGGTGCTGTCCCAGGTCCCCAGCACCGCCAGGATCTCAACCGGCTCGTTGACCGCCTTGATGGGCGCCATCGCCTGTTGATTCACCTGATAGGCCAGGTACTCCCGGCCCATGGGGATCATTTCGAAGATCAGTTGCTGGCTGGTCAAAACCCCCGTCAGCTCGGCGGTCTCCAGTGGCATGGCACCATGGGGGTTGGCACCCGGGGTGTTCTGGGGCATACCGTTGCCCATACCGGGCATGGCGGACACGCCGCTGCTCATCACCAGTGCCCCCAGAATCAGTCGCTTCATCATGTTCCACTCCTCTTCATTGCCATACTGCCGGATTCCCTACCCGGATTCATTTCAACTGTAAACCATAGGACAAAATAAAATCTCGTTCAGTTTCCGGCTGTTTCGGGAATTTATCATCGACGTGCGGGGGATCACGGCATCAGGGGGTGTTTGAGATAAGGCTGTCCACTCTTTCCGGGGCACTGTGATACCCTTGGGCAAATTTTTCCAGTGGATCCCCCCATGGCCAAGAAACACGCCCACATCCCCGAGAAACAGTTCTGGATTCAGCGACTGGGTAAATCCAGCCTGCGCGCCCTGCACGTGCTGGGGATCATCGGTGCCAGCGGCGGGTTCTTCTATGAGGTGGAGAAGGCGCTGTGGCTGCCCTGGTGGATCCTGGCCATGAGCACCGGCCTTATCCTGATGGCCTGGGAGATCATCCGCTCCCCCCTGTGGCTGATTCAGATGAAAGGGGTGCTGACCCTGGTCAAGGTAGTGCTGGTGGCCCTGTGTTATCCCTTTCCCCAATTCAAGGTACCGCTGTTCTGTCTGGTGGCCCTGATCTCCGTGGTCACCTCCCACGGTCCCGCCGGCCTGCGTCACTACTCCGTGGTGCACCGCAAGCGCATCGACGGCCCCAAGGAGATTAAGGGCTAGTACATTGAGCTGATTGCTTTTTTATCAGCTGCTGTCCGTCATTTCGTTATACTGGGGCTCATGCACCTTCTCAAGGAGAGCCCCATGCCCTGCCCCCAGACCCCGGCATCCCTGATCACCGACAACCTGCCGCTGTTCGACGCCCTTCCCCAGGGGCCCATACTGGACCTGGCCTGTGGCCGCGGCCGCAACGCCCTCTACCTGGCCCGTCGAGATCTGCCGCTGTGGTGCTGTGACCGCAATGGCGACGCCCTGACCCAGCTGCAACACACTGCGGCCGAGGAGCGTTTGAACCTGGTCACCTGGCAGCAGGATCTGGAACAACCCGGTCCCTCCCCCCTGGGAAAGCGGCAATTTGCCGCCATCCTAGTGTTCAACTATCTGCACCGCCCGCTGATGAGCGCCATAGAGCAGGCGTTGATGCCGGGAGGCCTGCTGGTGTACGAGACCTTTCTTGAGCAGCAGGCCAGCATCGGCAAACCCAGCAACCCGGATTTCCTGTTAAAGCCCGGCGAACTGCAACAACACTTTGCATCTCTGCAGACTCTGCATTACGTTGAAAAGGAGCACAGCAATCCGCACCGCTTCACGGCGCAGCTGATTGCCAGGAAGTAATACCCCGAGCCTGAAACACTTGGCCATGAGGCCGAAATAGGGTTTTCCCTGGGTATCAAGAGATAAGGAGATGACGTGCTGCAGTGGTATCCGGACAGTTACCGAATCGGCCTGGCGCCGGTATTAACCCTGATGATGGTGGTGTTTGCCATTCTGGTGAGACTGATGATTCCCGAGGGCAACCACGCCTTCCAGTGGCCACTGAACATCGCCATGGGGTTGATCGCCCTGCTCCACCTCTACCTGTTAGTGGATGACCGGGTGATGAAGCGTTCCGATGCCCTGATCTATGGGATGGTGCACCTGTGCATGGCCTTCACCGTGTGGATCTTCGCCCTGATGGTGGTCACCGGAAACGACCTGTTCTGACCGACTACCCCGAAACCCTTCCCGGCTCGATGCGAATAAGACGCTGCCCCTTAAGCTGAGCAATCAGCCGCTGCTGAGCCTCGGTGTCCGCCACCAGCATCACCTTTCCCCGGATCTCAGGCAGGGCTGAGTCGCTCACCTCCAGTCTGCTGGCATCCCGGCGACACAGCTCATTCAGGGCCGGAGCCAGGGCACCCTGATGCCACAAGGCATCGCACTCCTGCATCAGCCGAACCGCCTTGAGCGGAAGCAGCTCTGCATCCTGGTCAGCAGGGACCAGCAGCACCCAGCCTGGCAGCCCCTCTCCCTCAAGGGCCGACTGGAACCGGCCTTCGCTGCGCTGTTCATCCCACTCCAATCCGTTGCTGCCCAAAAATCGTTCCCAGACGGAGCGGCGTTCCTTCAAAGGGATGCGGTAACGGGCCTGCCCCATAAAGCGTGCCAGAGCCCCCAGGGTCTGCGGCAGCAGAGACTCGATACGCCGACGAAGCTCCTTGACCAACACCGGCGCCGCCCCTTCACTGCCGATGGCCACCACCATGGGACTGCGGTCCACAATGGCCGGAGTGATCACCGTACAGGCCTCGGGGTCGTCCACCACATTGACCCAGGCCCCGGCCTGGCGAGCCAGCATGGCCACCCGGCGGTTCAGGGCCTGATCATCGGTGGCGGCGATCACCCCATGCTGCCCCCTCACCAGGTCATCACTGAACCCCTGGGCCAGCCAGGTAAACTCCCCCTGGCGGGCACTCAGTTCATCGTTGAGGACCGGGGAGACCAGGGTAATGGCCATCTCACTGCGACGCCACAGTGACAGCTTGCGAGCCGCCACTTCGCCACCCCCGACGATCAGCAGGTGCCGTTGCCGGGTATCGAAGAAGAGGGGAAAATAACGCATCAGGCTTCCATGGGCAGGCTGCGGGCCATCCATTCACGGCGGCCGCCGATGAGAGAGTGCACCCGGGTGTACCCCATCTGCAGCAAGTTGTGTGCCGCCAGTACCGAGCGATAACCGCCGCCACAGTAGATCACCAGCACACTGTCTTTGTTGGGGTAGAGGGTTTCCACATCCCGCTCCATCACTCCACGCCCCAGATAGGCGGCGCCGGGAAGACGGTCCTTTCGCCACTCATCCTGCTCACGGCAGTCCACCAAATGGTGCGGAGTACTGGCGTCCTGCCAGTTCAGGAGGGTATCGATGGAGATTTCACTGACTTTGAGGCGGAGGGAATCCACCAGCTGTTCAAATCCGGGATTGTGCTTCATATCTAAGACCTATTTTTGGGGGACGCCCCCGCAACGCCAACAGGTCTCGAAATGGCCATCGTTCTGCTCCCCGCAGCTGGGACACTGCCAGGGGGCCTGACTTTGATGATACTGCTCCAAGACGGCGTTGGCTTTTTCCAAATGACGACGTTGCACCAACAAGCCGACCTCCTGACTGTCGACGGGAAGCTCACCGGTCCCGCCTGCCAGAGCTTCCCCCAGCAGTCGTACCATCACCCCCTGTTGCTCCAGCGCTCCCTTAAGGGCGTGGGCTTCCAGGGCGTTGCTGGCCCGGTATAACTCAACAAAGCTGTCCATAACCACACTCTAATCCTCGTGTCACTCCGTTCAGTGTCGACCCGCAGCAGGGCTCCTGTCAAAGTCCCGTTCGCCGCATTCCTGGCCAAGCACCTCACTGATCCTTTTTGAGTTGTGCCCGGACATCATCTACAAATTGCCATAAAAAAGCCACCCCGCAGGGTGGCTTAGAGTTGAACAATGCGACTGGCACTGAATCAGGGCAGCAAGCTTTCCTGATCTGCTCCCTCTTTATCAACCACCACGGGCATCATGTGCTCGCGGGTCAGGCCCAGCTTGATGGAGGCGTAGCTGGCCACATAGATGGAGGAGAAGGTACCGAAACCGATGCCCAGCAGCAGCGCGGTGGCGAAGCCGTGGATCATGGAGCCACCCTGAACGAACAGGGCGATCACCACAAACAGGGTGGTGCCAGTGGTGATGATGGTCCGGCTCATGGTCTGGGTCACCGAGGTGTTGACCACGTGTTCAGGGGTCCCCTTACGCATCTTGCGGAAGTTCTCCCGAACCCGGTCGAACACCACGATGGTGTCGTTGAGCGAGTAACCCACCACCGCCAGTACCGCCGCCAGCACCGTCAGGTCGAACTCCAGGAAAAAGAAGGAGAACACACCCAGGGTAACGGTCACGTCGTGCACCAGGGCCGCGACCGCGCCCAGGGCCAGACGCCACTCGAAGCGGAACGCCACATAGGCCAGGATACAGATGATGGCGGTCAGTACGGCCAGGCCGCCCTGCTCTGCCAGCTCCTTACCCACCTGAGGGCCGACGAATTCAACGCGCTTGATTACCGCGTCGGATTCCAGGCTGCGGGCCGCATTCTCGATGCGGGACACCATCTCGTTGCCCTTACCCGCCTTGGGCGGAACACGGACAATCAGGTCGGTGGCCGCACCGAAGTGCTGGACGATCACCCCTTCCACGCCCTGGGCTTCCACGGCCTTGCGCAGTTCGGAGGTACCCTTGGCTTCGGAGTAGACAATCTCTACGACGGTACCGCCGGTGAAATCCAGACCCCAGTTGATGCCTCGGGTGGCCAGAGAGGCCACAGACGCCGCCATCAGCAGCAGGGAGATCAGGCTGATCACCCGTGCGTGCTTCAGGAAATCAACGGTCTTGTTCAGTTTTAACAGTTCAAACATGACAGCCCCTTAAATCGACAGCTTCTTGAGACGCTTGCCGCCCCAGAGACCGTTAACAACGGCACGGGTGCCGACGATGGCGGTAAACATGGAAGTGGCGATACCGATCATCAGGGTCACTGCGAAACCTTTCACCGGTCCCGTACCCACGGCGAACAGAATCAGCGCGGTCAGCAGGGTGGTGATGTTGGCATCGGCAATGGTGGAGAAGGCGTTGGCATAGCCTTCATGGATCGCCTGCTGAACGCTGCGACCCGCCTTGAGCTCCTCACGGATACGCTCGAAGATCAGTACGTTGCCATCCACCGCCATACCCACCGTCAGTACGATACCGGCGATACCGGGCATGGTCAGAGTGGCACCGGGGATCATCGACATGATGCCCACCATCAGCACGATGTTGGCCACCAGGGCGCCCACGGCGATGAAACCAAACTTACGGTAGTAGACCGCCATAAACAGGATGGTGGCCACCAGGCCGGAGAGCATCGCGGCCATACCGTTGTCGATGTTTTCCTGACCCATGGAGGGACCGATGGTGCTCTCCTGAACGATGGTGATCGGCGCAATCAGGGCACCGGCACGCAACAGCAGGGCCAGCTTCTGAGCCTCCTGAGGGGTATCCAGGCCGGTGATGCGGAAGCTGCGACCCAGGCGAGCCTGGATGGTGGCGGTGTTGATCACCTCTTCATGCTTATCGAACTTGGGAGAACCGTCGGGGTTACGCTCGCCGGTGGACTTGTACTCGATGAAGACGGTGGCCATCGCCTTGCCGATCTTGTCCCGGGTCCAGTCCGCCATCTTGTTGCCACCGGTGGCATCCAGGTTGATGCTCACCTGAGGCTGGCTGGTCTCGCTGAAGCCGGACTGGGCGCCGGTGATGTGATCACCGGTGAGGATCACCCGCTTGTCCAGCAGCACAGGGCGGCCGTCGGAATCTTCAAACAGCTGAGAGCCCGGGGGCACGCGGCCACGAACCGCGGCACCCAGATCGGCTCCCTCGGTCACCATGCGGAACTCCAGGGTCGCCGTCGCACCCAGGATCTCCTTGGCACGGGCGGTGTCCTGAACACCAGGCAGTTCGACCACGATGCGGTTGGATCCCTGCTGCTGAACCACAGGTTCGGCCACACCCAGTTCGTTCACCCGGTTACGCAAAATGGTGATGTTCTGCTGCAGGGCATACTTCTGAACTTCGGCCAGGTACGCCTCGCCCATGGTGACGTTCAGGGTCAGATCGTTGTCTTCGAACAGCAGGTTGGGGTTACGCAGCTTGAGGAAGTCCTCGGCCTTGACCAGGGTCTCCTCGTCGCGGAAGCGGATCTCAATGCCCTTGGCGCCGGCGCGAATGCCGGCATAACGCAGCTTTTCACCACGCAGATCGGCACGAAAATCGGTGACCAGCTGGGTCTCCTGCTTGCGCACCGCTTCGCTCATGTCCACCTCCATCAGGAAGTGGACACCACCACGAAGATCCAGACCCAGCTTCATCGGGCTGCCACCGATGGCGGCCAGCCAGTCGGGAGTGGCCGGGGCCAGGTTCAGGGCCACGAAGTAATCGTCCCCCAGCTCCTTGGACACCAGGTCCTTGGCCTTCAGCTGATCGTCACCGTTGTTGAATCGGATCAGGATCTGGCCATTTTCCAGCTCAGCCCGCTTGATGGTCAAACCCTGGGACTCCACCGCAGATTGCAGTCGGGTCAGGGTAGACGGCGTCACCTCGGCGTTACGGCCAGCGGAGATCTGCAGGGCAGGATCTTCACCAAACACGTTCGGCAAGGCGTAAAGAGCACCAATGGCGATGATGAACACCACCATCAGGCTCTTCCATAATGGATATTTATTCAGCACCGCTGTGCCCTCTCAACCAACTTACAGAGACTGCAGGGAACCCTTAGGCAGAACAGCAGTGATAAAGCTCTTCTGGATGGTGACGTTGGTCTGATCGTTCAGGGACAGAACCACGAAATCATCGTCCTCTTTGATCTTGGCAATCTTGCCAACCAGACCACCGTTGGTCAGGACCTCGTCACCCTTGCTCAGGGAGGACATCAGATTCTTGTGATCCTTGGTGCGCTTGGCCTGGGGACGGTAGATCATGAAGTAGAAGATCAGACCGAATACCACCAGCATGATCAGGGTTTGCAGACCGCCACCCTGGGGGGCGGCACCAGCTTCAGCGTATGCCATTGGAATTAACATAGTGGTTCTCTTTTAGTTCTCTGTTAGTCAATCGTTTAAAGGCGGCACAGGGCGGCCCAGCTTGGAATAGAACGCTTCGACAAAGTGCTCTAATTTACCCTGCTCAATGGCCCCCCGCAAACCTTCCATCACCTTTTGATAGTAACGAAGGTTGTGGATGGTGTTCAGCCGGGCGCCCAGAATCTCATTACAGCGATCCAGATGGTGCAGGTAGGAGCGGCTGTAGTTCTTGCAGGTGTAACAGTCACACTCGGCGTCCAGGGGGCGGGTGTCGTCCCTGTGCTTGGCGTTACGGATCTTGATCACCCCTTCCGAGGTGAACAGGTGACCGTTACGGGCATTACGGGTGGGCATCACGCAATCGAACATGTCGATACCGCGGCGCACGCCCTCCACCAGATCCTCAGGCTTGCCCACCCCCATCAGGTAGCGGGGCTTGTCTTCGGGGATCTTGGGGCAGATGTGTTCAAGGATGCGGTGCATGTCCTCTTTGGGTTCGCCAACCGCCAGACCACCGACGGCGTAACCATCGAAGCCGATGTTCATCAGCCCCTCGAGGGACTCATCACGCAGGTGCTCATAGACACCGCCCTGGATGATGCCGAACAGGTTGTTGGGGTTCTCCAGCTTGTCGAAGGCGTCACGGGAGCGCTGAGCCCAACGCAAAGACATGCGCATCGACTTGCCCGCTTCCTCTTCGGTGGCCGGATAGGGGGTGCACTCATCGAAGATCATCACGATGTCGGAGCCCAGGTGATACTGAATCTCCATGGACTTCTCAGGATCCAGGAAGATCTTATCGCCGTTGATGGGGTGGCGGAAATGCACCCCCGCTTCGGTGATCTTACGGATGTCCCCCAGGGAGAACACCTGGAAACCGCCGGAATCGGTCAGGATCGGCTTCTGCCAGTTCATGAAATCGTGCAGGTCCCCATGCTTCTGCATGATCTCGGTGCCGGGACGCAGCCACAGGTGGAAGGTGTTGCCCAGGCAGATCTCTGCGCCTGTGGCCTCCACCTCTTCCGGAGTCATCCCCTTGACGGTGCCATAGGTACCCACGGGCATAAAGGCCGGGGTTTCTACTGTGCCCCGCTCAAAGGTGAGGCGACCACGGCGTGCGCGGCCATCGGTGGTGATCAGATCGAACTTCATTTCATCCTCTTAGTGCCAGATAAACAGTCTGACGAAATACACATGCTCTTGGCATGAAATACAAAATGTGGATTCAGGTAGCGGATTTCAAGGGAGCCAGTGAGATGGGGATCAAAAAACCCCGAAAACCTGCGCCCCTGGGGCTCCAAACGCCGAAAAACAGAGCGCCGCCCAGGGGCGGCGCATCAAATCGGGATCCGGAATCTACTCCACCTCGCCGTGGAGCTTCTCATCCCGGTTGATGAACATGGCATCACCATAACTGAAGAACCTGTACCGGTTCTCAACGGCGTGCCGATAGGCGTTCATCACATTGTCCTGACCGGCAAAGGCACTGACCAGCATGATCAGGGTGGACTCGGGCAGGTGGAAATTGGTGACCATGGCATCCACCAGCTGGAAACGGTAACCGGGGTAGATGAAGATGCTGGTGTCGGCAGCGAACGCCTCCAGCATCCCGGTCTTGGCCAGGGTCGCCTGAGCGGCAGACTCCAGAGAGCGTACCGAGGTGGTTCCCACGGCCACCACCCGGCCACCATTGGCCTTAGTGCGGATTACCGCGTCCGCCACCTCCTGAGGCACTTCCGCCCACTCGGAGTGCATATGGTGATCTTCGACCTTGTCGACCCGCACCGGCTGGAAGGTGCCCGCCCCCACATGCAGGGTGACATAGGCAAACTCCACCCCTTTGGCTTTCAGTCTGGCCATCATGGTCTCATCGAAGTGCAGGCCGGCGGTGGGCGCCGCCACCGCGCCGGGGCGCTGGTTGTAGACGGTCTGATAGCGCTCCTTATCGGTCTCCTCATCGGGACGGTCGATATAGGGGGGCAGGGGCATGTGGCCGATGGCGTCGAGAATCGAGAGGACCGGGGTATCGCCGTGAAACTCGATCTCAAACAGGGCATCGTGACGGGCCACCATGGTGGCGCTGATCCCCTGGTCGAACACCAGCTCGGTGCCGGGCTTGGGCGACTTGGAGGAGCGCACATGGGCCAGCACCCGGCGGGTATCCATGACCCGTTCCACCAGTACCTCAATCTTGCCACCTGAGGCCTTCTTGCCGTAGACACGAGCCGGAATCACCCGGGTGTTGTTGAACACCAGCAGGTCTCCGTCATGGAGCAGGTCAAGCAGATCCGGAAACTGACTGTCCACCAGATGGCCACTGTTGCCATCCAGGTGCAGCAAGCGTGATGCGCTGCGCTCCTCGGTGGGATAGCGGGCAATCAGTTCATCGGGAAGGTCAAATTGGAAGTCGGCAACCTGCATACTCATCTACTCTGTGGGCATCACCCCTTAGGGCGGGGGCGCTAGTCTAAGAAGTGAGCGGGCCATAATCAAGTTTTCCTATCTATCGCTCGCTTACAGGCTGTGTAACGGTCTTCATAGCTAGTGTAGCTATCAAGATCAGTAAGTTAAATCACCACCACCTTTACAAAGCTCACAAACCGAGCAACACTGTACAACTATTAACCAGCCAAATAAGTTGCAAAGGTTATGAGGGTCTATGTTTACAAGGATTTAGTAGGCTTAGCCAGAGTTGAGATCGTGAACAC
This sequence comes from Ferrimonas futtsuensis DSM 18154, assembly GCF_000422645.1. GTDB lineage: Bacteria > Pseudomonadota > Gammaproteobacteria > Enterobacterales > Shewanellaceae > Ferrimonas > Ferrimonas futtsuensis. The sequence continues at coordinate 175,124 of NZ_AUGL01000007.1, forward strand.
CGATTGCGTCCCAGTAAGCTTTTGCCTCTCCCATTTCATGCTAAGTAGCTTCGCAGCACGCCCATTCAATACGAGATATACGTACGCCAAGGTAATGCTCTTTATCTTTCGATACTTCAAGCTCAATGGAATCTCATTGACTAAACGCGCTCAGGAAGGTCAGTTTTTGACCACGGAAGAATACAAGGCCTTCAAGCGACACGCAGGCTATAGGGTATCCGAAGACAAAGGAACACTGAAAGGGAGCGTTGCACAACTGCGGTGCGTGCAAAGGCAGGTTTCCGAAAAAAAACTGGATGACATGATTCATGCCACCCACACATCCAGTGCTCAAGTGGCCGCCAACACTCGAAAATTGCGGTTACGTTTACTTCACGACTACCTCAATTATCTATTTACAACGTTTCACGCAACTGCCGCTCCTACCGCACAAGTAAGCATTACATTAGGTCAGCTCTGCAAAGCAATTCGACTCGACATCAAGAGTATTAGGAAAGATAACTGCGATGTCCGGGATCCTTATGCTCAGGCAATTCCTGATTCTACTTTTTTTAAGCTGTTGGATATCACCCGTGTGCACTCTGCTCAAAACCCTTGGAAAGGAGCGAGGTTGCGAAACCAACTCATTGTTGCCCTACTCAGCGAAACAGGTGTCAGGCGCGGTGCCTTGGCCAAGATAAAGATCAGCAATTTCAAAAGGAGAGGTGATCAGCACTACCTTTTAGTAACCCGAACTCCAGGCGACCCTACCGACTCGCGCAAACTACCTGCATCCCAAAAGACCAGAGCACATACAGCCCCCATTAGTAACTCTCTAATGAAGCTTATACGCCACTATATAAATACCGAACGGTCACAATCACAGGCCTCCTTGCAGCACGACTTTCTCTTAGTGTCGCAAAAAGGAAAAACTGCAGGAATGCCTATCGCCCTTTCTACAATAAACGGATTGTTCAATACTCTGTCTCAAAGGTTGGAGTTAAGAATCCATCCCCATCTGCTACGTCACAAGTGGAATGAAATTTTTAGCATGAAGGCCAAAGCTCAAGGGTACTCCATGGAACAGATTGAAGACCTAAGAAAATACGCCATGGGATGGTCGATTAACAGCTCAATGGGCTCTTTATACAACGAGTTTCATAATGCCATATCAGTCCTGCAAATTGCCCAAGCGCGCCAGAAGGCATTTTTGACAGACGGAGAGTGTGAGAATGTCAATAAAGCCCATTCAAAGTGACTCCACCTCTACAACTAAGCGACAGCTACTCCTTGCTAGGAACGACGCTTATGCATTTGATCCTCAGAGCAACGAATGGCTACTCGATCTTAATGATCATATCCATCTTCACTGGATTGCAGAGCGACAGTGGAGTTACGAAGGAGAGCAAACCGCTCGCAAGCTTTTGGCCTACATAGCCCAGCACTTTGCTCCATCCACAGTCAATAACTACAGTTACGCACTTAAATTTCTCACAAGCCCACTAGATTTGACTGCTCTGAAAATACAGTGGCCGAATCTACGTGACTCGCGGAAAATCTTGTTGACAAGTCTTTTGAGCCACTGGCAAGACGCCGAACTTCCTGAGCTTGCAGCATTAGCCAAGTTTGCCAAAAACCACTGCCCTCCAGTTCCACCCAAAAAGGTGTTAGACCCGGAGAAAGGCACCTACAGTGAGTATGAATACGCCTCGATCCGAAAAGAGCTGTACGCTGCGACACAAAAACAGCTTCGAAGGATTCAGGACCCTGAAATCAACCTGCTTTCACCAGAGGCATTAAGTGACTTTGGCACCCTTGTGGCACTGCAACTAATGATTGGCATCACCAGACGCCCGTGCCAATTAGTGCAAGTAAAGTGGTCAGACATTTTACCGATTGGAGCCAGCTTCTCTGATCACCGCTTTGATGCTCCCACCCCAGAGCAAGAACCTCAGTTTAGTGATGTAGATGGACTCCATGTGCGCACTTTCAGAGGAAAAGATGGTCAATTTCGTGCTGACCTGGAAAGACGTTCGCACCCTCTTTCTCCAGAGTTGTCCACACTCATCAGAATTTACCGTCAAGCCTATTTATGCACTCTATTAAGCTGCTTGAAAAAACAGCGGATAACCCTGCCTGAAACAGAACAGCAAACACTCTTCCAAAGATGCCCAGTGTTCGCAGCACCCAGCTTGTTCAAAACCGAGTTTGGCTCCAAAGCCATCCTATTCCAAGCATTGGGATCAAACTCCGAAGCATATCATTGCACCTACTCTAAATTGAATAATGCCATGAGGGTTTACCAAAAACGTCTCAACCTTACCAGTGATCGCATTGCCGATGACAAGCTACTCCTAGGCAACAATCGTCTTCGCCACCATGTACTCACCGAGGGGGCTCGCCAAGGTTTACCTTTGGCCTATTTAGCAGCCATTACCGGAGTAACGATTCACACGGTTCGAGCATATGTCGACTTATCGTTTGAAGCCCGGCTCGACATCGACGGCCGGATGGCCCTGTCTCAGGTTCTACGCAAATTTGGCAAGCAGTCTCTCGCAGAAGTTCAGCAAGAAAACTATTTCATGGTGAAGGATGAGTTTGACCAAGAACTGGGGTGGCAGCACAGTCAAATCGACTGCGCGCTGTGCCCGCACAAGCAAAATAATTGTGCTCGGCTGGCTTGCTATCCTTGTAGCAACTTTCGCCCTCACCCGAAAGGGGATCACCATCGTTCACTTGTTCTGGCTAAGCGAAAGATGGAACTCAATCAAAGGAATGGAGCTTCTAAAAGCACCCTAAAACACCTACGCCTCATAGTGCTGTACATCGAAGCCACCATCTGTGTATGCCATCAATACAACTTGGCAGAGAAAGGGGTGGGAAATGACTGAGCTAAACCAATTTATCCGGGAGCAATCAGCATTCATACATAAGTTGCAAGAGGCCAGTCTGACGGGCTGGCTTACACCGCTAGGAAAGCCAGCCAGTTGGAACGACATCGGATGGGAGTATCACTATCCTAATGGAACAAAACTAACCTGTTATTTCTGCGATCATACCGTTTTGGTGCCCAGGCGGACTTTATGTCATCAGCCGGATAAACTTCTTCCTGAAGCTGAGCGTCACCTTTTGATGGCCTATGCCATTGAGCTAAGTGCCACATGCGTAAGCCACTCGAATAAGCAAAGAAAGCACACTGCAGCAAGGCATTGGCTGGGAATCCTAGGTGACAATCCGGCCCGGGTAGGTCATGGACAACTGCTCCAAGCCTATGACCTTGTGCTTAAGAGCTGTAAACCCAAAACCCGACCTCTCAAGTTCTTTATCCAGTGGCTGAAGGATAATGGTTTGGTCCCGCATACAATACCAATGCCTCCTCAAGACTACGGAGAGGACAACCTATTAGGCGACGAAGCCATAGATCGGCTCAAGCGACAGCGTCCTAGAGATCAAAGCTTGCTAGCGCTTGGCGCTATCACTCACCACACGATTCCACCAGATCGTGATCGCTGGGCATTGCACCCACTCTCCCTACAACGAGACGCCCTTACTTGCGCCATCGCCACTCTGGCAATGAGCTCTCCCAATCGTGTAGCAGCAGAGCAAACTGTACTAGCTAAGCAATCTTTGAGATGTGAAACCCGAAGAAACAAATCAAATAAGCTACAGAAGGTCTATTCGTTGGTTTGGAGTGGTTCAAAAGGTATCGGAGATTTTCAGAATCACATACTGGCAGAGATGGCAGAGGGCGTAGCCCGCTGCCTTAATTACTTTGCTAAAGCCTGTGAGCCCGGTCGAATACTAGCTCGCTTTTACTCCTCACCTTCACGGCCCCTACGCACACTCTTAGGAAGCTATACGCCTTCAGGTGATTTGCTCAGCAAACTGAACTTAAATCCAGAACAGCCCATCAACATGTTTCACTTAGGGTATCTACTTGGCTTTTATAGTGAATCTGAGGAAGTAATCACAATCAATAAAAGTGCTCAAAACCCTAGCCCAGCTCCGCACGAGTTCTCGAACAAAGTCCAGCATGAGAACAAGCCCGTCTGGCAACTATCCACAAGAGACCTCATCATCAATGATAGCCACAATATATCGACTCTACTGGGGGTAAAATTAAGTCCGAAAACACTATCATCCCTGCTGGGTATTCACTCAAACAGTATCACAGTTACCGAGCTTCAATCTCATTGGATTGAGCATATCTATCATCATCTTCTTCCAGGTTTCCCTATAGGCCGCAACCGCTCAAAACACAATAGGATTCGTTATGACCAAGCCCTTTTTTGCCTACTCGGAACTCAGTTTTATCTGAACGGAAAAACAGCTGGAAACTACCCTACCTGCAGAAGTCCATACAGTTTAGTTCCGATTTCAGCAATCGGTAACCATGTCTCCTCATCGTTGAGCTCAATGCAACGAGGAAAAAACATCTTCGAACGTCATGGCTTTGATCGAAGCTTTGGACTCACTCCGCACCAATTTCGCCATTGGTTGACTGATGAAGCAGACCGACGCGGTGTAGTCCAAACCATAAACAACCTGTGGGGTGGGCGCAAAAATCCAGATCAGTTGCTGCATTATGTGCACACGACTCATGGTGAGCACGTTGATAAGATAAGTGAAATTTTACTAGTCGATGAAACTGTTCCTGAAAAAGACCACATCAATATCAGGCTCGCAACCATCGACAAGTATAAAACTGCCACCATGACTCAAGCGAGTATTACGTCCACGGGAATCTGCACTCAAGATCTTGTTACTTCCCCTTGTGACTATCTCAATGATTTCGAGACTCAATGCACCCTTTGCTCCAAGTGTGGCACCATCAAAGGTGATAAGTTGGCGACAGACTTATTAAGGAAAGATGAAGAAGTGCAAAAACGCAGACTAAAAGAAGTAAGTTGCCACCCTAATTTTCCGGCTAGTAACAGTATGCAGGAATGGTATCGCCGGCACTTCGTGAATACTTCTATCCTCGCCGAATTAAACAGCACGATTGCCGACCCTTTGATCACTTCAGGCTCACTGATCCGTATTTTGCCAAACAAGAAAGAGATCCGTATCTCAGACTTGGTAAAACGTACGATTGAACGTCGAACACTGTCACTACCATGTTCTAAAGAAGCACTTGCGGCAGCATTAGATTTACACCGACTTTCGCCATCTGAAGATAATCCGATGGCTGGCATTCAAGCTTTACTTAATAAGGAGTGATCGTGGTCGCACCCGCATTGAATACCAAGCAAGTTCGGGAAGTGGAAAGAATACTCATCAGTTGGAGTACTAAACTAACCTGGCAGCTATTAGTTGAACGCATCGAAATCGAGCTTGAGATTGCAGTAACGCGGCAAACGCTCAGTAAGTACAGAGCCATTCAGTCGGCCTATAAGCTCAAGAAGCAGGCTCTAAGAGGCCAGCCCAATCATGATTTTATCGAGTTTACTCAGAAGAATGTGGACACATACCAATCCCTCAGAGCAGCAGAAGCGAAAGTAGCCGTATTGCAAAGACAGATCGACGCGCAGCTGGTATTCATCCAGAAAATCTTTGAGGAAGCAGACAGCTACCCGCAGCTCAGAGCTCTTCTCATTAAACTAGCCGACTAAGCCTTCTAAAAATGTGTAGAACAGAAAGATAGGAAGCACGCCACCATTTCTAATGATCACTGTCACCTCTCCATCAACTGACACTGGATAGTCCAATCACTTAGTGATTGCACCCCTTCGAGTTCCAGCTATTCATGCCAAATACAGATATCTTCTAATCTTTGCCTTTGATCTTTTCTAGAAGCGAACGTCTCTCTTGCTCAGTCATTCCCTCTATCAGTCGTATTAGCTCCGCAGAAGACTCTGCTTGACAGAAGAAGTACGCAACCGGCACACCCAACTCCTTGGCTATTCGTTCCAACGCCTCGAAATCTGGAGTATGACGCCCCTTTTCATAATGATTCATGCGGCTGCTTGCAGAGCTTGGCTCCAGACCAATTCTGAGGCCCAGTTCCCTTTGGCTGATGCCAATCTTCTGTCGTGCCTGCTTAAGACGGATAGGCAGGGGGTTACGGTTTTGCACTGACGGTTCATCTGATTTGGCCTTTGGAGCTTAGATTGTCTAAGTTTTACATTATTCGGTATACTTAGTAATCCTAAGCATGGATGATGCAGGTGTCTACTGTGCGACACCGCGAATGGAGTAAAACTGATAGGCGATAATTATTTGATAGGTAGAATGTTTTGGCTAAACGTCAATCAATGAGACTTGATCCTGGCTTGGTTACACTGCTTCTAGAGCAACAATCCGAAGCCTTCACGATGCAATCCCTAGTGAATCTTTATGCCGAAAAATTCGGCCTAGGTGATAACGCCTCGATATCCGAATTGCGAAAGTGGCTCTATCGCCGCGTCGTGTACTTAGTCAAACGAGAGTTCTTGGTCAAACTCGCTCAAGATGGTGAAGCAGCTGAGTATCAAGTAACCTCTTTATTTAAAAAGGCATTTCCCCAGGACCAATTGGGTTACGTTGCACACGATCTAGCCAGTTCTGCTCAATTGGATGAATTAAAGCACCGCTTAAGCCAATACCATGTTGATATGTTGGCTTGCGCTGGCGAATGCAAGGAGTACCAACGTTTAGTTACTGAGTTCCCACAACTGCGCCCAGAAATCGAACAGTTACACCAGACCGCCAAAGACCGAAGCTCAGAGTTATTGGGGCAGATTCGAGCCATCAACAATCTCCTCCAACAGCCCTCACCAAACTAACATATGAAACTCAGATCATGGCAGAGTGAGTGCGTAGAACTTGCTCTTACACGCTTTCGTGTGCATCCCCACTTTATGTGTCTTGCTACTCCTGGTGCAGGAAAAAGTGTGATGTCAGCAGAATTAGCTGCAAACCTCTACAGAGCAGGAATGATCGATTTCATTCTTTGTTTTGCTCCCTCAAGAGAGGTCTCAGACGGGCTCGCCCGGACATTCGAGCATCGCCTTGGAAGGCGATTTGACGGGCACATAGGTGCAATCGGCGGAGCCTACACATACCAATCAATGGCTTACCTAGGATCGAAGTTCTGGGAGATGCTTGATCGATACCGAGTATTTGTCGTCTTCGATGAAATCCATCACTGTGCAGGAGCCAACCGCAGTAATACAAACACTTGGGGCAAAGAGATACTCGAACACATTCAAGATCGAGCAGCTTACACTTTGGCACTAACCGGTACGCCATGGCGCTCAGATAAACGGCCTATCGTGCTTTCTCGCTACGGTTCGGACGGCATAAAGTGTGATTATACATACGGCTTGCGAGATGCTGTTTTCGACAATGTCTGTCGTAAACCAAACATAGTACTTATCGACAACGACAGGCTGGCTATTGAAGAGCAAGGAGAGCGCCAAGAGTTTGCAGGTATCTCCGCTTTTTTAACTGACTCGAAAAAGGCTTACAGATCAATATTGAACAACGATGCAGCACTACACCACTGCTTAGAGCTAGGTGTTAAGAAGCTAAATCACCTCAGGAAAAGCACTCCTTCTGCTGCAGGTCTAGTCGTGGCTTCCTCCGTTTCACACGCTAGAAAGATTGAACAGATCCTGAGAGGACAACTCTCACAATCCGTGAATCTTGTAACCTACAGGGAAGAGAACCCACAGCGAATCATCAATCGATTCAGACTAGGTGATCAGCCTTGGATAGTGAGTGTGGGCATGATCAGCGAAGGCACAGACATACCCCGCATCCAAGTATGTTGTCATTTGAGCTCCGTCACCACGGAACTGTACTTTCGCCAAGTACTTGGGAGGGGCATTCGAAAAACACAAGAATGCGACGGAGAGACTTGGCTGTACACATTCGCAGAACCAAAAATCGTTGAATATGCCAATCGCATTGCCGAAGATCTTCCCGAGTATGAGGTTCTCTTTCAAGGTGCCGAGGCTAATTCGACCAAAGACGCCCCTAGACAACTGTGTACTTTAATGCCAGTGACCAGAAACACTTCAAGCACTGAGGAGGCTAACCCTCTTGCAAGTGGAGAGTGGATAAGCGAAATGTTGTTGCCTAATGCTGTCGAAAAGCCACACTCGATGGAATTTCTTGGTACCTTCACTCAAAAGCTCTGTGGGCTCATCCTTCCTTGAACCTAAAAAAGCATGAGCACACCCACACTTTAACGAAGATGCATACCCATACCCCTGACCGACAAGCCGGGTTCTGTCGTGAACAATCATTCCTCTAGGCCCAGGCTCTAGCGCCTAATGCTTCGCAGTGTACCCAAGCGTGTACCAACCAACATATTTAAGTTTCAGCCCAGTTTGGAGCAAGACCCAAGTCATTGAAAACACGCTGCAACAGAACAAAATCAAATGGCCAGTGATTCTTAATTGCAATCGTGAAACGATAGGACAAAAAATAGACAAGCAAGATGAAGGGCGATTTGAATTCAATCCCTGCTTCAGCCCCAATGTGACCCTTAATTCTTTCAGCAATGAACAGATTCTCAGGCTCATCGAGAAACGTCTGAAATGCCTCGACAGATGTTCTTGCTAGCAGTTCTCTAAGTGCATCAATAAACAGTTCGCTGTTTTTGTTTTCGTACAGCATTTCACAGTCAGACAGCCTTACTTCAGATTCTTCGTTAACTGCTTCGAGCCAACGCTTTACGTCTATCGACGCCTCTTCCAAGGCCCTTTTAGCGTTGCAAAGTAAGTCATCCGTTGTTTCCATCAAAGCCATGCTTTTTGCAAAGCAACGATGAACTTCTGGAGATGCCTTTATGTTGCCTTTGTAGATAGTGTCATGAGCGAGCTCTGCATAAGCATGCTGAAGCAAAGTCCTTAGTTGAACTTCGCAAGGCGTTCCCGCCTTAACATCAACCCCTTGATACTGAAAGTCATTTGCCGCCTTCACTATGTAATGAACGGATTGATAATCAAACATCCTAGGGTCATCATCTTTCCACTCATCAAACTCTTTATCTTTCGAGTAAGACCAAGCATCACTGGATTCAACGATGTTAGACAGCAGGTCAAGCTGCTCAGTAAGCAGAACAACAAACCTGATACCAGCCTTGTCCGTAATCTCCCTATATGGGTCCCTATACCTTCCCCGCTTCCGTATAAAGGCTTTGGCTACTAGCGAGTCTACTGTCTTTACTCGTCCCGTTGGAGGTATCTTGACGCACTCATAGTATGCGGCTTGAGTTTTAAGCCGCCCCTTGATTGACCCGTTGATTGTTTCCTTTACAAAGTCAGCCCACGCTTGGTACATGGGCCTTTCTGACTCATAAAGTGCAATAAAATCAGCTTGATTCATCTTACTGTTGCTCGGTGAGCTGTCCCTGAATCCGAACCGTAGTATGCTCCGCAGTTGACTCTAAGATGGTAATCATCTCTTCAAAAGATTCTGCTGGAGCAGTCAATTTAACACTAGTTGAAAAATTCATCTTCCGCGTTGCTAATCTGCGTTTGATAAGCTGAGTATCTTTCTGAATGGCATTCTGAGGGAAGTTCTTGTTTCTCATGAAGAAGCTGTAATCATCCCTTAACTCCTCATTCATAAACTGCTCTGCAAAGCCTGCCACATGAATCGTGGTCCCTTGGTCTGTTTTGAGATAAGTATTCAACGCCTGCTGCAGGTCTACTTTCATCTCATTTGAAATGTCAACGTCACCGATAAACTCTTTGGTATACTCAAAAAAGTCTCTAGTACGCTGCTCTGCGTTCTCAGGGATTCTTAAGCCCAGAAAGCTAGAATAGAAGTAACGGGCAGCCTTCCTGTCATCCTTGGCCTTGATGTTGCTATCAAACACATACGCCTCAAAGTCACCAGTATTGCGGGGGGACTCGCCTATGCTGTCTTGAGCCAATTCAACGAAGACACCCACTTTGTACAGCTTCGCTTGAGGTGTAAGGATAAGGCTTTCGATATACTCAATCAGAACCCTGTCATCTACTTCCTTTTCTATGAATCCTGCTTGCTGCTCCGCTTTGACAATGAACAAACATCGTTTATTTGAAGCTCCCGCAGTACCTTCAATAATAACCAAGGTACCTCCAGGCCAACTGCGATTAGTGTGCGCAGCGGTATGCAGCCTTGCGATTTCTGCGGAGTTGCTGATGAATTCTTCGGCACTTACACCAAGCAATCGCGTAGCCTGATGGAAACAGCCCACCTCACCAGTTTGAGCAACATCCATCTGTAAACTGTGAGAGTTTGAACCCAGAACCTTAGTGATGCGCTCTTCTAATTTCTGACGCCCATTGACAGCCAGCTCTGTGAGTGAAGTACTCAGAAAGGGTTCAACAGCTCCTTCTTCATCAGGCTGATAAACGTTATGAAGGATGACTCTAGAAAAGCTTAAGTTCTTGAATTCGAATGACATAAATGCATCTCCGTTGCTCTTTCTTGGGGCAGCGAGTCTTCCTGACAGGCTTGAGGCGTTCTCTTGCGCTGCTCTGGCAGTACATCTCAATATGCCGATGGCAGCCGCCACAAAGAGCTGAATTAACTTGAAGTTTAAAACGGGACTAGACTATTCCTGACTCAGCATAGCCACAATAGCCTAGGTCAAACTTTTTGAATAAAAACCATACTTTTACAAACTGATAAAGACCACCAGATGGAGCCCCATATCTGCCTCTCTCCTTCCTTTTCCGGCGTACAACAGCTGAGAGTCGAACAACAACAAAGCCCAAGCAAAAGTCAATTAAAATCAACAGCTTACTCACCGACCGGAGCAAAAGAATACTCTAGATTTACTGTTGAAAAGTGGCTAAGTATTACCTTTTTCAATGTTCCCTATCGTCGCGCGACTAACCCCATACTCTTTACTCAAATCCATCTTGGAAACGCCCTGAGAGAGCTTCTGACGCACTTCCTCCCTTTGTGATGGGGTTAGCTTGGGTTTGCGCCCTCCATAGTTCCCTGAGGCTACCTTGCCCTCCTGCGTGCGGGATACAATGAAGTTTCTCTCCATCTCAGCAAACATCCCTAGAAGTTGAATCATCGCAGTATTCATAGGTTCACTGTTGGCTGTATCAATGTTCTGGTCGATAGCTACCAGATTCACTCCTTTATCTCTCAGTGATTCAATGGTCACGAGTACCTGCGAGAGGGAACGCCCAAACCTATCCAGCTTGGTAACAACCACTGTGTCACCCTCTCTTGCGTATGCCATCAGTTCATCTAAGGCTGCCTTGTTAGTATCAGCCTTACCTGAGCGCTTTCCCTGAAACACCCTCTCACATCCATATTCACTCAACCGCTCAACCTGAATGGTTAAGTCCTGCTGAACAGAGCTGACTCTCGCGAATCCCAACAAAGCCATATTGACACCCCTCCAACTGTCAAAATCTTTTGAGATTTTAACATCTGTCGCCAGGGTGCCAGAAACTCATATCCGAGTGGTTGTGACAGTGTCAACTTGACTGGGAAGAGTTTTTGACACACCTGATGCACATCAACATTCTTGAATCTGAAGAACCCTCAGGTCTTGTCGCCTCCAACTAGTTCTATAGCAAGCATCAATTTCAGACCAAGACCACGTTAATCATCTCACATAATGTCAGCGATTCTTGCCACCACAATCCAGTCGTTGATGATAGTTACCTTCCTACAACCTGAGGCTAACCACATAGTCCCTCCAGACTTTACGGCATCTCTACAACTCCCCCATAGTCTTGGGAGTGCTGATACAAGAGCAAATCCCGAACGTCAACGGTTCATTTGAATCTGTGGGGGTATCCAGCAAAACCACAACAACAACCGGTTGATCTTTCAGCAACAACCGTGCAACCATAAGCAACTCTGATGGCTGGGTTGTGAATTGCTATTTGATCACTCCAAGCACTGAAATCTTCGCTGATGAAAAAGCATTGTGAGAACCTGCCGTTTCACAATCGGCGGAGCTTGGCCAAAATTGCAGCTTATGATTTTGCGACAATTTATAAATCATACAGTTAAATGTTAGTGATTACTAACACAGCGCCAGTAAATTTGATTCAAATCAAAATCGTAAGCGCTTAATTTAGGATTGCCTAATCTTTAGCGGTCCTTCATCAAAAATATAAATCTCAACTCAATAACCAGATGGTTCCAATTCAAATCTTTTGAAATGAGAAACCACAATAAGTCAATCATCTTCACTCACGACACAAAATCTAATGATCGATAAACACAACAAGGAGTAGTTTGTGACAACTAATAAGAAGAGAGCAGTTCATGTATTGCTCATGGCAGCTTTTGCCTGCAGTGCAACTGCAATGGATAGTATAGAGCCAGGTGATTCAAGTTACCCGCAGCTAGAAGTAAGGGACTATGGGTATAACTTCCTAGAGAAGAATGACATAAAAGCCGACATCCCCACACTGACTACGAGCCTACTTGGGGATAAGATTGATTATTTTTCAGGGAGCATATCGTTTGAACAGGTTGACGTGTCTATTCCTGGTAACTTTGACATTCCAGTAAATATAACGCGAACACTGGGTGATCCAGACGGATGGCACCGTGGAACCCGAGAGTTTGGTAACTGGAGCCTATCCATCCCACATATAAGCTCAACCTACATTACAGATAAAAGCGGCAATTACAAAACCGCATATTGGCCTAACGGAAAAGCTTGTCGCAGTCAGCTAAACTCTAATCCTAAATTTAGTGCACAAAGCGGTAGCTTTGGCACGATTTTATGGTCCTACTCTGCAGATGGTGACAACTACTGGAGTGGCGATTCCCTCTCAATCCCAGGTCATGGCTCGGTAAAGTTCACCGAAAAAGTAGGAGATAGCACCCATAAACGTTACAACAAAAATAATTGGCCAGTATCCTGTTATGACACGCCTGCAGGCCATGAGGGATTTATTGTCACTACCGACAACGGCAACACCTATACTTTTAGCCAAAGAAAGGATGTAGAAAGCATCAAGCCGTTTAATCTTGTGCCGGCATCCAGTACTGTACCCTGTGAAGATGGAAGCTCTTTAAATCCGTGCTCCCCAGAAACATTATCCATTCCTGGTGATGCTCCTGAAAGCGCTCAGCACAAAATGTTTCGCACCTTTATGCTAATTAGCAAGGTTGAGGACATTCATGGGAATTGGGTAAAGTACGAGTACCACACCAACGGAAACTTGAAAAGAATCCACTCAAGCGATAACCGAGAAATCACTCTTACTTACAACCCAGAAGGTTATGTCGAACAAATCACTGCCAATGATAAGGTCTGGAATTACAATTACGACTTTTATAGCTTACCAACCCTAGAAAGGGTAACGCTACCAGACAATACCCATTGGGATTTTGAGTACGACAAACATTCCTCGGGTGGTAATGGCATGTGGCATCGCACTTACCACTTGCTGAGTGCTCAGGCTCCAGTTGGGGGGATTGGCTGCATTGAAACAGGTGCCCAAGAGTACATATCCATTAAGCACCCTCAAGGTGCAAAAGGAACCTTTACCCTGCAGCGAATATGTCATGGCACTTCCAACGTGCCTAAGATCCACAAATTCAACTCGCAACTGCGCACCTACGAGACTTATTGGATCGAGCCTGAAAAACAGCTTCATTCTATTGTGACTAAGTCCCTAGATCTAAATGGCGATGAGCCGTATGTCTGGAATTACCAGTATAGCCGCAAGAAAGGCGTTTTTCGGGGAGACACTCCGGGGAGCGACTCCAAGTTCACTTCGGACATATCTGGACTCAACACTGCTGACTACAACCGCACTACTGTCATCTACCCAGATAACAGCACGAAGATGATGTACTTCGATCGGCGCCACGGTTATAGCTATGGCAATATGACCCATGAGGTCAGCTATTCACCAACTGGCACCAAGATGCAGTTGGTAACCCACAGCTACGAGGATGGTAACGATTATGGCTCTACTTTAGAGTACTTGGAGGTAGACTACACTGAAGATAATTTTGCCGGAATCGACCTTTATGAAGGCTGGAGTGCCACCAAACAACAGCGCAAGACCTCTGTGGTTACTCAACTCTATGATGGCGGAAGCTCGACCGACTATGCTAGCTACTTCTCTGACTTTAACCAGTATGACCGCCACCGGATAACTAAGCAGCAAGGTCCGTCAGGCACTCGCTATTTCAAGGTTGACTTCCTCCACGATACAGCTAAGGGACTACTCAACCTTCCAATCAAACACTACGTATCAAGTTCCCAAAGCTTCGGTTCTCCCTTTAAGGAAACTGTGTACAAGAGTGGCACCAATCTGCCCTATCTGGAGAAGGTATTTGGCCAGACCCTGAGAACCAATGAATACAACACTGATGGAACTCTAAAGAAAATTAGCTATGACGGCTCAAATCGTTACGAGTCTTTCAGTAACTATTATCGTGGCAAACCCACAACTGTAACCCTCCCCTGTGCTGCTACGAATGGCTGTGGCACAGCCAATGGCAGCAACGCCAATACCATAATCGCCAAGCTGGAGGTGAATCCTGATGGTACGACCAAAAGCGTAACCGACTTCAAAGGCAATAAAACCTCCTACACATACAACACCGTCGGTTGGTTAACGGGAGTGAACTTTGCCGACAGCAGTTGGGCAGATAAGTCCATTGACTATCATGTGGTTACTGCAGCTAACGACGGTCTACTCGGCAGTAGCATTCCCATCGGAAGCTTGCGCCAAACCATCTCTCAAGGCAACTTGCGCAGTATCTCCTACTACGACTTACTGCTGAGGAAGATATTCACTGTCGAAAAGGATGTGACCATTTCTGGTACCACCCGTTACCAGCATTTTGAGTACGACCATGATAATCGGCAGACTCTGGCATCCATGCCAAGCACCGCAGTACTCGACAGGACAGACATAAAGAGTGAGTACGATGCCCTAGGCCGATTGGCCAAGCAGATCAGAACCGATAACAACAGCGTCAGCAGCATCACTCAAAAAGTCTATCTATCGGAAAACCGTATCCAGGAAATCGATGCGCTTGGTAATGTAATCACCACCAAATTTCGGGCATTTTCCTCTCCAGGATACGATATGGCCATTCACATCGATGCGCCAGACAGTGATGCCATCTCCATTGGCTATAACCTCTACAATCAGATTACCAACATTGAGCAAGGAGGCATTACCGAGTCACGCTACTACGATACCCTGCAGCGGTTGTGTAAATCCTATCGCCCTGAGTTGGGTGCCTCGGTATTTGGTTATAACACACAACGCCAACTTGCCTGGCGAGCCGAGGGGGCATCTGTATCCAGCAGCGGCTGCAGCACCAGTGGCTTAAGCTCTAGCCAGCAAGTGCATTATGGTTATAACAACCTCGGCACTCTCTCACTGGAAAACTTCCCTGACAGCACGGGTGATAAAACCTACGGTTATGACGAAAATGGCAACCTGACTTCTCTGGGTAACGGTTTTAGCAATTGGAGTTACGGCTACAACAGTCTGAACCTATTGCGCACTGAAACTCTGTCTGTAGATGGTAAGAGCTATGGTGTAGTGTGGGATTACGACGCCTTAGGACAACAGTCTTCTGTTACTTACCCCTCAGGCCGCATTGTAGATCTACAACCCAACGCCTTAGGTCAGCCAACCCGTGCAGGCAATTACGCCACGAATGCCAAATACCATCCAAGTGGAGCTCTGACCAGCTTCACCTATGGTAATGGAGTTAACTACAGCCAAAGCTACGACTCTTTCGGACGGCCAGAACTGTTGGAACATAGTGGTAGCCAGGATGTAGTCTCTCTGACATACGACTATGACAATGCAGACAATCTGATTGGACTTACTGATGGAATCGAATCGTCCAACAGTCTCTACAGTTTTGACTATGATGGTTCTCACCGCCTGACTCAAGTTCGAGGCTCTTGGGGCCTAGCTAACTTTAGTTACGATGGTCAGGGCAATTTGCTGACCAAGGCATTAGGTAATCAGTCTCTCACGTTGACTTACGATACGGACAAGAATCGTCTTGCCTCTATAAGTGGCAGCAAGGCACAGAGCTTCAGTTACGACAATCGCGGAAATACTACCAATAACGGTCGTTTTTCCCTTACCTACAACCTGGGTAATATGGTCACCAGCGCCAATGGCAACCAGTATACCTACGATGGCCAGGGCAAACGGATAAAGACTGTCTCCGCTGCTGGGAAAACCACCTACTCACTCTACTCCCAAGGAGGGAAATTACTTCATAAAGCCGATCCTGCATCGGCAACTAAGAAGAGTACCGATTACGTTTATCTGGGCAACAAACTAATTGCCAAGGTCGACAACGCACCGGATATCCCAGCTACTCCGTCTTCTATAATTACCCCCAGCACAGACACCAATGGTTCGTTTTTAGTGAGTTGGTCTTCGGTCACCGGTGCATCCAAGTACACCCTGTCTGAGCAAGTTAATAGTGGAACCTGGAAACAAATCGACGGAAACCTGACATCAACATCTAAAACTATCTCAGGCAAAAACACTGCCACCTACAGATACCGAGTCAATGCGTGCAATGTTTCGGGTTGCGGAAGTTATAAGTACAGTAGCAATACTACGGTCGTACGCACTCCAGGTTCTATTAGCTACCCCAGCAGCACCGCCAATGGCAGTGCCACCATCTCTTGGAGCTATGTCTCCGGAGCGACAAGTTACCAGCTGCAAAGACTCTCCAGCAGCAAATGGAGCACCGTATACAGCGGTTCCTCCACCTCAAAAGCACTGTCAGGAATGTCTGCCGGAAGTTATCGATTCCGTGTACGTGCTTGCAAAGACAGTATTTGCGGCAACTACAAAGAGAGCTACTCAGTACTCAAAGTTATTTCGCCAAACGTTAACCTGCGCTGGCTTCAGAGCTCAGTGCCAACCGTTGCCAGCGATGCTCAAGTTTCTTGGACTGCAGACGGGGCGGACTACTGTACTAGTAATGACTTCGAAAGAGGCAAAACGTTAGCGGCTTCAGGAACTGCCTGGGCCACTGCCTTCAGCTACCCCACTTCTACAGTCAGCATCACCTGTTATTGGGGAAGCATTTCAAAAACAGATTCTGCGTCTATTCAGGTGGATAGCAACAGCATTGGTGGAGGAGGGTTTGGATTCTAACCCTCACTTACCCACCCTGGTTTTGATATAAAGGAACATATATGAACTTTTTACGAACAACTTTAATACTGCTGCTGTCAATGATGACGACACTGCAGTTGGCAGTGGCAGAAACCGTCACCTATGTTCACACCGACGCACTTGGCTCACCTGTGGCTGAAACCGACTTCAGTGGCAAGATCCTTTGGCAAGAGCACTACTCGCCCTATGGAGAGCGAGTCAACAACTCATCCTCAACAAACGATATCGGTTTTACCGGCCATGAATTCGACCTTGATACCGGTCTGACCTATATGCAGGCTCGATACTATGATCCAGTCATAGGTCGGTTCTACTCCAATGATCCTTTAGGATTCAGAGATGTACATAGCTTTAATCGCTATGCATATGCGAATAACAATCCATATAAGTACGTTGATCCTGATGGTAGGTACGTGAGAGTTGCGCATGTTTCTCCAGGTTTTGGGTTAGGCGCTGCCGGACACACATTCCTGGGTAACGGTGACAAAGCGTATTCAACAGCTATAAACGTATCTGGATTAGCTGTTGGTAATTTTGACAGTGTTGTACAAGGGTATTTAAAGTCGGGACGAAACGTGACAGTATATACATTGGAGCGTCAAAGCTCATCGGTTATGGAGGGCAAGATTAACGACATATTAAAAGATTATGACCCGGGAGTATATTTCCCGTTGGGAAATAATTGCTCCGATGCAGTTGTTGATATTCTTAACAAAGCAGGAGCAATGGAAGGCAATACTTCCCAGTTAGGAGCGCTCACACCCGATGGTACTGCTAACTCCCCTACATCAGTTAACGGATACCTTAACCAGGAGTTTCAAGCAAATCAAGGTCACGGAGTGGTGAAGGGTTTGCAAGTTCACAGGGTCTCTGGCCGAATCGAGTCTAAGAAATTGGAGAAAGAGTTAGATGATTAAAAGGCAGATTATTAGAATTATTCTAATTCTATTGTTCTTCGTTATATTTCTTTATATTTTGTCGATGCCTCTTGATATGAGCCTGTTTCAAGAGATTAATTAAGGATAAGACAGAAAGAGCCCCGCTCGCGGGGCTTTTTTCTGTCTGCTTGTGGCCAATTCTGAGCGGAACGCTGGCCAACCTGGGACGAACGGGTGGCCAGTTTTGGCCGGAACAGTGGTCGAGTTGGGGTGGAATATACAATTGCCTCCGCTTACATCTAGGCCCTTCGACAGCTTGAGCTCTGCGAAGCAGATATAGCGAGCCGTATCATGCAAACCCTGAGTGTTCGTCTTTGAGCTCAAGTTCGCCGGAGAGCCAAAACAGAAGCGGGGATCATCTCAGTGATGTGGCGCCATATTCGTACCCTCCGACGCATTCTGATTGATCATGACATAAGGTCATTCAATCAGGAGCAACGACTATAACTGGCGCCGCTGCGGTCATTGGTCGACAAGCTACGGTATGACTCCTTATTACTCAGAATCGGGACTCGGTGAAAGAAGAGCCGCTGGTGACTATGAACTTTATTTCGGGTGAGCCCTGACCTGAGACGCAAATCGGACTCTGCATGGCTGCCCAGCATCAGGCTTTATTACTTTCCTACAAATAGTCAAATCGAATAGCAGTGATGGACGACTGTACAAGTCGTAAGCCTGCCAGAATGAAAGGGCGATTTTGTAAAGGTCAATGTTGAAATTAGCTTCCTAAGGTCTTGCTTTAAGCACACCTTTACATTCTTTTATTATTTTGTACATATCGAAAACTTTAAAGTGGGCAGTTATGGCTTGGCTTGGCTGACCTAGATTTCTTTCATACTTACCTAAGCTTGGGTTTTTATAGAGATATCTATCTTTACCCACCCAGAACCGCGGTTGACACTCTCCTCCATAGAATAGGAGCTCCTGATTCAAAACGGAGAGACCCACCATGCGCAACCTGATCCTTTCCCTGCTGCTGGCGCTGCCGCTGACCCTGCAGGCCGGTGAAGCCAACGAACTGGCCCAGGAGATGACCGACCGCCTCACCCAGGCCCTGTCGTTGACCGAGTCACAACAAGCCGAGGTCCTGGCGCAGCAGACCCGCTTCAGTGACACCCTGCTCTCCCTGAAACAGAGCGGCGGCAGCCGCCGTGACAAGGGACGGCAGATGCGCGATGCCGCCGCAGCCAGGGATGACGCGCTCAAGTCGGTTCTCACCGAGGCACAGTGGCAGGAGTATGAGGTGATTCGCGATGAGCAGAAACAGCAGATGCGCGAGCAGATGAAACAGCGGCGCAGCAACTGAGGCCTTGCCGCTGCCGCGCCCGGGGGCTAAGGTGGGTCCATGAACTTCCTGGCCCACCTGCATCTGGCCCACATTACCGACACCAGCCTGGCCGGCGCCCTGGCCGGGGATCTGGTCAAGGGCCCCATCGACCACCTGCCCCAGCCTCTGCAGCAGGGGATCTGGCTGCACCGTCAGTTGGACAGCCACATCGATGCCCAACCGCAGATGCAGGCCCTCAGGGCGCTGTTCCCCCACCCCTACCGTCGCACCGCCGGCATCCTGCTGGACATGGCGTTCGACCACCAGTTGGCCAGTCACTGGGCCGGTTACCATGGGGACTCATTAGATCATTTTTGCCGGCAGAGTTACCACACCCTGCTGACCGACCCTCAGCTTCCCCAGGTTGGCCACCGGCTGGTCAGCAACATGGCCAGGGGCGACTGGCTGGGCAGTTACCGCTACCGCGAGGGGATCACCCTGGCAGTTAAGGGGATCAGTCGCCGCCTGAGCCGGCCGCAGCTGCTGGAAGGAGGCGACAGCGTGCTGTGGCAACACCAGGACGTTATCTTCGACACCTTCGAGGAGCTCTACCCCCAGATGATGGACTATGCCCGCCAGAGGGCGCTGGAGTGGCCGGGAATCCAGGATTCGGTGGGCTAGAGCCACTCATTCATCACCACGTGGGTGGTGATCTTCACCACCGAGGGCAGATCGTTGATCTCGGCGCGAATCTCGTGGAGGCGCTGCATCGAGTCCATCTTGACGAACACCAGCAGATCGATGTGGCCGCTGATGCCGTGGCAACTCATCACCTCGGGGATCTGGCGAATCACATCGATGATGTCCAGGCAGCTCTTATCCTCATGGATGATCTCGAAGTAGGCACTGATCCCCGACAGCATGGATTGCTGGATCTGGGCCCGGTAGCCCCGAATCACCCCGCGCTGCTCCAGCTTCTTGATCCGTTCTGACACCGAGGAGCGCGCCAGATTGACCTTGTCGGCGATGGCGGCCACCGGCTGACGCGCATCCAGGCGCAGCTCCGCCAGGATCGCCTGATCGAATGAGTCCAGAGTTTGGGGCATCGGTTTTCTCCTGTCGGTGACAGCCGACGATCCGTCGGCAAACTCCGATAGTTTGCGTGCCATTTCCGACGCCGACAAGAGAAAATTCGGCGTACACTTGCCTCTATTATCCCTTAACACCAGAACCAGTCATGACCGAATTGAAAGGCACCATAGGGCGCTGGCAGGGGGTGGGACTGATCACCACCTCCCTGCTGGGCACCAGCGTATTCATCCTGCCGGAGCTCACCGTCAAAATGGCGGGAGAGGGCGCCATGTGGGCCTGGATGCTGCTGGTGGGCGCCATCCTGCCCCTGGCGCTGATCTTCGCCGAACTGGGCAAACGCTTCCCCAACGCCGGCGGCCCCTCCCACTTCGTCCAGCTGGCGTTCGGTCGCCGCCTGGGCACCAGTGTGGGTATGCTGTTCCTGATGGCCGCCCCCATCGGCACCCCGGCGGCGATCATGATGACCTTCGAGTTTATCCGCCCGCTGGTGCACCTGGAAGGCAGTGCCCTGCTGCTGGCCCAGTTGGGGATGCTGGCCGGGCTGTGGCTGATCAATGTGCGCGGCATGCAGCTCTCCAGCTCCCTGCAACTGGGGCTGACCCTGGCGATCCTGGCGGTGGTACTGGGGGTCAGTGGCGGCCTGTCCCTGCCCAGCGGGGAGCTGCCCCAATTTACCCCGGGCGTCTGGGGCGCCTTTGCCCTGGCGCTGTGGGCCTACCTGGGCGTGGAGGTGGTCAGCCATCTGTCCGCCGAATTTAAGCGCCCAGAGCGGGACTTTGTGCCGGCCATGGTGATCGCCACCCTGCTGGTGGCCGCCATCTACCTGCTCTGCACCGCCCTGATTCAATCGCTCCCCGCCGGGGAAGGCCTGGCCATGGTGCGCCTGTTCAACCATGTGCTGGGCGGCGGCGGTGAGCTGGTGGTCGGAGTGCTGGGCACCGCCGCCGGCATCGCCACGGTCAATACCTATCTGGCAGGCATGTCCCGCCTGGGCTGGAGCCTGGCCCAGGAGAAGCAGCTGCCGCCGCTGTTCGCCAGACTCAATCGCCATCGGGTGCCCGCCCTGGGGCTTGGGGTGCTGCTGTCGGTAGTGGCCGGTTCTCTGGTATTGGCCCACGGTTTTGGCTGGGGCTTTGAAACCCTGCTGGAAGCGGTCAATGGGGTATTCGTGGTGATCTACCTGCTCTCCATGCTGGCCGCCTGGCGTCTGTTGCCCGGCCGCTTCCGTCTCAAGGCCGCCAGCGGCAGCATCGCCTGCCTGCTGTTCGCCTGGTCTCTGGGCGGGGCCATGGTCTACGGCGCCCTGATCTTCCTCGGCGTCTGGTGGTGGCAGGGGCTGCGCGCCAAATGGCTGAAGCCTTGCCTGGAGCGCTGACGCGCCAGGCTCAAATAGAAAAAGGTGCCCCGAGGGCACCTTTTTTCTTGTTAATGCCCCAGGAAACCCAGGTTGTTCAACAACACACTACGAAACTCGGGGTCGGTGCTGCTCTGCCACAGGTCCGCCCCATGGAGCAGGAAGGGCAACACCAGCATCACCAGCATCAGCCACAGCACCAGGGCCAGGGGCGACAAAGGTAACCTATGACCGGGCAGGCTAACGGTCACCGCCCCCTTCACCGGACAGGCGCTGACACAGCGCTGACAACTGTTGCACTCATCGCTGTGAACCGTGCCCCGTCTGTCCACCGGAATTCCCGCCGGACAGGCTCGGGTGCACTTGTCGCAGGCCATCCCCTTGGCCTCCTTGAGGCAACGCTGTGGGTTACGACGCACCTTGAAGGGACTCAGCAGGCCACCGATGGCCAGCCAGGCACCGTAGGGGCAGAGGTAACGGCACAGGGCACCCCGGCGCAGGGCCATCACCGCCACCACCAGCACCACACACAGGGCGGTCACCAGGGTCGGGCTGGCAAACAGGTACCACATCTTCAGATCCGCCGCCTGATGATACCGGCCATTGAGGAAGCCGACGGATCCCTGGCCCCCCAGACTGAGGACGATGGCAATGATGCCACCGAGCAAGATGTATTTCAGCGAGCGCAGCGGCCAATCCAGCCAGGCGGGCGGCGTCAGCTTGGCGGGCCAGAATTTCAGACGGAACTGGTAGAGTCGCTCCCCTACCCACCCCAGAGGACAGATCCAGCCACAGAAGGCACGCTTGACCCCAAGGCTCACCAGCAGGGTCAGCAGCAGCAGGATCACCCCGGCGGGGTGATGGCCGTCCCAGTAGCCTTCGACCAGCCAGGCCTGCAGCTGGATTCCGGCGGCGATGGGCAAAAAGCCATCCACCAGATCCGGCCGGGCGATCCAGGGGATGCCGTCCCACAGCTGCATCACATGCAGGGCGTACTGGACGGCGATGGCGCCAAAGGAGAGGGCACAAGCCGCCTGGGCGTAACCGCGCCACTGATCCACCCTTTTCAGGGCCGGAGGCGGCAGGGTCACCAGGGCCGAAGTCAGCACCATCAGTGCCGCCAGCAACAAAAAAGCCCCCCACACCAGGGGTGCCAGGGAGAGAACCCAGGCGGTCAACGCCAGGGCGGCGGCGGGAAACCAGCCCATCTTGGGCCAACGGCTCAGCAGCAGCCAGGCGCCCAGGGCGGCAAACAGAGCCAAGGAGAGGAGTTCGGTAATGGTCACAATGTTCTATCCAATTGTCCTGTGGTCACTTTTTTTGCCTCTTTCCTGAGAAAATGACCGCGATCCCAACCCGGACAGTCTAATTTGCTCCCTGCCCCTCACCTAAGGACAATGGGGGCCCCTCAGTCCCAACTGAGACAGAGGGACCCATCTGTCCCACCGGAGTACGCCATGCAAGCAGGCCAGCGCCAGAAAAACCGCACCGTGACCCGGCTGATCAACGCCTTCACCGGACTGATTGGCCAGCGACACTATCATGAACTGGGGGTGGCGGAGATCGCCGAGGCGGCGGATGTGGGGCGCAGCACCTTCTATCGCCACTTCAAGAGCAAGGCGGATCTGCTGGTGGGGCTGCATCGCAGCATCTTCCAGGATCTGTTCGCCGATCTGCAGAGCAGCGAACAGTGGCTGGCTGAGACCCCGCCCCCGTCACTGGAGCGCTTCCTGGCACAGTACCAGAGTCGTCATTGCCTGCGCCGGGCGGTGGCCTACCGGCTGGGGACGGACACCGGCTATGTCTCCCGTCACACCCGCGAGCTGCTCACCACCCTGGTGGAAGAGAACCTCGGCCACTGCTTCGCCGACCAGCAGCTGACCCTGCCCCTGCCGCTGCTGGCCCACTCCATCGCCGGCTCCTACGCCTGGATGCTGACCCAGTGGCTCTCGGGAAAGCAGAATTACAGCAACGATGAGATGGCCCTGCACATCCATCAGCTCAGCCGCTCCGCCATAGTGGCGGCGCTAAAGAGTGACAACCGAGGCTAAAAGCGGGACGAAAAAGGGGGAGTGGCCGCAAGATCCACTCCCCTAAGCACAAGCAACGTAGCTAAATTGGAAGGATTGGGGTACTCGGGGTACCCCATGGCTGACGGCTGGGAGTCACTCCACTCCGTCAACCCACCGCCCTACTGCATGGCGGTGGATGGAGCACCGGCCTCCAACTGCTCGAAGCCGGTCACGGCGATGGCCGAGGGAGGCCAGCGCCACACCACTAACCGAACTGGTTCATGGTGTTGTCTTTGCCGGCGGCTTTCAGGGCCGCGTCACCGGAGAAGTACTCCTTGTGATCGTCACCCATGTCGGAGCCGGCCATGTTCTGGTGCCTCACACAGGCGATGCCCTGGCGAATTTCCTGACGCTGGACGTTCTTCACGTAGCCCAGCATCCCTTGCTCACCGAAGTACTCCTTGGCCAGGTTGTCGGTGGACAGGGCCGCGGTGTGGTAGGTGGGCAGGGTGATCAGATGGTGGAAGATCCCCGCTTCACGGGCGGCGTCCGCCTGGAAGGTGCGAATCTTGGCATCCGCTTCCTGGGCCAGTTCGGTGTCGTCGTACTCTTCGCTCATCAGGTTGGCACGGTCGAAAGCAGACACATCCTTACCCGCTTCGCTCCAGGCATCAAACACCTGCTGGCGGAAGTTCAGGGTCCAGTTAAAGGAGGGGCTGTTGTTGTAGACCAGCTTGGCGTTGGGCACCACTTCGCGGATGCGGTTTACCATAGCGGCAATCTGGCCAACGTGAGGCTTCTCGGTCTCGATCCACAGCAGGTCGGCACCGTTCTGCAGTGAGGTGATGCAGTCCAGAACCACCCGGTCCTCACCTGTGCCCTTACGGAACTGGAACAGGTTGGAGCGCAGGCGCTTGGGCTTGAGCAGCTTGCCATTGGCCTTGATCACCAGGTCACCGTTGGCGATGTCATCGGCGCTGTCGATGTACTCTCCGTCCAGGAAGCTGTTGTACTGATCACCCAGGTCACCGGGTTCTTCGGTGATGGCGATCTGCTTGGTCAGGCCGGCACCCAGAGAGTCGGTACGGGCAACGATAACCCCGTCATCCACCCCCAGCTCCAGGAAGGCGTAACGGACGGCGCGGATCTTGGCCAGGAAGTCCTCATGGGGCACGGTCACCTTGCCATCCTGGTGGCCACACTGCTTCTCGTCGGACACCTGGTTCTCAATCTGGATGCAGCAGGCACCGGCTTCAATCATCTTCTTGGCCAGCAGATAGGTGGCCTCCTCGTTACCGAAACCGGCATCGATGTCCGCCACGATGGGCACGATGTGGGTCTGATGGTTGTCGATCTGGCTCTGGATCTCCGCTTCCTTGGCGCTGTCACCGGCCTCTCGGGCCGCGTCCAGGGCACGGAACAGGCCACCCAGCTCACGGGCATCGGCCTGGCGCAGGAAGGTGTACAGCTCCTCAATCAGACCGGCCACCGAGGTCTTCTCATGCATGGACTGATCCGGCAGAGGGCCGAAGTCGGAACGCAGGGCCGCCACCATCCAGCCGGACAGGTACAGGTAGCGACGGTCGGTGCTGTTGAAGTGCTTCTTAATGGAGATCATCTTCTGCTGACCGATGAAACCATGCCAGCACCCCAGAGACTGAGTGTACTGGGAGGGATCGTTATCGTAGCGCTCCATGTCGGCACGCATGATCTTGGCGGTGTAGCGAGCGATATCCAGGCCGGTCTTAAACTTGTTCTGTGCCTTCATCCGGGCGGCGAACTCCGGATTGATGGCGTTCCAGGCACTGCCCTGAGACCCAATCAAAGTGGCTGCGTTGTCGATGTCTGACTTGTAGGTGGACATAGTGTTACTCCTTGAAATTGCAAATCCTTAAGAAACCGTTTCTTGGGTCAAAATCTGGTAGCCGGACAGGGTCAGGAACTCTGCCAGCTCATCGGCTGTGGTCAACTGCTCGAACAGTTCGGCAGCCCGGTCGAAGGCGCCGCCGTTAAAGCGCTCATCCCCCAGTTCGTCCCGTACCACCTTGAGCTCCTGTTTCAGCATGGAGCGGAACAGATCGGCGGTTACCAGCTGGCCATTGCTCAGGTGCTTGCCATGCTTGATCCACTGCCAGATGGAGGAGCGGGAGATCTCGGCGGTGGCGGCGTCTTCCATCAATCCATAGATGGGCACACAACCGTTGCCGGTGATCCAGGCCTCGATGTACTGCACCGCGATGCGGATGTTGGCACGCATGCCCGCCTCGGTGGCCTCACCCTCGCAGGGCATCAGCAGTTCACGGGCGGTGATCGGGGCATCCACATCCCGGGTGATGTGCAGCTGGTTGTCCATGTCCGGACCGATGTGATCGTTGAACACCGCCATGGCGGTGTCCGCCAGCCCAGGGTGCGCCACCCAGGTGCCATCGTGACCGTTGCGGGCTTCCAGCTCCTTGTCCTGGTTCACCTTGGCCAGCACCTGCTCCTGTTTGGCGGGGTCCTTGGCGGGAATGAAGGCCGCCATGCCACCCATGGCCAGGGCGCCGCGCTTGTGGCAGGTCTTGATCAGCAGTCGTGAATAGGCGGACAGGAAGGGCTTGTCCATGGTCACCTGCTGGCGATCTGGCAGCACCCGGTCGGGATAGCTGCGCAGCGTCTTGATGTAACTGAAGATGTAATCCCAGCGACCGCAATTCAGTCCGACAATGTTGTTGCGCAGCTCGTAGAGGATCTCATCCATCTCGAACACCGCAGGCAGAGTCTCAATCAGGCAGGTCACCTTGATGGTGCCGGGCTGCAGACAGAACTTCTCTTCGGTGTAGGCAAACACCTGGGCCCACCAGCGTGCTTCCAGGTGGCTCTGCAACTTGGGGATGTAGAAGTAGGGGCCGGAGCCCTTCTTCAGCAGGGTGCGGTAGTTGTGGTAGAAGTAGAGCGCAAAGTCCATCAGGGCACCGGGAATGGTCTCCCCGTTGAACAGCACGTGGTTGTCCTTCAGGTGCAGGCCACGAACCCGGGCAATCAGTACCGCCGGATCCTCATCCAGCTGGTAGTGTTTGCCGTTGGCGGGATTGGTGTACTCGATGGTGCCTTCCACCGCGTCTTTCAGATTCTGCTGACCTTCGATCACCTTATCCCAGGCCGGTGCCAGGGAGTCCTCGAAGTCGGCCATGAACACCTTAACCCGGGCATTCAGGGCGTTGATCACCATCTTACGCTCTACCGGGCCGGTGATCTCGACGCGGCGATCCCGCAGATCCTCAGGGATCCCCAGGATCTTCCAGTCACCGTCACGAATGTCCTTGGTCTCAGGCAGGAAGTCGGGCAATTGACCCGCATCCACCATCGCCTGGCGCGCCTCTCGTCCCGCCAGCAGCTGCTTTACAGCCGGCGCAAAGCGCCCGGCCAGATCCGCCAGAAACGCCAGTGCATCCTCACTTAGGATCGTGTCGTATTCCGGCTTGTGAGGACCGATAATCTTTAACCCCTGAGCTAACTCCGTAACCTGGCTCATATGGCGCACCTCCAGTGCAACTTTCATTTGTAACTAGAAAACCACTTTGCTTTGAAGCAAGCTTAGACCACTTTCGGTCAAGATATGCCCTAAAGGCTGTCTAATTAACCTGCTACAGAGGGATTTCAAGATCAACAGCCAAAAAGTAATTATTTTGCAGAAATATATTAACCTGTTGATTATATAGACAATTTAATTAGAACAAATGCTTTAAACGGCAGTTTTAATCATTCGACTGAAATTTGCCGATCGAATTCTACGCCTTTAGTCTAATATTGTGGTTATTTTCCTACATTTGTTTTTTCGGCAGGGTATTTATTCGCCTTTATTCACTTATTATCACAAGTAAGGCGATAGCCAGATATTGATTCCCCACAGCTTGGTAATGGCGAATATTTCGGTATAAAGCTGTTTTACCTAGTTTTTGATCTGTCCCCACCGGGAATCACCAACACAGGCGCTGGAAAGAGGCAAGGGGCCAGACGCCGGCTTTTCTCATCTTTTCTGAAGGGGGATGATGGAAGATAACGTGCGTTGGATCACGGGTTTGACGACAACAGGATGATTTGCTGCGCAATCCAGCCTGCTTCACCGGCTTCAGCCTTCCACACCAATTTGCGCTCCGATGAGGGGCAATATTGGGATTTGGCCGCCGTCTGCGCATAAAAAAAGGGGGCCGAAGCCCCCAGCTTTAAGCAGCAACGATGGTTAATCTGGCTGCCCTTTTACTTTTTCGCGCATGCTCTGCAGCAGGTAATAGAACACCGGCACCAGCAGGGTGCCCACCACTCCGGCCATCACCATGCCACCAAACACCGCATAACCCAAGCTGTTGCGACTCTCTGCCCCCGCGCCCGTGGCCACCACCAGGGGTAGCACGCCGAGGATAAAGGAGAACGCGGTCATCAGCACCGCCCTGAAGCGCAACTTGGCCGCGATGACCGCCGAGTCCACGACGCCCACACCGCTCTCCCGCTGCTGTTTGGCGAACTCCACAATGAGGATGGCGTTCTTCGATGCCAGGCCAATCAGCAGTACCAGGCCGATCTGGGTGTAGAGATTCACCTCAGAGCCCGCCAGCCACACATGGAGGAAGGCCCCCAGCACGGCCACTGGCACCGCCAGCATCACCGCCAGGGGGATGGTCCAGCTTTCATACTGGGCCACCAGGAACAGATAGGTGAACACCAGGGCCAGGCTGAAGATCAGCGGCGCCAGGTTGCCCGCCTTGATCTCCTGGTAGGTCTGACCGGTCCAGCTGAAGCTGTAGCCCGCCGGCAAGTTGCCTGCCGCCACCTGCTCCATGGCCGCCACCGCTTGCCCGGAACTGTAACCCGGGGCAGGAATGCCGTTGATCACCGCCGAACCATAGAGGTTGTAGTTGTTGACCACT
The DNA here is from genome assembly GCF_000422645.1 of Ferrimonas futtsuensis DSM 18154. Taxonomy (GTDB): domain Bacteria; phylum Pseudomonadota; class Gammaproteobacteria; order Enterobacterales; family Shewanellaceae; genus Ferrimonas; species Ferrimonas futtsuensis. The sequence goes on from NZ_AUGL01000007.1 coordinate 203,769, forward strand.
TCGGGCCCCAGGATTGGCTCCACCCGGGTCAGGGTCGACAGCGGCACCATCTCTCCCTGGGCGGTACGCACATAGAAGCGGGAAATATCCCGGTCGGAGTTGCGGTACTCCTCCTCCGCCTGCAGCATCACCCGGAACACCTTGCCAAAGCGGTTGAAGTCGTTGACGTAGTTGCCACCCAACTGGGTCTGCAAAGTGGAGAACACCTCGGTCAGGGGGATCCCCAGGGCCTTGGCCTGGTTGCGGTCCACGTCCACAAACAGCTGCGGGGTATCGGCGCGGAAGTTACTGAATGCCATGGCAATCTCAGGACGACCATTGGCTTCGATGATCAGGCCGCGCATCACCTGAGCCAGTTCGGCGGCGCTGCGCCCCATGTTGTCCTGCAACACAAACTCGAAGCCGCCGACGGCCCCCACCCCGGGCAGGGGCGGCAGGGCAAACACCATCGCCTGCAGCAGCGGGTTTTGGGCGTAGATCCCCTGCAATTGGCGCATGATCGCCTTGTCGGTCAGCTCCGGCGCCTGGCGCTCATCCCAGTCATCCAGCACCACCACCAGCAGGCCGCCGTTGGAGGAGACCGAACCGGAAAGCACCGAGAACCCCGATGCATGAATGACGCTGTTGACCCCGGGCACCGCCAGAGTCTGGTCGACCATCTGGGCCATCGCCGCCTCGGTGCGGTTGAGGGAGGCGCCGTTGGGCAACTGAACGTCCACCAAGAAGGATTTCTTATCCTCGGCGGGCACAAAGCCGGTGGGCAGGGAGCTCCCCAGCCAGGCGGTGGCACCGATGGCGGCCACAAAGGCCAGCATCGCCAGACCACTGCGCCGGATCAGCACGCCCACCCAGCCACCATACCCCAGAGTCAGCTTATCGAAGTTGCGGTTGAAGGCCCCGAAGGGGCCGGTGGTCTTGGGCCGTGGCGCCTTAAGTACCGAGGCACAAATGGCCGGAGACAGGGTCAGGGCGTTGACCGAAGAGATCAACACCGCCACACAGATGGTCACCGAGAACTGGGCATACATCTGACCGGTGATCCCCGGCATCACCGCCGTCGGCGCAAACACCGCCAGCAGTACCAGGGTGGTGGCCACCACCGGACCGGTCACCTCCTCCATCGCCTTGATGGTGGCGGCCTTGGCGTCCAGCCCCTCCTCCGCCATGATGCGACTGACGTTCTCCACCACCACGATGGCGTCATCCACCACGATGCCGATGGCCAGGATCAGGGCAAACAGGGAGATGGTGTTGATGGTCATCCCCCCCACCAGCAGGAACACAAATGTGCCCACCAGTGAGACCGGAATGGCGATCCCCGGCACCAGGGTGGCGCGGAAATCCTGCAGGAACAGGTACACCACGGCGATCACCAGGGCCACGGAGACAAACAGGGTGGTCACCACCTCCTTGATGGAGACGGTCACAAACTCCGTGGTGTCGTAGAGGATGGTGTATTCCATGTCCTGGGGGAAGTTCTGGCGGAGCAGCGCCATCTGCTCACGCACCGACTTGGCCACCTCCAGGGCATTGGCATCCGGGCTCTGGTAGACGGCGATGATGGCACTGGGGGCGTTGTTGAGCTGGCCCTGGGCGTCATAGGTCTGAGAGCCCAGTTCCACCCGGGCGATGTCGCCAATCACCACCTTGGAGCCGTCGGGGTTGGAGCGCAGCACCACCTGCTCAAACTCCTCCACCTCGACCAGCCGGCCCCGGGTCTGCAGGCTCAGCTGAAACTGCTGATCCGGGGAGATGGGCGCGGAGCCGATGCGCCCCGCCGGCACCTGGATATTCTGCTCCTGCAGCGCCGCCTGCACATCACTGGCGGTGATCGCCAGGGCGGCCATCCGGTCCGGATCCAGCCAGATGCGCATGGCGTAATCCAGGCCACCGATGATCTGTACTTCGGACACCCCGCCCTGTCGGGCCAGCACATCCTTGACGTTCAGGGTGGCGTAGTTGGTGAGGAACAGCGAGTCCAGGCTGCCCTCAGGCGCCACCAGGTTCACCAGCATCAGGAAGTTGGGGCTCTGTTTCTTCACCCGAACTCCCTGCTTGGTCACCGTCTCCGGCAGCCTGGGCAAGGCCTGCTGCACCCGGTTCTGCACGTTCACCTGAGCGGCGTCCGCGTCAGTGCCCACCTCGAAGGTGACCGTCAGCGAGTAGCTGCCGTCGTTGGCGGATTTGGAGGACATGTAGATCATGTCCTCCACCCCGTTGACCTCGGCTTCGATCACCTGGGCCACGGTGTCCTTGACCACCTCGGCGCTGGCGCCGGAGAAACTGGTGGTGACGTTGATCTGCGGCGGTGACACATCGGGAAACTCCGCCACCGGCAGCAGGGGAATGGAGAGCAGTCCCGACAACGTCAGGACAATGGAGATAACGAAGGCAAACTTGGGCCTGAAGACAAAAAAGCGACTGATCATGCTGCCCCCTAACCCTGGTTAAAGGGGGTGGCACTGCGCTCGGTGGCTTTCACTTCCACCCCGGGGCGGATCTTTTGCAAACCTTCCACCACCACTTGTTCGCCATCCTTGAGGCCGTCGCGGACCTCCCAGTCCACACCAAACTGCTGACCCAGGGTCACCAGCCGCTTCTCTACCTTGTTCTCGGCACCGATCACGAACACATAACGCCCCTGCTGATCCTGTTGCACCGAGGCCTGGGGCACCAGCAGTGCCATCTCGGTTTCCGGCGCCTTCACCACCACGGTGACATAGGTGCCGGGAAGGACAAACTCGTCGGGGTTGGGAAAGGTGGCTCGCAGCTCCACCGTACTGGTGGCGGCGTCCACCCGGTTGGAGACGTAATCCACCTTACCCTGATGGGCATATTCATCCCCATTGGGCAGCCTCAGATTAAGAATGAGATCTTCCAGCCTGGGCAGGGCACTGGGGTTCTCCTGGATCACCCGGTAGGCATTGGACATCTCCCGGGCAGACACCTGGAAGGTCACCTGGATGGGGTCGACCTGGACCAGGGTCGCCAGATCCTGCTGCAGGTTGATGAGATCCCCCTGAGAGATCAATGCGGTGGAGATCTTGCCCGCAATGGGGGCGGTCACCTTGGTGTAGGATAGCTTGAGCTCAGCCGCCTCCAGGGCGGACTGAGCCTGGACCATCTGGGCTTCGGTCTGCAGCTTGTTGGCGGTGAGAGAATCCATGTCGGTGGCGGAGATCATCCCGTCGGGAAACAACTTCTTGCCCCGGCGCCAGTTGAGGATCGCCACATCCCGGGCGGCGACGGCCCGCTCCAGCTCGGCGGCCACCTGGGCGCGCTCCGCCTGGTAGGGGGCCGGGTCGATCTCAAACAGCAGCGCTCCCTGCTCCACATGCTCACCCTCAATAAAGTGGCGTTTGAGCATGGGTCCGGAGACCTGGGCCTGGATGCTCACATCCTCGCTGGCCTGGGTCCGGCCGACATACTCCATGCTGTAGGTCACCGGCTTAAGCGCCACGGTCGTCGTGGTGACGCTGGGCGGCGGCGGCGGGGGCGCCGTGGTGGCCTGATTACAGCCTCCTAACAGGGCCAACGACACGAAACCTAACCAGGCGATCCCTCTCATAGAGCTGCTCCTTACCCTTGGAATTCTGCATACTTGCACCTTCCCTGAGCATATCACAGCTTATCTATTGACCAAGTTTCAACTTACTGAATTGATCGATTTTTTTACGCTTGTGACAGCACTTCCAGAGTCAACAGCCCCATGTAGCCCGCGAACCCCAGAAGCAGCAGTGCCCCCGCCAGACGGTTCATGGGAACAAAGGGCGCCCGGCCGTGACGATAACGGGCCAACAGGAAGAACAGACCTGGGATCAGGGTCAGGGCAAACATCGCCGGGACATCTCTGGCCAGCACCTGCTCAGGCAGGGTCATGCCGTCGCCTATCAGGCCGGGGAACGCCAGCACCCCAAGCAGGTTGAAGATGTTGGAACCCACCACGGTGGCCAGGGTCATGTCATACAGGCCCCGGCGCACGCCGGCCACCGCCGCCGCCAGCTCCGGCAGACTGGTGCCGAAGGCGATCACCGTCAGGCCGATCACCAGTTCACTGACCCCGAAGGCCCGGGCCAGCTCGACACTGCCCCACACCATCACCTGGGAGCTGGAGAGCAGCAGCAACAGCATCAGCACGGTCTCTGCCATGGCGCGACCCCGGCCAATCTGCAGAAACTCCACCTCCAGCTCCTCATCACTGTTGTGACTGCGCCCGAGGTAGACGCCATACGCGATCATCGCCCCCAGCAACGCCAGCCCCTGGGGCCAACCCAACTCTCCCCCCATCAGCACCAGGGCGGCATAGGTCATCACCAGCAGCAGAATGGGAAACTCCCGCTTGAGAAAGCGTCGGCTGATCATCAGTGGTGTCACCAGGGCACAGATCCCCAACACCAGGCCGGTATTGATGATGTTGGACCCGATGGCATTGCCCACAGAGAGGCCGTCGGCGCCGTTGGCCGCCGCCACCGCACTCACCAGCAGCTCAGGTGCCGAGGTACCGAACGCCACTATGGTCATGCCGATAAATACAATGGAGAGACCAAAGTGGCGCGCCAGGGTTGCGGCAGACGCAATCAACCTGTCGGCACTGACACTCAGCACCAGAAAGCCGCCAAGCACGGCAACAATGGGAAGCAGTAATGAAGACATAGATACAACTCAGAGGGCAGATAACACGAACGCTCCCTCCCCTGCCCTCTGCGGAGATGGCGCGTTCGAGTCTCACCAAGCTGAGGCTTACAGCCCCGCCGGCAACACCACAGCCGAATGGCCGAGGATGTTGATGTTGCCCCCTGCTTTTGCAGGGCGGTTACTCCCCCGAAGTCGACGGCCATTATAAAGGTACTCTGGGCAGCAACACCAGCATGAATTGGCTTCTGTCATCATGGCCACGGTGGAAAGTGCTACACTGGTCGGCCTCACTACCCGCACCACAGAGTAAGATGACCGAACACCGCCCCCTGAACCTGACCCTGGCCCACCTGAATGACACCCACTCGCACTTCGATGCCAGCCGGCTCAAGCTGACGCTGCCGGGACTGGGGGAGCTGTTTGCCGAGTGTGGCGGCTATGCCCGCCTGTGCAGCGCCGTGGACCGGGCCAAATCAGACGCCCGTGATGAACGGCGCCACCTCCTGCTGGTGCACGCCGGTGACTGCTTTCAGGGGTCGCTCTACTTTTCCCACTTCAAGGGGCGGATGAATGCGGTGCTCAACAACCAGCTGGACCTGGATGCCATGGCCCTGGGAAACCATGAGTTTGATCTGGGCAACCCGCCCCTGGCCACCTTCCTCGATCGCATCCAGTTTCCCATGCTCAGTGCCAATATGGACCTGAGCCAGGAAGACCAATCCAAAGACAACCCGATGCGGGGCAAGCCGGGCCTGTACCACTTCGATAATGAATCGGGCTATGGCCGCTACCTGGTGCGCCACTTCGATGGTGAGCCAGTCGCTCTGTTTGGCTTATCCCCAGACAACATGTCGGAACTGGCCTGCGCCGATCCGGACACCCTGTTTCTCGACTGCCTGACCACAGCCAGGGCCACGGTCAACGCCATCCGCAGGGAGGGGATCAACAAGATCATTCTGCTCAGCCACCTGGGGTACGACAGAGACCTGATGATGGCGGAACAGCTGGATCATGTGGCGGCGATCATCGGCGGCCATACCCACACCCTGCAGGGGCATTTCGACAACCTGGGGCTGGGAGGCCGGGACCACTACGGCGTGGTCATCGAGGGGACAGCCGTAGTCCAGGCCGGCTGCAACGCCCTGTTTCTGGGACAGCTGAAGCTGGATCTCAATGCCGATGGCAGCCTCAATCGGGTGGATGGGGGTAACCTGCTGCTGTTGGGACACACACTCAGCCGGGACTCTGGCGGGCTAACGCCCCTGTCACCGCCGGAGGAGGAGCAGGCCTGGACTTACCTGGAGACCCAGGACAACCTGTGGCAGGTCACCCCGGATCCCAAGGTTCACCGACTCATCGAGGAGCACTACCGTCCTGAGATCCTGAAGTTTGAACAGCAGAAGATCGCCGAGACCCGGCGAGATCTGCGCCATATCCGCATCCCCGACGACCGGGGGGGCAGCGAAGTCGCGCCCCTGCTGGCAGAAGCGATGCGCTGGCAAGCCAGGCAGCTGGGGCTGGAGACCGACTTCGGCCTGCACAATGCCGGCGGCACCCGCGCCTCCATCCCCCAGGGAGAGGTGAGCGCCGGCTGGATCGCCGGAACCCTGGCCCCCTTCGCCATCGGCGTCGAACGTTATCGCCTCTCCGGCCAGGAGCTGGCGGACACCCTGGAATCGGCCATCAATAACGCCACCAACAACGGCGTGGTAGGCACCGGCACCGGCAGCTACCCCTATGCCGCCGGCCTTCGCTACCATTACCAGGCCGACGCCCCCATGGGAGAGCGGATCCGCGAGCTGCAGATAGACAGAGAAGGCCGATGGCAACCGGTCCAGCCCGAGGCCCTCTACTACGGGGTCTCCACCGGCTACACCGCCGCCGGCAAAGAGGGTTACTACCCTCTGGCAAGGCTGGCCCACCCCCCCCAGGAGCTGGGCCTGACCATCGCCGAGGCGGTGATTGCCCATTGGCGAGAGCTTGGGCAGTTGGGCTAGAGGGTGAACCTGGCCACCATGGTGGTCAGCCTTTGGCTCGCCTGGTCAACCTCTTGGGAGCGCTGCACCACCTCATCACCACTGTGACCCAGTTCGGTGACCATCTCCCTGATGGCGGTCATGTTGCGACTGATCTCCCGGGTGACACTGCTCTGCTCCTCCGCCGCCGTGGCGATGCGAGCACTGAGCCCGGTCACCTGGGACAGATGGTGGGACAGGCTGTCTATGCCCTCGCCCACGGAGCCGGCGTTGTCGGCCACCGCGGTTACCGAGGCTTTGGTGGCACAAATGGCCTGCACCACCCGGCTATTATTGCCCCTTAGCCTCTCCAGAGCCTGGGCGATCTCGCAGGTGCTGCTCTGGGTGCGGCTGGCCAGGGCCCGGACCTCGTCGGCCACCACGGCAAAGCCCCGCCCCTGCTCTCCGGCCCGGGCAGCCTCGATGGCCGCATTCAGTGCCAGCAGGTTGGTCTGCTCGGCAATCTCTCCGATGACGGTCAACACCTGGGTAATGCTGCGGGTTTCATCGGTCATACTCTGCACCGAGGCGGCACTTTGCTCTACCTCAGCCACCAGGCCCCTGAGCGAGCTGGACGCTTCGGTGGTCATCCCGGAGCATCTCTGTCCCTGATCATCCGCCTCCCTGGTGTAGCCAGCGGTCTCTCCCGCATCCTGGGCCACATTATCGGCAGTCACACTCATCTGCTCTACCGCCGCCAGCACCTGATCGGTTTCCGCCGCGTGGCGGGCCAGGATCCCGGCGCTGTGGTGACTGTGACCACTCAGCTGGGCGGACTGTGCCTTCAGCCGGTGAGCAACCGCAGCCACATCAGCCATCATCTGTTGCAGTTGACCGATAAACTCATTGATCCCCTGTCCCATCTGCGCCAGGTCATCATTACCCTTCACCTCCAGGCGCCGGGTCAAATCCCCCTCCCCCTGCGCCAGGCTGAGGATCATCTCCTTAAGCCCAATCACCGGGCGATACGTCAGTTGCAACAACAGAAAATAGAAGCCCATCGCCGCCAGGGTGACTGCCAGAGTGGTCAGGATGGCATTGCGCTCCGAGGCCTGAAGGTGGTGAAACATCCGTTGCGGATCCACGGCCAAAACCAGGGTATAACTCTGATTGGCCAATTGCAGCCGACGCCCCGCGAGCAAACGTTCAGCTCCGTCAAAGGAGAGCCGGTGCATCGGCTCTCCCTCAGCCAGATCAGACAACCACCGCCTCAATGCCGGCGCGGCTTCCGACAGCGGCCGGTCCGCCGGCAGCCCCTGCAATGAAGACGCCAAGACGTAGCCGGAGTCGGTCACTATGGCGGCCATCATCCCGGGACGGTCCTCTGTCACCCGAGCCACCATGGCCTGCATAAAGTGGGTGTCGAAATCCAGGGTTATGACCCCATTGCTGATGGCCTGGACCACGCTGATGTAGGTCACGCCCTCGTCCTGAAAAGGATCACTCAGGCTGGGTACCCTGGCCTGTCGCGCGAACTGATACCACGCCAACTGGCGCACATCGCCGTCATACTGATGCCCGGGCCACTCTGCAGACTCCTGATTCCAATACGCCTCGCCAGTGTCCAGTGCGATGACGGCACTGTCGAGGTCGGTAAGATTTGCCAGCATCTGGGCCAAGCCTATCAGGTGATCGCGGCCACCCGGCAGCGGCTCGGCCCTGTAAGCCTGAGTGAATCGCTCCAATCCTGCCATTCTCTGAGCAAAAGTGGACTGAACCAGGGTGGCATCCTTCGCCAGTCCGGTCGCTATCCAGTCTCCCACCAGACTGTCGGTCACCGCCGCCTGTTGTCGGTAAGCCATGTAGCCGCTCAACACAACGGTCATCACCACCAGCAACCAGGTGGCACACAAGAGCTTCTGCTTAAAGCCAAGTCGAAGTTTCACCGAACTCTCCTTCTCGTGTTTCGGGAACCGCCGGCGGCCCCAAAAAAAAAGCAGCTGCATAGGACAGCTGCTTGCTTTGTGGTTCTGTGCCGCAGCCTAGAGGCTGAAACCGTACACCCAGCTGACGCTGACCATCGGGTCGTCATCGTCCAGATCGGTGTCGCTGACCATGAAGCTGACGTCACCGAGATCGGTACTCTTAGTCAGGCTGACGCTGTAGTTGAGGTAATCCTCGGCCCCGTCCATGTCGAAGCTCTGCTGACCCACCGCCAACTGAAGCCCCAGGGACTCCGACAGCTCGAAACTGGCGGTGGCTTCCAGGTAGAGCGCCTTGTCGTAGAGCTCAGCCTCGTCACCGGTGTTCAGACCATAAGCGGCGGAGATCCCTAACCAGTTCCAGTAGAGCGCCAGATTGATCTCGCCGAAGTCCGCGTCATAGTCCTCCCCCTCGAAGGCGGCATTGGGGTAGAAGTAGTGGATGTAACCCAGCTCATACCCCAGGTCACCCACCTCGCCGGCGTAACCGCCGTAGAGATCCACCTCGTAGCTGGTGTCATCACCAAAATCCACGTTGGAGGTCCAGGTGCCCGCATAGAAGCCGGAGTCATGGGCATAATCCAGGCCGCCGGAGATCGCCGGAGCGTCATCGCTCTGGGACACACCGCGCCACAGGTAGTTGCTGGTGACTCCCAGGTTGCCGCTCAAGTCGGCCTGAGCCGCAGGTGCCAACATCAGGCCGCTGCCCAACAGCGCCATCATCAGGGTATTCAGTGAAGTTTTCATAACCGTTTCCTTGTATTGTCTGCCGTGATGGTCCCGGTTACACCCGGGGAACCTGCTGGGTAATGCAGTGGATGTTGCCGCCGCCGAGGAGGATCTCCCTGGCGTCTACTCCGGACACGTCATAGCCGGGGTAGAGGCGCTTCATGATCTCTGCCACTTCCGCATCGAAACGCTCATCCAGCAGGGGCAGCACAATCTGGCCATTGGTGATCAGATAGTTGGCATAAGACGCCGCCAGCCGCTCACCCGCCTCCCGCTCCATCCCCTCAGAGCAGTCGATGGAGAGCGCCTCCTCCTCGTTGATGAACAGCGGACCTGGCATCGGGATCTTGTGTACCTTGATGGCCCGGCCCCGGGCATCGGTGACGGAGCTCAGGGCATCGAAGGCCTCACGGGAGATCTCATACTGGGGATCGGCCGGATCGTCACACCAGGTCAGCACCACCTCACCGGGTTTGACCACGTGCATGATGTTGTCCACGTGACCGTTGGTCTCGTCGTTGTAGAGACCCCGAGGCAGCCACACCACCTTCTCCACCGACAAGTGGTCACACAGCTGCCGTTCAATCTCCTCCTTGGAGAGGTCCGGGTTGCGGCTGGGGTGCAGCAGACACTCCTCGGTGGTGTACAGGGTGCCATCCCCATCCACATGGATGGAGCCCCCCTCCAGCACCAGAGGTGCCCTATAGGTCTCGTCTCCGGTGATCTCGCACATCTTGCGCGCCACCTGATCGTCCTTGTCCCAGGGGAAATAGAGGCCGTCCATCAGGCCGCCCCAGGCGTTGAAGTGCCAGTCCACACCGTGGCGATGACCGGCATCGTCGACCACATAAGAGGGGCCGATGTCCCTCATCCAGCTGTCATTGGTGGACATCTCCACCACCTGGATCTCCTCCGGAAGACGGCTGCGGGCGTTGTCATACTGCTCGGCATTCACCGCCATGGTCACCGGCGTGGTTTTGGCGATCGCCCTGGCCACCTCGACGAAGGTCTTTTGAGCCGGCTTGGCGCCATTGCGCCAGTTGTCGCAGCGCTCGGGCCAGGCCATCCACACCGCCGCGTGAGGTTCATGCTCGGCGGGCATGCGGTATCCATCTTGTTTTGGGGTGCTATTCAGTCTTTGAGTCATTGTGGGTCTCTCCCTGAAACTTATTGAGCCTGGGCGGCAGTATTCTGATTTGAGGCAATGGCGCGACTGGCCAGGACCTCACCGATGGCGATGGTGACGATCACCCCAGCCAGCACCGGACCTGTGTAGCTCCAGTCCACGGCCAGATCCGCCAGTTCAGGGAAGATGAACAGCACCACGGCCTGCAGGATCACCAGGAAGCAGACGATGGTGTAGAACCACTGCATCTTCAGGCCACCGCCCACCTTGAAGGGGCGCTCCTGATCGGGATCGATCAGCCGCAGCTTGACGTGTGCAGGGAACATCATCAGGTAGGGCAGCAGGAAGATGCAGGAGGAGAAAGCAAATACCGACCAGAACAGATCGTCGGCATTGCCGGCAAACAGGGCATAGATGACAATAACGATGGTGGAAACGATGCCGGTAACGGTGTTGGCGCCGACCGGAGTGTGATAACGCTCGGAAATCTTGCCCAGGGACCGGGGCAGTTCGCCTTCGTTGGCCGCTTCGGCGGCGGCACGGGAGCTGCCCATGGTCCAGGTGACCATGTTACCCACGAAGGTCAACAGCGCCAGGGCGCCCACCAGTTTCACCATGAACTGGCCCATGGCTGAGTCGCCGAACAGGGTCTTGAGGGTGTCGGTGATGCCGGCAACCAGGCCCACCTGCTCAACGGGCAGGGCCATCAGGATCCCCAGGGTGCCGAAGATATAGAGGGCGGCGGTCAGGCCAGCGGCCAGGAAGACCGCCTTGGGCATATCCCGCACATCCTTCATTTCACGATACATGGTGGCCACCAGTTCGAAGCCCATCAGGTTGAACACCAGGGCGGGCAGGAAGGCCAGCCCAGTGTCCAGGGAGGGCATCATGGCGGACAGGGTGAACTCGTTGGCCATGCCATTGTTCATGGCATACCAGAAGCCGCCCACGCCGAGGACACAGATCACCAGGATCTTCAGGGCGGCGCCGATGTTGGTGACCCAGACCCCTACGTCGGCACTGAGATTACAGATCCACACCGTCAACCAGGTGAGGACGATGCAGATGACGATCTGCCACATCAGCGACAGGTCCGGGGCAAACAGTTCGGCAAACATGCCGGCGAACATGATGTACACCGCCGGCATCCACAAGCCGACGTTGATCCAGTAGTACCAGGTGGTCCTGGCGGCCCAGCGACTGCCGAACGCCTTCAGCACCCAGTCGTAGATCCCCCCCTCACCGGGATAGGTGGTGCTTAACTCCGAAGTGATTAATCCGTAGGGAATTACGAAAACCACAAAGGTTAATAACCACCAGCCAATGGAACTAACGCCAATGGAAGCCGAGGCGGTTAGCGTATCCACAACAATAACGGCGCACAGCGAAAATAGCGCTATGCTGCCGACGCCCATTTTTCCTGCTTTCTGCAAATTATCCATAAATATACCTTTTTTAGGCTAAGAATGACCTTTTATAGGTTGGAAAAATATTGTATGCGCGGCGATTGCCGTGGATAGAAACCGTTATTTCTCGACCGGCAAAACCCGCATGTATTTGAGTCTATTCAGCCCAGGATTGGATTATCTGGTGAGAATCAATTATCGGGAAAAACCGGTTCAGCCACCATACAACCGTGAGGCAGATCACACACGGGCATGGATCACACTACTCAAAATCGATAATTGATTCTGATCTGAATTTCGCCTGTTCGCCCGGTGTTAGCCTGAAATCGTCAACAACCAACAGAGTGGATTTCGAAATGACAGAGCCCAAACCAATACTGGTGGTCGCCGTCGGTGGCAATGCCCTGTTGCAACGGGGCCAGGCGATGACCTGCGACAACCAACGTCTAAATATCGCCCAGTCCACGGCGGCGCTGGCCAGACTCAGTGAGTCTTACCGACTGGTGATTGTTCATGGCAATGGCCCCCAGGTTGGGCTGCTAGCCTTACAGAACCTGGCCTACTCAGAGGTCCCCAGCTACCCCCTGGATGTACTGGGTGCCGAGTCTCAGGGGATGATCGGCTATATGCTGGCACAGGGACTCAAGCGAGAGGCGCCCGAGGCACGGATCACCACTCTGCTGACCCAGATCGAGGTCAGCGAGCAGGACCCCGCCTTCAGCAGCCCGGACAAATTCATCGGCCCCATCTACACCCGGGAGGAGGCCGACAGAATGGCGTCCGCCTACGGCTGGACGGTCAAGGCGGACGGCCCCCACTGGCGCCGGGTGGTGCCCTCACCCAGGCCGATGAAGATCGTAGAGATCGATGCAATACGAAACCTGCTGGACGCGGGAGAAACCGTCATCTGCTGTGGTGGCGGCGGCGCCCCGGTGGTTCGTGGCGAACAGGGCATCAGTGGCGTTGAAGCGGTGATTGACAAGGATCTGGCCGCCGCCCTGCTGGCCCGGGAACTCAACGCAGAACACCTGATCATCCTTACCGACGCAGAGAATGTGGTGCTGGACTGGGGTACGCCCATGGCCCGCCCCCTAACCGACATCAGCGTCGAAGAGATTCGCCAGTATGAGTTTGCCAAGGGCTCCATGGCCCCTAAAGTGGACGCCGCCTGCAACTTCGCACTCCAAACCGGTGGCATAGGTCACATCGGGGCCCTTTCCAAGGTGGAGGCGATTATGCAACATAGGTCGGGCACTCATATCGCGGCCATAGGCTGACGACGGCGCCCCCAGGCAATGACGCCCAGGCAATGACGCCCAGGCAGGGCAAGGGAACACAGGAGTAGTACCATGACACGCGAATGCGCAAAAGAGAAACTGGCCCGGATCCACAAGGCCACCAAATCTCTGGCGGCCCAGGGAGACATCAAGGACTTGTCGATCTACGCCATCGCCCGGGAAGCCGCCATGGCGGCCAGCAGCGTCTATCATCACTACCCCAATGTGGAGGATCTGGTGTGCCGCATGACCCAGGAGGAGCTCGAGGGCTTCAAACAGGTTTTGCTGGATGCCATTGAACCGGACAAGATCCGCAGCTGGAAAGACATCAACTACCAGATAGAGATCGGCTTCGCCAATCACTACAACTCAAACTGTTTCATCAGGAAGGTGATTCTGGGACACCATGCTTTCCACTCGGTCTATAACCTGGATGAATCCAATGATCTCCTGCTCGGAGACGTGGCCGAATCCGTTTACCGCCGGTTCTTCGACCTGCCACCCCTGCCCCAGGATGTGAATATATTCAGCATTGCCATGCAAGCCGCCGATCGCGTTTATGGATTACGGCTTAATACAGAAGAGGCCATTCCTGAACATATGATTCGGGAAGCCGTTCGATTAACTGAGCGATATCTTGGAGGTTATCTACCTGAATATTTACCCCCTGCCTCTAAGGATTTATCCAATAAGGCAATTTAAGTAAACCAAGCATTTAGCTTCTTAGTTTTTTAATTTAGCCAAAGCAAAATCTTTTCCGGTAAAAACATCCGGAGGGGTTTTTGCACGCCGAAAACCAAGATATGAGGAATACGGCCATGAAACTTCCATCTTCCAGCGCCACCAACCTGAACAAACCCAACCTGCGTCACTTCCTGAAAACCCAGGATTACACCAAGCAGGAACTGACCGACATCCTTGCCCTGATGGGGATGCTCAAGGACGCCCGTCGGGACAACGCCCTGCCCCAACTTTTCGCCGGTAAGACCCTGGCGATGATCTTCGAGCAGCCCAGCACCCGCACCCGGGTCTCCTTCGAAGCCGCCGCCACCCTGCTCGGCGGTCACGCCCAGTTCCTCAGCCCCAAGGACATTCATCTTGGCGCAAAGGAGTCTCTGGAGGACACCGGCCGGGTGCTGTCCCGCATGGCCGACATCATCATGGCCCGGGTGGACCACCACGACACCGTTGCTGGCCTGGCGGAGCACGCCACCGTGCCGGTGATCAACGGCCTGTGCGACTGGCTGCACCCCACCCAGATCATGGCCGATCTGTTCACCATGCTGGAGCACCTGCCCTCCAACAAACAGCTCAGCGACCTCACCGTCACCTTCGTCGGCGATGCCACCAACGTCTGCAGCTCACTGATGTTTGCCTGCACCAAGTTCGGCATGACCTATAAGCACATCTGCCCAGAGCGCTTCAAAGCCCCCGCCAAGTGGGTGGACATCGCCGAAACCAACTGCGCCGTCTCCGGGGGCAAGCTGGTGCTCACCGACGACATCAACCAGGTGGCCGGTTCCGACATCGTGGTGGCAGACAGCTTCTACTGGTTCGGCCAGGAGGAGGAGAAGGAGATCCGCCTGAGCACCTTCATTCCCGAGTATGTGGTCACCCAGGAGCTGATGGAGAAAGCCGGCCCCGAGTCGATCTTCATGCACTGCCTGCCCGCCAACGACCAGCGCGAGTGTACCCGTGAGGTGATGGAGTCCGACCGCTCAGTGATCTTCGACGAGGCGGAGAACCGTCTGACCGCGCAGATGGCGCTGCTGGTCTACCTGACTCACAAGAACTTCTCCCAGCCAGACGAAGCCACCCGTGCCCGCCATCAGGAGAAGATTGGCGATTTCCTGGCAACCCTGTAGCCCTCATCCTGCCAGACTTGTCCCGGCCCATTGGCCGGGACCTTTTGCCAACCTGCCTCGCTGGCATTGTCCATACCCCATCAGCAATCCGACTCGGTCTCAAACAGATGGCCCTGATGCAGCTGCAACTTCATTAAGCTCTAACGTCACAGTAAGCAATCACCCAAGCGCCCCGGATCACCATCCTCAACACCGGCCCAGGAGTATCCCTCCCTACGCCCTTTCAACTCAGAAACGATCCCTTACCCCGTCTTCCAGTCAAAAACTTAGCCCTTTGATGGCTGGCCGCCCCATTAAGGAGAATGAGACATCACCCACAATCCACCACATTGCCCCAAGACCACAGGGCACATTCCAATACACTGGTTGACGCAATGCCTGGCTAGGGAAAGGCCCCGAAGAGTTCAAGGGGCACTCCTGCCCGCAAAGGAATCGGAATCAAGCAGAGGAGAGTGCTTCAGTGACCAAGGGAAAGCTGGGAAGCGGCGGCGTAGCGCTGTTTACCCTTTGTGCCGTGATTGGACTGGATACCCTGACTGCGGTGGCCTCCATCGGAGTGTGTGCCGTCGGATGGCTGCTTTTGACTCTGGTCCTGTTCGTCATTCCCTATGGCAAGATTACCTCGGAGCTGAGCACCACCTACCCCGGTCAGGGGGGGATCTACGAATGGGTCCATCGTGCCTTTGGTCCCCGCTGGGCGGCCCGAACCTCCTGGCTCTACTGGATTAACGTCGGCCTGTGGATGCCTGCGGTGTACATTCTGTTTGCAGGCATACTCACAGAGTTGTTTGCCCCAGAGCTGTCCCTTCACTGGCAGGTGGCCATCTGCATCGTACTGACCTGGCTGACGGTGTGGATCTGCAACCTGAGCGTGAATATTGGCCTCTGGGTAACCAAGGTCTGTGCGTCCCTGAAGATGATGGTGATCTTTACCCTGGGGATTGGCGGATTCTGCTATGCCTATCATAACGGCATGGCCAACGAGCTGTCCCTGAACACCATCCTTCCATCTGCAAGCAACGTCTCCGCCTTCTTGCCAACCCTGGTGTTCAATGTGCTGGGATTCGAGTTAGTGGCCACTTTATCCAATGAGATGAAAGATGTCCGTGAGCTGCCCAGGGCGGTGTTCCTTGCCATTGGCATTACGGTCGCGCTCTATCTGTTCAGTACCCTGGGCATCCTGATGGCATTACCTGAGGGGGATGTGGGCCTGCTCTCCGGGGTCATAGATACCTTGAGAGTGCTGTTTGGTGACCTGCCCTCGGGCACGGTGATCGTCAAGATTGTTGGGGGCCTGACTCTGTTGACCCTGGTGGGCAACATGGTTGCCTGGACCATGGGCAGTTCGCGAGCCGCCGCCGAAGCCTCCTCCGAAGGAGAGCTGCCGAAACTGTTAGGGCGGATGTCCAAGCGTTACAACACGCCAATCGGGGCCAACACCCTGACAGGGATGGTCTCCACTGTGGTGATCATCACTTATGCGGTGTTTGCCGACAGCGCGGACGACCTGTTCTGGTCAGTGTTTGCCTTCTCCTCATGCATCGCACTGTTGCCCTATCTGATGATGCTTCCTGCACACGTCAGATTGAGGCAGGACGATCCCGACAGAGAACGGCCATACCGGGTAGCCGGCGGCCTCTGGGTACAAAAAGCCATGGTCGCGCAATGCCTGCTGGTCATTCTGCTGGCCATCGTCCTGTTTATCTTTCCTGAACTGAGCCAATTCAGCGTCGACTGGCGCTACAGTGCACCTGTCATGGTCGGGGTCATCGCCACCCTGGTCATAGGTGAAATGCTGGTCAAGCGCCCCCTGAGCCAGGCAACCGGGTATACCGAGGCTCAATCCCCCCTGGGACAAGGTGGTAACGCCATCTAGGCAGAACTTCCCCGCTCTGCGGTCCGGGCTCCGGCAGACAGAAAAGAGCGTTGTTTGACAAGGCCGAGCCTTAAACCGACAGCCATTGCTGCAGGCATCAGGGCTGGTCGTATGGAGAGAGGCAAAACAGGAAGGTGGCGGAGCTTTGCCGCACCTTCCTCGATGGATTGTCCTATGCGCCCGGGTCAGCCGGGTCTGGCGGACAGGCACTCACACCGGAGCCTTAACGCTTTGGAGGCGTGCCTTCTGCATTGGAGACCACGGCATCGATCTGCACCAACGCCCCCATTGAAATCTCGCGGACGCCAATGACGGTTCTTGACGGCAGGTCCTCCTTGAAATACTTGGTGTATACGCCATTAACAACATCAATATCGGCGATATTTTTCAGTTGGATGTTGATCTTCACCACATCGTCCATAACGTGGTCGACACTCTCCACAATGGTTTTGATGTTCTCAAGACACTGTGTTGCCTGAGCCGCGACATCTCCGGCAACCAACTTCCCGCTTTGAGGGACCACGGGCAGTTGCGCCGAGATATGGTTGTAGTGGGAAAATGCCACAGTTTGGGTCGAATAATCAGAC
Source organism: Ferrimonas futtsuensis DSM 18154 (assembly GCF_000422645.1). GTDB lineage: Bacteria > Pseudomonadota > Gammaproteobacteria > Enterobacterales > Shewanellaceae > Ferrimonas > Ferrimonas futtsuensis. The sequence goes on from NZ_AUGL01000007.1 coordinate 221,207, forward strand.
AGGGGCGCTTCCACACTGTTGTTCGCCCGAATGACGATGCCATGACGATCTTCGACGGCTTGAGGCGGTGTCCCATCTCCATGGGAAACCACCGCGTCGATCTGGACCAGGGCGCCCATCGGCAGGGCGGACGCCGCCACCACCGTCCTCGCTGGCACATAGGCTGCCGCCCTGGCAATGGCGGAATCAGGGAAAAACGCCGTATAGGCTTCGTTGACTGCATCGATGTCGGACAGGTTCTTCAGGAAAATATTCACTTTGACAATGTCATCAAATGGCACATCAATACTCTCCAGAATGGTTTTAATGTTCTTTAAGCACTGCTCGGTCTGTTGCCGAATACCGCCGGAGACAAGCTGCCCGCTCTTAGGATCTATGGGCAACTGAGCCGAAATGTTGTTGTAGTGAGAGAAGGCCACACTTTGAGTGGACACCGAACAAAGTGGCGCATTGGCGGTTCCCCTGGCCAGTTTTATCAGGTTACAAGGTTCCTGGCCCGGGGTGCCTTCGCCATTGGAAATGAGTGCGTCCATCTGGACCAGGGCATCACTCATGGGCAGATCATTGACGGCAGCCGTGGTGCGAACCGGAAGATAGCTGCCAAAGAAATCACTGTAAGCTTCGTTGACCAGGTCAAGAGAGCCGATGTCTTTTAGGAAGACATTAATCTTCACGACATCTTCCATAACATGACCAATACTCTCGACGATAGCCTTAATATTTTTCAGGCACTGCTTGGCTTGAGCCTCCACACCACCGATAACAATTTCACCCGTCTTTGGATCAACCGGAAGCTGAGCCGAAAGATTATTGTAGTGAGAAAAAGCAACAGTTTGAGTAGATGAAAAATACTTAGGAGCAGCCTTTGTATTTCTGGAAACCTTTATTATTCCTTCACTCATATTCTCATTCCTCCGATTAGACATGATTCCTATATGCCATTGATTTTTGGTCACTTATGGCGAGGGTGCAGCAACGCTGCCCCAGCCTTAACACATAGAGTTCCCAAGCACCCAAAGATAAACCCAAGGCATTGATAGATATAATTATTTAACTATTTTGTTGAGTCATTCCCCGGCGGGAAAACATGATTTAATCAGTAAGAGAAAAGCGGTACTTTGAGCTGCGTCATTTATCGATTTCTTCAAAGGCTCCACCAACCTCTGCGTGTCCCAGTTCACAAACTTTGATTATTCGACTGCTTTTTTTCGATAATTGATTTAAGTCATTGATTATGATCTCCAGCTGTATACGGCACAGACAGCTGTTCCGGCATGGAACGAAGCGACGTTTAACGCCTGGTATCTTGATTTCTCAGTTAAAGGGCTGGTGCTCAGGCGAGGGAGTGACTTCAAATCCCAAGGCTCAGGATGCAGTCAGTAATACCGTCGACTGTCCACAAGTCACTTGTCCCTGATAAGCGTTCGTTTACAAAGAAAACGGCTCTGAATCGCCCGGAGCTTCATTCCCAACCCAGAGTCGTTTCCCTCAAAGACGACAAAACCGGGCACTAGGCCCGGCTTTGTCGTAGAGGAGGGTACTGCCGAATTAGCCCAGCAGGTCTTCCATATCCTCGGTGTCCATGTGGCGCACGTCCTTACCCTTGACGAAGTAGATGACGTACTCACAGATGTTCTGACAGCGGTCACCGATCCGCTCCAGGGCTCGGGCCGCCCACATGACATCCAGAATGCCGGGAATAGAGCGGGGATCCTCCATCATGAAGGTCATCAGCTGACGAAACACCGCCTCAAACTCCTTGTCCAGCTTACGATCCTCCTTGTGCAGGCGGAACGCGGCATCGATGTCCATGCGGGCGAAGGCATCCAGGGTATCGTGCAGCATGCGGGCGGAGTGACGGCCCATGGCTTCCATGGAGACCAGCATCCCCTTGCGGTTGCCTTCGTTGTTCTCGATCACCGCCTTGGCCACCCGAACACAGGCATCACCGATGCGCTCCAGATCGGCGGTGGTCTTGGAGATGGCCAGGATCAGGCGCAGGTCAGAGGCGGCGGGCTGACGTTTGGCGATGATGCGGGCACACTCTTCGTCGATGGTCACCTCCATGGAGTTGATCTTGCGATCGGCACTCACCACCCTGCGAGCCAGTTCGCCGTCACCGCTTTGCAGAGCCTCCAGGGCATCGTTCAGTTGCTGCTCCAGCAAACCGCCCATGGCCATCACTTGGCTGCGAACATCCTCCAGTTCCACGTTGAACTGGCCGGAGATGTGTCTTCCCAGGTTGTTATTGTCCATCGGCTCTGATCCTTATCCGTAACGACCGGTAATGTAGTCTTCGGTCTTTTTCTTCGCTGGTGTGGTAAACAGGGTGTTGGTGTCACTGTACTCGATCAACTCCCCCATATACATGAAGGCGGTCTGATCGGACACTCGGGCGGCCTGCTGCATGTTGTGGGTCACGATCACCACGGTGAACTGGTCCTTGAGGGTATGAATCAGCTCCTCAATGGTCAGGGTGGAGATGGGATCCAGGGCCGAGGTGGGCTCATCCAGCAACAGGACTTCGGGCTGGATAGCGATGGCTCGGGCGATCACCAGACGCTGCTGCTGGCCACCGGAGAGGCCAAAGGCGTTGTCGTGCAGACGATCCTTCACCTCATCCCACAGGGCTGCGCCCTTGAGGGCGCGCTCTACCGCATCATCCAGTTCCCGTCGATTGTTGACTCCCTGCAGGCGTAGGCCGTACACCACATTTTCATAGATGGACTTGGGGAAGGGGTTGGGGCGCTGGAATACCATGCCCACGTTGCGGCGCAGAGACGCCACATCCACGTGCTTGCCGTAGATGTCGTCGTCATTGAGCAGAATCGTCCCCTCGACCCGACAGCTGTCCACCAGATCGTTCATCCGGTTCAGGCAGCGCAGCAGGGTGGACTTGCCGCACCCTGAGGGACCGATGAAGGCGGTCACCTGATTACGGGGAATCTTCATGGTAATGCCGGACAACGCCTGCTTGTCACCGTAGAAGAGATTCAGGTTGTTGATGTCAAACGCGGTCATCTCAGGCGACAGCTGTTTCAGATCCAGCGGCGCCGAGGATTTGTTCAGGGTTTCAATAGCAATCATCTTGGTCATCTCGGCTTAGTGTTCCAAGGAACGGAATTTTTCACGAAGGTGGTTACGTACGCCAATGGCGGTCAGGTTCAGGGCAACGATCACGCTGACCAGCAGGAACGAGGTGGCGTACACCAGCGGTCGCGCCGCTTCCACGTTGGGACTCTGGAAACCGACATCATAGATGTGGAAGCCCAGATGCATAAATTTACGATCCAGATGGACATAAGGCCAGTTGCCATCCACCGGCAGGGTGGAAGCCAGCTTCACCACCCCCACCAGCATCAGCGGGGCGACCTCCCCTGCGGCGCGGGCCACCGCCAGAATCAGGCCGGTCATGATCGCCGGACTGGCCATGGGGAGCACGATGCGCCACAGGGTTTCCGCCTTGGTGGCCCCCAGGGCCAGGGAGCCATGGCGTACCGCCGACGGGATTCGGGACAGGCCCTCCTCGGTGGACACGATCACCACCGGCAGGGTCAAAATCGCCAGGGTCAGCGCCGACCAGATCACCCCAGGGGTCCCGAAGGTGGGGTTCGGCAGCGCCTCGGGGTAGAACAGCTCATCCAGGGAGCCGCCCACCATGTAAACGAAGAAGCCCAGGCCGAATACGCCGTAGACGATGGAGGGCACGCCCGCCAGGTTGATCACCGCAATGCGAATCAGCTTGGTCAGGGCGTTCTTGGCGGCGTATTCATGCAGATACACCGCGGCAATCACCCCAAACGGGGTCACAATCACCGCCATCAGCAGCACCATGAACACGGTACCGAAGATGGCCGGAAACACCCCGCCCTCGGTGTTGGCTTCACGGGGGTCATCGCTGACGAACTTGGCCACGGCGTGCACCCAGTGCGCCACCTTGCCAGCGAAACCCAGCTCGTTGGGGAAGGCCACATCCAGCACACTGTCCATGGGCAGGGTGACCCGCTCACCACGCATGTCACGCACCACCACATAGTCTTCGGCGGCCTTGTCGCGCAGGGCGAACAACGCCTCCTCCAGAACCTGGTACTCATCGTCCAGCTGCTGACGACGCTGGGTCAGGCCCGCCAAAGCCGCTTCGCTCAGGCCGTTGTTCAGCTCCAGCTTGCGCTGGTCCAGGCGCAGACGCTCCATCTCATAATTGATCCGGCCGATGTCCACCTTCTGCAGCTCTTCCGCTTCATCATTGATCTCGGCGGCCTTGCCGATGGCCAGCAGCAACTGATCGTGAATGTCGGCACCGGTGTAGATCTGGCCGTTAAAGCTCAGCTCCACCGGGAAACCATAGAAGTTGCCATTCTTGTTGCGCTCGAATACCGCCACATCCACAGGCTGGGTGTCGGACCGAATCAAAGGCTCCAGTACCCAGCGAAAATCCAGAGGCACATACTCGCGGTTCCCTGTCTTGATCAGATAGCGGGTGACGTTTTCCTGGTCGCTCTTCAGCTCGATGCCGGATTGCAGCACGCGCTCCAGCGGCACCTGCTCCCGGTCGTAGATCTCACCAATGACGGTTTCAACCTGGCCGTTGGCCACTTCCAGCTCGAGCTGATGAACCGGGGATGGCCAGAAGTAGACCAGGCCACGCCAGGCGATCATCAGCAACAGGCCCAGCACCGCAATCAAGCTGAGGCTGACCGAACCTGCGGTCATCCAGATCCAGGGAGAGCCCGATTTAATCCACTTACCCATTGATTTGTTACCTTCCATTACAGGGAGCTGTACTTGTCGCGCAGACGCTGACGGATGAACTCAGCCAGAGTGTTAAAGATAAAGGTGAAGATAAAGAGCACGAAGGCGGTCAGGAACAGCACCCGGTAGTGGGAGCTGCCAATGGCCGATTCCGGCATCTCAACGGCGATGTTGGCGGAGAGGGTGCGCATCCCCTCGAAGATGTTCCACTCCATCAACGGGGTGTTGCCGGTGGCCATCAGCACGATCATGGTTTCACCGACGGCCCGGCCTACCCCCATCATCACCGCGGAGAAGATGCCGGGGCTGGCGGTGAGCATCACCACCCGTACCAGGGTTTGCCACTGAGTGGCTCCCAGGGCCAGAGAGCCATTGATCAGGTGACGAGGCACAGAGAACACCGCGTCCTCGGCGATGGAGAAGATGGTGGGGATCACCGCGAAACCCATGGCGATGCCCACAACCAGGGCATTACGCTGGTCGAAGGTGATGCCCAGTTCGTTGGTGACAAAGCGGCGGGCGTCGCCACCCATAAAGGCGTTTTCCACCACAGGACTGAGCTCGATGGCGCCCCAGCCCACAAACAGCAGCAGGGGAATCAGCATCAACTCGCGCATCTCTCCCAAACGGGAGCTCTGAACGTTTCTGGGCAACATGTTCCAGGCAAAGGCCGCCAGCAGGATGGAGACCGGCAGGGAGAACAGCAGCATGAAGATGCCCGGCAGGTTGTCCTCCACCAGTGGCGCCAGCCACAGCCCCGCCAGGAAGCCCAGAATCACCGTCGGCAGCGCTTCCATGATCTCCACCGTCGGCTTGACGACATTGCGCACCCGGCCAGACATGAAATAGGCGGTGTAGATGGCACCGGCCAGGGCCAGTGGCGTGGCAAACAGCATGGCGTACAGGGCCGCCTTCAGGGTACCGAAGGCCAGCGGCATCAGGCTGAGCTTGGCTTCAAAGTCATCGGACCCTGAAGTGGACTGCCAGACAAACTGAGGCTCGGGGTAGCCTTCGTACCAGACCTTGGTCCACAGGGCGCTCCAGGACACCTCCGGGTGAGCATTCTCCAGTTCGGCAAAGGTCAGGGTATCACCGGCCTGAATCGCCAGGCCGTTGCCCCGGGGGGAGAACGCCATGGCATCAATGGGGATACTGCCCAAAGACTCGTTCAGCAGCTTGTTCTCACTGGTGGTGTAGAACAGTTGCACGTCACCATCCTCGGTGCCGGCCACAAAGCTCTTACGGAAGAACTCGGTCGCCAGTGAGACGGTGGCAGAGCCTGTGTCGAAGTCGCGGATGCGCTGAAAGCGGCGACCGTCTTGCCCGGGAACCTGGAACCATTGGGAGATGACGCCATTGTCGTTGGCCACCATCAGCGAGCTGGCCCCGGCCAACAGTTCGATGTCGGCGATATGGGCGCCACTCTCGGCGGGCTCCAGTACCTGCTCAATGAAGATGTCATCGCCATACTCGACGTTCAGCACGGTGATGCGGTCGCCCGCCAGCAGCATCAGGTTGCGCTGATCCGGGGTGAGAAGCATCTTGCTGACCGGCTCTGCCGGACGCGGCAGCGGGTGATCTTCACGGGTCCACACCACCTCATCGGTGAGGAAATCCACCTCGGCACTGAGGCGGGTCAGATGCAGGGCATCGGACCCGGTATCGCTCCAGATAAAGGTGCTGGCCTCTTCGCCTGAAGCGAACACCAGCTGGTCAATGGCCAGGCCATCACTCAGCTGAATCGCTTCCTGACCCAGGGGATAACGAAGTTGAGGCGTAATGGTACGCACATCGTTGGGGTAACTGATGGCAAAGTCCGGCTGAACCACCCACACTGAACCATTATCAAAGGCCAGAGCCGAGCTGCGCTGAGCCGGATTACTGCGAGCAGAGCCGGTACCGGTGAGGCCAGGCGCGACGGGCACTTGAAGGTCAGTAGTTAGGTCTTTGGAACCCAAAGAAAAAAACTGTACCTTGCCCGAGGACATGATACGGTAAAGATACTCCTTCTGCTCATCGGTTCCCAACTGAACCGTCGCTGCCCCGTCGCTTACACTGGTGGTGTAAACCGGGGTGAAACTGGCCCCCTTGAACACCGGCGCCACAACGTAGAGCAGGTAAAAGAAGATCAGCAGCAGGGCGATCAATACCATAACGCCGCCGGCGCTAACGCCGAACTTTGCCAGCCTGTCCTTGAGAAGGCGCCTGTTGCTGGCACGATATCGGTCAACAATCGTCTGTTCCATCAATAGCCTCGAACAAATGGGAGCAGTCGTTTCTTAAATTGTTGGGGAGTATATGTCGGTTGTATGACACTAGTGTTACACCCCCAGTCACAAAGAGCGCAAAAGGAGCCCCTATGGATAAATGGATCGCCAGTGTAATCGGTGAGGATTACCCTGGAATTACCGAGACACTCGCCCAGATTCTCAAGGACAACGAAGCCAATTGGCTGGATGCCAGTTTGCGGCGGGTGGGTGACCGCTACGCCGGCATCATAGAGATGGAGCTCCCCAAGGAGAACTCCGAGGCGCTGAAACGGCGGTTGGCGGATGTGCCTAAACTCAGCATCGAACTGCAAAGGGTCTCGCCCAAGCCTCAGCCATCCCTGCAGTTCCAGGTGGAGGTGATCGGCAACGATCGTCCCGGCATCGTTGCTGCGGTCACTCAGATCCTCAAAGCCAACCGGGCCAACATCGAACAGCTGGAGAGCGATCTGGATACCGCCAACCATACCGGTGTCCCTCTGTTCCGCCTCAACATCCTTCTGGCCGCCCCGGATGAGGCCAGCCTCGATACAATCGAACAGGAGCTGTTCACCCTGGGTGACGACCTGATGGTGGAGTATGAACGCATAGCCAACTAACTGAAAATTCTCTGCTAAGTTTTATATGGATGACACTTTTCTGACAGAGAGTACGCGCAACTGACTTAACAAGGACCCTAAGATGTCTGCGCAAACCAGTTTTCCCTACATTGAGAAAGAGCTCAGTTGGCTGTCCTTTAACGAGCGGGTATTGCAGGAAGCGGCCGATCCCAAGGTACCGGTGATCGAGCGCGTCCGCTTCCTCGGCATCTACTCCAACAATCAGGATGAGTTCTTCCGGGTTCGGGTGGCGGACGTTCGCCGCCAGATCCTGATCGACGAATCCAAGGGGCGCGGGCAAAGAGCCCGGAATCTGCTGGCAGCAATCAACGATAAGGTACTGGAACTTCAAGCCAAATTTGATGAGATCTACAAGCAGTTGCTGCTGGATCTGGCTCGCCGCAACCTCTTCCTGGTCAACGAAACCCAGCTCTCCCCAGAACAGGGCCGCTGGCTGAAAAAGCACTTCCGCGACAAGATTCGGCGTCACATCGTGCCGCTGATCATCACCGACGACACCAACATCTCCCGTACCCTGAATGACGGCACCACCTATCTGGTCACCGCCATCCGCAAGGGTGAGCAGGTCACCCACAGCCTGATCGAAGTGCCCACCGCCCAGGTGCCCCGCTTCGTTCAACTGCCGACAGAGGGCAGCAAGAAGAAAAAGACACTGATCCTGCTGGACAACATCATCCGTTACTGCCTGGCAGAGGTGTTCACCGGTTTCTTCGAGTTCGACACCGTAGAGTGCTACTCCATTAAACTGACCCGGGACGCCGAGTATGATCTGTCCGATGAAATTGAGATGAGCCTGTTGGAAAAAATGTCTTCCGGACTGAAGCAGAGGCTGACCGCCGAGCCGGTCAGCTTCGTCTATGACAGGGAGATGCCCCAGACCATGCTGGAGATGCTTCAGCAGAAGCTGGGCATCACCGCCGCCAACGCCATGATCCCGGGAGGGCGCTACCACAGCTTTCGCGACTTCATCGCCTTCCCCAACCCGGGACGGGGCTACCTGGAAAACCCCAAGGTTCCGGCCCTGCGCAGCAACCAGTTTACCGCCCACCCCAACACCTTTGCGGCGATTCGTGCCAGGGATATTCTGCTCTACTACCCCTATCATGCCTTCAGTCATGTGACCGAGATGCTGCGCCAGGCGGCCTTTGACCCTGCGGTGCGCTCCATCAGAATCAACATCTATCGGGTGGCCAAAAACTCCCAGATTGTTCACTCCCTCATTGAGGCGGTGAAAAACGGCAAGGATGTGTCCGTGGTGGTGGAACTGCAGGCCAGGTTCGACGAAGAAGCCAACATCGGCTGGGCCAAATTCCTGACCGATCACGGAGTGCGCATCAACTTCGGCATCCCCACCCTGAAGATCCACTCCAAGCTGATCCTCATCAAGCGCATGGAAAACGGTGAGTTGCGCAATTATGCCCACATCGGCACCGGCAACTTCCACGAAAAAACCGCCAAGATCTATACCGATTTTGCCCTGTTCACCTGCCACGAAGAGATCTGCTTTGAGGTGGAAAACGTGTTTGAATTTATCGAGCACAGTTACAAGAAGTTTCGCTTCAACCATCTGATGGTCTCCCCCAACGACGCCCGGCGAAAACTCTACAGCCTGATCGACAGGGAGATTCAAAACAGGCTGGCGGGTAAGAGCGCCGCCATTACGCTGAAACTCAACAACCTGGTGGACAGCGGCCTGATCAAGAGGCTGTACGATGCGTCCCGAAACGGCGTCAGGGTCAGGTTGATCATCCGCGGCATGTGCTCACTGATCCCCGGTGTCGCCGGCACCTCAGACCACATCGAGGCGATCTCCATCGTCGACCGTTTCCTGGAGCACCCCAGGATCATGGTGTTTGATAACGATGGCGATCCCAAAGTGTACCTCTCCAGTGCAGACTGGATGACCCGCAACATCGACCGGCGCATCGAGGTCGGCTGCCCCATATACGACCCCAGGCTAAAACAGCAGGTGCTGGATATCCTGGCGCTTCAGTTCAAAGACACCACCAAGGCGAGGGTACTGAACCGTGAGCAGAACAACCGGTATGTAAAGCGGGGCAATCGTAAGAAAATCCGTTCACAGATGGCGATCTACGACTATCTGTTCGACCATGAAAAGAGACTGGCACTGAAGATAAACACATGACACCAGCAGAGATCCCCCAGGGCCGCATCCTGGCCGCCATCGATCTGGGCTCAAACAGCTTCCACCTGGGTATTGCCCGGGCACTGGACGGAAGCATCCAACCCATGCACCGCATGAAGCAGCGGGTGCAACTGGCTGAGGATGCCGACGACCAAGGCAACCTCCACCCGGACGCGATGGCGCGAGGACTGGAATGCCTGAGGCAGTTCAGCCTGCGACTGACGGAGATGCGTTTCGACGACATCCGTATTGTGGCGACCTATGCCCTGCGCCAGGCCCCCAACCGTCGGGAATTTATTCGTCAGGCCAGGGAGATTCTCGACCATCCCATCGAGGTGATCTCCGGCCGCGAAGAAGCACGGCTTATCTACACCGGCGTAAGCCAAAACCAGAGCCTGCCCTTCCCGACTCTGGTGATCGACATCGGCGGCGGCAGTACCGAACTGGTCATTGGCCAGGGCCATGAGCCCAGGCAGATGGAGAGCCTGAATATGGGCTGCGTCAGTTACCAGTCCCGCTACTTTGCCGACAGCAAAATCTCCCCAAAACGCATGCGCAAGGCGATACTCGCCGCAGAGCAGCAGCTGGAAAAGCTGCAACAGCGCTACCTGCGTCAGGGGTTTCACGCCGCCATTGGCTGCTCCGGCACCATCAAGGCGATCGCCAGCATTGTCAATGACGGTGACCTCGGCCAGCCCGTGACCCTGAAGCAGCTGGAGAAATTGGCCAGGGGTATGGTGGAGTTTGACCATACGGAGCAGTTGCCCTTCGAGCACCTGGCGGAGCTTAGACGCAAGGTGTTGCCCTCCGGACTGGCGATTCTGATCGCCTGCTTCCGCCAGCTGGAGATCCAACAGATGGAGTTCAGCGAGCACGCCCTTCGGGAGGGGGTACTGAGCGAACTGGCGGATGAAGCCCTGCATCTGGATGTACAAAAGCGCACCATCATCTCTCTGCAGAAACGTTACCAGCTGGACAGGCTCCACAGCGAGCGGATCTACGCCAGTGCCAGCCAGCTCTACCACCAGGCCAAGCTGGGCCCCCAGAAACACCGGCCCTGGCTGCATTTCGCCTCTGCGCTGCATGAGATTGGTCTGCAGATTAATTACCGCGGCATCCACAAGCACGGAGAATACATACTCACCAACAGCAACCTGCCCGGCTTCACCCTGGAAGAGCAGCAGCTGCTGGCCTTCCTGGTACGCTGGCATCGTAAGAAGCTGGCCGACTGCGAGCCCCCCAAGCTGCAATTGATGGACAAAGAAGCCATCCTCGCCCTGCTGCTGCCCCTGCGCCTGTCGGTACTGATGCACCTGGGGCGCCGCCACCATATCCCCCTGCCCCAGATGGAGCTGAAAAAACGCACCCTGAGGCTGACCTTCGGTGACAACCTCAAAGAGGATGACCTGCTTATCGCCGATCTGGAGATGGAAAAATTGCACCTGGAGGAGCTGGGCTGGAATCTGGAGTGGCGCTAGCCGGATACAGGCACAAAAAAGCCGCCTCCCGGCGGCCGTTTCGAAGAACCTGAAGGTTTACAGACTAACGCCCACCTTGGCCAGGTCCTTGGCGGTCACCGTGTTGGGCACGGATACATAGCCATCCTTCTCAACGATGCTCTGGCCCTGCTTGGACAGCACGAATTTCAGAAATTCGCGAGTCATAGGATCCAGGTCCTTGTTGGGGTGCTTGTTCACGTAAACGTACAGATAGCGACTCAGAGGGTAGGTGCCGTTAGCGGCGTTGTCCGTGGTGGCCGCGATGAACTTGCCGCCTTTCTTGGACAGAGGTACCGCTTTCACACCGGCCGTCTTGTAGCCAATACCGGAGTAGCCGATGGCATTGAGGCTGGTGGACACCGACTGTACCACGGACGCAGAACCGGGCTGCTCATTGACACTGGCCTTGAAGTCACCCTTACACAGTGCTTTCTTCTTGAAGTAACCGTAGGTACCGGATACGGAGTTACGGCCGTACAGCTGTATGTCTTTGCCCGCGAAGTTGCCGGTCAGCCCCAGGTCACCCCAACGGGTTACCTCGCGGCCGCCACACTTACGGGTGGAGGAGAAGATGCCGTCAACCTGCTTGATGGTCAGGCCTTCGATGGGGCTGTCTTTGTGGACGAATACCGCCAGGGCGTCGATGGCAACGCGGATGGCGGTGGGCTTGTAGCCGTAGTGCTTAACAAAGGCTTCCTCTTCGTTAGGCTTCATCTTGCGACTCATGGGGCCGAACTGGGAAGTCCCTTCGGTGAGGGCCGGAGGCGCTGTGGAGGAACCCGCGGCCTGAATCTGAGGGTTAACATTGGGATACAGTCGCTTAAACTCTTCAGCCCACAGGGTCATCATATTGGCCAGGGTATCGGAACCCACAGAGGAGAAGTTGCCTGATACGCCGCTGCTCTTCTGATAATCAGGCAGGGCAGGGTCGATGGCCGCAGAAGCAGCAGAGGCGAAAAGGGTTGCTGCGGCAAAGCTCAGTGCACTGGCAAGATGTTTGATTTTCATTTGGATTACTCCGGTATCTTCCGTAGTCGGGTTTCGTGACGGCACTCAGTATCGGCGCTGAAGATGACACTTATGTGACCATGGAGTGACTGGTACATGACACTAAACCTGGACGCGCTGCGGGGAGGCAATCAGGTTGGAGGGGATGGAAAACCCGAAGGTGCTGCCCTCTCCCAAGGTACTTTGAATCTCCAAATGACTGTTGTGGTGATTCAGTGAGTGTTTGACGATCGCCAGCCCCAGGCCACTGCCACCGGTCTGGCGCGAGCGGGCCCGATCCACCCGGTAGAAACGCTCGGTCAGCCTGGGCAGATGCTCGGGGCCAATCCCTTCGCCACTGTCCTTAACCTCAAACCGGGCAACGTCCTCCTGACGATGCCAGCGAACCCGGATCTCTCCGCCCTCCGGCGTATAGTTCACGGCGTTCTGCACCAGGTTGGCGCACGCGCTGCGAATCTGCAACTCATCCCCAAACATGTCCAGAGACGGATCGATGTCGAAGCGGATCCGATGGCGGCCCGCCGACACCGCCTCGGCCTCTTCAGCCACCTGGCGCAATACCTGGTCCATGCTGATCCGCCGGGCCGGATCCACCTCGGTGGAAACCTCGATCTTAGACAGGGTCAACAGCTGGTCCACCAGGCTTTTCATCCGCATGGTCTGATCGGACATCGCCTTGACCTGCTTTTCATCCTGGGCGGGCATCATGCTCATGATCTCCAGATACCCCTGGAGTACGGTCAAGGGAGTCTTGAGTTCGTGTGACACATTGGCCACAAAGTCGCGGCGCATCTGCTCCAGCTGACGCAGTCGGGTCACGTCCCGTGCCAGCAGCAGTTTCTGATTGTCCCCATAGGCCATGATGCGGATCTCCAGCAACCTGGAGTCCGACGCCGCCGACACCATCTCGATGGGATCGTCATAACGGTTACTGTGCAGATACTTGGAAAACTTGGGGTGACGCATCAGGTTGTCGATCCGCTGCCCGGCATCCTGAGGCCAGTGGATCCCCAGGTGCAGCTCCGCCAGTTTGTTACACCAGGCGATCTCCCCCTCGTGTCCCATCACCACCGCCGCATCGGGCAGAGCCTCGGCCCCTTCCCGGAAGCGGGAGAGCAGACGCGCAAGCTGGGAGCGGCGACGACGGTTCTTGCCCTGAAGACGGTAGATGCCATTAAAGATTGGCTCCCAACTGCCGCTGCCATGGGGTGGGGTCAGGCTGCGATCTTTCCACAGCCAGTGAGCCAGACGGGAGAGGTGGCGATAGTGATACCCCAGCAGGACCAGGGCACCCACCAGGAGAAGCAGCAAAAACTGATCCAGCAACAGGCCGAGCACGGCCCACAGGGAGAACCACAGCGCCAGGCGTCCTGCCAGGCGGTAGCCGGAATACTCTTCAAACATTCAATCTGCCTTACACAGAGGTCTAAATACAAAAAAACCCATTGCCATCGATATACGCAGGGCAATGGGTCCTGGGTGCAGGAGGCTTCTCTACACCTTGGTTGAGAAGCGGTATCCCGCTCCTCGAACCGTCTGAATCAGAGCATCGTGCCCCTTGGCCTGAATCGCCTTCCTCAACCGGCGAATGTGAACATCCACGGTGCGATCCTCAACATATACATTGGTTCCCCAAACGTTGTCCAGCAGTTGTTCCCGGCTGTAGACCCGTTCGGGGTGGGTCATAAAGAAGTGCAGCAGACGAAACTCGGTGGGTCCCATATCCAGCTGTTCATCCTCGACGCTGACCCTGTGACTGACCGGGTCCAGCTTGAGGCCGCGAACCTCGATGGACTCCTCCAGTCGAGTGGGGGCACTGCGCCGCAGCACCGCCTTGATGCGGGCAACCAGCTCCTTGGGAGAAAAAGGCTTGGTAATGTAGTCGTCGGCCCCCACCTCCAGACCGCGCACCCTGTCCTCCTCCTCACCACGGGCAGTAAGCATGATGATGGGGATCGGCCGGGTGTGCTCCTGGCTGCGCATCTGCTTAGCCAACTGAATGCCACTGCCACCGGGCAGCATCCAGTCCAGCAGGACCAGATCGGGGAAAGGCTCGACCAGCTTTTGAACTCCCTGTTCAAAATCTTCGGCGCTGACGGTCTGGAAGCCATGTTGCTCCAGGACAAAGGTCAGCATCTCGCGAATGGCTGATTCATCTTCGACGATTAAGATGCGGGCAGTCATTACCTTGCTATGCTCCATCATAAATTGACTGAGGAGAGTATGGGTCAGTGTTATTACAGAAATATGACGTAGCTGAACCAAGAGTCAATTAAAAAGGGGCCTTGCGGCCCCTTTTCAGCAGATCTCTCTGTAAGCATTTTTTGCCTTAGAATTTGTGCTCAAGACCCACGCCGATGTAGTCGTCGGTGCTGGACGCAGACTCCAGGTCACGCTGGGTGTAGTAGGCAAACAGCTTGGTGGGCTTACCCAGCTTATAGTCGGCGCCGATGGAGATGGCGTCCCCCTTGGTGTCCATGTCCTGGAACTGAGCCTTCAGGGTAACGGCATTGAGCTTGTAGGCGCCGCTCACCATGAAGCCGTCGATGCTGTCTTTGCCGGCTTCTTCCTGGTCCTGATACATGGCACCCAGTTTGAAATCACCGATCTTGCCCTGCACCGTGGCACGCAGGATGTTATCGAAGCCCTTCACATCGGTGTCGTAAGCCACAGAGGCGTAGAAGGGCGACTTCTTCAGCTTGGCGTCGCCGTACATGACCGCCAGTGAGAAACCGTCGTCGTCGTTCTTCTGGCTGGCAGACTCTTCAGCCACATAGGTGGCACCGAACTTGAAACCGCCCAGGGAGGGGGTCATGTAGGTAACGGTCTGCTCCATGCGGTTTTCACCTTTGAACAGGTTCTTGATGTCGCCAGCCAGGTCGCCGAACAGGTCAACCTTACCCTGGAATTTCTTCAGCATGGTGTCGTTACGACCCACGGAGAGAGCACCGAAGCCGCCACGCAGACCCACAAACTGGTTACGCGCCTTGAAGTTCTCTTTCACGTCATCACCGGTATCGACTTCGTACTCGATGGTGTAGAAAGCTTCCAGAGAGGGGCTCAGTTCAAAAGCACCCTTAACACCCAGACGAGACGCGTTGGAGTGAACACCCGTGGTGCTCTCGCCCTCTACGTCGAAGCTGTCAACGGTGACGTTCATCTTACCGTAAACAGTCACGGCGTCAGCGGCAGCAGCAGTCATAGGCAGAGCGGCGGCAACCAGGGCGGCAATCAGGGTGGGTTTGATCAGGTTCATCTCAGGTTTCCTTGTCAACAAATTGGGCTGTCTTGTTTTTTGATGGACGCAGTGTACGAGTCGCGCGTGACAGTTTTATTGCGTATTTACAGCGCTATATGACAGTTTTGTTGCAATGGAGTGTCTGCCCTCTGCTTGCGGAGAACCCTATTCACTCCCGTTACTGCAGAACTCTTCGCTTTTCGCCTCGAGCCATCCCTTGCCCGAGAGGAGCGATGCCAATACACTGGCGGGCCATTCCCATCCCATAGTCAGGACAACGCCATGTGGTTTAAGAATTTGCTGCTCTACCGTCTCACCAAGCCCACCCAGTGGGATGCCGATGAGCTGGAACAGCAGCTGGAACCTTTCGTGTTCAAACCCGCCGGCAGCCAGGACATCAGCAAGCTGGGGTTCGTCAAGCCTCTGGGCAAAGTCGGTGACAGCCTGGTGCACAGTGCCCAGGGCAACCTGCTGCTGGCCATCGAGAAGGAGGAGAAGATGCTCCCGGCGGCGGTTATCCGCGAAGAGCTGGAGCAGAAAGTCAGCCTGATCGAGGATGAGCAGGGCCGCAAGGTCACCAAGAAGGAGAAGGACAGCATCAAGGATGAGATCGTCCATACCCTGCTGCCCCGCGCCTTCAGCCGTAAGAGCCGCACCCGGGCACTGATTCTGGCCCCGCTGCAGCTGGTGCTGGTGGAAGCCACCAGCCACACCAAGGCTGAAGAGCTGCTGAGCCTGGTGCGCAAGGCGATCGGCTCTCTGCCCATCGCTCCGGTGAGCATGACCCGCCTGCCCGAGGAATCCATGACCGAGTGGGTTACGCGTGGCCACGTCGGCGACGGATTCACCATGCTGGACGAAGCCACCCTCAAGAGCCCTCTGGAAGACGGTGGCAGCGTAGCCGTCAAGCAGATGGCATTGAACAGTGATGAGGTCACCGCCCACATCGAGCAGGGGCTGGAGGTCACCAAGATCGCCCTGGAGTACCGGGATATCCTCTCCCTGGTGCTGGGTGCGGACCTGTCGGTGAAGCGCCTCAAGTTCAGTGAAGAGATCCGCGATCAGAACAGCGAGTTCGACAAGGAGGAGCTGGCCGCTCGCCTGGATGCTGACTTCGCCCTGATGTGCGGCGAGCTCACCGGCTTCCTGCCCGACCTGTTCGCCGCCCTGGGAGGGGTGGAGCAGGAGAAGGTCTAAGACCCGCTCCAACTCACTGATCATTCAGATGATAAAATTGAGTTAAGCGAATACAGAAAGGGCGGGGATATCCCCGCCCTTTTCTTTTGTTACTTGCCTGTCGAGTCGAAAGGCCAGTCCACTCCGGCCCAGGCTTCAAAGGCTCGCCTCTGGGCGTCGCTGGCGTCGGACACAGGTTGCAGCTTGAGCTTATCCGCTTGCTGAGCGCCGGGTTTAACCTCCAGCTCCATCAGTCGGTCCCGGCGAAACAGGGTCAGAGTCACCTTGTCGCCCAGGGGAAGCTCTGCCAGGCGATCTCGCCACTGGCTGGGCAGCAGACGCATGCCGTTGATGGCTACCAGTTGATCCCCTGTGGTGAGTCCCCCCTGCCAGGCCGCGCCCTCTCGCCTCACATGGGTGACCTTGGCCAGTCCCTTCTCCTCTTTGATCTCCAGCCCAAGGTCGACCCGCCTGGGTTTCTCCTGGGGCGCGCGCTCCAGCCCCAACTGAGTCAGCATGGCATCAAAATCAGGCTGAAAAGGAGAGTCGATGGTCTGTTGCCACCAATCGCTGAAATCGCTGCCGGTCACCACCTTCAGCCCGGCCAGTACATCCTGCTCACCGAAAGATTGGGGCAAACGGTGGTGATCATACAGGTAGCGATGCAGCTGGCGATAGTTGTGCTTGGCGTCGCTGCGGCGAATCATCTCCAGATCCAGGGAGAGGGAGGCCAGGTACCCCTCAGAGTAGATATTGACACTGTGGTTGCGGGCGTAATCGCCTCCAGTCGCAATCCAGTTGTCGAAGCTGGCCTGGGCCACGCTCTGCACCTGGGCGCCAGGCTTGGCTTCACTGCGCTCGATGCGTTTCGCCAAGTCTTCGAGAAACTCCTGCGGGCTGATTAGGCCTGCGCTGAGCAGCAGCTGCTTCTGGAAGTAGCTGGTGGAGCCCTCCGCCAGCCACAGCAAACGGGTGTAGTTCTCACCCTGGTAGTCATAGGGCACCAGCCCCTGGGGCCGGTAGGCCTTCACATTCCAGGTGTGGATAAACTCGTGGGACGCCAAGCTGAGGAAGTCCACGTAGTCTTTGCGTTTATGGAAACGGTAACGGGGCCGTTGGATCACCGTGGAGTTCAGGTGTTCGGTGGCACCACTGGCACCGCTGGTGGCGTGCACCATAAACAGATAGCGTTGGAACGGGTAGCCCCCCCACAGCTTGCCCCCTTCGGCCACCAGCTGCTCCAGATCCTCGATGATCTGCGCCTGGTTGTAGTTGCCCTCCCCCCAGAACACCACCTCATAGTCGCGGCCATCCTGGCTGAAACTGTGGCTGCTGTGCTCGCCGGTCTCGATGGGGCTGTCCACCAGCACATCGTAATTATCGGCGGTGAATCGGTGGGGAGCGGGAGACTCCATGCCGGAGACGCTGCGCCAGCTACCGGGCACAGACAGGAACACAGACAGTGGTTCGTCGCGCAACTCAGGGCTGTAGACGAAGGTGGCTGAGGCATCCAGATAGGCATGAGTATCATCGATATGCCGGGTTCGATCCCCCAGTTCATTGGCGTACAGCTGATAGCGAACGCT
The DNA here is from genome assembly GCF_000422645.1 of Ferrimonas futtsuensis DSM 18154. GTDB lineage: Bacteria > Pseudomonadota > Gammaproteobacteria > Enterobacterales > Shewanellaceae > Ferrimonas > Ferrimonas futtsuensis. Next base: position 239,499 of record NZ_AUGL01000007.1, read on the forward strand.
CACTTGCGTGGTGTCACCCAGAGTGACCGACCAGCGACTGCGATCGACCTTGGTAAAAGGCAACGGACGTCCGTCGGCGTCGGTCACCTCAAGACGACGAATGCCATCCGCCAAAGGCAACAGCTGATAACGGCCAGTGCGCCAATCCGGCAATTGAAACTCGAAGCTGCCGGCCTTCTGCTGAGGGAACTCGGCGGTGATGGTGGCCAGATGGTGCTGAGGCTGGGTCAGCTCGACCCTGTACTGGATCTGGGCCTGGGCCGAGACACTCGCCAGAGCCAGGGTGCCAAGAACAAAACGCATTGATCATCCTTTTTTAACTGATTCTCTTCCTGGTGGGCGCCGGAGTATATCAGCGGCCCGTCCCTGAGGTAGAGTCCGCAACTGTCACTCTTTGTGTCTGACGCCAATAATGGGTGCATATTTATGCAGCCAATGCCCCTTACCCCATGCCGTTCTGCCCTAAGGATAGAAGCTCTGTTACGCAGTTAGTGTTCCCTCGCTAAAACTGAGTTGTCATCTTTCCTTAACATTGGAATCGCCTGTAAATCACAGTCACCACTGGCGAATTGTAACGAGAATGTTATTCAATGAGCGATTTTTCCTGACTTTAGGCCAACAAGAACGACACTGAATTCGCAATAACCAAATTTTAAAAAGGCTTTGGCAAAAGGGCTCTTGCACTTAAAAACAAAGCCGCTACGATACTCATTGAGCCCTCCAAAAAAGAAACCACTTTTAAAACAATCACAGGGCTGAGCGGATTGAAGGTAGCTAACGCGAATGAATATGGTCACTGACGCCAAATCTCAGCTGGAGCATATGCAGAAAAAGCTAGATAAAGTACGTAAAGAGCAGCAGGAGCTCGAAGACGTACGCGCCAAACAGCTTCAGGGACTGATTCAATTCTCCATGCGCCTGGGCCTGTGTTGCAAAGGGCAGAATCTGGAGCTGGACAATCGTCTGGCCAAAATACGTCAGCAGCTTTCCGACCCCAATAATCTCGACAACGCTCTGCCTGAAATGGGCGAACTGAGCCGGGCCCTTCAGACCCAGTACCAGAACACTCAGCGGGAGATCGAGCATAACCAGCAGTCGATTCAACAGCTGGCTCGACAACTCTCCAGCCTCAGCGGCATTCCGGAAAAGCTCAAACGCGAGATCAAGTACTACCAGCAGGATATCCAGAAACCGATCCACACCGTTTGGGAGATCATTCCCCGGGTGGAGCAACTGGTTAAGTACTACGAACAGCTGCTGCAGGAGCGCCTCGCCAAAGAGGATCGCATCCCCACCACCCCCAAACACCGCCAACTGGCCCATGAACTGGCTCAGCTGCTGTCTGAAATTGAGTTTCCCAGCCAGTATGGCGAAGAGATCAACGCCATCAAGGCGATGCTCAGTGGCGACGTCCAGGTCGACCAGCTGCTCGAGGCCTACAGCCAGGTACTGAATATCCTGGTGGCCGAGATGGCCAAGGAGAAGAGCGCTTCTCAACAGTTCCTGGCCGCCATCACCGACTCCCTGACCGTCGTGCGACAGGCCATGGGAGAGAACTGGCAGGCCACCAGCAACAGCTACAAATCCAGTAAGGCGTTCAATCAAAAGCTGAACAGCCACATGGGCCAGTTCAGCGATCAGGTGTCCGACGCCGGCGACCTGCAAACCCTGAAAGCCCAGGTGGTCAACGAGCTGACCTTTATCCGTCAGCAGCTGGCCAAGCGCGATGCCCAGGAGCAGAACGAATTCTTGGCGATGAAGCAGAGCATGCAGAAGATGCAGGCGGAGATAAACAGCCTCACCGCCGAAGCCGCCAGCTACAAAGACAAACTGATTGAACAGCAACGCCTCAATCAAGTGGATGCCCTGACTCAGCTGCCCAATCGCGCCGCCCTGGATGAACAACTCAAGCGCGCCTACCGCCAGTTTAAGCGCTACGGCCATGACCTGTGGGTCACCGTGGCGGATATCGACCGCTTCAAGAGCATCAACGACAACTTTGGCCATACGACAGGGGACAAGACCCTGCAGGTGGTCTCCATGGCACTGAAGAACTCCCTGCGCAAAGAGGAGTTTGTCGCCCGTTACGGCGGTGAGGAGTTTGTGGTTCTGCTGCCCGGCATGGACAGAGAACAGGTCCAGCAGGTGCTGAACCGGATCCGAGAGCGGATCAAAGCGATCCCCTTTAAATTCCGTGATGAACGACTCTCCATTACCGTCTCCATCGGCGCCGCCAAGGTGGGGGCCAATGAGACCATTCAGGAGACCTTCGAGCGCGCCGATGCCGCCCTCTACCGGGCAAAACGCCAGGGGCGTGACAAGGTGGAGATGGACGACTAAGGGATAATTAATCCATAGCGTATTGAAAGATAAAGGCTATCCTAGTTAGACGGGTGGCCTTTTTTTATGGCCCCCTCCAGGACTTGGTGACCTTGGGTGGCAAGAGTTTGGCCAACCCCAAACTGCCCGCAGACACCGCCACCTTGAACACCCTCCAAGCACCTTGGTACCGCAGACGATATCCGTTGATGCAAAGCTACGCAGCCAAGCTCAACGAACCCTAATAACAATAGGAGGTGCCCATGCAGGTACAGATCAGGCCCAGGGGAAGTCTGGTGCAGCTTTCACAGCTGGAAGTGGAGCGGTTGCAGGAGAGCGCCGCCTCGGATCTCTATCAGCTTTACCGCAACTGCTCCCTCGCCGTACTGGCGTCCGGAGCCCACACCGACGACACCACCCAGCTGTTCGCCATGTTCAGCGAATTCAAGATCCGCATCCTGCGGCGGGAGCGCGGCATCAAACTGGAGCTGACCAACCCGCCCCCACAGGCCTTTGTCGATGGCCAGATCATCCGGGGGATCCAGGAACACCTGTTTGCGGTGCTGAGAGACATTCTCTACATCGGCGACCGCCTGGACAGCATCCGCCACATCAACCTGACCAACTCCTACCACATCACCAACGTGGTGTTTGAAACCCTGCGCAATGCCAAGGCCCTGCCCGCCGATGCCGCTCCGGACATGGTGGTGTGCTGGGGTGGCCACAGCATCAGCCGCAGCGAGTTCCAATACACCCGGGAGGTGGGTTACGAGCTGGGCCTCAGAGAATTGAATATCTGCACCGGCTGCGGTCCGGGCGCCATGGAGGGTCCCATGAAGGGCGCCGCCATCTCCCACGCCAAACAGCGGATCAAGGATGGCCGTTTTGTGGGACTGACCGAACCCTCCATCATCGCCGCGGAGCCACCGAATCAGATCGTCAATGAGCTGGTGATCCTACCTGACATCGAGAAGCGTCTGGAGGCCTTTGTCCGCCTCGGCCACGCCATTGTCATCTTCCCCGGCGGCGCCGGTACCATGGAGGAGCTGCTCTACCTCATCGGCATCCTGCTGCACCGGGACAACAACGATCAGCCCATGCCGCTGATTCTGACAGGCCCCGCAGAGAGCGCCGCCTACTTCGAGGAGATCGACCGCTTCATCGCCACCACCCTGGGGGAGGAGGCACAAAAGCTCTACCAGATCATCATCGACGATCCGGAAGAGGTGGCCAAACACCTCAAGCAGAAGATGCCGGTGGTCAAACAGCACAGGCGCCATATGGGCGACGCCTACACCTACAACTGGTCGCTGAAGATTGAACCTGAGTTCCAGCTGCCTTTCGAACCGGACCATGAGAACATGGCCAACCTCAACCTGGTTCCTCAGAAAAACCCGGCCCTGCTGGCCGCGGATCTGCGCCGGGCCTTCTCCGGCATCGTCGCCGGCAACGTGAAGCCGGAGGGGATGGCCCAGATTCGTTCCAAGGGACCATTCCAGCTCTATGGCGATCCCAACATTATGAAAAAGATGGATAAACTGCTCGCGGCCTTTGTCAGCCAGGGTAGAATGAAGCTCGAAGGGGAGTACACCCCATGCTACGAGATTCATAATGTCCGCCAAAGTCCTGCTCATTGACGCCCTCAACCTGGTCCGCCGCATCCATGCGGCGGTGCCCCAGGGAGACAGGGATGCCCTCTACGAGCGTACCCAGGCTGCCTGCCACAAGATGATTCGTTTCCATCGGGTCAGCCATGTGGTCATGGTGTGGGATGGGGAGAACAGCCACGCCTGGCGCCAGGGAATCCACCCGGAATACAAGGCCCACCGGCCAGCCATGCCGGAGGAGCTGGCCCAGACCCTGGCCAACCTCAGACAGGCACTGGACAAGATTGACATCCACTCCATCAGCGTCGAGGGCACCGAGGCGGACGACATTCTGGGCACCCTGGCCAGCAAGATACTCAGCGCCGGTGGCCAGGTGGTGCTCGCCTCCACCGACAAGGGCTTTTTCCAGCTGCATCCTATGGGGGTGACCCAGTGGAATCACTTCGATCAGTGCTGGCTCGATGCCGACTACTGCCTGGAAAGGTTCAACCTGCCGCCGGAGCGGATGCTGGAGTACTGGTCTCTGGCCGGTGACTGTGGCAATGGCATTCCCGGGATCCCCGGCATTGGCGCCAAGACCGCCAGCCGCCTGTTGGCGGAACACCCCATCGCAGAGCTGTTCAAGGAGGGCACGGTCTCCGGCAAGACCGGAGAGAAGCTGCGCGCCGGTTACCCCATGGCACAGCTAAGCTACAAGTTGGCAAAGCTCAGATGTGGGCTTAAGCTGGATACCAGCCTCAACCATTTCAGAATACCCAGAACCCTATCCGGATAAGGACTATCACATGGCCAATCTAACCTTGATCACCGGCGCCAACCGGGGCATCGGCCTCGAATTCTGCCGCCAGTATCTGGCCCATGGCGACACCGTCATCGCCTGCTGTCGCAACCCCGAGCACGCCGACGATCTGCAGCTGCTGTCAGAGCAATACCCCAACCAGCTGGAGCTGGTGGCTCTGGAGCTGGGTGACCCTGAGCAGTTCCACTCACTGGCGGACTACCTGAACGGACGCACCCTGGACAGGCTGATTCTCAACGCCGGCGTCTATGGTCCCAAGGGGTTGCCCTTCGGCGACTACCAGCAAGCGCATTTCGAGCAGGTCATGAAAATCAATGTGGCCGCCCCCATGCTGCTCACCCAAGCCCTGGCAGCCAATCTGGGCCAGGGCAGCAAGCTGGCCCTGCTCTCCTCCAAGATGGGTTCCATCACCGACAACGGCAGTGGCGGCAGTTATGTCTACCGCGCCTCCAAATCGGCGGTCAATGCCATCGGCAAGAGTCTGGCCATCGACCTGCAGGACCGCGGCGTGGCGGTGGCCATCCTCCACCCAGGCTGGGTCCAGACCGACATGGGCGGGCCCAATGCCCTGATCACCACTGAGGTGTCGGTGCGCGGCATGCGTCATGTGGTGGAGCAGCTGAACCTAGTGGACAGCGGCACCTTCTACAACTACGACGGCATCGAACTGCCCTGGTAGCGGTACAGCATATAAATGAGGCCAGAACCCTGGATTTGGCCTCTTCATTAACCTTCCTGATAAACCTCGACTTTCTAACCCATTTTGGCTAGGTATCTAAGACTTTCCTACTGCAGACTGGACTGATATACCTTGGCAACGAACTACAACAAACGGGCTAAGGACAGTCCAGCCAAGCCTCAACCACTGTACATCCATCCAGATAAAGATATACTAGTCTTGTCCATAGACTAAGTAACTCTTATGAAAGAAATAGAGATAAAAGCAGCCCTAGTTGAATACTTAGTCGAGAGCACACCACATGGAGCTCTCGGCTCTGAAGTGCCGTTTCTCTTTGGTAGCCGGAGAGCAGACCTAATTTGCCAAGACGAAGAATCCTGCACTTGCTACGAGATAAAGAGTTGTAGTGGTCTAATGATCCCGGACACCACTTAAGGTGGTAAAGTCACCACCGTAACAAGAGGTGTTCCATGACCAGAAAACGTCGTTCCTTCACGCCCGAGTTCAAGCTCGAGGCTGCCAGTCTAGTACTCGACCAGGGATACTCAGTCCCCGAAGCCAGCCGCTCTCTCGATATCGGTGAGACCATCCTCAGGCGCTGGGTTAAGCAGCTGGAGGAGGAGAGAGGCGGCACCACACCGACAAACAAAGCCCTGACTCCAGAACAGCAGAAGATTCAGGAGCTGGAGGCCCGGATTAACCGTCTTGAGCGAGAGA
>NZ_AUGL01000008.1 GCF_000422645.1 Ferrimonas futtsuensis DSM 18154
GGCTTTTTTGGGCTGTGTTTTAGTTAGCTGTTGAAGGCGTATACTTAAGGTACCTCTCCGCTTTGGGAGTTCAGGTATGAAACAGCAGCAATTCACACAGTTGCTTCACCATATTGAGGAGCTGTCGCCAAGCCAGCGCGAACAGCTACTCAATCTTCTTTGCTTTGATGGCGCCTCTGCCAGCGCATTTCTCATAGAGAATCATCCAGATAGTTGTCCCCATTGCCACTCTGTTGAGTTGCGTCCTTGGGGCTCAAGCCACGGTCTTCCTCGATATCGTTGCAAGTCCTGTAGCAAAACCTTCAACCCATTAACTGGCACTCCCTTGGCTCGCTTGCGGAAAAAGGAGCATTGGCTGGCGTATGCTCAGTGTTTGATTGATGGCTTCACCGTCCGGCGCTCTGCAAAAGAGTGCCGAATAAACAAGAACACGGCCTTTCTCTGGCGCCACCGGTTTCTCAAGTTCATTGCCAACAAACAAGCTACCCAAGAGCATGGTATCGTTGAAGCCGATGAAACCTTCTTTCTGAAGTCGAACAAAGGCCAGAAAACGTTAGAGCGACCTGCCCGCGTCCGCGGCGGAGTAAGTAAAACCAAAGGTGGAGGAAGCGAAGACCAGGTTTCTGTTCTCATTGTGCGAGACAGGTCTGGGCAAACTGCGGATTTCATGCTGGAAAGACTTGATGCAAAACATGTCGGTGCCGCCCTGAGTTCGGTGTTATCGATGGATGCTTGTCTATGTACCGACAGGGCATCGGTCTACGCTGCGTACGCGAAAAGAGCGGGAATAAAGCATGAAACGATTAAGGCATCAGGGCCGAGAAAGCGAGGGCCATTCCACATACAGAATGTGAACGCCTACGACAGTCGATTGAAAAGTTGGATGGTGCGATTTCGAGGTGTAGCGACTAAATATCTGCACAACTACTTGGGATGGCACCGAATGCTGGACCGCTACCGGTACCAATTGAATCAAAGGCAGTGTCTTAGCGAAGTTGCTGGGTGGGGTGCAACAGTTACATAAGACACAGCCCTTTTTTGTGCCTTGGGAAAGCGAATTCGCGTTCGGGATCAAAGATCTGTGCTTCCCCTAAGCGTCGTTCCGGCCAAGGGGGGCGTGCCATGGTAGGCTTGCGCCACTGCAAGATTTGAGGTGTGACAATGAAGTATCAGGTGCTACAGGTAAGCTCCTACCGAACCAACTGCTCCCTGCTCTGGTGTCGCCAGACCAACAGGGCGGCCATCATCGATCCCGGCGGCGATGCCGAGCTGTTGCTCAATGCCATCGAAGAGAGGGGGCTCACCCTGGAGCGGGTGCTGCTGACCCACGGTCACATCGATCATGTTGGGGCGGCGTGCGTGTTGGCCGAGCGACTGGGCGTGCCGGTTGAGGGGCCGCATCGGGATGACCAGTTCCTGCTGGACATGTTGCCCGAGGAGGCGCGCACCTATGGCTTTCCCATGGTCGAGGCCTTTGTGCCCGAGCGCTACCTAGAACAGGGGGATCGCATTCAGGTGGGCAGCGTGACCCTGGAGGTGTTGCACACGCCGGGCCACACCCCAGGCCACCTGGTGTTCCATAATCGCGAACAGGGCATCGCCTTTGTTGGCGATCTGATCTTCGCCGGCTCCGTGGGGCGTACCGACTTTGAGGGGGGGAATCACACTGATCTGATTCGCTCCATCACCCAGGTGCTCTGGCCCCTGGGGGAACAGACGGAGTTTGTGCCAGGCCATGGCCCCAACTCCACCATTGCCCGCGAGCGTCGCCTCAATCCCTATGTGGCGGACAGCCGCTTCAAGGGTGAATGACGGAAACGGAAAAACCGGCCTCAGGGCCGGTTTTTTTTCGTCTGCATCTGCCACAGCCTGGGTTGGCGGTCGATGCTGATGATGTCGTACATCAGGTAGGCCAGCAGCGGCAGCCCTGCCAGGAAAGCCAGCTTCACAAACTCCATGGAGGCGGGATTGCCCAGTACAGTCAAGTCGGTCATGGTGTATCTCCTCTTAGGGGGTGAGAAGGTCCACTCCTTGGCCCAGATTAGGACGCCTCAGCGCCAGCCAGGGCAGAATACCGATGGGGCCGGCTTTGCTCAAGAAATCGCCAAAACTATCGGGAGTTGGTTCAGAAGGGGTTCAGAGGCAAAAAAAAGGCCGGTCAGTGACCGGCCTTTCTGATTCAGGGACTGGGTTACAGCTTATAGTTGACGGACAACATCACCATGTGGGCGTTGTAGTCACTGTTGAGATCACCCAGGGTCACCAGATTGGGCAGGGTATCCTGCTCAATGGCGGCGTAGTCCGCGTCCTCGTAGCGCTCGTAGCGGTAGTCCAGCCTCAGGGAGAGGGCAGTGTTCACCGCGTAGGTGCCGTAGAGGTTCAGGTTGTAGCTGGTGGCGAAGTAGCCGTCGTACTCACTGAAGCCTGAGGTGGTGTCGCTGTTGGAGTCGGCGTAGACATAGTCGCCGCCCAGTACCAGCTTCTCTGCCATCAGGCCGCTGTAGGTGAAGCCCAGGCCGAAGTGCTCAAACTCATCCTCAACTTTGGCATCCCAGCTGGCGGGACCGGACACCGAGCCGGACTGCTCGGAGAAGATCCACTGTTTGCCGAAGAACAGGTGAGTGTTGAAACGCTCGGTGTGCTGGAACGCCAGGGTGGCGTCAAAGCCATAATCCTCGGCTTCGGTCAGGCCCACTTCGGACTTGTCGTAGTCATCCAGGGCGTAGTAGCCGCTGAAGTCTACGGTCAAACGGTCCAGAGGGGTGTGGCTGACGCGCAGTTCCACTTCGCTGCGATCCCGGTCCGCCACGTTGTAGCGGCGCATCAGGTCGTTGTTGTCGCCGGTGACGCGGTAGGTGGAACCGTCGCGGCTGGAGAAGCCACCCTTCAGGGCGATGTCCCAGGCGTCGAAGGCGGTCACACGAACACGACCCCAGACGGCATCGTCGGTGGTGTCTTCACGATCCTGGGCGCTGCGGGTTACCTCCTTGCGGTCGTAACCCAGATCCACCCGGTAGCCGCGGGCGATGCGGTAGCTTGCACCCAGCTTGTAGGTGGTGCGATCCACGTCGTAGGCCTGGTACTCGGCGGCGTCGCCGGAGTTGGGATCCAGAGCCAGTTCGGTCACCAGGATGTCAGAGGAGTTGTCACGCTCGCTGTAGTCCACGGAGGCGGTCAGGCGCAGGGCGTTGGTCGCCATGGAGGTCAGCTTCAGGTTGGCATCCAGAGTCTCGATCTTGCCGTCGAAACCGGCGATGCCGTTGTTGACCACCAGCAGGTCCTGATCCTGAGTCATCTCACCAGAGGCGACGCGGCCAGAAACCTGGGTGCGGCCAAAGCTGTAGAAGCCATTGGCCATCACCTGGTAGGCGTCGTTGTCCGGGGCATCCTGATAGGCACCCTGAACCGCGCCAAATTTCAGCACGTCCACCTTGTTGTCGTAACTGGAGGCCAGGTAAGCCAGCTGGGTAAACCACTGCTCACCCTGCAGCTTGACCCCGGCTTCCCAGGTGTCGGTGCTGCTGTCTACCGGCTTGGCGACGTTGGTGGGGGTTCCACCCCAGATGGAGGCTTTCTGGAGGCCGCTCTTATCTTCGCGACGGAAGTTGGCATAGGTCTGCCACATCTCGCCACCGAAGCTCAACTCGGCACCATAGCGCTCGCGCTCGGTTTCCAGAGTCTGCTCCTGCAGATCGCCTGCGACCCAGGTGTTGCCAACGACGGAGTAGTTGGACTGGGCGTGGTCGTTCTTCACGGTCACCAGTTTGCCGTACTCTACCGCCACGTTCCAGGTGTCGCCGTGACCGGCAGCCAGGCGGGCTTCGCCATTGTCCATGCCCAGGTTACGGGCTTCCAGTGAAGCGCCATAGCCGGACTCTGAGGTGTATTTCAGGTCAGAGTTAAAGGCACCGAAGGCGCCGTCTTCTGCCCCGAAGTAGTTGGCAGAGCGCTCGTTCTCACTGTCCACCGCACCGGCGGCGACGCCAACACTGCCCTGAGCACCGTACTCGACGACGCAACGCTTACAGGACCATTTGTCGGTGTTGACCTTGTCCAGGTTGGCTTCCTGGATACTGTAACCACCCGCCATTGCCATGCCGGAAACGCCGGCCAGGGCCAGGGTGATCAGGTTATATCTGAATCTCATGCTTCCCTCTCCTTAGCGCTGCAGCGCTTTGCCGGCAGGGTGGTTAGACCCGTGAATCTGGCTGTGGCAGTTCAAACAGCTTTGACCGGAGGTAAACACGCTGGGCTTACCGTTGATGCTGTTGCCACTGTGAGGGTTGGTGTGACACTGCTGACAGAGCTGAGGAGCACGGTTGGTCAGCATGCCTTCATTAACACTGCCGTGAGGGTTGTGACACAGAGAGCAATCCTCGGTCACAGGAGCGTGCTCCCACAGGAAAGGGCCGCGCTTCTCGGCGTGACACTGGTAGCAGTTGTCGTTGACAGAGACCTGGTTCAGAGCCGCTTCGGACATGGAACCGTGCGGATTGTGACAGTCGGTGCAGCTCATGTCCGCCCACTTCAGTGGGTGAGAGGAGCGCTTGTTCATGTCCGCTTTCTGACGGCTGTGGCAAGCGGTGCAGGTGTCCACTTCGGTATGACGATCCAGGATGGGATCCTTGTCGGTGTGTACCTTGTGGCAGGAGGCGCAGGCGACCTCTTCCAGGTTGTGGGTGGAGGAGTGCCAGGCCATGCGTTCGCCATCCTGGTGACAGGAGAGGCAGACGCTGTTCTGTTTGGCTGCAGGGATGGGGGCGTCGGCACCGAACTGGATCATCGGCTCCTTACCACCTTTGTTGTGTTTGCCCTGGGGACCGTGACAGGCTTCGCACTGCAGGCCGGCCATCGGGCTCTTGCTGCTGTTGGTGCTGCCGTGAACGCCGTCGAAGATCGCCATCACCTGGTCACTCTTCTTGTGGCACATCAGACAGCCGTCGGCGCCCTTCTTGGAGTATTTACCCTCGGCAAACTTGGTGTCCAGGATCTGCTCCACTTCCGCGTCGGGCATCTTGTCCCAGGGCGCGGCGGTTGCACCCAGACCGGTGAGCAGGGCGAGGCCGGCTACCAGGGGGGTTAACCATTTCATCTGTTTCATAACGTATTCCTAACTGTGATCCGAACAGGGGGAGGGCTTGAGCCCTCCCCAACGCCTTAGAACTTGACGTTGCCGTGGTTCACCACTTCGGGAGCGTGGCAGACCAGGCAGTTCTCAGCGGACACGGCCAGCTGGGCATCCGCCTTCTCACCGTTGTATACGCCGTTGCCGAAGGTGCCGCCGGTCATGTGGCTGATGGCGCCCTCATAATCGTGACAGCTGGCGCAGGTGGCGGTGATCGGGGTGCCGTAGCGGGCGTCGGCGGGGTTGAAGCCGCTGCCGCCATCAACGATGCCGGTGTTGATCACGTCCTTCTTCTTGAAGGAGTCCAGGTTGAAGCTGGTGTGGCACTGGGCACAGTCACCAACGATGGCCTTGCCTTTGTGGGTCACGTGCAGCTTCTGCTCGAAGGCGCCCTGGTTGGCGTAGGAGTAGGTGCCTTCAGGGGTGTGGCAGCTTACACAACCGTCCAGGCCTTCAACAAGGTCACCCATGACGAAACCAGGGTGGTGGGTACCTTTGTGAATCTGGAAGTTCTCGTTGTGGCAGCCTTCACACTTGGCGAAGTCCAGGGAGTCGGTGTGACGCATGGAGGCAGCCTCACCGGACTTGGTGACGAAGGCCAGGTTGGCTTTCATACCAGTGAAGTTCTCATCCAGAGAGTGTCCAGTGTCGTCCAGAGGCAGGCCTTCACAGCTGATGATCTGGCCATCTTTGGAGCAGGCGGAGAGACCAACAAAGGTAAAGGCGGTGTCAGCGTCGCCGCTGCCGAACGCCAAGGTTCCGGTGTTGGCAACAATGCTGCCCTCAACAATGGTGGCGCCATTGGCCAGTTCACCCTGTTCAACCGCATTAAAGCCACTCTTCTGGCCGTAGCCCAGAACTGGGAAGTTGGGGCCGATGTTGGTGGTCAGTTCCAGGCGCTCGATGCTGGTCAGCACTTCGGAGGCATCCAGTTTGGTGCCTGCGGAGTCCAGGATGGAGACGGTAACGTTGACGCTGTCGTCTGCAGCCACGTAGCTCATCTGAACATCGGTGCCCCACTGGGCAATCACCTTGGCGGCGTCGTTCCACTCACCCAGGTGGGCGTCGATGGTGCCGGCCACTACGCCGGTGCCTTCTGCGGTATGGCAGGTGGCACAGGTGGAGCTGTCAGGCTGCTCGGTGATGTGAGCATTATTGGTGTGGCAGCTGGAGCAGGTCTCTTTGGTGGGGACCATGGACCAGTTGCCCCATTCGGTCAGGGCCAGGTCGGCCTCTGGCTCGGAGGTCAGGTGACAGACGTTACAGGCGGCGCGGTCGGTGGGGTATTCACCGGCTTCGGCGGCAACCTGGTGCACATCGTGAACCAGAACGGTCAGGCTGCGGCTGGTGCGGCCACCGTCTGCCTTCATGCCGTCGTGGCAGGTGGCACAGGTCTGTGGATTGGTGTAGCTGTGCTTAATCGCCATGCCTTCGCCGTGACAGGTGGCACAGGAGTCGATGGCTACGATGTTGCGGGTGTAGTCGGCGGCGGCGCCGGCTGCATTGTAATCAAAGGCCACTTCCGCTTGGGGAACTGTAGTGGTGCCGTCTACCAGAGTGCCGGCAGGAACGATCACGTTCAGGCGGCGAGTAAAGTCAGGATCCAGCTGAGCCTTTTCCAGGGCGGAGAAGGTGACGCTGTAGTAGCCGTTCTTCTCGTCGACGATCTCGGCAGCACCGTACTTGCTGTCGTGACCGGCAACCTGCCACATGGTGCTGTCACCAACGGTCTTGTGACCGGCGGGCAGCAGCTGAGCTACGTTGATCTTCATGCCCTGCAGACCGACAACGGACTCATCCTCTTCGTTGGTGGCCAGCACCTTGAAGACAGGAAGGCCATTGTCGAAGCTGACTTCGGTAACGGACAGGTTCAGTTGGTTGACTTCGGTGGCTGGCTCACCGCCGGGACGACCGGGGTTGCCATCATTGCCATCATTACCGTCGGAGCCGCCACAGGCGGACAGCGCTGCACTGACTACCGCTGCGGTAGCCATCAGGCGCCAGTTGGGGGTTTTCATCATCATCATTATCATTTCCCTGCTTTTGGAGATGGTTTTTTGTTAACCACCTTACCAAGTGACGCTTACTGCCTTGATTAAGATTCAGTTGTGCGCCTATTCAATGCAATTTATATCAACTTCCTCTCATAAATACTGTGACTTGCATCAGCGATTTACATTGCTCTACCCAGAAAGGAGTAAGTGAAAAATTTCACTTAGGCAATAACTTAGTTGCAAAAAAGGGAAATGTGAACGGCGTTTACAGCCGGTTCAGTCGGGGTTCAGCGAAAAGCCTGGGCAGGTCTGCTTTTAAGTCTGAAAAACCGAGTTTAAAGAGCGGCATTCCCAATAAAATTTGGTCAATCTTTCCCTTTTTGTCGATCTTTACAGACATTTTGAAACAATTTCGCCCGGCAGAAATTGACCGCAAAAAAAAAGCGGCCCAGGGGGCCGCTTCAACGTTAGGGTCTATGCCTTAGTGGCTGGAGCTCCAGTTGGCGTGAGCTTCCAGGACCTGGCTGTCGCTGTGACAGGTAGAGCAGGTCTCTTCAACCTGAGCTGGGTAGCTGCTGGATGGCACGCCGATGGTATTGATGTCACCGTCGTGGTCAATCACGCCGCCCATCGCCTTGATGTGAGCCACGGTGGAGTCGCTCAGGCCGTATGGAGGCAGGTGACAGCTCACGCAGGCCGCGGTCTGCGGCGACACCAGCAGTTGCTCGTTGGTGGCCGGGTCGAAGCGGCCGCCGTCGGTGGTTCCGAACGCTACTGGTGCAGCACTGGCGGGGATCAGGCTCAGGGAGAAGCCGGAGTCACCGTGACAGGTGGCACAGTCGGTCTTCTTGAAGAAGCCGCCGATGTAGTGCTTGCTGTGTACGATGTATGCCAGGTTGGAGGACCCGGTGCCCTTCTTGTCACGAGTGCCGTTGTGACAGGTGGCGCAGCCATCCATGTCGTTGGTGTAACGGTGCTTGATGGCGGTGGTGTGACAATCCTGACAGGCGGTCATCTCGGCATGCTGGATGCGCGGGGTGTCGGCCACGGCAGCGCCGTCCTGCTGGAAGTAGAAGGTGTCGCTCACCAGGTAGGGCGCTTCCTGTCCGTCCAGGTTGCCTTCCGCGTCGACCACACAGTCTTCACGCTTGCCCTTGCTGCCGAAGCAGACGTGGATCTGGCTGCTCAGGGCGATGGTGGCGCCGGCGTCGACCAGTTCTTTCACTGCAAAGTCCGCATCGCTGATGACTGACTGGATGCGACCGTCACCCAACTGAGTGAAGGTATCGAATCCGACCTTCTGGTAGTTCACCAGGAAGTCGTCACCCAGTACGCCGTTCAGCACGATGGCGCTGGTAAAGCCGCCGTACTTGTAGGGGCGCGGATCGATCTGGCTCAGAGGCACCATATCCTCACCATCCATGATCTTGAAGATGGTGGTAATGGAGGAGCCGTCGACGGCCACGGTCATGGAGTCAAAGCTTACCTTCAACTCGGTAGAGCGGGCGTTGGCGTTGGCGTCGTAGTGGGCCGCTTCGGCGCCACGGGCACCCTGACCATGACAGGAGACACAGTTCTGGTAGTTTTCACCGATCTGGCTGTTTTCCGCGTCCCAGTGCCAGCTGGGCACGCCGTACTGGCTGTCGTGACAGTTCAGACAGGTGGCGGTGTCCTTGTCGGCGGTCCAGGCATCCGCATTGGCCACAGCTTCATCAGCCTGGTGACAGGTCTGACAGTTGGCGGCGTTCTGAGGATAGAGGCCATCGTCGGCGAAGAAGGAGTGGCTGTGGAACTCGTGGGCGATGCCCTTGATGGAGCCATCGTGCTTGCCGATGACATTGCCGTCATCGTCTTTGGTCTGGTACTCGTTGAACTCCACGTGACAGAAGGTACAGGAGTCCATCAGGGTGTGTTTGCCCGGGTGGTGCATGTTACCCAGGTTGCCGTCATGACCGGGGCGGTGACAGCTTTCACAGGTCTCATTGGCAATCACGTGCTTGGGACGTTCTGCTACTGTGTCGGCGCTGGGCAGCCAGTAGTAGAAGCCGGCAGTGTTGAGATAGTCACCATTAGGCAGGTGGATCTCGCTGGCGTCGTCGTTACGTACCTTGATGGCCATGTAGACACCATGGGTGACGTCGGTCTTGACGCTGTAGAGATCGTTGGTGTTGATGGCCACCTCGTAGGCGGAGCCGTCGGGCTTGGTGCCCTTGGTCACCAGGGTGTAGGTACCGTCGTTGTTGTCGGTCAGACAGTCGGTACAGTTCACATCACCACGATAGGAGAGTCCGGAGAAGTAACCGGACCCTGCGAACAGGGTTTCGCCGTCAAACTCACCCTTGGTCTTGGTGTAGTAGCTCAGCCACACATCGCGGGGCTCGCCCTCGATGTCGGTGGATCCGATCTCATCTTCGTTACCGATACGGCCCAGAGAGACACCGGCGATATCGATATCTTTCAAGCCGTAGAGGGCGACTCCGTTGGCGTCAGCCAAGGAGAAGTTAAGGGTCAGAATGCCGGCATCATCAAAGCTGGCACCTGTGATAGTGCTTACAACAGCGGAGGCGGAGGAGACAGGTTTGCCGACGGGGCCGGGCTGACCATCTTCACCATTGGATCCATCGGAACCGTCGCTGCCGCAACCACTCAGGGCTACGGCACCCAGGCCAGCAAAGGCCATGGCGCGCCATAGGGCGTTGGGTTTCATCATCATCATCATTACTTTTTCCCTGCAATGTTTAGGTTGTTCATGCATATACCTAAATTTGGGTATGCATAATGAACACCACGAAGATACCCCAGACTTCCAGTTACCCGTCGTGATCAACGTCAACAATTGCAAAAGTTTAAACTTGATATTGCAAAAACAGTGAGTGCAGTTCAGTTCGCCGTCAGTAATGTTAAAAAATACTGACATTGAACCCGACTCATTCAACATTAGGTACTGATTTGAAAAAGATAAAGCCTAGGTCTGGTTTCGGTCGTGCCGAGCAGTTGGCGGCCGGTCCAAAAGATGACCGGGATCTCAGGCTGTGAGGCGAACGCTATTCCAGGTGGTTATTCTGTGATTTCGGTCATTATGTTGCATTTTTACCCTCATTAAAATCGCCTCACACAGATTTTGTCTTGCCGCTTCCCTTTGACGCGGCTTGTTTTTTTGAGGATGAGAGATGAACAACAACCAACAAGAATCCGGTTGGTCCAAACTGTGGAAGCAGCCTAAATCCAAATGGTTACTGGGTATTCCCCTGGGTGCCTTCCTGGCGGTGGCCGTCGGCGCCGTCGGAACCGTGGGTTTCAATACCGTTTTGCACGCCACCAGCAGTGACGCCTTCTGCGTGAACTGTCACGTGCCCTCCTTTGCCGCCGAAGAGGTGGCGATGAGTAAGCACGGCACCAGTGCCTCAGGCATGGTGGTCAACTGCGCCGATTGCCACGTCTCCAAGGAGTTCGTGCCTAAGATGATCCGCAAGATCTCCGCCATGAAGGAGGTTTACCTGGAGCTTAAGGGGGAGATCACCACCAAGGATGAGTTCCTCGCCTACAAGAAAGATGGTGCCGCCCGCATCATCGCCGAGATGAAAGCCAACGATTCTCGTGAGTGTCGCACCTGCCACGATGTAGAGCGGATGAACTTCGGCAAACAGAAGAAGGTCGCCGCCAAGATGCACCAGAAGATGGACAAGATGGGCAAGACCTGCATCGATTGCCATAAGTACAAGGTGGCCCACAAGAAGCCTTAACCCCTGGTATTACCGCACTAAAGCGCCGGCATCCGCCGGCGCTTTTTTTTGCCTGCGGCCTGCGCAGGCTCCCACTTTTTCCCTCCCCAACGCCATCTGTCATCCAGCCGACAGTAATCCCCTTTCCCCTGGGGTTTCATGCCTGTGAACCCAACGTTGTTCAGGAGACACGGCAATGCATGAAGCGGCTTTAACCCAAGGGCTGGTGAAGATACTGCTGAGCCGAACTTCAGAGCTTGGGGTGGGCTCGGTCAGCCGGGTCACCCTCAAGGTGGGTCGATTAAAGGCGGTGGAACCCCACTCTTTGCGTTTCTGCTTCGAGATGTTTGTCAGGGACACGGTACTGGAGGGGGCGGAACTGGTGATCGACACCGTGGAGGCCCGGGCCACCTGCCTCGAGTGTTCTGAGTCGTTCGAGGTGCGGCGGTTCTGTTTCCGCTGCCCCGGCTGTGACAGTGCGTCACTGCAACTGACTCAGGGCGAGGAGCTGTTCATTGAGAGCTTTGAGATCTGAAGAAGGCGAAAGCTATGAGAGAAACGGAAAACGTCATCATCTATGCCGACGCAGAGCGCTGCCTGGGTTGTCATAGCTGTGAGCTTGCCTGTGCGGTGGCCCACGGTGGCGGGAGTCTGCTGGAGGCGGTGCGCGAGCGCAAGCCTCTCCATTCCCGCACCAAGGTGGTGGTCAGCGACGAGGTGATGATGCCGATGCAGTGTCGTCAATGTGAAAACGCCCCCTGCACCATGGTGTGTCCCACCGGCGCCTGTCGTCAGCAGGATGGTCAGGTACAGATCACCGAGGAGAGCTGTGTCGGCTGCAAGCTGTGCGTCATGGTCTGTCCTTTCGGTGCCATCACGGTGCGTCGCGACGGTCATCGGCAGGCCGACGGCAGCAACAATCAGGGAGTGGCACTCAAGTGCGATCTCTGCCGTGACTGGCGGGCAGAGACCGGCAAGAGTGACCCCGCCTGTGTCGAAGCCTGTCCCACCAAGGCGATCCGTCTGGTGGAGATGAAAGCCTACCGGGCGGCGCTGATCCAGGCCCGTGCCAAAGAGCTGGCCCAATCCCAGAAACACATGACCCTGACACTGAGGAAACCCTGATGGAAATTAAAGTGAAATCTGTAGATCAGGCGGTTGCCGCCCTCTGCCCCGTGGCCGAGCGAGAGGGGATCGCCACCGTATTCGACCGCCATCAGGCGCAGCAGCCTCAGTGTGGCTTTGGCTCTCTGGGTCTGTGTTGCCGGGTGTGCTGGAAGGGGCCCTGCCGCATCGATCCCTTCGGTGACGGACCCAGCGAGGGGATCTGCGGCGCCAACCGCGACACCATCGCCGCCCGCAACGTGGTGCGGATGATGGCCGCCGGTGCCGCCGCTCACTCAGAGCACGGCCGTCATATCGCCCTGGCGATGCAGCGGGTCGGTAAGGGGGAGTTGCCCGCCTACTCCATCCGCGACCCTAAGAAACTGGACGCCCTGGCCCAGCGGCTGGGCATCGACACCACCGGTCGCGACACCCTCTCCCTGGCCCACGAAGTGGCCACCCTGACCCTGGAGGATTATCAGAACCAGGATCACCACACCCCATGTCGCTGGATCCGAGCCAGCCTGCCACCCAAGCGGCTGCAGAAGCTGGAGTCCCTGCACGCATTGCCCCACAACATCGATGCCACCGTGGCCCAGATCATGGCCCGCACCCACATCGGTTGCGACGCCGACCCCACCAACCTGTTCCTGGGCGGGGTAAAAGGCGCCCTGGCGGACTTCAACGGCATGACCCTGGCCACCGAGCTCTCCGACGCCATGTTCGGCACGCCCTCTCCGGTGGTGACCGAAGCCAACATCGGTGTGATCGACGCCTCCGCAGTCAACATCGCCGTCAACGGTCACAACCCCCTGCTCAGTGAGGTGATCTGCGAGATGGCCGACGAGCTGAACCAGGAAGCGATCGCCGCCGGTGCCCCCCAGGGGATCAACATCGTCGGCATCTGCTGCACCGGCAACGAGGTGATGATGCGCCACGGTGTGCCTTTGGCCACCAATTACCTCAGCCAGGAGATGGCGATCCTCACCGGCGCCCTGGACGCCATGGTGGTGGACGTGCAGTGCATCATGCCGTCATTGCCCCAGGTGGGCGACTGTTTCCACACCGAGGTGATCACCACCATGGGGGACAACAAGATGCAGGGGGCCCGCCATGTGCCCTTCCGCGAGGAGGACGCCAGAGAGAACGCCTCCCAGGTGATTCGTCTGGCCATCGACGCCTTCCGTCGCCGGGATCCGAAGAAGATCAACATTCCGAACATCAAGCGTACCGCCGTGGTGGGCTTCTCTGCCGAGGCGGTGGTGGAGGCGCTTGCCAAGGTGGACGCCGAGGATCCACTCAAGCCGCTGCTGGACAACCTTACCAACGGCAATATCCAGGGGATCGCCCTGTTCGCCGGTTGCAACAACACCCAGAGCGTTCAGGACGACAGCTACCAGAAAATTGCCAAGAAGCTGGCCGCCAACAACGTGCTGCTGCTGGCTACAGGCTGCGGCGCCGGCGCCTTTGCCAAAAACGGCCTGATGAACCAGCAGGCCACCGAAACCTACGCCGGAGACGGCCTCAAGGCAGTGTTAACCGCCATCGGCGAAGCCGCCGGTCTGGGCGGGCCTCTGCCCCTGGTGCTGCACATGGGCTCCTGTGTGGACAACAGCCGTGCCGTCACCCTGGCCACCGCCCTGGCGAAACGCCTGGATCTGGACCTGAGCGATCTGCCTCTGGTGGCCTCGGCGCCGGAAGCGATGTCGGAGAAGGCGGTGGCCATCGCCTCCTGGTCGGTGGCTCTGGGGCTGCCGACTCATCTGGGCACCATGCCCCAGGTGACCGGCTCTCAGGTGGTCACCGATCTCATGACCCAGGGCGCCGAGCAGCTGTTTGGTGGCTACTTCTTGGTAGAGACCGACCCGGACGCCGCCGGTGACAAGCTGGTGGAGGTGATCCGCCGTAAGCGCGCCGCACTGGGACTGTAATCCGAGATAGGGGGAGGCGTGCCTCCCCCTAAGGAGAGAAGCGATGAAAATTGCCATAACGGGCAAAGGTGGGGTGGGGAAGACCACCCTGGCGGGCCTACTGGCCAGGGGCCTGGCCAGGCAGGGGATCAAGGTATTGGCGGTGGACGCCGACCCGGACGCCAACCTGGCCGGGGCCATCGGCCTCCCGGCGGAACGGGCGGCCGAACTGGTGCCCTTTTCCCAGATGAAATCCCTGGCCAAGGAGCGAACCGGTGCCAACGGCAGCGGCCTGTTCAAGCTCAACCCGTCGGTGGCGGATCTGCCGGAGCGTTTTGCCCTGGAGCATCAGGGGGTGAAGCTGCTGAAGATGGGCAGTGTCGAGCAGGCTGGCGGCGGCTGCGTCTGTCCGGAGCACACCCTGCTGCGCGCTTTGATGCGCCAGTTGCTGGTGAAGGGCGACGAGTGGGTGGTGATGGACATGGAGGCGGGCATCGAACACCTGGGGCGGGGCACCGCCGAGGCGGTGGACATGCTGTTGGTGGTGGTGGAGCCGGGTCAGCGCAGCCTGCAGACCGCAGAGCAGGCGGAAACCCTGGCCAGGGAGCTGGGCATTGCCCGGGTGGCCTTCGTGGCGGGCAAGGTCCAGGGCGAGGAGGATCTGGCCTTTATCCGCCAGCGGCTGGGGCCCGGGCGCAAGCTGCTGGGTCACCTCAGCTGGAGCGAGGCCCTGCGCGCCGCCGACCGCCAGGGATTGGCCCCTTTCGATTGCCAGGGCCCCTTTGTGGCCCAGGCCGCCGCCATCCAATCTCAACTGCAACAGGAGCTGATCCATGTGTAACTTCACCGCCCGAATCAAACACGCCCATGGTTGGGAGGAGGTCTCCCAGGTAAGCCGGGTGGAGGTGATTCCCCCTGGCCTCAGCCTGGAGACCCTGTTTGACGCCCCCAGGACACTGGCGGGCTACCGCATCACCCTGCTGGACATGATGCAGGGTCAGATTCACTTAGAGCCGGTGGAGGCCCCATGAACCCGCAGCAACAACAACTTATTCAGCGCATCCGCACCCTGTTGCCCCACTGGGAGGAGCACAACCAGGCCCACATCAGTGAGATGGAGCGCTGGCGAGAGCAGCTGATTCGCCTCGAGTTGGCGGAACTGGCGGACTCTCTGTTGGAGGTGGTGGAGCAGATGCGCTGCACTGGCGAAGCCCTGAACCGCACCCTGGCGCGGGTGCCTCAACATACCGACCAACATCGAGGAGGTAGCCATGTGCAATAACTGCGGCTGTAACCTGACACCGGGCAATCAACACCTGGTGGAACCCGGCGGCCACCTGCATCAGCCCGGCGATGCGGTGCAGCTTCTCACCGGCCTGCTGGATGAGAACGATCATCAGGCGGCCCATAACCGGGAGCACCTGCAGCGCCACAACATCCTGGCCATCAATCTGATGTCCTCCCCGGGTAGCGGCAAGACCCGGCTGTTGGAGGAGACCCTGGAACGGCTCAAGGCGCTGGGGATTCGCGCCGGGGTGATAGAGGGGGATCTGGAAACGGAGAACGACGCCCGGCGCATCGCCGCCAAAGGGGTGCCTGTGGTGCAGATCACCACCGGGATGGCCTGTCACCTGGATGCCCACATGGTGCACGACGCCCTGCACAGCCTGCCCCTGGATGAGCTGGATCTGCTGTTTATCGAAAACGTCGGCAACCTGGTGTGCCCGGCGGGGTTTGATCTGGGGCAGCACCTCAACCTGGTGCTGCTGTCGGTCACCGAAGGGGAGGATAAACCGGCCAAGTACCCGGTGATGTTCCGGGCGGCGGATCTGGTGCTGATCACCAAGCTGGACCTGCTGGCCCATTTCGATGATTTCAGCCTTCAGGGGGCCGAGCACTACCTGAAGACCCTGGGGCTGGAGGAGCAGACCCTGCCCATCTCCGCCAAAAGCGGCGAAGGGATGGCCGCCTGGCTGAGCTGGCTGCAGCAGCGGCTGACACCCTGAACCGGGGCGCAGAGGCGCCCCTTTTTTTCACCCAAAGAGTGATGGGCGCAACGTTTTCTGAATTGGGGTCGCCCCCTGTCAGCCCGCTGACAGAAGGGGGGGCCGCCCGGGCCTAGAGTGGGCCTGACAACGACAACAAGATGAGGATGACCATGGGAGAGTTTTCCATTCTGGCCTGGCTGGGTGCCGGGCTGCTGTTGCTCGGGGAGCTGTGGGCCCTGCGCAACCGAGCCAGCCTTGGCAGGCTGCTGCTCTACGCCACCGCCGCCGAGCTGGGCTACCTGATCATGGGCCTGGGGCTGGGCGAGCCCTTGGCGCAGACTGGCGCCTGGTTCCATCTGGCCCTGCAGGCGGTGATGCGACTGCTGGTGATCCTGGCGGCATGGCGGCTGATCCGCGCCGCCGGCAGCGACCGCCTGGACCGGGTGGCTGAGGTGGCGCCCCAGATGCCACTGAGCCGGCTGATGTTCGGCTTTGGGCTGTTCTCGGTGATGGGGCTCTCCCCCTTCAAGGGGGCTTTCAGCAAATTCATCATCCTGTACGCCGCCGTGGACCAGGGGCACTGGGCTCTGGCGGTGACCGCCACCCTGGCGGGGATAGTGGCGGCCATCTACACGCTGACGGTGATCCACAAAATCTGTTTCGGTGCGCCGGCCAGCCGTCCGGTGCTGAGCGAGGCGGGGCAGGGGGCGGCCAGTTTGTTGCTGATGCTGCTGGCGGCCCTGACTACGGTAGGGCTCAGCCTGGATCCCGAGCCGTTGCTGCACTGGGTGGGGGCCCTCAATGGCCTGACTGAGGGCCATGGCATGCCCAGGTTCGAGTCCCCCTGGCAGGCTCTGGTGCTGCTGCCCTACCTGAGTGGCTTCGGGGTGTTCCTGCTGGGGCACTTCAGCCCCAGATTGCGGGATCTGATGGTGCAGGCGGTGGCCGCCGTCACCCTGGTGATGGCCTGGCAGCTGCCCATGGCCGATGGCCTCTCCTGGCTGTTCGCCGTGATCATCGCCCTGGTGATGCTGGTGGTCTGCGTCTACTCCGGCCCCTATATGCGCAAAGACCCCAGGGCCAACCTCTACTACTTCTTCCTGCTGCTGATGCTCGGTTCCCTGCTGGGGGTGGTCACCGCAACGGATCTGGGTAACTTCTACCTGTTCTGGGAGCTGATGACCTGGACCTCCTATCTGCTGGTGATCCACCCCCGCACACCCAAGGCTCTGCGGGCGGGACGTAAGTACTTTCTGATGTGCGCCGGCGGCGCCTACATCATGCATTTCGGCATCCTGCTGCTGCACGCCAATCTGGGCAGTTTCGAATTTGCCCATCTTGCTGCGGCGGCCGGGCAGCTGCCCACCGGGGACGCTCTGGTGATCCTCGCCTGCTTCCTGGTAGGACTTGGGGTCAAGGCCGGGCTGTGGCCCGTCCATGGCTGGCTGCCGGATGCCCACCCTGTGGCGCCCTCCTCCATCTCCGCACCCATGTCAGCCATCCTCACCAAGGTGGGCCTGTACGGCATCCTGAAGCTGCTGTTTCTGGTGTTCGGGTCCGCCGCCCTATCGCGGTTGACGGGGGAGGGGGCCCTCTCCATCCCGCTGGTGATCACCCTGCTCGGCGCGGTGACCTTGATCTACGGCGAACTGGCGGCCCTGCGCGAGCCGGATCTCAAGCGGATGCTGGCGTTCTCCACCCTGGCCCAGGTGGGGGAGATCACCGCGGTACTGGGGCTGGGTAGCTATCTGGCCCTGGCCGCAGGC
The DNA here is from genome assembly GCF_000422645.1 of Ferrimonas futtsuensis DSM 18154. Lineage (GTDB taxonomy): Bacteria > Pseudomonadota > Gammaproteobacteria > Enterobacterales > Shewanellaceae > Ferrimonas > Ferrimonas futtsuensis. The sequence continues at coordinate 17,610 of NZ_AUGL01000008.1, forward strand.
CTGGCCCATCTGGTGAATCACGCCATCTTCAAAAGCCTGCTGTTTCTCTGTGCCGGCTCCATCATCTACCGCTACGGCAGTAAGACCCTGACCGAGCTGGCTGGCGCCGGACGACGGATGCCCATCACCGGCGTCTGTCTGGCCACCGGTTTGCTGGCGATCATGGGGCTTCCGCCATTCAGCGGTTTCTTCTCCAAGTACCTGATGATCTTTGCCGCCGTCGACCAGGGCAACCTGGTGCTGCCGGTGGTGATCCTGGTGGGCAGCCTGATAGGCGCTGTCTACTACCTGCGCATCTTCCGGGTGCTGTTCTTCACCCCGGCTCAGGGGCAGGCGACGGAAGCCCCTGTGGGGATGCTGTTGCCGCAACTGCTGCTGGCGGCTCTGGTGCTGGCGGCGGGGCTGTTTCCCAACGCGGTGCTGGGCCTGGTTCAGCCGGTGGTGGCACAGCTCTCCCCTGCGGGGGGCGAGCTTCCCTCTCTGGCACTGGAGTGGTCCTGGGCGGCCCTGGTGGCCTGCATCGGTGCCCCGACGGTGTATCTGCTGGGCAAGCGGGTGCCCGCCCTGGCGGTGCCTGTTGCCCTGACGGTGATGGCGCTGTCTCTGATGCTGGTGCTGCAGCAATCCCAGCAGTTTGACCCGCTCTCCTGGTGGTTCGCCCTGCTGATCGCCGCCGTGGGACTGCTGAGCCTGGCCTACTCCAAGGGCTACATGGCCCACGGTCACAGCCTGCCCAGGTTCCTGATGTTCTTCCTGCTGATGATTGGCGGCCTGCTGGGGATCTGTGCCAGCCGCGATCTGTTCAACTTCTTCCTGTTCTGGGAGGTGATGAGCAGCTGGGCCCTGTACTTCGCCATCGTTCATGAGGAGAGCGACGATGCCCTGGACGAGGGGTTCAAGTACCTGATGTTCAATCTGGCCGGGGCCAGCTGCCTGTTCCTGGGAACAGTGATGCTGGCGGCCCCCTCAGGCGAGCTGGCGTTCGAGGGCCTGGGGCAGAGGCTGGAGGCGATGCCCCAGGCCTGGAGCGCATCGGCGCTGGTGCTGGTGCTGGCGGGGCTGCTGATGAAGGCTGCCCAGCTGCCACTGCGCATCGATGTACAGATGCACCCACCGACGGCGCCCACGCCGGTCAGTGGCTACATCTCGGCGGTTCTGCTGAAAAGCGGCCCCTTCGGCATGCTGAAATTCTTTGCAGCCATCGGCATCACCACCCTGGCGGCCCGCTTCGGCGAGGTTCAGGGGTTGCCCTGGCCCGCCTTCCTGGTGGCCCTGGTGGCGGTGTTGACCCTGCTGGGGGCCGGGGCGATGGCGATGATCCAGACCGGCATCAAGCGGCTGCTGATCTACAGCACCGTCAGCCAGCTGGCCTATGTGCTGCTGGGCCTGGCACTGTTGACTCCCCTGGGTGTCAGCGCCGGCCTGCTGCATTTTGTGAACCACATGCTGCTGAAGAACCTGCTGTTTATGGGTGCCGGGGTGATTCTGGCCCAGGCGCACCTGCACAGCCTGGATGACCTGGGCGGGCTGGGACGACAGATGCCACTGACCTTCGGCCTGTTCCTGTTCGCCGGGCTTTCCCTGGCGGGGATACCGCCGCTCAATGGCTTTGCTTCCAAGTGGCTTATCTACCAGGCCAGCCTGCAATCCGGCCACTACCTGTTTGCCCTGGCCACCCTGATGTCCAGCCTGTTCACCCTGGCGGCGGTGCTCAAGTTTGCCCATGTGGCCTTCCTCGGACGGCCTTCACCCAGACTGAGCCACCTGACCGACGCCCCGACCTCCATGGCCTGGCCCATGGTGCTGACCGCCGTTGCCTGTTTGGGGCTGGGTCTGTTCCCCGGCCTGGCGCTGGTGCCCATCGCCGTCATCGTCACCTCCCTGGGGATGACTGCCCCAGAGGTGAGCCTGTGGGGGCCGCTGCCCGGTGGCTGGTCCTCCTGGCTGCTGACCCTGACTCTGCTGCTGCCGGCTTTGGCCTGCTGGGGGTTCTACCGCCTCAGTGCACCCCAGCGAGTGGCGATTCACCATCACGCCTGTGGGGTGGACGACCTGAGTGATGCCGACAGCCACATGGGCGCCGCCGCCCTTTACGAGTCCCCGAAGGCGCTGCTGCGCGTTCTGGCCAGCCCTTTTAAACGGAGAGAATCATGAATCAATTTGAGTCCCTGCTGATCCCCATCTGGGTGATGGTGGTGGCGCTGTCTGGCCTGGCCATTGGACTGCTGGCCAAGGGGGCGGACCGCATCCTGCTGGCCCGGTTGCAGCGGCGCATAGGACCTCCGCTGCTGCAGCCCTTTTTTGACGTCGCCAAGTTGATGCGTAAGCACTCCATGGTGCCCGAGGGCAGTTTTGCCGCCCTGTTCCTCTACCTGCCTGCCGCCGGCGTCTGCGCCATGGCGGTGGCCCTGGCGCTGGTGCCTGTGCCCGGCTGGTATCAGCCGCCAGCCGCGCTGGGGGACATGTTGGTGCTGCTCTACCTGCTGGCGGTGCCTGCGGTGGTGATCATGCTCAGCGGCTCGGTCTCCGGTTCCACCTTCGGTGCCATCGGCTTCTCACGGGAGATGAGCATGATGCTGGCCTACGAGGGGCCGCTGTTGCTGGTGCTGCTGAGTGTGGCCATCCACGTCGGCGTTGCCCAGGGTGGGGTCATCTGCCTCAGCCTGACCGAGATCATCGCCTGGCAGCAGGTCAACGGCAGCCTGGTGACCAACCCCTGGCTGTGGCCGGCGCTGCTGGCGTTTCTCAGTGTCATCCCCGCCAACCTCGGGGTGCCGCCTTTCGATGTGCCTGAGGCGGAGTCTGAACTGCTCGAGGGGCCGCTGCTGGAGTACTCCGGGCCGGCCCTGGCGATGTTCAAGCTGATGTCCACCCTCAAGTCCGTGGTGGTGTTCAGTCTGGCGGTGGTGCTGTTCTGGCCCGGTGCCCTGAGCGGCATCGCCGCCCTGGCCGCCCACCTGCTCAAGTGCCTGGTGCTGTTCCTGCTGGCCAGGGCCCTGCTTCGGGCCTCGGTGGGGCGAATGCGCATCGACCAGGCGTTCCTGTTCTATTTCAAGTGGCCCGAGCTGCTCGGTGTACTGAGTCTGGCTCTGGTGCTGCTCGGCTCTCTAAGGGGGTAATCATGGCTCTGTTTTCCAACGTGGCGGCCCGCTCGCCCTGGCTGTACCGGATCAATGCCGGCTCCTGCAACGGCTGTGATGTGGAGCTGGCGACCACCGCCTGCATCCCCAGGTTCGATGTGGAGCGCCTCGGCTGCCAGTACTGCGGCAGTCCCAAGCACGCGGACATCGTGCTGATCACCGGGCCCCTCACCGCCCGGGTCAAAGAGAAGGTGCTCAGGGTGTATCAGGAGATCCCCGATCCCAAGGTGACGGTGGCAGTGGGGATCTGCCCCATCAGTGGCGGGGTGTTTCGCGACAGCTACGCCATCGAGGGACCCATCGACCGTTACTTCGATGTGGACGTGAACATCCCCGGCTGTCCACCCCGGCCCCAGGCGATCCTCGAGGGGGTGGCCCAGGCCATTGAGATCTGGAAACAGCGGCTGCAGGAGGCGTCATGAAGATACTGAAACTGCTTTGGCAGAACCTCAAGAAGGGGCCCTCTACCGATCCCTTCCCCTTCGGTGACACCTTTACCCCGAAAGGGCTGCGCGGACGCATCCGTTTCGACGCCAGCCGCTGCAGTGCCTGTCGCATGTGCGAACACGTCTGTGCCGGTGGGGCGATTCGTTTCGAGGAGACCGAGGAGGGCACCACCTTTACCGTCTGGCATAACAGCTGCACCTTCTGCGGCCTGTGCCAGCACTACTGCATTCCCGGGGCGATTCGGCTGACCGAGGACTGGCATCTGGCTCACCCTCAGTCGCAGAAATACACCATGGTGGAGCACGACCTGATCCCCCTTCTGCCCTGTGGCGAGTGCGGCAGGAAGATCACCCGGACCACCACCAGCCTGCTGGGGCGGGCCTACGCCGGCAGCAACGGGGATATCCGCACCCTGGCCACACTCTGCCCGGACTGCCGCCGCGCGCGCTCCGCCCAACAGCTCACCAAAGGAGAGATGCTATGAACCCGATGTTTCAACGCTTCGCCGCCAGCCTGGGGAATACCCTGGCGCAGCCGGCGTCCTGGAACCAGACCACGGACGCCAAAGGGGTCAGCGTTGCCTGGGCCAGGCTGGAGCAGGCGGAGCAGTTGCTGCCTTTCGCCCGGCTGGTGAAGGTGCTGGGGGGGCGGCTGAGCACCATCACTGCCTACCAGGTAGTGCCCAACCTGGAGATCGCCTATCACTTCGACCTGGACGGCTCTACGGTGACCGCCACCGTGGTGCTGCCGGATCAGGGAGCAGTGATCCCCTCAATGACGCCGGTGTTCCTCAACGCCGACTGGAACGAGCGGGAGTTTGTGGAGCTGTACGACATTGAGGTGACCGGGCACCCCAATCCACGGCGGCTGTTTATCGATGAGAGCATCGACCCCGCCGTATTGCAGCGTTTTATTCCCTATTCGGATCTGGTGAACGCCGCCAGCACCAAGTCCCTGTGGGAGAAGATCATGAACAGTCGAGGAGAGATCTGATGAGTGGATACAAAGTCCCGGTGGGGCCGCTGCACGTGGCCCTGGAGGAGCCCATGTACTTCAAGGTGGAGGTGGAGGGGGAGACCATCCGTGACCTGGAGATCACCGCCGGCCATGTCCACCGGGGCCTGGAGTATCTGGCGGTCAAACGCAACTTCTACCAGAACATTACCCTGACCGAGCGGCTCTGCTCCCTGTGCTCCAACAGCCACCCCACCACCTACTGCATGGCACTGGAGTCTCTGGCGGGCATCGAGGTGCCGCTGCGGGGCCAGTATCTGAGGGTGATCGCCGACGAGGTGAAGCGGGTGGCGTCCAACCTGTTCAACGTGGGGATCATGGCCCACATCATCGGCTTTGACTCGCTGTTCATGCATGTGCTGGAGACCCGGGAGGTGATGCAGGACGTCAAGGAGACCATCTACGGCAACCGCATGGACCTGGGGGCCAACTGCATCGGCGGCGTCAAGTACGACGTGGATGCCGGGCAAACCCAATGGTTGTTGCAGCAGATCGGCAGGCTGGTGCCGGCGGTGGAGGAGATTCGCGATCTCTACGGATCCAACCATTTCGTGTTGTCGCGCACTCAGGGGGTGGGACTGCTCACCCTGGAGGATGTGCAGCGTCATGGCCTGGTGGGGCCGGTGGCCAGGGGCTCGGGACTGGCGTACGATGTTCGTGTCCAGGCGCCCTATGCGGTCTACGATCAGCTGGATATCGAAATCCAGACCCGCACGGGGGGGGACGTCTGGTCCCGGGCCATGGTACGCCTGGATGAGGTGCTGGTGGCCCTGGACCTGATTCGTCAGTGCCTGGAACGGATGCCTGCCGGGCCCACCGCCATCAGTGGATTGCCGGTGATCCCAGCAGGAGAGGCGATCGCCAAGAGCGAAGCCCCCAGGGGGGAGCTGATCTACTACCTCAAGACCGACGGTTCAGACCGGCCCGAGCGGCTGAAATGGCGGGTGCCGAGCTACCCGAACTGGGATGCCCTCAACACCATGATGACCGGCGAGAAGGTGGGGGATGTCCCGCTGATGGTCAACAGCATCGACCCCTGTATCTCCTGTACGGAAAGATAGCCGGGGATCTCAACCCTATACAGAGGAAGGGCCGGATGTACTCCAAGATGAAACTGTCCCGGTTCAATATGATTGAGCTGCTGAAAAAGCCCAAATATGAGGGGTTTCTTTCGGGTTTTCATTGTCGTCAGCTGGCGCGGGGTCGCCTGCTGGATCAGGCCTGCCACGAGGAAAGTGAGGTGTTTGTGCTGGTGTCCGGCCGGCTTCGGCTGTATCTCTCCTACGAAGGCAGGGAGTTCACCCTCTCCTTCCTGGAGCCGGGAGACATCTTCAGCACCCACAGCCGGATGCTGATTCAGGCGGCCCGGGAGAGCACCATACTGGCCATCAGTGTTTCTCGCTTTCGCCAGGAAGTGGTGCGTTTTCCGGAAGTCTCTCTGGTGATGACCGGCATCCTGGGGCAGGTGTTGGCCGGGACTCTCGACGTGATTGAGGGGATCATCTTCCACGATGTGCAGTATCGGCTGGTGGAATTCCTGCTGGCTCTGGCGAAGGAGCGGGGCAGGGACACCCATGAGGGGGTCCTGTTTGAGTGTGACCTCAATATGGAGGAGATCTCCCTGCTTATCGGCACCACCCGTCAGACCGCCTCATCACTGCTCAACAATCTGATTAAGGAGGGGATGCTGGAACGCCGCAGCCGTCGTGAATTTGTGATACCGGATACGGAGGCCATGGAGACCCTGCTCAGTCAGCAGCCATAAACAGAAAAAGCCGCCCATGGGGCGGCTTTTTTTACGTCGGGGCCAATGTTAGGCCAGGGCGGCACGACCGACGGACGCACGGCTTTTCCAGTCGCCGATGGGCAGCACGGTGCGGCCAAATTCGGCATTGATGATGGTGGCCATGGCCAGGTAGAAGGCGGCGCCACCACAGACGATTCCTTCGTAGCCGGCGATGGTGCCGATCAGGGCACTGCCGGTGAAGTCACGGGCAGCCAGCAGGAAGAACAGGACGGTCAGAGAACCGAAGATAAACTGCTTAACCCGGGGGTAGTTGGCCAGGGTTCCGATGAACATGAAGCCGGTAAACAGGCCCCACAGGCTCAGATACCAGCCCATGAAGTGGTGAGGGCTGGCCGCAACACCCACATCCATATTAGGCAACATGATCAGGGCAACCAGGGTCAGCCAGAAGGAGCCATAAGCGGTGAAGGCGGTGGTACCAAAGGTATTGCCGTTCCGGTACTCCATGATGCCGGCGATGATCTGGGCGATGCCGCCAAAGAAGATACCCATACCCAGAATCATGCCATCGATGGGGAAGAACCCGGCGTTGTGGATGTTCAGCAGTATGGTGGTCATGCCGAATCCCATCAGACCCAGTGGCGCGGGATTTGCGTGAGCGCGGTTCATAATTTCACCTAATTTTTGTTAATAAGATGTAGAGTAAACGATTGAAAACGCGGGGATTATTGATCGGGTTGCTGTGGCGCTAATGTGAACGGAATCACATTCAGGTCAGTAAATTCAGGGGATTAGAAAAACTTTGAACCCCATTTGAGTGTTATTTACTTAGGTGTGACCCAGCTCCACAAAAAATTGCTGCAAATCCCGTCATAACGGGCTTCTGGCCCGTTTTATGGGTGACCCGGATTCAAGATGGGCGGCAAAACAGGAACTATTTCCATTTGAGGTGAAAAACGGCGAACTAGGTCAAGGATTTTTCGGGAAGGTTGTGTATACTTAAGTGCAAATGATAGCAATTCCCATTTAGAAACAGGTAGCGCAATGGTTTTATCAGAGTTGGGTCTGGGACAAAGTTGCAGTGTGGTTCGTTTAGGCGACCAATCCATGTCACTCTCTCTTAAGCGTCGTCTGATGGCGCTTGGCTTCACCCGAGGCAGTGAAGTCAGAATGGTTCGCTCTGCTCCCCTGGGTGGTGCTGTCCAGCTGAAGGTGCGAGGTGCAAGCCTCTGTTTGAATAATCGCCTGGCTGCACAGATCCACGTAGAGGTTTAATTGATGTCCCAACAAGTAGTACGCTGTGTTGCCGTAGGTAATCCCAACTCCGGCAAATCCACCCTGTTTAATGCTCTCACCGGTAACAACGTCTCTGTCGGCAACTGGGCCGGCGTCACCGTCGATAAGAAAATTGGCAAGATCGAGTTGGATGGTCGCAGTGTGGAGATCACCGATCTGCCTGGCCTGTACGATCTCGAGGCCGCCGACGGCGAGGGCTTTATCGATGAGAAGATCAGCCGCGAATACCTGCTGGGCCAGGAGATTGACCTGCTGATCAACGTGGTGGATGTCTCTCAACTGGAGCGCAACCTCTACCTGACCACCCAGCTGCGCGAACTGAATGTTCCCATGCTGCTGGTGCTGAATAAGGGGGACGTGACCGAGCGCCGCGGGGTGCAGGTCAACATCGAAGCCCTGAGCCAGCGCCTGGGCTGCCGCGTCATTCAGATCAGCGCCAAAACGGAAAACGGCCCTCAAGCGGTCAAGGATGCCATTGCCGAGATGGCCAGGGCGGGCAATCACAGCCAGACCCTGGATATTCATCTGGGGACAGAGGTGGAGCAGTCGCTGCAGGAGATGGGCGGCAGTCGTGCCAGTGCCATTACCCGGTTGCTCTCCCAAAGTGATGATGCCGCGATTCAGGCGTCTAACAAGCTGATGGCTCAGGATATCTCCCCCGCAGAATACATCGCCGACTGCCGCTATCAGTTTATCGGCGATCTGGTCAAAGCCGTCGTGTCCAAGCCCTCGGTCATCGATTCCATGACCGAAAAGCTGGACCATTACGCCTTGAGCCCCATGACCGGGGTGCCCATCTTCCTGGGCATGATGTACCTGACCTTTATGTTTGCCATCAACGTTGGCGCCTCCTTCATCGATTTCTTCGATATCGTGGCCGGAGCCCTCTTTGTTGATGGCTCAGCCCTGCTGCTGAACGCTGCGGGCATGCCTGACTGGGTTGGCGCCATCCTTTCTGACGGTGTGGGCGCCGGCATCCAGACCGTGGCGACCTTCATCCCTGTGGTGGCTTTCCTCTATATCGCCCTGAGCATCCTCGAGGTGTCCGGTTACCTGGCCCGTGCAGGTTTCGTCATCGAAGGGGTGATGCAGAGGATTGGTCTGCCCGGTAAAGCCTTCGTTCCCTTGATCGTTGGCTTTGGTTGTAACGTACCTGCGGTGACCGCCACCCGCACCCTGGACACCAAGCGTGAGCGCATCGTCACTGCCATGATGGCCCCCTTCATGTCCTGCGGTGCCCGCTTGCCTGTATACGCCCTGTTCGTGGCGGCGTTCTTCCCGGAAAATGGCCAGAACCTGGTGTTTGCCCTCTACCTCATTGGTATTGTGGCGGCCATTCTCACCGGTCTGCTGCTGCGCCACACCCTGCTGCCCGGTGATGCCAGCCAGGGCTTTATGGAGCTGCCTGACTACGAGATGCCCACTCTGGGGGCCATTGGCCGTCGCACCTGGCAACGCACCAAGCAGTTTGTGTTGGGTGCCGGTAAGACCATCGTTATCGTGGTGACCATCCTGAGTTTCTTCAACTCCATGGGCACCGACGGCAGCTTTGGCAACCAGGATTCCGAAAAGTCGGTGCTCTCCGCTGCCGCCCAGATTGTGACTCCGGTGTTTGACCCCATGGGAGTGAAAGAGGAGAACTGGCCTGCCACCGTTGGGGTGATCACCGGTATCTTCGCCAAGGAGGCGGTCGTCGGCACCCTCAACAGCCTCTACAGCCAGTCTGGCGAAGAGGACGCGGGCGAATTCAGCCTGCTCGGCGCGGTAAACGAAGGCCTGGCCACCATTCCCGAGAACATGTTTGGCATCGCCTGGGACGATCCCCTGGGTCTGAACATCGGTGATGTTCAGGATGTGAATAGCATGGGTGAAGAGTTTGGTTTTGAAGCGGCCACCCTGAAGAACCTCAAGTCTCAGTTTGGAACCGGTGCGGCTGCGTTTGCCTACCTGCTGTTTATCCTGATGTACACTCCCTGTGCTGCGGTACTGGGCGCCATGGCCGGCGAATTCGGCGGTCGCTGGGCCAGCTTCAGCGCCATGTACACCTTTGTCGTGGCCTACGCCACTGCCACCCTGTTCTACCAGGCTTCACGCCTGACCGTGGAGCCGGCTCACGCCCTGATGCACATTGGCATCATCGCGGTGATCCTGGTGGCCGGCATCGCCTACCTGAGGCGGGTCGGCAAGCGGAATCAGATGGGCGTGGGCGACATTCCGGTGGCCATCAAAGAGTAAGATTCGCTTTCATTTTCCCTAAGCGATTCAAGGCAGCCTTCGGGCTGCCTTTCTCTATTTTTGACCTGGTAAATCGGTTGGGCTAAACCTCAGAGGAGGCGGGAAGGGCGGATTCCGCTAAAAAATCCAGAAAACTCCTGTTGGTATCGGTGATTGGGTCTTGCTCCCACCCCGGTGATAGTGGATCATTAGCCGTTTACAGTTTTTAGTTGAAGTGAGTCGAGGGCAATCATGACCCAGCCGGACAACGAGGTTCGTCCAAGCAACTTTATTCGCAATATTATCGATGCCGATCTGGCCTCAGGTAAGCACAGCGCAGTGCAAACCCGATTTCCCCCTGAGCCTAACGGGTATCTCCATATCGGTCATGCCAAGTCCATCTGCCTGAATTTCGGCATTGCCCAGGATTACCAGGGCAAGTGCAACCTGCGTTTTGATGACACCAACCCCGAGAAGGAAGATGTCGAATACGTAGAGTCCATCAAGGAAGACGTTCGCTGGCTTGGGTTCCAGTGGGATGGTGACATCCACTATTCGTCCGACTACTTTGATCTGCTGTATGGCTATGCCATCGAGCTGATCGAGAAGGGACTGGCTTACGTGGATGAGCTGACTCCCGAGGAGATCCGTGAGTACCGAGGCACCCTGACCGAGCCGGGTAAGCCGAGTCCCTTCCGCGACCGTGGTGTCGAGGAGAACCTGGCGCTGTTTGAGAAGATGCGCAACGGCGAGTTCCCTGAAGGCAAGGTGTGTTTGCGCGCTAAGATCGACATGGCCTCATCCTTTATGGTGATGCGGGATCCCGTACTCTACCGGGTGAAGTTTGCCCACCACCACCAGACCGGTGACAAGTGGTGCATCTACCCCATGTACGACTTTACCCACTGCATCTCCGATGCCCTGGAGAGCATCACCCACTCCCTGTGTACTCTGGAGTTCCAGGACAACCGTCGCCTGTACGACTGGGTGCTGGAGAACATCAGCATCGAGTGTCAGCCCCGTCAGTATGAGTTCAGCCGTCTGAACCTGGAATACACCGTGATGTCCAAGCGTAAGCTGAACGCCCTGGTGAATGACAAGCTGGTTGATGGCTGGAATGATCCGCGTATGCCGACCATCTCCGGTCTGCGTCGTCGTGGTTACACCCCGGCGTCCATCCGTGAGTTCTGTAAGCGCATCGGCGTCACCAAGCAGGAGAACACCATCGAGATGGGCTCGCTGGAGTCCTGCATCCGCGATGACCTGAACGTCAATGCGCCCCGTGCCATGGCGGTGCTGGATCCTGTAAAGGTGGTGCTGGAAAACTACCCTGAAGATCAGGTGGAAATCCTGAACCTGGCCAACCACCCTTCCGATGAGTCCATGGGCAACCGTGACGTGCCGTTTTCCCGGGAGATCTGGATCGAAGCGGAAGATTTCCGTGAAGAGGCCAACAAGAAGTTCAAGCGCCTGGTTCTGGGCAAGAAGGTTCGTTTGCGCGGTGCCTATGTGATCACCGCTGAGCGGGTAGAGAAGGACGCGGATGGCAAGGTCACCGCCATCTACTGCTCTGTGGACCTGGACACCTTGGGCGTGGATCCGGCTGACGGTGTTAAACCCAAAGGGGTGATTCACTGGGTGTCTGCCCAGGCTGGTGTGCCTGCCGAGTTTCGTCTCTATGACCGCCTGTTTACCGTCGAAAATCCCGGCTCGGCTGAGGACTTCGAAGCGGTGATCAACTCACAATCCCTGGTGGTGCGTAACGGTTTCGTTGAGCCCAGCCTGACCGCTGCCGAGGCGGAGAAGGCGTTCCAGTTCGAGCGTACCGGCTACTTCTGTGCCGACAGCGTCGACAGCAAGGCGGACGCACTGGTGTTTAACCGCACCGTAGGGCTGCGGGACACCTGGGCCAAGATGGGCGGCTGATCGCCCATCCATAAAAAAAGCGGAGCCTTGGCTCCGCTTTTTTTATGCCTGTTGCGACGGGTCAGTGGTTACACTTGCCGTCGGTGCTGACGCCGTACAGATAGAGGCTGTGGTTGGTCAGCTTAATGTTGTGCTTTTGCGCGATCTCGTGCTGACGCTGCTCAATCACCTCATCACTGAACTCCACCACTTTGCCGCAGTCGAGGCAAACCAGGTGGTCGTGATGATGTTGAGTCGCCAATTCAAACACCGCCTTACCGCTTTCGAAATGGTGGCGGGTCACGATACCGGCATCGTCAAACTGGTTGAGAACCCGGTAGACCGTTGCCAAGCCGATCTCCTCTCCCTGGTCCAGCAGAAGCTTGTAAAGGTCTTCTGCGCTGATGTGTTGATTGCCTGGGTGCTGCAACAACTCCAGAATCTTAACTCTGGGCAGGGTGACCTTCAGTCCAGCTTTCTTTAGTGCTTGGTTTTCGTCCGTCATAGCATTCTCTTGCTTGAAGTCAGTGGGCTGACATTTACTAATTAGACCATTATAGGTAGCTTGCCTTCAACATTAAACCTTCGATAATGCAGGTATTTGCGAATATCCGGTGGTTATGGCAAAAAGAGCCGCTGGAAAAAGTAAATAACACTCCGAAAAGGGGTGAAATTTTCTCCAAACTGGAATATGGAGCACCGACAAGGTAAAAAGGGAGTGAGAGCTGGCTCACTTCCTGATTCCAGCTCCACTGTGTCACCTCAGGGAAGACAGGATGTATAAAAAGATAGTGGTACTTACCGGAGCGGGCATCTCCGCCGAGTCCGGCCTCAAGACCTTTCGTGCCGAAGATGGTCTTTGGGAGCAGCACAATATCGAGGATGTGGCCACCCCCGAGGGGTATGAGCGCAACCCGGCTCTGGTGCGCGCCTTCTACAACGCCCGCTGGGAGCAGCTGAGAAATGGCAAGGTCGAACCCAATCCGGCCCACCTGGCGCTCTCCGAACTGGAGGCCCTGGAGGGGGTGGAGTTGACCCTGATCACCCAGAATATCGACAACCTGCATGAGCGGGCCGGCAGTCGCCGGGTGATCCACATGCATGGCGAACTGGCCAAGGCAAGGTGTCCCCGCAGTCAGCAAGTGTTTCCCATGGCGCAGCCCTTCGCCGAAGAGAACTGTTGCACCTGTTGCATCCCGGGTGAGCCGTTGCGCCCGCACGTGGTGTGGTTTGGCGAGATGCCCCTGCAACTGAATCGCATCTACCAGTCCCTGTCAGATTGTGATCTCTTTATCTCCATCGGCACTTCCGGCACTGTCTACCCTGCCGCAGGGTTTGTGGAGATGGCCAGTCAGGCCCATGCGCAAACCATTGAGGTGAACCTCGAACCTTCTGAGGTCCACAGTCAGTTTCAATATCATATGCAGGGCAGAGCCGGCGAGATGGTGCCCAGGCTGGTGTCGGCCATCAGCAATGGCAGCAGTCTGGAGCAACTGCTGGGGCGCTGACCCCTCAGGCAGCCACACACAGCAAAGAGGGCTCGCGATGAGCCCTCTTGTTGTTTGAGGCGGGTTACAGCAGGAAGCTGATGTCGCTGCCCGGTTCTATGGGCTGCTTCTGGGTGGTGCCTTCAAACAGGTAGGCTTCCAGTTCACCCTGAAGCACCAAGGCATCCCCCTGGCGGCGGATGGCGCTGCCTTCACAGATTCCCACCACAGGGGAGAGGGGGTCCACACAGGTGAACTCCCGCAGGCGATCGGCTCGGGTCTCACCATTGTGGCCAGGAGGCTGGTAGTCAGTGTAGTGAGGGTTCACCTGGAAGGGGACCAGGTTCAATGCCTCGAAGCTGGGCGGCTCGATAATGGGCATGTCGTTGGTGGTGCGGATCGATTTGCCCGCCACATTGGAGCCTGCGCTCCAGCCAATGTAGGGCATGCCGTTGTTCACCTTGTCACGAATCGCCTCCACCAGGCCATGGCGGTAGAGTTCATGGAGCAGGTGGAAGGTGTTGCCGCCGCCGACAATGACGCCATCGACCTCTTCCAGGGCGATGACCGGGTCCGGGGTCTCATGGGCGCTGACCAGCTGGCAGCCGAGGCCACCCAAGGCTTCCACCACCTTCTGGTGATAATCATCGTAGCTGATGCTGACGCCAGCATAGGGGATAAACAACCAGCGACTGCCGGGGTTCATTATCTTTTCCAGCATGGGCAGGGCGTGGCTCAGGTAGGGGGTGTCCCCGGCTCGGGAGCTGCTCAGCAGCAGGATGGACTGACTCATGAAGCTGATTCCTTAATTGGCGCTATCCACCTGATAATAAAGCCAAAACCGCAAGATGTCTGCAACAATTCCAGAAAGATTAAAAACGTTTAGGGATCAAAAGGATAGGGCAGGATGCCAAGCTGCCGGCAACATGAGAACCAATTGTTATATAAATATAGACCAAAAGTTAGGTTGTGGCGCATCTTGTGGTTGAACAATGAGTTCTGTGGCATATACTGTATTTCGATACGATTTGGTTTCCCAAACCACTGTCAAAAGCCACCGCCCCCAACGGTGGCTTTTTCTTGTCTGGCCGTTGGGGAGTGACAGCCGCGGTTCAGCCAGTTTCCTATATGCTGTCATTTTCATGGCTAAGACGCTAAAGTTTCGGCTATATCGAGCATTTGGTGTGACTTTTCCGTAGAGACAAGGCCTTGAAGCGGGCCGCCTTAGCCCCCAAATAGTGTCTATACAGGGGTGGCCGGAGTGGCCACCTTTGAACCTTGTGTTTTTAGGAGAATCAATGAAACGCATATTGTTGTTCCTGGCGACTAACCTGGCTGTGGTGCTGGTGTTGGGTATTGTTCTGTCCGTGCTGACGTCGGCACTGGGGATTGAGTTCCACAGCATGGGCGGCATCCTGATGCTGGCTCTGGTGTTCGGCTTCGGTGGTTCCCTTCTGTCTCTGCAGATGTCCAAGTGGATTGCCAAGCGCTCCATGGGTCTGCAGGTGATTGAGCAGGCCAGGGATGAGACCGAAGCCTGGTTGCTGGATACCGTGGCCGATCAGGCTCGTCGCAGCGGCATCAAAATGCCTGAAGTGGCGGTCTACTCGTCGCCGGACATGAACGCCTTTGCCACTGGCCCAAGCCGCAACAACTCTCTGGTGGCGGTGTCCACCGGACTGCTTTATGGCATGAACCGCGATGAGGTGGAGGCGGTACTGGCTCACGAGGTCAGCCACGTCGCCAACGGAGACATGGTCACCATGGCGCTGATCCAGGGGGTGGTGAACACCTTTGTGATCTTCATCGCCCGCTTGATTGCCGGTACCGTCAGCAACGTGATTGGCGGAGACGAAGAGGGCAGTGGTGAGGAAGCCAGCTACATGACTTACTTCCTGGTCTCCATGGTGCTGGAGATGGTGTTTGGCATTCTGGCCTCCTTCATCGTGATGTACTATTCACGTCAGCGTGAATATCGCGCCGATGCCGGAGGTGCCGCCCTGGCCGGTCGTCATAAGATGATTGCCGCCCTGGAGAGGTTGCGCGGTGGCCAGGAAAGCCAGATGCCGGCGACCATGGCGGCCTTTGGTATCAGTGGTAAAAAGAGCATGAGCGAACTGCTGATGAGTCATCCGCCACTGGAGAAGCGCATCGCAGAGCTGCAGGCTTCTGCGTAAAAAAAGTCATAATCCGACGCGACAGGCGGCCCAGAGGCCGCCTGTTTTCATTCTATGAGCTAAATAGAATTAGTTTTTAAATTTAGACACCTGCAACAAATTCTCCCCTCTTTTTTTGATCTGAGCGGCATTTTCCATGGGGCTTAGCTGATAAAGTTAGCGCGCCTCCGATTGCAGGGTTGATATTGATCAACTAGCTTAGTTGGGGACAAGAAAAAAAACTGGCGGTCTGACCGCCTTTAATGCGTGTGAGGATGAGAATAATGTTTAAACAACTGCTGTGCGCCATGTTTGGCATGGGGCTGGCCTTCAGTGCCGCCGCTGCCGACGTACTGGCCGATATGCATGCCGAAATGTCCGGCTGCGAAACCTGCCATGCTGATGGTGCGCCTTCTGAAGATGGTGCCCACGAAGCTGCTGCCTGTGCCGATTGTCACGGTGGCCTGGCGGATATGGAAGCTCCCCACCCTGCCCACGACGGCATGCTGGAGTGTACCGACTGTCACATGATGCACGAAGATGAAGTGGGCTCCCGTCCTGCTTGTGATGCCTGTCATGATGACGGCCGCACCGCTGGTTAATCAGTGGCGCCAGTCAGAAAAAACCCGCCGGTCGGCGGGTTTTTTTATGGTTGATCCTAGAGACCGTTGAGGTAGTTCAGTACCACTTCGTGATGGTCCTTGGTTTTGAACTTATCAAACCTGTGGGCCACGTTGCCCTGCTCATCGATGAGGAAGCTGAGGCGGTGAATGCCATCGTATTCGCGTCCCATAAACTTCTTGGGGCCCCAGACGCCAAACAGGTCGGCCACCGCGTGGTCTTCGTCGGAGAGCAGATCGAAGTTGAGGTTGTCTCTCTCGATAAACTTGGTCAGGCGTTTCACCGGGTCCGGACTGATCCCCAGGACCACTGTATTGAGGGCTTCCAGCTCTGCCTTGGTGTCTCTCAGGCTGCAGGCCTGCACGGTGCAGCCAGGGGTCATCGCCTTGGGATAGAAGTACACCAATACCCGCTTGCCGCGAAGGCTCGCCAGGCTGATCGCTTCATTGTTCTGGTTTTGCAAAGTGAAATCGGGTGCCTGGGCACCGGCTTGAAGTGGTTGCATAACGTCCCTAGTTGGTGTTTTCGTTGAGATCCATTCGCCGTATACGGCATTCCAGGCCGATCTGATCACCCAGCTCCCTCAGCTGCACTTCCAGGTGGTCGGTATCTGTGCCTTCTGGGATGTTGATGAACAGTTCCAACTGCTGCAGGGCAGTCCCATTCTCGTCTGCGTCCGCATGAGTCCGCATTCCGGCCAGATCCTGGCCCAGATCTTCGAGGCTCTGGGTGATCAGCTTCATGGTTCCGCGGCGGTTTTCACCGGAGTACTCAACGGCCAGACGGGCAATATGGTTTTGTGGAACGTGTTCACTGGTTCGCTTGGTGATGGTGAGCAGATCCAGTTCCGCCGCCTTGGCGGGTAACTGGTTTTCCATCAGAGTAATGGCAGTGTGACTGCCCGCTACCAGCATAATCAGGTTGAACTCGTTGCCGTAAGTCGCCATGCGGCTGTCGATGATGTCGCAGTCACAACTGGCGGTGAGCTTGGCCAACTGATTTACTATGCCAGGACGGTCGGTCCCCATAGCCGTTACCGCAAGATACTGGGTCATGGTGGTCCTTACTTGGCAGGTAATAACTTGTTATTGTTTTTATATCGGTCAATCATCCTAGCACAGTTGTTTCTCTCCAATCATGAGAAAAACTTATCAATAAAGGTTATGAGTTAACCTCATTGGCCTAAGCCCTGGGAGCCAGGGCCTGCCCGGCCTGTCCATAACCTTGTCAATGTCCCTGGCCACAAGTACCATAGCTTGCTCTATGGTCTAGGGAATTCGGAAGATGTTTAGCGGAAGTATTGTTGCCTTGGTCACCCCATTTAATGAGGATGGCTCCGTCGATTTCAATGCCTTAAACGCATTGGTTGAGTTTCATATCGAGCAGGGAACCGATGCCATCGTGGCGGTGGGTACCACGGGTGAGTCCGCGACTCTGAACCCCAAGGAACATATAGAGGTGGTGGAAGCGGTAGTCAAAGCCGTGGCTGGCCGAGTCAAGGTGATCGGCGGTGCCGGTGCCAATGCCACTCAGGAAGCGATCGAACTTACCCTGGCCTGTGAGGCTGCGGGTGTGGATGGCACCCTGTCTGTGACCCCTTACTACAACAAGCCTACTCAGGCTGGCCTGATTGCCCATTACACCGCCATTGCCGATGTGGCGGCCAAGCCCGTCATCCTCTACAACGTTCCTGGCCGAACCTGTTGTGACCTTTTGCCGGAAACCGCAGCAGAGCTGTCGAAACTTCCTGGGATTATTGGAATCAAAGAGGCTACTGGAGACCTGTCCAGGGTGGCGACGCTCAAGGAACTCTGCCGCGACGAGTTTCTGCTGCTCAGTGGCGATGACGCGACGGCCATGGAGTTTATCCTCCTCGGTGGCCACGGGGTGATCTCTGTGACCAACAATGTGGTCCCCGGTGTATTCAAGGCGATGTGCGTCGCCGCCGCCGCGGGTGACCGTGCTGCAGCCGCCGAGCAAAATGACAAGATGACTGGTCTGTACGGTGCTCTGTTTGCGGAAGCTAACCCCATCCCTGTTAAGTGGGCTTTGGCCGAAATGGGTAAGATGCCCCTGGCGGACCTGCGTCTGCCACTGACAACATTGTCCGAAGCGCACCACGACAAGGTGCGCCAAGCACTGGCCCAGGCCGGTGCCTTATAAAAAGGAAAAAAGAATGAAGCGAGTTTTATTGGGGGTGCTGGTGGTATCGGCACTGGCCGGATGTTCCACTCCACTCGAGCGGCGTCAGGCCGAGGGCAACTACAACTACCTTGAGCAGCCTGAGCCGGTGCCTCTGGTGGTGCCCGAAGGGCTGAATCCCCCCAAGGTGAGCAGCGAATTCGTAATTCCTGCTTCTGCAACTGGTGACAAGATTCTTGGCGACAGAGTCGATGTTCGTTCCCCACTTCAGGTGTTGCCTCTGGGCGAAGGGGTCAGGCTGCAGGAGGGCGCCGACAGCGTAACCGTATTGATTGAAAACCAGCGGGATGAGGTCAATCTGAAAGATCAGATCATGGCCAACCTGACTGAGTTCCTCGACCACAAGAAGATCGGAATCGACAGCCGGGATGACGTTCAGGGCAAAGTTGACACCGATTGGATCGAGGTGGTTGAGGAGCTGGGCGGTTCCTGGTGGAGTAAAGAGCAGTACAAGCTGCGTCAACGCTATGGATTCGAGGTACAGGTTCGTGACAACGGCCATACCGGCTCCCTGACCATTGAACTGCTGGATCATGAAGAGTTCGTTGACCAGCAGGACCAGGATATCGCCCTGACCGATTCGGATAAGCGTCGCTACACCATCGACATGCTGAATAACGCCATCTCCTACATGAATTTCAAGCAGACCCAGCAGAACAAGTTACGGGACCTGGAGCGAGCCGAGGGGATGGCCCTGAGCCTGGCCACGGACGCCGACGGTAATACCGCGTTTGAGACTGAGGCGGGCTTCGAGCGGGTGTGGAACCGTCTGGATCGGGTCCTGCCGGTCCTTGGTTTTACCGTAAAGGACCTGGATAAGAGCCAGGGCACCTACTACGTGGATTATGATCCTAACGAAGGCTTCTGGGCCAACCTGTGGGGCAATAACGACATCCTGGCGCTGGCCTCTGGGGCGTACCGCGTCAAGCTGACTGAAGTGGAGCTGGGCACTCAGATTCTGTTGCAGGATGCCGATGGCGTTGCCCTGGACAGCGAGCTGATGACCTCATTGTATGAGCAGTTCTCCGACTATATGCAGCGCAACGTAAGATCGTTGTAAATTACCAGTTAATAGCAATCCCCGCTTCGGCGGGGATTTTTTTTGCTTCTGCGTCTTGAGTGGAGACAAAAGGGCATTCTCAGTGCCTGTTGGTTAATGGTTTGATTTGTAACGATACCGATCCTTTTTTGTTGCTCTCTGAGGGCGAAATCGACCCGTATCCGCCGAATTGCCTGAAAGCTAAGCAGGCAGTCCGCATGAGTAATAAAAGGATTATGCGAGATGTCATAATTGTGATCTCTGGCAAGATAATTTGGGTTTGCCCGCTGAAGATCACATTTAACTTCTGGTTGACTCCCTTTTGAGCTACCCGTTTTCCTCAATCCTCCCCCCTTTTTCGAACCAGATCATCCACTGCTAATTTTCGTGATCCATTTCAAGTAAAAAAAGAGCCTTCGTTACAATTGGGCTACATGGATTTGGGCTAATTCATTGATATACATTCGATTATAGGCACAATCTATCACTAACTAACTTTTGGTTATATTGGTCGTTAATCAAATTTATCCAACTGATATTTAAGGGATAAAAATGTCTGATTTAGGTATTTGGCCCTTTGAGTGAATCTGCGTCGATAAAGTTTTGGTGAAATTAGAGCCTGAATTCCACTGTTTGATTTGCAGAATGCGTCTAACTAGAATTCGACGACAACGAAAATGAAATGTAAGCCGACTGTTGCGGAATTAGTGGTCAGCCATTTCTCCAGCTAACTGTTGGATTAATCCCCAGAGGTTATCGATGTCAACACAAACTGCTTCCTATAAGGATCGCCATAAGCCGGCCAGTTCCTTCGAGAATCGTCAGAGCTATCTCGAAAACGAACTGACCATCATGAACTTCCGGCGCTGGCGTGTGCACTTGCCGTTTCGCGATTTCGGCATTGAGTTCGAAGATCTGATCCCGGCGCTCGCGGCGACCATCGGAAAGGTGGTGATGGTGACCGCCATGGCGGCGGCTTTTGCTGCCCAGTTCGGTCTGTCTCCCGAGTTCATTGCCGAAAACGTTCGTTACGAACTGCTGATTGCGGGTGTCCTGTTCGCAGTCGTCTTCTCAGCCATCCTGAACCCCAATACCAACCTGGCCGGTACCCACGGCCCGATGATTCCGCTGATTCCTTTGATTGCTGCTGCCGGTGGTCACCCGCTGGCGTTGGGGATCATGGTGGGGGTCTTTGGCCTGTTGCTCAGCTGGAGTAAGGGGGGATCCCGACTGGTGACCATGACCGGCGAGGGTGTGAAGGGCGGCCTGCTCATCTACCTCGGTGCTATCGGCCTGGTCGGCCAGATCACCAAGCTGGAAGCCTGGTCTTCCGGCATCGGCATGGGCTATGTCTCCTTCGGGGTGATTTTTGCCACCGTGGTGATCTACGCCTACCTGGCTCGTGTGAAGATGCGTTGGCTGGCGATTCCTCTGTGTTCCTTCCTGGCCGGCGCCGTGGCCTGGGCCATGGGCACGCCTTTCGAGTTCGTGACCGAACCCGGTCTGCCGCCTCTGAGCCCCTTCTTCTGGTGGGGTGAAAACACCGGCTGGCAGATGGGCTGGCCTGAGCTGAGCCACTTCGTCGCGGTAATTCCTTTTGCCATCCTGGCGGTTGCCATGTGGTCCCCTGACTTCCTGGGCCACCGCGTATTCCAGGAGCTGAACTATCCCAAGAAGGCCAAAGGCGTTCTGATGAACGTGGACGACACCATGACCGTGTGCTCCATCCGTCAGATCGTAGGTTCTGTTCTGGGCGGCGGTAACCTGGCCTCCTCCTGGGGTACCTACATGATTCCGGCGGCCATCGCCAAGCGTCCTATTCCTGGTGGCGCCCTGCTGACCGGTGTGATGTGTGTACTGGCCGCAGTTCTGGGTTACCCCATGGATCTGGCCATGTGGGAGCCGGTACTGCGTGTGGCCCTGCTGGTGGGTGTATTCCTGCCGCTGCTGGAAGCGGGCATGCAGATGGTACGTGACAACCAGAGCGCCCAGAGCGCCGGTGTGTGCATGTTCTCCTGTGCCTTCGTCAACCCGGTATTTGGTTGGGCCCTGACCATGCTGCTGGACAACCTGGGCCTGATCGGTGACAAGGAGCGCTCCGCTCAGCTGTCCACCGCAGACCGTCTGGTTATCCCGCTGATCGCCTTCATCATCTGTGTAGGCGCCCTGGCCCTGGTGGGTCAGCTGCCTGGTATTCCAGCCCTGCTGTAATGCCTTAGGGAATTGAGAGAGAGAAAAAGCGGCCCCATCGGGGCCGCTTTTTTGTGTCTGCAGCCCAGAATACCCCTGAGCGGCAGGGTAGGGGCAGCGAAGGGCAACACCGCCCCTGTGGCACAGAGAGGTGCCAGCAAAGGCACTGGGCTCCTTCCGGGGCCCAGAATCAAGGGTTATCCCCGCTGGAAGGGGTAGACGCTGCCCAGCTTCAGCAGCTGGGTCAGCTCATCCAGGGCGGTGAGGGATTCGTTCAGCAGCGACGGGTCACGCAGATCATCCAGGGTCAGCTGGTCGCGATAGTGCTTACTGACCCAGGCGCGCAGGCTGGCGTGGCTGGTGTCATTGATCAGGGTGGCCTGATTCACCCCGGCCAGTTCCTGCTCGTTCATCGCCACCCTCAGGCGCAGGCAGGCGGGGCCACCCCCATTTTGCATGCTCTGCTTGACGTTGAAGAAGTGTACCTTGGCGATGGGGTTGTCGTCGGCCACCAGGCTCTGCAGGTAGGCGGCCACCTGGGCATTCTCCTGGCACTCTGTGGGGGCGATGATCACCATCTCTCCGCTGGGCAGGGTAAGGATCTGGGTATTGAACAGGTAGCTTCTTACCGCATTGTCGATGCTGACCGCCTCGGTGGGCACCCGGATGAAATGCAGTTCACCCTCGCCAAACTTACGGCGCACCTCTTCCAGCTTGGACGCTGTCTCCAGGAAAGCCTGCTCATGGTAGAACAGCACGTTGTGGTTGCCTACGGCGATCACATCGTTGTGGAATACCCCCTGGTCGATGACATCGGGGTTCTGCTGGATAAAGACGGTGTTGTCGTCAGTCAGCCGGTGCAGCCTCGCCACCGCCTGGCTGGCTTCCAGGGTCTGACGGGCGGGATAGAGGCTGGGCTTGGGGGCGGTGGCATCCGAACCGTGCTGACCATAGACAAACAGCTGCACCCCTGGCTGGCCATAATCCCGGCACAGGCGGGTGTGGTTGGCGGCGCCCTCGTCGCCGAACATCTCGTGGCAGGGCAGGGCATCGTGATGGGCAAACCTCTGTGGGTCGGCAAAGGTGGCCCTGAGGATGCGTCCGGTGACCCCATGCTCGATGGCGCGGTGGAACTTGTTCACCAGATTCGCCGGTGTGAAGTGCACCTTGCCGTCGGCGCTGTCGGCGCTGGGGGAGACGGTGGCGGCGTTGGCGGTCCACATGCTGGAGGCGGAGTAGCAGGCCATCAGCAGGTGTGGCGCCGTGTCGAAGGCTTTTTGCAGGATCTCCCCGTCACTGCCGGAGAAGCCTAACTGCTTCAGGGTGTGGATGTCGGGGCGCTGCTGGGGCGCCAGCACCCCTTGCACCATGCCCAGCTGCTGGACAGAGAGCATCTTGTCCAGTCCCTGCAGGGCTGCGGCCCTGGGATTTGAAACCGCCTGAGCGTTGGACTGGGAGGCAACGTTGCCAAAGGAGAGGCCGGCATAGTTGTGGGTGGGGCCTACCAGGCCATCGAAGTTGGCTTCAAAAGCGCGCATGAAAATTCCTTTACTTATTTATAGTTAAACCTCTCTGCCTGGTCTCCGGGGAGGGCTGAACAAGCAGATGAAGAAAGTCAACAGTATAAGGCGCAAACTGTGATGGACAAGGGGGGAACTGTCGCCCGAAAGTAACATTTGCATAACTATTACTTGCGTTGCCTCTCTCATTGCATTAGTAATTTTTTTATATGCGAATCTAGTCCCAAAAATTTTCTCGATTGGACAAATTTCGACTAACTGATGGCTTCCTTGGGGCTCAAGGCTTGAAACTGACAGGTCTTCCCTCTATATATGGAGCCACTTTGTATAAACCGCTTGCAGACAGGTGTCCTAACCCCCGCCATGGCTAAATCACTGGTAATTGTGGAGTCGCCCGCCAAGGCGAAGACCATTAACAAATATCTCGGCAAAGACTTCATCGTGAAATCCTCGGTGGGGCACATCCGTGACCTGCCCACCTCTGCCAGTCAATCTGAGTCAGCAGCCCCGGCCAAGAGTGCCGCGGAAGTGCGTAAGATGGCCCCAGAGGCCAAAGCCGCCTATAAGCGCGAGCGAGAGTATCAGGGACTGATTGCCCGCATGGGCATCGACCCCGAACACGACTGGAAGGCCAACTACCAGGTCCTGCCTGGCAAGGAGAAGGTGGTCAAAGAGCTTCAGACCCTGGCCGCCAAGGCGGACCACGTCTATCTCGCAACGGATTTGGACCGCGAAGGGGAAGCGATCGCCTGGCACCTGCAGCAGGTGATTGGCGGTGATGACAGCCGCTACCGTCGGGTGGTGTTCAACGAGATCACCAAGGGCGCCATCAAGGAAGCCTTTGCCCACCCACTGGAGTTGAACCAGGCCAGGGTCAACGCTCAGCAGGCCCGTCGTTTCCTCGACCGGGTGGTGGGCTTCATGGTGTCGCCTCTGCTGTGGAAGAAGATTGGCCGAGGCCTGTCTGCCGGCCGGGTTCAGTCCGTGGCGGTGCGCCTGCTGGTGGAGCGTGAGCGTGAGATTCGCGCCTTCGTTCCCGAGGAGTTCTGGGACCTGCACGCCGACTTGAGCTCCGCCTCCGGCGATGCCCTGCGGATGCAGGTGGCCCGTTTCCAGGGCAACAAGCTGGAGCTGGGCAACGAGACTGAGGCGATGACCGCCGTGGCGGCCCTGAAGGCGGCGGGTTACACCGTGGCCGGCCGTGAGGACAAGCCCAGCAAGAGCCGTCCCCAGGCACCCTTTATCACCTCCACCCTGCAGCAGGCGGCCAGCACCCGCCTGGGCTTCGGGGTGAAGAAGACCATGACCCTGGCTCAGCGCCTGTATGAAGCCGGTTACATCACTTACATGCGTACCGACTCCACCAACCTCTCCAAGGAGGCGGTGGCCAACTGCCGTGATTACATCCAGCAATGGCACGGCGACGCCTACCTGCCCGAAGCCCCCAAGGTGTACGGCAGCAAGGAGGGCGCCCAGGAGGCGCACGAGGCGATTCGCCCCTCCGACGTCACCGTCAAGGCTGACGGCCTCTCCAGCATGGAGCGCGACGCAGAACGTCTGTATGACCTTATCTGGCGCCAGTTTGTCGCCTGTCAGATGACCGAGGCCCGCTACGACGCCACCACCCTGACGGTGACCGCCGGTGACTATGAGCTCAAGGCCAAGGGCCGCATCATGCGTTTCGACGGTTGGACCGCGGTTCAGCCGCCGCTGCGACGCAAGGGCGAAGAGGACCTGATCCTGCCCCCGGTCAAGGTGGGGGACAGCCTCAGCCTGAAGGAGCTGGACCCGCGTCAGCACTTCACCAAGCCACCGGCGCGCTTCAACGAAGCCTCTCTGGTGAAGGAGCTGGAGAAGCGCGGCATCGGCCGTCCCTCCACCTACGCTTCCATCATCTCCACCATCGTGGACCGGGGTTATGTGAAGGTGGAGAACCGCCGGTTCTTCGCCGAGAAGATGGGCGAGATCGTTACCGACCGTCTGGTGCAGAACTTCACCGACCTGCTCAACTACGACTTTACCGCGGAGATGGAGCAGACCCTGGATAAGATTGCCGACGACCAGCGCGACTGGAAACAGGTGCTCAACGAGTTCTACGGCGGCTTTACCCAGCGCCTGGACCAGGCCGGCCTGCCCGCCGACGAGGGCGGCATGGTGGGCAACGAGATGGTGCTGACCGACATCCCCTGTCCCACCTGTGAGCGTCCCATGGGCATTCGTACCGCCACCACAGGCGTGTTCCTGGGGTGCAGCGGCTACAGCTTGCCGCCCAAAGAGCGTTGTAAGACCACCATCAACCTCACTCCCGGTGAGGAGGCGGTGGCGGTGCTCGAAGGCGAGGACCTGGAAACCGAAGCCCTGCGTCACAAGCGTCGTTGCCCCAAGTGTGGCACCGCCATGGACAGCTACCTCATCGACGAACAGCGTAAGCTGCACGTGTGTGGTAACAACCCAAGCTGCAGCGGCTACGAGGTGGAGAAGGGCAGCTTCAAGATCAAGGGCTACGACGGCCCCATCATCGAGTGTGACCGCTGCGGTGCCGACATGGAGCTGAAGAACGGCCGTTTCGGCAAGTACTTCGCCTGCACCAACACCGAGAACTGCAAGAACACCCGTAAGCTGCTCAAGAGTGGTGAGGTGGCGCCGCCGAAAGAGGATCCGGTGCAGCTGCCCGAGCTGGCTTGCGAGAAGTCCGACGCTCACTTCGTGCTGCGTGACGGCGCCGCCGGACTGTTCCTCGCGGCCAGCACCTTCCCCAAGAGCCGTGAAACCCGTGCGCCCAAGGTGGAGGAGCTGGTTCGCTTCAAAGAGCGCATCTCACCCAAGTTCCACTACCTGACCGAGGCTCCCGCCAAAGATGGCGACGGTAACCTGGCGGTGGTGAAGTTCAGCCGTAAGACCAAGGAGCAGTACGTGGCCACCGAGGTCAACGGCAAGGCCACCGGCTGGACCGCCAAGTACATCGATGGCAAATGGGTCGAGGAGCAGGCCAAAAAGCGTGCGACCGCCAAGAAGAAGGCCTGAACACCGCGTTAATCAACGAGAAATGAAAAAGCCCGCTGCAGTCAGCGGGCTTTTTTGTGTCTGAAAGCGCCTCAGAGGCATTCTCAGGCGCTTTGACGTTCCTGTTGGAGTCTGTATGCCACCAAATCCTCAATGGTCAGCAGAGGCATCTGACGGGCTTTGGCGAACTCGGCCAGGGCCGGCAGGCGCATCATCTCGCCATCGTCGTGGTTCAGTTCGCAGATCACCGCCGCCGGTGACAGGCCGGCCAGACGGGCCAGGTCCACCGAGCCCTCGGTGTGGCCGCGGCGGGAGAGGACGCCTCCCGGTTGGGCACGCAGGGGGAACACATGCCCTGGACGGGCCAGGTCTTCGGGGCGGGCGCCGTCTGCGACCGCGGTGCGCACCGTGACCGCCCGGTCGGAGGCGGAGACGCCGGTGCTCACGCCGACCTTGGCCTCGATGGAAACGGTGAAGGCGGTCTGGTTGCGGCTGTTGTTGTCCGTCACCATCGCCGGCAGGGCCAGTTGCTCAACCCGTTCCGGGGTCAGGCACAGGCAGACAATGCCGGAGCCGTGGCGGATAA
Organism: Ferrimonas futtsuensis DSM 18154; assembly: GCF_000422645.1. Classification (GTDB taxonomy): domain Bacteria; phylum Pseudomonadota; class Gammaproteobacteria; order Enterobacterales; family Shewanellaceae; genus Ferrimonas; species Ferrimonas futtsuensis. The sequence goes on from NZ_AUGL01000008.1 coordinate 44,177, forward strand.
GCAGAGCCATCTGCTCCTTGGTGATGGTTTCGGCGGCGAAGATGACATCGCCTTCGTTCTCCCTGTCCTCATCATCCACCAGGATGATGCCCTGGCCCTGTTTCAGCGCGTCAATGGCCGCTTCCACACGGGAGTGGGGAGTTCCGATAAGTAGAGACTGATTCATGGTAGGTCCTTAAAAATACGTTAGTTACCAGAATCAGGGCATCAGGATTAGGTCGTGGCAAGCGGCCACGACCCGGCAGGCAGTGGAACCACCGCCGTGCGGACGTACTGTCCCTATGAAAGGGCTGTTACGCCTATCCTCTTTCATCCGGACTGTCACCGTCGGCTCTGGCGTCTCACCAGATCTGCTGACCCTGCCTAATGGCAGGCGCTCGCGGGCTCATCCCTGCAAGGGACATACCGCCGGTGGGGAATTTCACCCCGCCCTGAGAATAGTTGCCCGAAGGCAGGGCCATGCTACTCCCGGGGCTGGCTACCGGCAAGGAGGGGTGATGATTTTGGAATGGGGATCCCAATCTGGAATCGGGGGGGAAGAGAAAAGGGCCCCGCAGGGCCCCGTCTTACCATTTCTTCTTCGGCTGGAACAGCTCGTCAAGGTCATCCTTGGGCTTGTTCTGCTTGCTGAGATCCTCCCTGGAGCCCTCAATCACCTGCAGCAGCTCATTGGTCTTTGCCAGCATGCGCGCCCGGTAGTCCGGGCCGGCCAACACCTGGTTGTTCAGGGCCAGGGTGATCTTGGAGAGCAGCATCTTGGCGGAACCATGCTGGCGGGCATTGACCAGATTGCGGGCCCGGTTCATCAACACTTCGATGTGGATGCGAAGCTGCAGCTTGTCTACCTTGAGTTCTTCATCGGTAAACACCTCTGCGGCCATGCGTCCCTTGTTGTGCTCATTGCGCAACACGGGTTTCAGCTTCTTCAGTGTCTGGATCAGCACCAGGGTCTGCTTTTCGTTGCTGGGCAACTGGAACAGGTCGATGCTCTCCTGGCCCAGCTGGCCCGCTTCCAGGGCGGAAAGCTGGGCAACGGTGTGGCTGATGCGGGAGTCAAACTCACTGCTGCCGCCAGCCAGTTGTTTGGACTGGTTCAGGGCATCGAGGATCCGGGTATTCAGGGTCTGCAGCAGGGCGTTGCTCATGGGGATGAGGGCAGCCTGGGAGAGGATCTCTTCGGTCTCTTCAATGACGGCGCGCTGTCTCGCCAGCTCCTTGCGTCGCTGGGCTTCTTTGGCTTCGTGATGTTGATAAACCAGATTGATGGCGATGATCACCAGCAGGGCAACCACGACCATAACGACGACGGCGAAAAATGACATGCTTTAGCAGAGAGTTAGAATTTTTGTCAATCCTACACTATTGTCGATTGATGTGCATCCCGTCATGGGAGGTCACACCATATTCCGATTGATGTCAAAAAGCCTTTTGGCTATAACTAATAGGAATTAATAGGCTCAGATAGTCGGGAAGCCCATGAAGCTGCAACAGTTGCGCTATATCGTAGAAGTCCTCAACAACAACCTCAATGTTTCTGCCACCGCGGAAAGCCTGTATACCTCTCAGCCGGGGATCAGCAAGCAGGTGCGGATGCTGGAGGATGAACTGGGGATCCAGATCTTTGGGCGCAGTGGCAAACACCTGACCCATGTGACCCCTGCCGGCCAGCAGGTGATCGACATCGCCTCCGAGGTGCTGGGTAAGGTGGAGAGCATCAAGAAGGTGGCCCGGGAGTACACCCAACCGGATCGTGGCGATCTGGTGATTGCCACCACCCACACCCAGGCCCGCTATGCGCTGCCGGAGGTGATCAAAGGCTTTATCGAGCGTTATCCCCAGGTCAACCTGCATATGCATCAGGGCACACCGGATCAGATCTGTGAGATGGCGGTGCGCGGTGATGCCGATTTTGCCATCGCCACCGAGGGGATGCACATGTATCACGATCTGCTGATGTTGCCCTGTTATCACTGGAATCGCTCCATCGTGTTCCGCCGTGATCACCCCCTGGCCTCGGCCAGCCGGGTGACCCTGGCGGATGTGGCCCAGTACCCCCTGGTGACCTATGTGTTCGGCTTCAATCGCAGCAGCGCCCTGGAGAAGGCGTTCAACGCCCAGGGGCTGGAGCCCCGAGTGGTGTTTTCCGCCACCAGTGCCGACGTGCTGAAGACCTATGTGCGTCTGGGCCTGGGCGTGGGTGTCATGGCCACCATGGCCTTGGATGAGATGGAGGACAGCGACCTGGTGGTGGTGGATGCCAGCGACCTGTTCGAGCCCAACACCACCAAGATCGGTTTCAGAAAGGGCAGTTTCCTGCGCAGTTATATGTATGAGTTCATGGAGCGTTTTGCACCTCATCTCACTCGTGAGCGGGTGGAGAAGGCGCAGCTGCTTCGCGATCAGCAGCAGGTGGATGAGATGTTCGCCAATGTCGAATTGCCCATGAGGTAATTCCGAGCAATTGCCGGAGAACACCTCGGCCAGGTCGATGTCAAACTCCTCGGCAGGCCAAAGAAAAAAAGCAGCCAACTGGCTGCTTTTTTTGTGGGTTACTCTCCCCGGTAGCGGCAACCTGCGGTGCAGGTCTCCTTAATCTCCACCATGGAGAGCTCCGGAAGAGTGGGCTTGAGCTCCTCCCAGATCCAGCGGGCCAAGACTTCGCTGGTGGGGTTCTCAAGCCCAGGGATATCGTTCAGGTAGTGGTGATCCAGGCGATCGTAGATGGGCTTAAAGGCCGCTTTCAGATCGCCGAAGTCCATGATCCAGCCGGTGTGGGCGTCCACGTCTCCCTGGATATAGATCCTGGCCAGGAAAGAATGGCCATGCAGCCTGCCACATTTATGGCCCTCAGGCACATGGGGCAGCCTATGGGCCGCTTCAAAGTAGAACTCTTTGTAGATCTCTGTTGACATAATGGACTCCTAAAATTGCGGGCGGAAGTTTGGCACGGTGATGGCGGTGATGCAACCGCAGTCAGCGAGGGTCTTGAGACGGTGCCCAGCCGGTCAACTTTGACGTACTATGGTTGAGGGTCAGTGACGACCAATACTGGAAAAGGAAAACTGCTATGCGACTTGGATTTTTGGGATTATGTGGTGTGTTGTTGCTCAGTGGCTGTGGACAACCCGATGCCACCTGGGTGCACGACACCAAGGACAGCCAGGCCTTTATGGCCGATCGGGACAGATGTAACAGCCGTACCGATGACAGTCAGGCAAATTTCAATGATCGCTTTGCCATCTGCATGCAATCAGCTGGCTGGCGCCTGGAAGCCCACTAGGGCGCGGTGATCTTTGCTGAATCTTAGGAGAGTCTATGCCCAAGCGTCCTCTGACCTCGGATGAACAGCAGGTGCTTCACCATAAGGGGACCGAGGCCCCCTTCAGTGGCCGGTTTCTCAATCACAGCAGTGACGGGCATTACCTGTGCCGAGATTGTGGGGCTCGCCTCTACCACAGCGACGGTAAGTTTGATGCCGGGTGTGGCTGGCCGGCGTTTGAGACCCCGGTGACCGGGGCGGTGACCGAGCAGGTGGATGCCGATGGCCGGCGCACCGAGATACTCTGCAGCGCCTGCGGCGGGCATCTGGGCCATGTCTTTCGCGGAGAGAGGCTGACCCCAGCCAACGAGCGTCACTGTGTCAACTCCCTGAGCCTGGCCTTCGAGCCTCAACAGGCATCCGGCATCGACACCCTCACCCTGGGTGGAGGCTGTTTTTGGTGCATCGAAGCGGTGTTTCGTCGGGTCAATGGCGTCCTCTCGGTTCAGAGCGGCTACGCCGGTGGTCAGAGTGAGAACCCCAGCTATCAGGCGGTGTGCGGTGGCGGCACCGGTCACGCCGAGGTGGTGCGCATCCGCTATGACACTGCCCTGGTGGATCTGGATTCCCTGCTGGAGCTGTTTTTTGCCGCCCACGACCCCACCACACTGAATCGTCAGGGCGCGGATGTGGGTACCCAGTACCGCTCCATTGTGCTGTGCAATGATCCGACGCAGAGGCAAAAGGTCGAGGCCTTTGTCGGTCGGCTGGATGCGTCCGGCCTGTTCGCCGCCCCCATAGTGACCGAAATCACCGATGATGCGCCCTTCTATGCCGCCGAGGAGGGGCATCAGGAGTATTACGAACGTCACGGCGGTCAGCCCTATTGCCAGGTGGTGATCTCTCCTAAAGTTGCCTCTATTTATCAGCGCTTTGCGGATAGGCTTAAGGAAGAGTAATGGTCTAAGCTTATTTTCAGAGCCTATCTCCATGCCAGGGAGGCAAGATGCAAGGTATTATTTTTACGGAGTTTTTGGACCTAGTCGACAACGCTTTCGGCCCGGACGTTACCGAAGCGATGCTGGAGCGGGTTTCGCCTGCCAGCGGCGGGGCCTACACCCGCGTAGGCAATTATGACCACCAGGAGATGGTGCAGCTGGTGGTGACCCTCAGCGACCTGGTGGGCAAGCCCGTCCCCGAACTGCTCTATACCTACGGTTATCACCTCTTCCCCCGATTGGTGACCCTCTACCCACAGCGACTGGCGGATTGTCACGAGAGTTTTGAGTTTCTTCAGGTGGTGGAGAACGAGATCCACACCCAGGTAAAAAAGATCCACGCCCATGCACAGGTACCTACCTTCGAGTTTCCCCACACCGACAGCGGTTACATGGAAGTGATCTACAACTCTGAGCGAGGCCTGGCCGACGTAGCCCACGGTCTGATTGCCCACTGTTGTGATCACTTCAAGGAGCGGGTGGAGATAGAGATGGAAGATCTCAGTGGTGAACGTAAGACACGGGTCGCCTTCAGGCTAACCAAGCAGGTGAACTGATGTCGGAGATCTGGCAGAAACGCTATCAGAGGGAGCGCCAGGCCCGAGAGGAGGCGGAGGCGTTGCTGGAAAGCAAGAGTCTGGAGCTCTATCAGGCCAATCAGCGACTGGAGGCGGTGAATCAGCAGCAGGCCGGTGAGATTCGCCTGCGGCAGAGGTATGACACCTACCTGCTCGGCGTCAGCCGGGAGTTGCTAGGCTGTAACGTCGTGGCCCCTTTCGATGCCATCCGAGAGTGTCTCAATCGCCTGGGTCTTTTGCTCGATGCCCAGTGGGTGGGGCTGGAGTGGGGCCGCGGCCGTACTCTGGGGTGGCCCAGTCTGTACAACGGCCCCTGGCCCAAGCGTCAGAGCGGCCCCCTGGCCAGTGGCGAGGCGATGCTCCGAGAGTCCGGTTACCTTCGTGGCCATCAGTCGGTGGACACCGGGGTACGCCTGGTGGTGCTTTTTGACGGTGAATTGAGCTGGCAGGAGATTCAGCAGTCTCTGTTGCGGGATTTGTGTTCTTTGCTCAACGCCTTCTATGACAACTGGCTGGCTTTTACCCAGTTGAAACTGGCGGAGCAGGAGACCCACAGGATGTCCAACCTGCGCTCCCGGTTCCTGGCCATGGTGACCCATGAGCTGCGCACCCCGATGAACGGGGTATTGGGGTGTGCCGACCTGTTGGCTTCCACCAATCTGGAGAGTGAACAGCGCCAATTACTCCGGGTTCTGACTCAGTCCGGTCAGAGTCTGCTGGCCCTTATCAACGATGTTCTGGACTACAACAAGATCGAATCCGACCAGTTCTGTCTGAACGATAAGGCCACCGACCTGCATCAGTTGTGCCGGGATACTCTGGAGATTGTCCGGCCCCTGGCGGCGGATAAGGGCTTGGAGCTGGATTACCGCCTGGAGGGCAGGCTGCCCGAGTCGGTCAAACTCGATCCCAGCCGCTATCGGCAGGTGTTACTCAATCTGCTGGGTAACGCCATCAACCATACCGAGTCCGGCGGCGTGATCCTTGGACTCAAGGGGGCCTTGTCCGACTCGGGGGCTGAGGTGACCACCTCGGTGACTGACAGCGGGCCCGGGATCAACGCCGAATTCATGGGGCGGCTGTTTGAACCCTTCTCCCAGCAGAAGGGGGAGGGCAGTGGCACCGGCCTGGGGCTGTCCATCAGCCAAAAGCTGGTGAGGCGTCTCGGTGGTGAACTGCAGGTGGAGAGCCACCCGGGGGAGGGCTGCCGTTTCCACTTCACTCTGAATCTGGAGAGCTGCCCGCGGCAGAGCACCGAGCGTGAGCAGCAGTCCATTCACAAAAGCGGCAACATCCTGGTGGCCGAAGACACCAAGGCCAATCAACTGGTCGTGCGGATGATGCTGGAGCGTCAGGGGTGTCGAGTGACCATAGTGGAAAACGGCAGGGAGGCGCTCAAGCAGGCCAGTGCCCACTCATTTGACCTGATTCTGATGGATTGCAGTATGCCGGAGATGGATGGGTATTCCGCCACCGAGGCGCTGCGCCGCAGAGGATGCCGGATGCCGATTCTGGCACTGACCGCCACCACCACCGCCGAGGCGCACCGCATGTGCCTGGATGCGGGCATGGATGCGGTGCTGCACAAACCGATCCACAGGGAAGCCCTGGTGAATGCCCTGAATCAATGGCTGTAAGCCCCACCTGGGTAGGAGGGCGTACGCTACCCCTAAATAGGCAGTGGCCAGCAGTTCTCTGGTCTATGCTTGATGAACATTGGCCATTTGGAGTCTCCCATGTTGAAGCTGTTTGCCCCTCTGTTACTGTCTCTGCTCTGCGTATGCTCACCGGCCCAGGCGATGGATGATCTGCTGGGCCTGGTGACCTCCCAACTGGGGGTCTCTCAAGAGCAGGCCAGTGGCGGAATCGGTGCCCTGTTGGCCACTGCTGAACCCAACCTGGCGCCGGAAACCCTGGGTCAGCTGTCTCAGGTGCTGCCCGGAATGGATGGCCTGATGCAAGTGGGGGGCGATCTGCTGTCAAAGGCGGGGGAGGGCAACGGAACCTCGGGTTTGCTCGGCACGGTTCTGGGGCAGAGCGGTGGTGCCCTGATGGGACTGAATGATGCCTTCGCCTCCCTGGGACTTTCGCCGGAGATGGTAGCCAGTTTCAGCCAGATACTGCTCGATTACGTCGATCAACAGGGCGGAGAGGGGCTGATGAAACAGCTTCAGACCGCACTGATTTAGTGAGTTGAACTCGTTTGATTTTCAGTGTGATCTTCCTAACAGAACCCGGGGTGCAGGCGGCCAAAATTTATTCGGCAGCCTCTCAAAACAGGAGTGCCCCCACAACTGGTGAAAATCCTCTTTGCAGATATTGAAATATTGTCTCCAGCTATATTAGATGTACCTTAACTAGAAGGTTGGCTGGAGCCCCTGATGACCCTCACCATTCGCTGGAAATTGGCCATTCTCATTGCCGGAGTGCTGTTGGCTGTCAGCAGCTTCTTCGGTGCCAACCTGTATTGGATTGAATCCAAAGTGCTGGATCAGCAGCAGCAGCAGGTCTCCGCACGGGTCGAGGGGCTGATTCGGGATAATCTGGCGGGACAGGTGGAGACTCTGGTCCGGGGGGTGGGAGTTGCCTACCGGGCTACGGAAGAGCAGGAGATTCGGCAGGCCCTGGCCAGGGAACTGGCGTCGGTGCGTGACTCGGTGGAAAGGATGTATGAAAACAACCTGACCGACGATGAGATGATGCTGCTCTATACCTTCATCAATGAGTACCGCTGGGGAGAGGGTCGTTACCTCTTTGCCTACGATGCAGACTCTTTGGCCAACGAAGCCTCGGGAAATGGCGAGGTGGCGGTGGGCAACTCGAGGGATGCCCAGGATGAGAAGGGCAACTTTTACGCCCGAGACATCGTGGCATCCGCACGCAGCAGTAAGATTGGATTTGCCAGCTACTTCTTTACCAATCCGGCCACCGGCCTGGTGGAGGAGAAGCTGTCCGCCTCCTTCTACTTTGAACCCCTGAATTTGGTGATAGGCACCGGCGAATATCTGAGCACCCTGAAAACCTCGGCCAGAGAGTCGGTGTTGACCGCGGTGGCGGAGTCCAGGTTCGGGGAGTTCGGTTATTTCTGGATTCAGGATCGTGAGGGGAAGATTCTCGCCCATCCGGATCCGGCCCTGGTGGGGGCGGTATCCCCGGCAACCCAGGCGGTGACTCAGGCACTGACCGGTCGCGCAGAAACGGTACTCAAGACCCTGGAACCCAACCCTTCAACGGGCGAGCGTGAACCTCGCATTACCTATGCCCGGTCGGTGTTCCCCCGTTGGGACTGGATCATCGTCACCGGCGCGTTCGAGCATGAGGTGACCGACATCGAGCAGGGGCTGAGCGGGGCGATGGCGGAACTGTTCAGTGCCGAGGTGCTAAAGAGCATCAGCTATTCTCTGGTACTGCTGGTGTTGACCATGGCGCTGTCGGTGTTTCTGCTGAACAAGATCATCGCTGAGATGCGGGATCTCCAGGCCAGAATCGAAAACCTGTGTACCGGAGATGCGGACTTGACCGCCAGGCTGGAGGTCAAGACCGAAGATGAGCTTGGGGCCATTCGCAAGGCGTTCAATCAGTTTGTGGAAAATCTGCAGGGGATGATGCTGCAGGTGAAACAGACCAGTGATCACATCACCCAATCCCTGGCTGAGCTGGACAACCAGACCCAGCGTAACAGCCAGGCGCTGGAGCGCCATGCCAGGGAGACCTCCCTGGCGGCCACCGCCATCACCCAGGTCAGTGCCAGTGCCGATACCGTGGCTGAGGGAGCGGCAGACACCTCTGCCATGACCCGTTCGGCCACAGGTCAGGCTCAGGAGTCCCGGACGACCGTCAAGCAGGCCTCGGACAGCGTCAGGGCGCTGATAGGGGAGATGGAACAGGCGGCGGGCGGCATTGACTCCATGAACCAGGATACCCAGAAGATCGCCTCGGTACTGGGGGTGATAGGCGAGATCGCTGAGCAGACCAACCTGCTGGCGCTCAATGCGGCCATCGAAGCGGCCAGGGCGGGGGAGCAGGGACGGGGATTTGCCGTGGTGGCCGATGAGGTGCGTAACCTGGCTTCCCGAACCCAGGGAAGCACCGCCGAGATCAATCAGATCATCACCCAGCTGACTCGGAGTGCCGGCGATGCGGTCGCCATGGTTCACAACACCCGGCACAGCTGCACCCTGGTGGCGGAAAACACCGAACGGGTGACTCTCAGCCTGGAACAGATGGGCAATGTCATTGGCGATATCGACCAGTTCAGTGGCCGCATCGATCAGGCGGCACGCCAGCAGAGCGCCGTCAGCGACGAGATCAGCAAAAATGTGCACTCCCTCCAGTCCATGGCCATGGAGCTCAGTGACAATGGTGAAATGGTGGCCAACAGCGCCCGCAACCTGGCCTCGGCCAACCAGCAGCTGAGCGGCCTGGTAGACAGATTCAAGCTTCAATCCTGACCCTGGAGCCAGGGGGTGTCTGACTTCGGTCAGATGCCCCCTTTTTCCCGCGCATTATCAGTAAACTAGGGGTAAGCTGCCGACAACACCAGACAACAGGGACTATACTTAAAGGGCCAACTCCACAGTGCAAGGGGGCGTCCGACGAGTTGGTCAACCTCCCTCCCTGCCTTCTCTGTACAGGAGGTACTCATGGACTGGTATTACATCACTCATGTCTTATTCACCCAGGATATCTTGGGGCAGCTGCTGCTGATCGTTCCCATCGTCGCATTCGTCTACTGGACCGCGACCCGGACCTGAATCGGGCCAGCACCGCCATCGACCAGGCATTCTGGCCCATTTCAGCGCGGGCAACGTCAGGGGTGAACAATAATTAGGCGGAAATGCCTAAAATTTCGGATTACCCTCTAGGTATGAAGCAATGGGCCTGTGCAGCAGGTCTTCTGCCGGCCGGACTCAATGGGGTCGGGGAGAATACCCTGCTGCGGGGCAAGGTCATCGATACTGGAGAGGTGGTCATGTCTGTATCTTCAACCCTTGTTACCGCAATCATCCATTTTATCCTGACACTGGTTTTCGTATTGGCTCTGGCTCTGGGGTGGGTGTGGCTGGTCCGCTGGCGCTTCGATGTGCCCGGATCGATCACCGATGAAGAGATCGATGCGGATCTGCATTTTCACTGAGTGGGGCTGAACTGGTGCCGCTTAGCGGACTCGCCGTCTTTTCGGGCTTCTGATAGGCTGAGGTCGTTACCGCAGATTCGACTTAGATAAGCCTTATGAATTACAAAACTGTTTCCTCTGTACTTTTTGTCTGCCTTGGCAACATTTGCCGCTCCCCAACGGCGGAGGCGGTGTTCCGCCACCGGTTTGAGTCCGCTGGCTTGCCGCTGGTGCTGGATTCCGCCGGAACCGATGCCTACCACGCCGGAGAGCAGCCGGACAGGCGCTCTGCCGCCGCCGGGCGACAGCGAGGCTATAACTTCTCAGGCATGCGTGCACGGCGGGTCACCGACGAGGATTTCGAGCAGTTTGACCTGATTTTGGCCGCCGATGGCAGCAACATGCGGGATCTGAAGGCTCGCTGCCCGGCCCATCTAACCTACAAACTGGCCATGATCGTCCAGTCCGGGGAGGTGCCGGACCCCTATTACGGCGGTAGCGATGGCTTCGAACTGGTGCTCGACCTGCTGGAGCAGGCGGCGGACAGCTGGATAGCGCGGCTGGCCCGCTAACTCCCTGGCTTAAGGGGGCATAAAGCATGAAAAAGCCGGCTCTCAGAGCCGGCTTTTTGGTGTCGGGTCGAAAGGCCATCACGCCCTTACGCTTGTTTCCGCTCCCAGCGGCGCTTGATGGGCACGATGACGGCGGTGACCAGTATGGCCACCAGAATCATGCCGATGGCCACCACCGGGCTCTGAAGTGCGTTGGGGTTGACCGCCAGGGTACCGCCCAGGGAGAGCATCATCACGCCGGACATCAGCTTCAGGGTCTGGCCCTCCTTCTCGGTCAGCTTGCGCTTGCCCATGGTCAGGGCGAACACGGTCACAATGGCCGCCAGAGGGATCACATACACCACGTTGTACATCACCAGGTACATGTAGCGGGTGCTCTCAGCCATATCGTGCATGGAGAGCACGCTGGTGTAGATCATCGGGAAACCGGCAGTGCACAGCAGTTCGTAGGCATTGGCCAGGATCGCCAGTACGGTGGAGCCGACGATCATCGCCGCCAGGCTGGACGCACTGGAAAGTTTGCCCATGCGTTTGATCAGGCCGGTTCGGTTCTCTGCTGACATGGAGAGGGAGATCTCTCCACGCTGCAGGAAGAACTCCTTGACGTTGATGACGCCGGCCACAATGGCCAGTATCCCCGCCGCCAGAATGATCCAGCCGCCGTCGGAACCATCGCCCAGCAGTTGGAACAGGTTGAGCCAAGCGGTCATGAACAGGAAGTAGATCAGCCCTGAGAAGAAGACGAAGATGCCGCCAACAATCAGCATGCGGCCGCGGCTCTTGGCATTCACCATTACGCTCAGCAGGAACAGCAACACAAAGAAGGCGCAGGGGTTGAAGGCATCCACACCGGCCAGCACCACGGTCAGGGCGGGCAGAGAGAGTTTCTCAGGATTGACCACCCCGATGAAGGGCAACTCGACAGGCTGAACCGCAGGGGCATTCATGTCGGTGATGCCACAGGTACCATCCTCGCCATCGCCACACTGGGCGCCCAGGTCGAGCGGGGCGTTCATGTCGACGCTGTCGCTGGCCACTGGGGCAATGCCGCTGAGGCTGCCACCCAAGCGCTGGTAACAGGCACGCAATTGGTTTTCCAGGAACTGGCCCGTGGTCTGCTCGCTGGTGTAGCCGACAATGGGGGTGCCACACACCGCCATAAAGGGCACCGAAGTGGGCTCGGTGCCGGTCAGCTTGGCCACCTTCTGCCAGTGGCTGCGGGTGCCTGCATCCTGGACTTTGTAGTCCTTGAGATCGATCCAGGGGTACTGAGCCAGCAGTTTATCTTCGATGAAGGGGTGGGCTTCGGCGCAGTGAGGGCAGGTTTCAGACCAGAAGAAGTAGAGGGTGACTCTGGGCTCCCCGGCACTGTCATGGGTAAACCAGTCCGCATCGGCGGCCTGGCTCAGAGGAGAGAGGAAAATAAGTAGCAGACCTAAAAGCAGGCCTCTGATGGGATTCATCAAGAATCACTCCTAAAACCGGTTAACTACCTTGTTAGTATTCACTCTAATAGCCTAAGTTCAGTGCTCGTAAAGGATTTTTATCAGGATGTTACCCACGGCACATTTTGGCCCCGATTCCTGATAAAAAGCGGCAGAGGCGCACACACTCCCGGCCCGGTGAACGATTCGGTACGGGCATAAAAAAACCGGCAGACTGGGCTGCCGGTTTTTCTTGTCGCTTCGCTTACTCTGCGTCGGTCGGCTTGGTCATGCCGGCGTTGGAGGAGAAGCGGTAGCGGCTTTGAGCAAAGTCGTTCGGCTTGGCTTCCACCTTGGCCTCTTCACTCTTAGGCACAACCACAGGTTCAAATTCCGGAACCTCAACCTCTGGGGTGGCGGCCTGCGAGAACGCAGCTTTGGCAAAGCGGCTGCCAGCAGTCTTAGGCTCGGCGGCTTGGGCTTCCACCGCCTTGGGCTCGGCGGCTTGGGCTTCCACGGCCTTGGGCTCGGCGGCTTGGGCTTCCACCGCCTTAGGCTCGGCGGCTTTGGCGTCTACGGCCTTAGGCTTAGGCTTAGGCTCGGCGGCTTGGGCTTCCACCGCCTTGGGCTCGGCGGCTTGGGCTTCCACGGCCTTGGGCTCGGCGGCTTTGGCGTCTACGGCCTTGGGCTCGGCGGCTTTGGCGTCTACGGCCTTGGGCTCGGCGGCTTGGGCGTCTACGGCCTTAGGCTCGGCGGCTTGGGCGTCTACGGCCTTAGGCTCGGCGGCTTGGGCGTCTACGGCCTTAGGCTCGGCGGCTTGGGCGTCTACGGCCGTGGGCACGTCGGCTTCCTCAGCCTCTACCGCCTTAGGCTCGGCAGCTTCGCTGCTCTTGGCTTCGGCCTTGTCGGACTTCGGTTTACGACTGCGAGGTTGACGGCTGCGGCGAGGCTTAGGGGCTTCCGCCTTCTCGTCAGATTCGCCTTCCGGAGCGTCTGCCTGGCCGTCGAACATCTCCAGCTGTGTCTCTTCGGCCATCTCAGTGGCTTCCGGGTAGCGGGCGGTCACAGGATCCTTCTGAGCTTCTGCTTCCAGATCGGCTGAGTCCGCTTCGCCTTCACCATTGTCATCATCGCGCTTGCGACGACGGCGCTGGCCGGCGGCACGCAGGTGGCGTGGGCTGCGGCGGCTGCGGCGATTGTTTTCACGCTCGCCCTCTTCGTCGTTCTCGCCTTCCTCTGTCTGAACCTCGTCGGCCTTGGCCTCCATGCCTTCCTGAGCCTTAGGCTTGGCATCGACCTTGGTTTCCGCAGGGACTTCGGTGGCGACGACCTCAGCGACCTGAGCATCAACAACTTTTGGCGCTTCCTCGGCAACCGGGGCGGTCTCTTCAGCCTTGGCGGCGGGGGCGCTGTCGCGACCTTCGGCGCCCAGGCGAACAGATTTGTCCATCTTGCGGCGTTGACGACGCTCCTTCACCACTTCGCGCTCACGCTTCTCCTGCTTGGGAGACTCCTGGGCTTCACCAGCTTCGGCGGCTTCGGTGGCTTCGGGTTCGAGATCCTTGCGGCGACGACGCTGACGGCTAGGCTGCTCCTGCTTGTCTTCAGAGCGGGCCTGCTGTTCGGACTGACGACGCTCCTGTCTCTCCTGAGACTTCTGCTCGTCGCGACGGTCATCACGGCGACGGCGGTCTTTACGCTCGCCACGCTCCTGACGTTCGCCACGCTCCTGACGCTCGCCGCGCTCCTGACGCTCGCCGCGCTCCTGGCGCTCGCCGCGCTCCTGGCGCTCGCCACGCTCTTTACGGTCGCCACGCTCTTTGCGGTCACCGCGCTCTTTGCGATCACCTCGTTCGCCGCGCTCTTTACGGTCGCCACGCTCTTTGCGGTCACCGCGCTCGCCACGACGACGGTCGTTACGGCGGCGGTCACCGCGCTTGCCGTCACGGGATTCCTTCTTGTCTTCCTGCTTCGGTTGCTCCTCTTCGCCGCCGAACAGGGACTTAAGGGCACCGGCCAGCTTGGTCAGCAGGGAGGGCTTCTCCTCTTCAACCTTAGGCTTTCTGTCCTTCTTAGGTTGAGGCTTGGCGTTCTCCTGCTTCGCCTTGGACTGCAGCTTCAGCTCTTCAGGCTTAGGCGCCTCCATGGCACGAATGGCGGGACGGTCAGCAACCTGCTTCTCCAGTTTGCGCGGCTCGTAGAGGACCGGCTCTGGCGCTTCGGCAATCTTGTAACTGGCTTCGGTGATGGTGTCATCCTTACGGTGACGCGCCACGGTGTAGTGTGGGGTCTCCATGTGAGGATGAGGAATCACGTACACCTCAACCTTGTGACGCTCCTCGATGATGCGAATCGCTTTGCGCTTTTCGTTCAGCAGGAAGGCGGCCACGTCGGTGGGCACTTGGGCCTCGATCTGGGCGGTGTTGTCCTTGATCGCTTCCTCCTCCATCAGGCGGAGGATGGACAGAGCCAGGGACTCGGTGCCGCGCACCACACCCTGTCCGCTACAGCGGGGGCAGATGTGTGCGGAGGACTCACCCAGGGAGGGGCGCAGACGCTGACGGGACATCTCCATCAGGCCGAAGCGGGAGATGCGACCGATCTGTACGCGGGCGCGGTCCTGACGGACGGCGTCACGCAGGCGGTTTTCCACCTCTCGCTGATGGCGCACTGGGCCCATGTCGATAAAGTCGATAACCACCAGGCCACCCAGGTCACGCAGGCGCAGCTGGCGGGCGATCTCATCGGCGGCTTCCAGGTTGGTCTGCAGCGCGGTCTCTTCGATATCGCCACCCTTGGTTGCCCGGGCGGAGTTGATGTCGATGGCGGTCAGTGCCTCGGTTGGATCGATAACGATGGAGCCACCGGAGGGCAGTCGAACTTCACGCTGGAAGGCAGATTCGATCTGGCTTTCAATCTGGTAGTGGGTAAACAGCGGCACTTCGGCCTTGTACTGTTTAACACGGCTGACGTAGTCGGGGCGCACCAGGTTGATGTGCTGAATCGCTTCGTCGTAGATGCGGGGGTGATCCACCAGGATTTCACCGATGTCACGGCGCAGGTAGTCACGAATGGCGCGCACAATCACGTTGCTTTCCTGATGAATCAGGAATGGTGCGGCGCGGGATTGTGAAACCTCCTGGATCTTGTCCCAGTGGTTCAGCAGAACCTTGAGATCCCACTCCAGCTCTTCGGCGGCTTTGCCGACGCCGGCAGTGCGAACGATGAGGCCCATGCCCTGGGGCACGGTCAGCTGGCTCAGGGCATCCTTGAGTTCGGTCCGCTCATCACCTTCGATGCGGCGGGAGATGCCGCCGGCACGAGGGTTGTTGGGCATCAGAACCAGGTAGCTGCCAGCCAGGCTGATGAAGGTGGTCAGGGCGGCGCCCTTGCTGCCACGCTCCTCTTTGTCCACCTGAACGATCACTTCCTGACCCTCTTTAATCACCTCTTTGATGTTGGGGCGACCTTGGAAGGAGTAGCCTTCGGGGAAGTACTCGCGGGCGATCTCTTTCAGGGGGAGGAAGCCGTGACGCTCTGAGCCGTAGTCCACGAAGGCGGCTTCCAGAGAGGGCTCTACGCGGGTGATTTTACCCTTGTAGATATTGGCTTTTTTCTGCTCGTGGCCTGGTGCTTCAATATCCAGGTCGTATAGACGTTGCCCATCAACCAGGGCAACACGCAACTCTTCGGATTGAGTTGCGTTGATCAACATTCTTTTCATTTTGGGTGGTCCAATTTTCCATTGGTCACCGCTTTCAGGTCGAGCGTCGGCTGCACCGGCGCCCCAGGATCAATTTTTAGGCAGTCTCACGACTGGTTGACCGGGGCTTTGCCCATCAACACATCCGGTTACTTGGGGGGTTGGCTGCGGGCACGCCGCAGATGCTCTGTCTCAACCCCGGTTCACTTTGCTGTGCAGCTTACAACTGCTGCCGCAGCGCCAAAGGGCGTTGCGGCCGAAATTCTATCCCGGTACATCACCGGACGGAGGACCTGAAACGGTTTCCGATTTTGCATTCCTGTTTAGGGGTCAACTGCTCGGTTGGAGCTTCACGCCGGTCCTGTGGCAGGAGAGAGTTCCTCACTGTCCCGGACCTGGCATCGAAGGTCTTATCTATAAAAACCGGTAGCAGGACCAAATCTGTGCAGACGCGCTAAAAATTCATCTTTTAGTCAAGCTGCAACCGCAAGAATATAGCAACTTCCTCCCCTTGCGGCAATCAACATTCTCCATATTGTCCGCCTGAGTGCGATTAGGTGTACAATGGCGCCCATGACTGATTCATCACAGAGTAATTCACCCAAGGTGCAATGGGTGACCGTGGAGCCTGACTACGAAGGCCAGCGGATTGATAACTTTTTGCGCACTTTCCTCAAAGGGGTTCCTAAAAGCCTTATTTATCGACTGCTTCGTAAAGGTGAGGTCCGGGTCAACAAGAAACGGATCAAGCCGGAGTACAAGTTGCAGGCCGGTGATCAGCTGAGGATCGCCCCCATTCGTGTTTCTGAAAAGTCTCAACAGGACAACCTGCCCTCCGCCAAGCTGACCAAGGTGGCCCAACTGGAGGAGTGCATCGTCTACGAGGACAAACTGATCCTGGTGATCAACAAGCCCTCGGGCATTGCGGTGCATGGCGGCAGCGGGGTGAACTTCGGTGTCATCGAGGCCCTGCGTGCCCTGAGACCGAAAGAGAAGAACCTGGAACTGGTACACCGGCTGGATCGGGCCACCTCCGGACTGTTGATGCTGGCCAAGCGCCGCAGCGCCCTGAAGCATATGCAGGACCAACTGCGCAGCAAGACCATGAAGAAGCAGTATCTGGCGCTGGTAAAGGGCAAATGGCAGGACAGAGACCGTGTGGTCAGCGAGCCTCTGCTGAAAAACACCCTTAACTCCGGCGAGCGCATGGTTCGGGTCAGTGGCGAGGGCAAACCCTCAGAGACCCGTTTCCGGGTACTGGAGCGCTTTGGTGCCGATGCCACCCTGGTTGAAGCCAGCCCCATTACCGGCCGCACCCACCAGATTCGGGTGCACACCCAGTGCAAGGGACACCCTATCGCCTGTGACGACCGTTACGGTGATGACAGCTTCGACCGCAGCATGAAGGGCAAAGGACTCAATCGTCTGTTCCTCCATGCCCACAAGCTGCGATTCCTCCATCCGGGGGAGGAGGTCACCATGGAGCTGGAGGCGCCGCTGGAGCCCAGGCTGCAGAAGCTGATTACGCAGCTGAAGTCGGAGGGGGCCGCATGAGCCAGTGTGATCTGGTGATCTTCGACTGGGACGGCACCCTGATGGACTCGGTGGACCGCATCGTCGACAGTTGGCAACGCGCCTGTGGTGAGCTGTCCATGGCGGTGAACTGTGCCGAGTCGGTACGTTCCATCATTGGTCTTTCCATCGAGTCCGCCATCGACACCCTGGTGCCGGAGATGGATCCTCAACGGGTCGAGCCCTTTATCCAGGCCTACCGCAGCTGGTACCTGGAGCGCTCCGATGTGCCTACCCCGCTGTTTGATGGCGCCGAGGCGCTGCTGCATGAACTCAAGGGGCAGGGGTACCGGTTGGCGGTGGCAACCGGCAAGGGCCGGCCCGGACTGGAACGGGTACTGGACGCTTCAGGGCTGCGGCCGCTGTTCGATGCCAGCCGCACCCCCACCGAAGCGGCCTCCAAGCCTCACCCGGAGATGATCCTGCAACTGTGTGGCGAGCTAAACTGCCAGCCGGGCAGGGCGATGATGGTGGGCGATGCCCTGTTCGATCTGGAGATGGCCAACCGCGCAGGTGCCATCGGTGTGGGGGTGTCTTACGGGGCTGGGTCTGTCGATGTACTGCGCTCTGCTTCGCCGAAGGGGATCATTCATCACCCCATGGAGCTGCTAGAACTGCTTTGAGTCTGTTAAAAAGGGAGTTGGCACAGGAAATGTGTGGGTATTTTTCGATTGAGGCAATCGAATTCTCCGACAAACAATGATGCCGCCGCCGACCCGTCAGACAGAAAAAACCCGGAACCTGGTTCCGGGTTTTTCTGTTTTGGGGCGCGTTGACCTTAGTCCCGGTCAGACAGCTCGGCGTAATCACGCTTGTCGGCACCAGTGTAGAGCTGACGGGGCCGGCCAATCTTGTGGCCTGGCTGGCTCAGCATCTCCTGCCAGTGGGCAATCCAGCCCACGGTGCGGGACAGGGCGAAGATCACAGTGAACATGGAGGTTGGAATCCCAATGGCCTTCATGATGATGCCGGAGTAGAAGTCGACGTTGGGATAGAGTTTCTTCTCAACGAAGTAGGGGTCTTCCAGCGCAATGCGCTCCAGCTCCATGGCCACGTCCAGCAGTGGATCATTGATGTCCAGCTCTTTGAGCACCTCGTGGCAGGTCTCACGCATCACGGTCGCACGGGGATCGAAGTTCTTGTACACCCGGTGGCCAAAGCCCATCAGGCGGAACGGATCCTCCTTGTCCTTGGCACGGGCGATGAACTCAGGGATACGGTCAACGGTACCGATCTCTGCCAGCATCTCCAGACAGGCTTCATTGGCACCGCCGTGGGCGGGTCCCCACAGCGAGGCCACACCGGCCGACACACAGGCGAAGGGGTTGGCACCGGAGGAGCCCGCCAGTCGCACCGTGGAGGTGGAGGCGTTCTGCTCGTGGTCCGCATGCAGGATGAAGATGCGGTCCATGGCGCGCTCAACCACAGGGTTCACCTGGTAGTCTTCACAGGGCACAGAGAACATCATGTGCAGGAAGTTACCGGCGAAGGAGAGGTCGTTGCGTGGATACACGAATGGCTGGCCAAGGTTGAACTTGTAGGCCATGGCCGCCAGGGTCGGCATCTTGGAGATCAGACGGTAGGCGCAGATCTCACGGTGTTTGGGGTCGTTCACATCCAGGGAGTCGTGGTAGAAGGCGGACAGAGCGCCTACCACACCACAAAGAATCGCCATGGGGTGGGCATCGCGGCGGAAACCTTTAAAGAAGGTGGAGATCTGTTCGTGAACCATGGTGTGGTAGGTCACTGTTTTCTCGAACTTCTCCAGCTCCGCCTTGCCGGGCAGCTCACCGAACAGCAATAGATAGCAAACTTCTATATAACTGGAGCGGGTGGCCAGTTGGTCGATGGGGTAGCCGCGATGCAGCAGCACGCCCTTGGCGCCGTCGATGTATGTGATTGCAGACTCACAGGAAGCGGTGGCCATAAAGCCAGGGTCAAAAGTGAAGTACCCATGCTTGCCCAGAGTGCTGATGTCGATTACATCAAAGCCCGCGGAGCCCTGTTTAATGGGCAGTTCCACCGCTTCCTGGCCTGGAACCTGAAGTGTGGCTTTAGATTCAGCCATACCGTGTTCTCCTTACTACATTCTTGTTATCTATCCGTAACGTCCGTCCCATTTTAAGAGACAGCAATCACAAAAATCAATTGCCTGGTCGGATGTTTAATCGAAATTGCTTCACTTTCATGCACTTTTGGACGCTATTCACAGCTCACTGCCGGTTCGGATGGATCTGTGTGGCAAATCTCAGAAATTGGCAAAATGTGATGTTTGTAATCAAAAACAGCGCTATGTATACTGGGCGCGGGCCGCTGAAAAGAGGCAGTAGAGCGGTGAGGTCCTGCGGAATTACCCAGCAATCACTCGGCTAAAATATTGCCTATTTTCTGTTTAAAACGCCTACCTAGGAGTAGGGACGGATGTCCCAATTTCGGTGGAAATAACAAAAAGTGCTCAATGGAGCTGAGTGAGCAGCTGTGAATAAGCAAAGACCTGTGTACCTGGATCTGAGCCAGATTCAGTTTCCCGCCACGGCGATAGCGTCGATTCTGCATCGTGTCAGTGGTGTCATCACCTTCGTCGCCCTTGCCATCCTGCTATGGCTTCTGGCCACTTCCCTGAGCGGTGCTCAAGGATTTGCCCAGGTTCAATCCTATTTCCAGACGTTCTTCGTCAAATTCATCGTGTGGGGAATCCTAACCGCGTTGGCGTATCACGCCATCGGCGGCATTCGTCACCTGTTCCAGGACCTGGGACACTTTGAAGAGATGGAGTCCGGCAACGCGTCCGCCAAGGCCAGCTTTGTCATAACTCTGGTGGTATCCGTTCTGGCAGGAGCCTGGTTATGGTAAAGAATGCCGCGACATTTGGACGCAGCGGCGTCCAGGATTTCGTTCTGATTCGAGCCAGCGCTCTGGTGATGCTGGCTTACGTCCTGTTTCTGGTGGGTTACCTGGTGACCTCCCCCTCACTGACGTTCGACACCTGGCAGGGGCTGTTCGCCTCTGTGGGCATGAAAGTGTTCACCCTTTTGGCGCTGTTCAGCGTATTAATTCACGGGTGGATTGGTATGTGGCAGGTGGCCACAGACTACATCAAGCCCGCCAAGCTTCGTGCTTTTATCCTGTTTGTGATCAACGTTGTCCTGCTGGCCTACCTGGCCACCGGTGTTGTTATTCTGTGGGGTGTGTAAGTGAGTATTCCAGTACGCGAATTTGACGCTATCGTCATCGGTGCCGGCGGCGCAGGCATGCGCGCAGCACTGCAAATTTCTCAGGAGGGCAAATCCTGTGCCCTGCTGTCCAAAGTGTTTCCGACCCGTTCCCATACCGTATCCGCTCAGGGCGGCATCACGGTGGCGCTGGGCAATGCCCACGAGGATAACTGGGAATGGCACATGTACGACACCGTCAAGGGCTCCGATTACATCGGCGACCAGGACGCCATCGAATATATGTGCAAGACCGGCCCGGAAGCCATCATCGAGATGGAGAACATGGGCCTGCCGTTCAGCCGCTTCGACAACGGCAAGGTGTATCAGCGACCCTTCGGCGGCCAGTCGAAGAACTTCGGCGGCGAGCAGGCAGCCCGGACCGCGGCCGCGGCCGACCGTACCGGTCACGCCCTGCTGCACTGTCTGTATCAGCAGAACGTCAAGAACAAGACCGAAGTCTACTCCGAGTGGTACGCCCTGGATCTGGTGAAGAACCAGGACGGTGCCGTGGTGGGGGCCACCGCCATCGACATCGAAACCGGCGAGATTGTGTTCTTCAAGGCCAAGGCCACCGTGCTGGCCACCGGCGGCGCCGGCCGCATCTATGCCTCCACCACCAACGCCCACATCAACACCGGTGACGGTGTCGGCATGGCCCTGCGCGCCGGTGTTCCGGTTCAGGACATGGAGATGTGGCAGTTCCACCCCACCGGCATCGCCGGCGCCGGGGTACTGGTGACCGAAGGCTGTCGGGGTGAAGGCGGTTACCTGCTGAATAAGGATGGCGAGCGCTTTATGGAGCGCTACGCTCCTAACGCCAAGGACCTGGCCGGCCGCGATGTGGTGGCCCGCTCCATCATGACCGAGATCCGCGAAGGCCGCGGCTGCGATGGCCCCTGGGGGCCCCACGCCAAGCTGAAGCTGGACCATCTGGGTGAAGAGGTGCTGGAATCGCGCCTGCCGGGTATCTGTGAACTGTCCCGTACCTTCGCTCACGTTGATCCGGTGAAGGAGCCGATTCCGGTGATCCCCACCTGTCACTATATGATGGGCGGGGTACCCACCAACGTGAACGGCCAGGTGATCGGCCTGGGCGACAAGCCGGTTCAGGGTCTGTTTGCCGTGGGTGAGATCGCCTGTGTGTCGGTACACGGCGCCAACCGCCTCGGCGGCAATTCCCTGCTGGATCTGGTGGTCTTTGGTCGCGCGGCCGGTAAGCACCTGGGTGAAACCCTGGCAGCTCAAACCGAAGCCCGTGACGCCTCAGAGTCTGACATCGATGCCTCCCTGGCTCGCCTCAACCGTTGGGAGAACAACCAGAGCGGCGAAGATCCGAACCAGATCCGTAAGGACCTGCAGAACTGCATGCAGCTCAACTTCTCGGTATTCCGCCAGGGCGAAGCCATGGCCGAGGGGCTCCAGGAGCTCAAGACCATTAAGGCCCGCCTGGAGAATGCCAAGCTCAACGACCGCTCCAAGGCGTTCAACACCAACCGCATCGAGTGCCTGGAACTGGATAATCTGATGGAGACCGCCCTGGCCACCGCCGAGGCAGCCAACTTCCGCACCGAGAGCCGCGGTGCCCACTCTCGTGAAGATTTCACCGAGCGGGATGACGGCAACTGGCTGTGCCACTCCCTGTATGACCCCATCACAGGCGAGATGTCCAAACGTGACGTGAACATGACGCCCAAGCTGCGGGAAGCCTTCCCGCCCAAGAAGCGTACCTACTAAGGAGTGACAGGGAATGAGTTTGCAAGTTTCTGTCTACCGCTATAACCCGGAGACTGACGCCAAGCCCACCATGCAGGATTACACCCTGGACCTGCCGGAAGGCAAGGACATGATGGTGCTGGACGTGCTGATGATGCTCAAGGAGCAGGATCCCGGGCTGACTTTCCGCCGCTCCTGCCGTGAGGGCGTGTGTGGCTCCGACGGCCTGAACATGAACGGTAAGAACGGTCTGGCCTGTATCACCCCCATCTCCGCCTTCAACGGCAAGAAGCTGGTGATTCGTCCGTTGCCGGGCATGCCGGTGATTCGCGACCTGGTGGTGGACCTCAGCCTGTTCTACAAGCAGTACGAGAAGGTGAAGCCCTACCTTATCAACGACGATAAGAATCCAGGCCGTGAGCACCTGCAATCCCCGGAAGAGCGTGAAAAGCTCGATGGGCTGTATGAGTGCATCCTGTGCGCCTGCTGCTCCACCGCCTGCCCCTCCTTCTGGTGGAACCCGGACAAGTTTGTCGGCCCCAGCGGCCTGTTGCACGCCTACCGCTTCCTGGTGGACAGCCGCGACACCGCCACCGACGAGCGCCTGGCAGAGCTGGATGACGCCTTCAGCGTGTTCCGCTGCCACGGCATCATGAACTGCGTGAACGTTTGCCCCAAGGGTCTGAACCCCACCAAGGCGATCGGTCACATCAAGTCAATGTTGCTGCAACGGGCGGTGTAATGATGCAACGCGTTGTTTATCGTTGTATTTGATATCAAGGTCACCTCTTCGGCTGCGAAGAGCGTGACCTTTTTGTATAGTGCTCTAACGCCCCGAATCGATAAAATACGACTAAAGGGCAGTGGTAAAAACAATAACAATGCCTTAGAAAGGCAACAGGTATAACCAGGCTTGGTTGATAAAGGAATACAGATGCAACAAGGCTCACTGCAGGACTGGCTGGACAGCTCCCATCTAGCCGGTGCCAACGCAAGTTACATCGAAGAGCTGTACGAACTCTACCTGGACGAACCAGAAGAGGTATCGCAACAGTGGCGTGAGATCTTCGACCGGTTGCCCACCAACGGAGCGGGCCAGGAGGCGAATCACCGTCGCATCCAGGACTACTTCCGTCAGGTAGCCATGGAGCAGACCAGTTCGGTGAAGACCGCCGTCGACCCTGAACTGACCGCAAAGCAGGTTAAGGTCCTGCAGATCATCAACGCATACCGTTTCCGTGGCCACCAGGCTGCCGACCTGGATCCCCTGGGTCTGTGGAAACGTGACCCTGTCCCCGAACTGACCCCAGAATTCCACGGTCTCACCGACACCGACATGGAGCGCGAATTCAACATCGGCTCCTACGCGTCGGCCAGCGGTGACACCATGAAGCTGTCCAAGCTGCTGGACGCCCTGAAAGCCACCTACTGTGGTTCCATCGGCGCCGAGTACATGCACATCACCTCCACCGAGGAGAAGCGATGGATTCAGCAGCGCCTGGAGCCCATCTCCGGCAAGGCCAGTTTCGACGGCGAACACAAGAAGCGGATCCTGGCTGGCCTCAACGCCGCCGAAGGTCTGGAGAAGTACCTGGGGGCCAAGTTCCCCGGTGCCAAGCGCTTCTCCCTGGAGGGCGGTGATGCCCTGATCCCCATGATGCGCGAGCTGATCTACCGCGCCGGTCACCATGACACCAAAGAGGTGGTGGTGGGCATGGCGCACCGTGGCCGCCTCAACGTGCTGGTGAACGTACTGGGCAAGAAGCCCCAGAATCTGTTCGACGAGTTCGCCGGCAAGCACGATGAGACCCTGGGCAGTGGTGACGTTAAGTACCACCAGGGTTTCTCTTCCGACTTCGCCACCCCGGACGGCAACGTCCACCTGGCCCTGGCTTTCAACCCCTCTCACCTGGAGATCGTGAATCCGGTGGTGATGGGCTCTGTGCGCGCCCGTATGGACCGCCTGGGCTGTGAGAACGGCCAGAAGGTGATGCCAGTGACCATCCATGGCGACTCCGCCATCGCCGGTCAGGGGGTGGTCCAGGAAACCTTCAACATGTCCAAGACCCGCGGCTTCAGCGTCGGCGGCAGCGTGCGGGTGGTGATCAACAATCAGGTGGGCTTCACCACCTCTAACCCGGAAGATACCCGCTCCACCGAGTACTGCACCGACATCGCCAAGATGGTGCAGGCCCCCATCTTCCACGTGAACGCCGACGACCCGGAAGCGGTGGCCTTCGTTGCCCAACTGGCGGTGGATTACCGCCACGAGTTTGGTCGTGACGTGGTGATCGACCTCATCTGCTACCGTCGACACGGTCACAACGAGGCGGATGAGCCCAACGCCACTCAGCCTCTGATGTACCAGAAGATCAAGAAGCACCCCACTCCCCGCAAGGTGTACGCCGATCGCCTCATCGACAGTCAGGTGATGAGCCCGGAAGAGGTCACCGAGCAGATCAACGCCTATCGTGAACTGCTGGACCAGGGCGAGTGTGTGGTACCCGAGTGGCGCACCATGGAAGCCCACTCTGTCGACTGGAGCCCCTTCCTGGGGCACGACTGGAACTCTGAGTACCAGTCCCAGGTTCCTATGCCCAAGCTGACTGAGCTGGCCAAGGCCATTTGTGATGTGCCCGAAGCCCATAAGCTGCAATCCCGGGTGGCCAAGACCTACAAGGACCGCCAGCTGATGGCGGCCGGTGAGAAGCCGCTGGATTGGGGGATGGCCGAGACCCTGGCCTACGCCACTCTGCTGGATACGGGCACCCGCATCCGCCTGACCGGTCAGGATTCCGGCCGGGGCACCTTCTTCCACCGCCACGCGGTGCTGCACAACCAGGACGATGCCACCACCTACATGCCGTTGCGCCACCTGCGTGACGGCCAGGGCACCATCGAGATCTACGACTCGGTGCTGTCCGAGGAGGCGGTGCTGGCGTTCGAGTACGGTTACGCCACCGCCGAGCCGGCGACCCTGACCATGTGGGAAGCCCAGTTTGGTGACTTCGCTAACGGTGCCCAGGTGGTGATCGACCAGTTCCTCAGCTCCGGTGAGCAGAAGTGGGGCCGTCTGTGCGGCTTGACCATGTTGCTGCCGCACGGCTATGAGGGGCAGGGCCCCGAGCACTCCTCGGCCCGACTGGAGCGCTTCCTGCAGATGTGTGCCGACCACAACATGCAGGTGTGTGTGCCCTCCACCCCGGCCCAGGTGTATCACATGCTGCGCCGTCAGAGCGTCCGCCCCATGCGTCGCCCCCTGGTGGTGATGTCGCCCAAGTCATTGCTGCGTCATCCTTTGGCGGTGAGCGACCTGGGGGAGCTGGCCAACGGCACCTTCCAGAACGTCATCGGCGAGATGGATGAGCTGGATCCCAAGGCGGTGAACCGGGTGGTATTCTGCTCCGGTAAGGTCTACTTCGACCTGCTGGAGAAGCGTCGTCGCAGTGAACTGACCGACGTGGCCCTGATTCGGGTCGAGCAGCTCTACCCCTTCCCACACGAAGAGATGGCCAAGGTGCTCGCAGACTACCAGCACGTGACCGATTTCGTCTGGTGCCAGGAGGAACCCCAGAACCAGGGGGCCTGGTATTCCAGTCAGCACCATTTCTGGCAGGCGATCCCCTCCGGGGCGAACCTGACTTACGCGGGCCGTCAGGCCTCCGCGGCCCCGGCGGTGGGTTACCCCTCTGTCCATAACAAACAACAACAGGCGCTGGTGAATGCCGCCCTGAATATTGAAGAATAATTGCACAAGGAAAGGTTCAGATGAGCATCGAAATTAAAGTCCCCGTACTGCCAGAGTCAGTCGCCGATGCCTCCATTGCCACATGGCACGTCCAGCCCGGTGAAAGCGTCAGCCGCGACCAAAACCTGGTGGACATCGAAACCGACAAAGTGGTACTGGAAGTGGTGGCGCCGGAAGATGGCACCATCAGCGAGATCATTCACGCCGAGGGAGACACCGTTCTGGCGGAGCAGGTGATCGCCATGTTCAAGGCCGGCGCCGCACCCGGCGCCGAGGTGACCAAAGAGGAAGCCCAGGCCAAGGCGGAAACCCCGGCGGCCGCCGCCGACGAGGGCGATGCCAATGACGCGCTGAGCCCTTCGGTCCGCCGCCTGATCGCCGAGCACAACCTGGAGGCTGCTCAGATCAAGGGCACCGGCGTTGGCGGTCGCATCTCCAAAGAGGATGTGGAAGCCTTCCTCAAGTCCAAGCCCGCCGCCGCCCCGGTCGCAGCCGAGTCAGCCCCTGCGGTTGAGCTCAATGGCCGCACCGACAAGCGGGTGCCGATGACCCGTCTGCGTAAGCGCATCGCCGAGCGTCTGCTGGAGGCCAAGAACTCCACCGCCATGCTGACCACCTTCAATGAGGTCAACATGCAGCCGATCATGGTGCTGCGTAAGCAGTATCAGGACATTTTCGAGAAGCGCCACGGCATTCGCCTGGGCTTCATGTCCTTCTACGTAAAAGCCGTGGTCGAGGCGCTCAAGCGCTACCCCCAGGTCAACGCCTCCCTGGATGGCGATGACATGGTGTACCACAACTACTTCGACATCAGCATCGCCGTGTCCACCCCTCGTGGTCTGGTGACGCCGGTGCTGCGTGACGCCGACAAGCTGTCTGTGGCCGAGATCGAGAAAGGCATCAAAGAGCTGGCCATCAAGGGCCGCGACGGCAAGCTGACTGTGGAGGAGCTCTCCGGCGGCAACTTCACCATCACCAACGGTGGTGTGTTCGGCTCGCTGATGTCCACCCCCATCATTAACCCGCCTCAGAGTGCCATCCTGGGGATGCACGCCATCAAGGATCGCCCCATGGCGGTCAATGGCCAGGTTGAGATCCTGCCGATGATGTATCTGGCCCTGTCCTATGACCACCGGGTCATCGATGGCAAGGAGTCTGTGGGCTTCCTGGTGACCATCAAGGAGCTGTTGGAAGATCCGACGCGTCTGCTGTTGGACATCTAATACCAAAATGCGACCGCACCGGCTGTCGGTGCGGTCACCCCATGCCTGGTCGGAGTACGACCGGAATAACAAGACGTTATATGGATAGAACATATGAATCTGCATGAGTATCAAGCTAAGCAGCTGTTCGCTGAGTACGGCCTGCCCGTATCTGAGGGTTACGCCTGTGACACCCCTCAGGAAGCTGCTGAAGCCGCCGACAAGATTGGCGGCGACAAGTGGGTCGTTAAGTGCCAGGTGCACGCCGGTGGCCGTGGTAAGGCCGGTGGTGTAAAGCTGGCGTCCAGCAAGGAAGAGATCCGCGAGTTCGCTCAGAACTGGCTGGGCAAGAACCTGGTGACCTACCAGACCGACGCCAACGGCCAGCCCGTGGCCAAGATCCTGGTGGAGTCCTGCACCGACATCGCCAACGAACTCTATCTGGGCGCCGTGGTGGACCGCGGAACCCAGCGCATCGTCTTTATGGCCTCCACCGAAGGTGGCGTAGAGATTGAGAAGGTGGCGGAAGAGACTCCTGAACTGATCCACAAGGCCGCCATCGATCCCCTGGTGGGCCCTCAGCCTTACCAGGGCCGTGAACTGGCGTTCAAGCTGGGCCTCAAGGGTGACCAGATCAAGCAGTTCACCAAGATCTTCATGGGCCTGGGGCAGATGTTCCTGGACCTGGATTTCGCCCTGCTGGAGATTAACCCTCTGGTGATCACCGACCAGGGTGACCTGCACTGCCTGGACGGCAAGATCAACATCGACTCCAACGCCCTGTACCGTCAATCCTCCATTCGCGAGCTGCACGATCCCTCTCAGGAAGACGCTCGCGAAGCCCATGCGGCTCAGTGGGAGCTGAACTACGTGGCCCTGGACGGCAGCATCGGCTGCATGGTCAACGGCGCCGGACTGGCCATGGGCACCATGGACATCGTTAACCTGCACGGTGGTCAGCCTGCCAACTTCCTGGATGTGGGCGGCGGTGCCACCAAGGAGCGCGTTACCGAAGCGTTCAAGATCATCCTGTCCGACGCCAACGTGAAGGCGGTACTGGTGAACATCTTCGGCGGCATCGTCCGCTGTGATCTGATTGCCGAGGGCATCATCGGTGCCGTGGAAGAGGTGGGCGTCGAGGTGCCTGTGGTTGTTCGCCTGGAGGGCAACAACGCCGAGCTGGGCCAACAGCGCCTGGCCGAGTCTGGTCTGAATATCATCGCTGCCACCAGTCTGACCGACGCCGCGCAGCAAGTAGTGAAAGCCGCGGAGGGTCAGTAATGAGCGTTCTTATCAATAAAGACACCAAGGTGATCTGCCAGGGCTTCACCGGCGGTCAGGGGACCTTCCACTCCGAGCAGGCGATCGCCTATGGGACTCAGATGGTCGGTGGCGTGTCTCCAGGCAAGGGTGGCACCACCCACCTGGGTCTGCCGGTGTTCAACACCGTTCGTGAAGCGGTCGAGGTCACCGGCGCCACTGCCACCGTGATCTACGTACCGGCGCCTTTCTGCAAGGACGCCATCCTGGAAGCCATCGACGCTGGCATCGAGCTGATCGTCACCATCACCGAAGGCATTCCGACCCTGGATATGCTGGAAGTGAAGGTGAAGCTGGATCAGGCAGGCGTGCGCATGATTGGCCCCAATTGCCCAGGTGTCATCACCCCGGGTGAGTGCAAAATTGGCATCATGCCCGGTCACATCCACAAGCCTGGCAAAGTGGGCATCGTTTCCCGCTCCGGCACCCTGACCTATGAGGCGGTTAAGCAGACCACCGACGAAGGCTTCGGTCAGTCCACCTGTGTGGGCATCGGTGGTGACCCAATCCCGGGTTCCAACTTCATCGACGTGCTGGAGATGTTCGAGAAGGATCCGGCTACCGAGGCGATCGTGATGATCGGTGAGATTGGCGGTACCGCGGAAGAGGAGGCGGCCGCCTTCATCAAGGCCAACGTCACCAAACCTGTGGTCTCCTACATTGCCGGTGTGACCGCACCTCCAGGCAAGCGTATGGGCCACGCCGGCGCCATCATCGCCGGTGGTAAGGGTACCGCCGACGAGAAGTTTGCCGCCCTGGAAGACGCCGGTGTCAAGACCGTGCGTTCCCTGGCCGAGATCGGATCCGCCCTGCGCGAAATCACCGGTTGGTAATGCCAGTTTCATTAGGTAGATGTTCAATCTAATGCGACCAAGAAATTGTTCCAATTAAGGCGTAAGACGCCGCTGCTAGTGGCCCTAACAGTCAGTCTTACAACGCAGAGTGGAACAATTTAAGCCAGCAGTAGTGAACAGATATTGAGTAAAATTGGTGTCATCTGTCCCGTGTCAGTGCTCACTCACTGACCGGCACAGAGGCGGGCCCCGAAAGGGGCCCGTTTTTTTATGTCTGCGCTGTCGTGGCCAATCACCTCCAACTCATCCCGGGGGAGTTCAAGGCACGAGGCCAATGAGCCGGAAAAGGGGCGTCTGGGCGACCGGGAGGCAGTCTGAGTATGACGGTGGCGCAGGTGTTGTCGGCCAATGCCGGCTGTGCGTCCGAGTTTGGAGAGAGGCGAGCCCTGGTCATGCCCCGGCAGGAGCATTTGCCATTCTGGCCTGATTGGCTGCCCGGTTTCAGCCAATTTCTCGATCTGGCTGGCAGGGTGAGTGATGTGCCCTGGACCCAAAGTGCGGGGCGCTAGAAAAGAGCCAGCCCGGAGGCAGGCTCTCTCGATGGTTCCTCTTTTAACCTTTGCGTACCAGAAATTCCATTTTTACCTGGGTGTTGGCCGTCACCGGTTGGCCATCCTGGAACTTGGGGGCGTAGCGCCACTTCTTTACCGCTTTCTTGGTCTCTCTGACAAAGTCTTTGTGCCCCTCGCTCTCAAGCACCTTCATGTCGGTCACAAAGCCCTGTTTGTCGATGGTGATATCCAGGACGACGGAGCCGTTCTTACCGCGTTGAATGGCTGATTTGGTCCACCTTGGCTCCTGTCGAAAAAGAGGTTTCTGCTCCTGGTTGTTGTCCCAGGGTTTCATCTGGGCGATCGCCAGGCAGTGTGCGGTGGCATCGTCACTGCGACCGCTTTGCTCCAGCAGGGGGACCAGCCGGGAGTGGGCAGCCAGGGCATAGGGGTGGCTGTACTCCAGATCCTCCAGCAGTTCAATGACGGTGCCGAAATGCTCTATGGCGGCCTCATCTTCGCTGAACCCCTGGGCCCACAGGGCGTTGACGTATTCCGCCTCAACTCGCTCCAGGGTCTCCCTGGGGGCTTTCTCCTTGATGATCTCCAGGGCGTCACCGGCCAGGCTGCGACCTTTTCTGGCCAGCTGGCTGTCACGCATGCAGATGCGTGATGCTTCCAACATCAGATTGGCATAGGCCAGAGAGTCTTTCTCATAGACCTCTTCACCCAGGGCCAGCATGGCGTTGAGGTGGCTCTTGCGATGGTCGAAATCCGTTTCGATCAATCGCGCATAGATCTCCAGCAGCTTGTCACTCTCCTTGCCGTATGCTTTTTTGTAGCTTTTTAAAGCCTGCTTGAGCAGGGACGCCGCCTTCTCCTGTTCGTTGGGGGGCAGTTGCTTGGCCAGGTTAATGCCCAGGTTGGCGTAGTCGACGGAATCGACACCAAAGAGGTCGGCACCCAGTCGATAGGCTTCCCGGGCATGAGTCAGGGCAGACTGGAGGTCTTTGGCGTTGACGGCTTGCTGGTAGGCGTTGTAGGCCTGGTCAAATTCTGCGGAGCCTGCCACAGCCTTAAGTGGTGCACTCAGGGCCAGAGTCAGGGCAGCAATTGCTAGAGAGCGGTACATATGAACATCCTTGTTTTGAATTTAACCAAAAAATACTAAACAGATTCAGTCGAATGTAAAGAGAAACCGCTGCTGGAACATCCTTTTTCGCTCGAGTAAAAAGTTCCTTTTCTCTGCATCTTTTTTTGGGCTTTGCGCACCGTATTGCAGAGTTACCGTAAAAGCTGGTCCCAAGCGCCCATCACTGCTTTAATTGCACCATTAGCTCACTCAAATCCATATAAGGGATGAACATGTTTAAGACTTTGGTTAAGGCAGCCAGCACGGCGATTCTGGCTCTGGGCATGGCTGCGACGGCGCACGCGGCTCAGCTGCACAGCGGCGAAGTGGTGGAGACCATGAACGCCGGCGGTTACACCTATGTGCAGATTAAGGAAGAGGGCAAACTGGTTTGGGCCGCTGCGCCGGAGACCAAGGTGAAAAAGGGTGACAAGGTGGAGTTCGATGAGCAGATGAACCTGCCCAGCTTCGAGAGTAAGAGCCTGAAGCGCACCTTCTCTCCGATCATTTTCGCCGGCAAGATTGTGGTCAAGTAAGGCCAGACAGGCGGTAAAAAGCGGGGTCCTCTGGGACCCCGTTTCTGTTTGTGCTGCGCCAGTCTAGGCGCGGCGCTGGCGGAAGGCGTGGGCGCCGAGACGCCTGACGGTGCCCGCCACTGCCAGCCAGGCAGACAGATTGGGTTTGGGCGCCTTGCCATGGCCCATGCGTTCCAGCTGGAACTCATACCAGGTGATCCCCAGCATCGCCATGGCATCCACCCCTTTAAAGCCTGTGGTGGGTTCTTTGAAGCGAATCTCAAAGTCTGCATCGGCCATGGCACGGTTGGGCAGATCCGGCATCACCGACAGCGGCCGCGCCAGCCCCACCATGTCCACGGCGCCACTGGCCAGGGCCTGGTTCATCCCCCGGCTGCTGCGAAACCCTCCGGTGACCACCAGGGGTACAGAGACGCGGCGACGCACTTGCTCGGCGTATTCCAGGAAGTAGGCCTCTCTTGCCCGTGTCGAGGCTTTGCGGTTACCGGAGATCATCGCCGGCGCCTCGTAGGTGCCGCCGGAGATCTCAATCAGGTTGATCCCCTCTGCTTCCAGGGCCTCGACCACCGCCATGGACTCCGCTTCGCTGAAGCCATCCTTCTGAAAGTCGGCGGAGTTCAGTTTGATGCCAACAGGGTAGTCATCGCCGACCTGGGCACGAATGGCCCGGTAGACCTCGAGCACGAAGCGCATCCTTTTTGAGGCATCGCCCCCCCAATCGTCTTCTCGCTGATTGTGACGAGGAGAGAGGAACTGGCTTACCAGGTAGCCGTGTGCGCCGTGGATCTGCACGCCATCGAAACCCGTCTCTTTGGCCAGTCGGGCCGACCTAGCAAAGGCGCCGATGGTCTGAACAATCTCATCGTCGGTCATCGCCCTTGGGGTATTGAAGGATTTCTCCAGACCGCCGCCCAGGGGAATGGCAGAGGGCGCCAGAGGTTCCTTGCTGAGCATGGCGGGGATCTGCTTGCCCGGATGGTTCAGTTGCATCCAGATCTGACTGCCGTTGCTCCTGCCTGCGTCGGCCCAGGCGCGAAAGGCGCTCAGGTCACTGTGGTCGTCCAGCACCACGTTGGCCGGTTCGCCCAGGGCGGTTCTGTCCACCATCACGTTGCCGGTGACGGAGAGGCCGATGCCGCCGTCGGCCCAGGTGCGATACAGCCGGGGCAGGGCGGTGGTGGGGTTGTGATTGCGATCGCCCAATTGCTCGCTCATGGCGGATTTGAACAGGCGGTTGCTGAACTGGACCTCTGGAGTCAGTTGCAATGGGGTGGCGATATCAGTCATCCATCTCTCCTGCTAGACCGGTCGTCTATAAATTGATTTCAAAAAAGCGCAGCCTGGGCTGCGCCTGGTATTCATGGTGATTAGCGCAAGATGACCTTGAGCATCAGGGCCATATCCTGACGGAACCCTTGGGTGCTTCCCTGAAGTTTGATTCGAAGTAACCCGCCTTCCCATCTGTCCCAGAACAGCCTGGCCATCTGTTCGGCGGTCAGGTCCTGGCGCACCTCATGGCGTTGCTGCGCCTCCTCAAACTGTGAGGTGAGCCAGCTCTGCCAAAGGGTCCAGCCTCGCAGCATCGCCTGGGTGCACAGTTCACTCTGGCCCCCGACCTCGGCGGTCAGGTTACCCAGCATGCACCCTTTCTCCAGCCCCTCCTGCTCCAGCTTATCCAGGGTGAACTCTATAACAGCCAGTAATCTCTCCATGGGCGCCAGGCCCGGCTGGTCCGTCACCTGCTTCAACTGACTCACGTACTGGTCGATGTAATAGTGAATCACCTCGGCAGCAAACTGCTCTTTGCTGTCGAAGTAGTGGTAGAAGGAGCCTTTGGGGATCTTCACCCTGTCCAGGATCTGTTTCAGGCCGGTGCCGTGATAGCCCTGTTCACTGAGCAGGGTAACGCCCGCCTCCAGCAAAGGTTGCCGATTGTGATCGCTTCGTCTTGGTCTTGCCATGCTTGTATTATATGACCGGTCGTCTAGAAATGTGAAGCCCAAAGTTTAGAGTCATCTAAACTAGCCGAAATGGTTGCCATTTTCGTAGTATTTGAAGGGATCGAGCGGGTAAAACCGAACACAGACATCCAGCTCCTTCTCCTCCCCTCTTAACCGGTTGCGCACCGCATCTGTGATGATTTCAGCCACTCTGTCCTGGATCTGCTGGCCACGCTCAAACCATTGAACGTCAATGAATGGGTAGCGATTTGCATCCATCTTGTCGTCAAAAATGAACTCTGTGGGCAACAGCTCAATGGTGAAATGGTCCCGGGGGCAGCCCACCACCTCGGCCAATTGGTCCACCAGGGCCTCGCTCATGTGCATCACTTGCTGACGCTCCATTCCACTGATTCTGATATGGGGCATCCCTCTCTCCTGTTTTTTGGTTGGTCGCTCTACCGGCATTGTAGGCGTTAGCCGGTCAGATTTCATCGGTCGTTACAGAGGGGAACACACCAGCGATGCCGGAACCAACTTCGCCTTGCGGGTCGCGAAAGTGGCGGAAAAATGTGAAATCTGTTGGCTTTGGTGGTGGCGAAGTGTGTCCGGGTGCAAAAATGTGATTGTTTTGTGAACTCAAAAGGCAACTGAAACAAGCAGTTTTATTGATGAGGATCAAGCGAGACTTCATCTATTTCCTAATGGGTATATCCCCATCGTTAACCCAGCGGTTACATTGCACACGAGTTTGAAGAATTCTCGGGCGCGAGCCCGATTTATTTGACTGGGACAACAAGATGGCACGTTCTCCGCTGTGGCGCAGAGCCACCGGCCGCAAGGCTCAGGTTCTGCGAATGCCACATCTGGTTTCAGAGGAAGAGTTTATTGACGGCTGCACGCGCTGTCACCAATGCCTCTCCTCCTGTGAAACCGGCGTCATCGTTATCGGCGATGGGGGCTTCCCCGAGCTGGACTTTGACAAGGCGGAGTGCAGCTTTTGTGGACATTGCGCCAAGGCTTGTGGGGAAGCCCTTTTTCAGGATTCGGAGCACTCCCCCTGGCCCTACCGCGTGGCACTGGACGACACCTGCCTAACCTTGCAGGGCATTGAGTGTCGCAGCTGTGCAGACGCATGCGATATGGCCGCCATCAGCTTCAAGCCGACAATTGGTATCTCTCATCCGGTTCTCTCAACGGCTTGCAATGGTTGCGGAGCCTGTCTACCTCGTTGTCCCAGTCAATCCCTCTCTTTGCAGATACCCAAGGAGTCTGCCCATGACTGAACACATCTGTTCATTGGTGGTGAATACCCAGCCGGAAAAACGGTTCGTGGTGGAATCCCGTCTCAATGAGCTGCCCGGAGTCAGCGTCGAGGTCAACGACCCCTCCGGCAAGATGGTGGTCCTGCTGACACACACACATCAAAACTCCCAGGTGGAGTGCATTGACCAGATCAAAGGGTTGCAGGGTGTAGGCGCAACCTCCCTGATCTATCACCAAAAAATTTCTAACGACTGACCGTAAAAGGTTCAAGGAATAGATGATGAAACTATCACGTCGAGACTTTGTAAAAGCGCAAGCCATCGCGGCCGGCGCTGCTGCGGCTAACCTGGCTGTTCCCGCTGCTGCTAAGGGGATCATCGCCACCCGCAACGACGACACCATTGTTTGGGATAAGGCGCCTTGCCGTTTCTGTGGCACCGGCTGCTCCGTTCTGGTGGGCACCAACCAGGGTAAGGTGGTGGCGGTTCAGGGCGACCCACAGGCGCCGGTGAACCGCGGCCTGACCTGCATCAAGGGCTACTTCCTGCCCAAGATCATGTACGGAAAGGACCGTCTGACTCAGCCCATGCTGCGTAAGAGCAACGGCAAGTACGACAAAAATGGTGAGTTTACTCCGGTCTCCTGGGATGAGGCCTTCGACGTGATGGCCGACAAGTTCAAAGCGGCCCTGAAAGAGAAGGGCCCGACCTCTGTGGGCATGTTCGGCTCCGGTCAGTGGACAGTGTGGGAAGGGTACGCCGCCGCCAAGCTGTACAAGGCCGGTTTCCGCTCCAACAACATCGATCCCAATGCGCGCCACTGTATGGCTTCCGCTGTGGGTGGCTTCATGCGCACCTTCGGCATCGATGAGCCCATGGGCTGCTACGACGACCTGGAGCAGGCCGATGCCTTCGTTCTCTGGGGCTCCAACATGGCGGAGATGCACCCCATCCTGTGGTCGCGCCTCAGCGCCCGCAAGCTCTCTGCCGAGCATGTGAAGGTGGCGGTACTCTCCACCTATGAGCACCGCAGCTTCGAGCTGGCGGATAACCCCATGGTGTTCAC
Source organism: Ferrimonas futtsuensis DSM 18154 (assembly GCF_000422645.1). Classification (GTDB taxonomy): domain Bacteria; phylum Pseudomonadota; class Gammaproteobacteria; order Enterobacterales; family Shewanellaceae; genus Ferrimonas; species Ferrimonas futtsuensis. Next base: position 79,881 of record NZ_AUGL01000008.1, read on the forward strand.
CCCACAGACGGATCTGGCGATCCTCAACTTCATCGCCAACTACATCATTCAGAATGACAAGGTGAACCACGACTTCGTCAACAAGCACACCAACTTCCGTAAGGGGATCACCGACATCGGCTACGGCCTGCGCCCCGAGCATCCTCTGGAGAAGGCGGCGAAGAACCCCGGCAAGGGCGGCTCCGAAGCCATTGATTTCGAGCAGTTTAAGAAGTTTGTTGCCGACTACGACGTCGACACCGTAGCCAAGCTCTCCGGTGTGGAAGCGGACAAGCTGATCGCCCTGGCGGAGCTGTACGCCGACCCCAACCGCAAAGTGGTCTCCTATTGGACCATGGGCTTTAACCAGCACACCCGTGGCGTGTGGGCCAACAACCTGGTGTACAACATCCATCTGCTCACCGGTAAGATCTCCCAGCCCGGCAACGGCCCCTTCTCCCTGACTGGCCAGCCCTCCGCCTGTGGCACCGCCCGGGAAGTGGGCACCTTCGCTCACCGTCTGCCCGCAGACATGGTGGTGAAGAACCCCAAACACCGCGCCTACTCAGAGAAGATCTGGAAGCTGCCCGAGGGCACCATTCCGCCTAAGCCCGGATACCACGCCGTGTTGCAGGACCGCATGCTCAAGGATCGCAAGCTCAATGCCTACTGGGTGATGTGCAACAACAACATGCAGGCCGGTCCCAATATCAACGAAGAGCGCCTGCCGGGCTACCGAGATCCCGCCAACTTCGTGGTGGTGTCCGACCCTTACCCAACGGTGACCGCCATGGCCGCCGACCTGATCCTGCCCACCGCCATGTGGGTGGAGAAGGAGGGTGCCTACGGCAACGCCGAGCGTCGTACCCAGTTCTGGTATCAGCAGGTGAAGGCGCCGGGCGAAGCCAAGTCTGATCTGTGGCAACTGGTGGAGTTCTCCAAGCGCTTCAAAGTGGAAGAGGTGTGGCCCGAAGAGCTGCTGGCCCAGAAGCCCGAATACCGTGGCAAGACCCTGTTCGACGTCCTCTACGCCAATGGCCAGGTGAACCAGTACGGCCTGGATGAAGTCCCTGCCGAGCGCCTGAACGACGACGCCCGCGCCGCCGGCTTCTACATCCAGAAGGGGCTGTTCGAGGAGTACGCCACTTTCGGTCGTGGCAAGGCCCACGATCTGGCCGACTTCGACACCTACCATCAGGTGCGCGGCCTGCGCTGGCCGGTGGTCAACGGTCAGGAGACCAAGTGGCGCTTCAAAGAGGGTGCCGATCCCTATGTGAAGGCGGGCAGCGATTTCCAATTCTATGGCAAGCCAGACGGCAAGGCGGTGATTTTCGCGCTGCCCTTCGAGCCTGCGGCAGAGTCTCCGGATGGCGAGTTTGACCTGTGGCTCTCCACCGGTCGGGTTCTGGAGCACTGGCATACCGGCACCATGACCCAGCGGGTCCCCGAGCTGTACAAGGCGTTCCCCGATGCTGTGGTCTTTATGCACCCACTGGATGCCAAGGAGCGCGGCCTGCGCCGTGGCGACAAGGTGATGGTGAGTTCTCGTCGCGGCGAGGTGGAGACCGTGGTGGAAACCCGTGGCCGCAACAAGCCGCCTCGTGGTCTGGTCTTTATGCCCTTCTTCGACGCCAGCACCCTGGTCAACAAACTGACTCTGGATGCCACCGACCCGCTGTCGAAGGAGACCGACTACAAGAAGTGCGCCGTCAAGGTGCGTAAGGCCTGATTGAGAGATGGGCCCTGAGGGGCCCCTTGCCAAAAGAATTGGAGAACACCATGAAACTTCGAATTGCCCTGTGTGGCGCACTTCTGCTTCCCCTGGTGGCCATTGCCGCCGAAGAACACCAGTTTGGCATGCGTTCAGATGTGCCCCTGGAGGAAACCAACAAGGCGCCGGGACTGAAGAAGGTCTTGAAGGAGATCGACCGCCAGGCACTGAACTACGTAAACCAGCCGCCTCTGGTGCCCCACAAAGTTCAGGGGTATCAGATCACCCAGTCCACCAACCGCTGCCTGCAATGTCACGACGTGGACAACTACCTGACCACCGGTGCGCCTCGGGTCAGCCCAACCCACTTTACCGATCGTGACGGCATCGTGCTGCCGCATGTGGCGCCTCGTCGCTACCTGTGCCTGCAGTGCCATGTGACCCAGGCGGATGCCAAGCCTCCGGTGGCCAACACCTTCGAAGGCCTGGGCCAGTTTGCCAAAGATAAGGAGTAAGCCATGAAATTACCTGGCTTTATCGGGCGTATTTGGGGCTGGCTCCGCCGCCCCAGTGGCAAGGCGCTGGGCAGCCTGCTGCTGGTGGGTTTTGTCGGCGGCATCATGTTCTGGGGTGCGTTCAATACCGGCATGGAGATGACCAACCGTGAAGAGTTCTGCATCGGTTGTCACGAGATGGAGGCGAATGTCTACGAGGAGTACGTTACCACCATCCACTACAACAACCGCAGTGGCGTGCGTGCCACCTGTCCGGACTGCCACGTGCCTAAGGACTGGACCCATAAGATGGTGCGGAAAATTCAGGCCTCCAAGGAGTTGTGGGGTAAGGCGATCGGCATCGTAGACACACCGAAGAAATTCAGTGATCACCGTCTGGTTATGGCGGAGCGGGAGTGGGCGCGGATGCGCAAAACCGACTCCCAGGAGTGCCGTAACTGCCATAACTTTGAGTTTATGGACTTTACCGAGCAGAAAGGGGTGGCCGGTCGCATGCACGCTTCCGCCAGCGAGCAGGGCAAGACCTGCATCGACTGTCATAAAGGCATCGCCCACAAACTGCCGGAGAACTATGAGGGCAATGACGCCATCTCTGAGACGCTGGCAGCGCACTAGCGTTTGAGAGTTCGGAATTTGGCCCGGAACCCAGTCAGTCGGGCCAAATAGACTAAGGGGGAATCCATTGGATTCCCCCTTGTTTTTGTGTGTTGCCTACGGGACTCAGGCGGCGCTGAGGTGACCGGCAATCTCCCGCAAATCATTGATGAAGGTCTCAACCGGCTGACCACCACTGATGATGTACTCATCGTTGATGATGAAAGCGGGGACCGAGGTGATGCCCAGGCGTACATACTTCATCTGGTCCTTACGAACCTCGTCGCCATACTGGTCGCTCTCCAGCACCTCTCTGGCCTCTGTGACGGCCAGGCCCGCGGCCTCGGCGCACTGAATCAGGGCGTCGTGGTCACTGGGGTTACCCCCATTGGTGAAATAGAGATGGAACAGGTGCTGCTGCAGGGCGGATTGTTTGCCCTTGAGTTCGGCCCAGTGGAGCAGACGATGGGCGTCGAAGGTGTTGTAGGTGGTGGGCTGGCGGTCCAGGTGCATCTCAAAACCCAGTCGGTTGGCCCGCTTGTCCAGCACCAACTGGTTTTGTCCGACCTGTGCGTCGGTAAAACCATATTTGTTTTTGAGATTTTCCGTTCGCGACTGGCCTTCTGGGCCCAGATGGGGATTGATCTCGAAGGGCTGCCAATGGATCTCGGCATCCAGTTCCCCTTCAAGCTCGGTCAGCGCCGTCTCGAGCGCCTTATAACCGATGATGCACCAGGGGCAGGTGACGTCCGAGACGATGTCGATACGCAGATGGTTCATTGCTTTATCACCAAATCAGGTTCGAAACTCCACACTACTGGGTAACATAGTGGGGGTCAATCGACCCATTCGCAGTATAGATTAACAATTTTTCACAATTGCTCGCAGGATCAAAGGCTGGCCTGAACTGGGATCATCGGCACATCAAAATAACCCGGTGCGTGATCAGGATCACTGACTGGAGAGGGCCTGGCCCAGAGGCTGGAAGTAACGGTGCACCATGGTGTTAATCAGCTGTAAATGGTCGGCCGTCGGGTAAGCACCCGCCTGGGCCAGCTTGCCCTGTTTGGTGCCGCTGACCAGATAGTGGTTCTTTATCTGGTGATCCTGAATGCAGGCTTCAAACGCCCTTGCCATCAGCTCGGTGGGTAGAGAGAAGTAGCGCCGTCCCAGTTGGTCATCCAGGGCCAGGGCGTTATCGACAAACTCTCCGTGGGCCTCTTTATCCGGGGCAAACACCGCATTAAACAGCTCTGACAACCTCTGATTCAACGGATGGGAGTGCATCGGCTGCTGCAGTAGCCACAGGTTGCTGGCAAACGCACTGGCCTTGGCGGGGGTGACAAAGGCCTTGGCGGCGATGTGATGGTCAAAGGCGTGCCAGTATTCGTGGGCCAGGGCGCCGGCGCCGGCGTTTTTGGCCAGGGCCAGGGTATGGGCGCCCGGTTCGTAGTGGGCCTGGCTGTGGGGACTGCCTCCGGTGCCGAAAGCCAGGTGCAACTTGCCCCTCAGTCCTATTACCTGGGGCGGCACATTGAGGATGTACGCCAGGTCCGCCATGGCGTCGAACACCAGGTTGGCGGCCAACTGTTGTTCACGTCGGGTCACCCATCGGCCCACCCTGACCCCGGCCAGGCCAAACTGGTCGCGGATCTCGGCGAAGGAGACATCGTCGCCACAGCGGTAGTCCGGACCGCGGCGAAAGTGCTGACGGTGCAGGGCACCTGGGGAGTGGTTGTCGTTCATGGGGGGATCTATACCCCACGGGGCGGTATCCGACAAGGGCTGGGTGCACCACAGCGGCACAGCTGGTGGGAGGAGCGGGCGAAAAGGCTGATGCTCAACGAGCCTACCGGGCATGGGAGACCCTCCATCACCATTCGATGCGGGCTGACTAAGGCGGTGATCGTCAGCATAGACGCCAAGGTGTTTGTCGGCCTAACCGGGAGGGGCAAGCCTGCCCCTCATGGGTGTAGGTACGCGTCTGGCTACTCCTGCAGAGTAAAACGACCGGTGTCTGACTGGTAGTCGAAGTGCAGCAGCTCGGTGACCATCTCCAGGGTCAACTGGGAGACCTTGGCGCAAGGCTGAGGCCAGGGTTTGTCGTCGGTGGCGTCAAACTCCTTGATGTACTCGGCGAGGCGGTCGCCGTCCAGCCGCAGTGCCAGGGGGTGATCGTCGGCACCGAAGTAGTGGCTGGTGACCTGTTCGAGGGACTGGTAGTAGTTCAGGTGGATGTGACCCTGGGCCTGATCGGCACCGCATAGGGGGATCAGACCGCTGTCCTGGGCTTGATGCCACTGGGACTGGGTAACCACTTTAAAAAGAGATGGGATCAACGGCTTCATGCTCCGTAAGACTCTCGGGAATTCAAGCTATCAGATCCGACCAACTTGGGGAAGCCCCACAGGCGGGAAACTCTCACGGGTGATACGGCCCTGGCGTAAAGCCGGGGCCAGCAGGTGTTAGATGATCACGGCTTGAGCATCAGTTTGGCGGCGGTCAGGATCAGCTCAGGGGCCACCCTGACTTTGTAATTGGGGTTGAGGTAGGAGAAGTGCACCAGGCCGTCGGCGTCCACCAGGTAAACCGCCGGAACCGGCAGCACCACCAGGTCCGAGCCCTGTTCGGTGACCAGGCGGCGGCCCATCTTGCCCCGGTAGGCGGCGGAAAGCTCTGGCGTCAGGGTGTAGGCCAGGCCGAAGGACTCGCTGGCCTGCAGGCTCCGGTCTGACAGCAGCAGGTAACCCGTGTCGCCCGGACCGTCCCGCAACTGCTCTGCGGGATCCGGAGAGATGGCCACGATCTGTACTCCCATGGATGCCAGCTGTGCTTCGATTTTCTTCAGGCCTGAGAGTTGGGCATTGCAGTAGGGGCACCAGCCACCGCGATAGAAGACCAGCAGTGACGGCTTTCCTTTCAGCCAGCCACTCAGAGGTTGGCTACGACCATCCAGGCCGGTCAGCGCGGGGGCGGGGATGGTCATGCCGTTGAGCAGAGGCGTGACCTGGGTCGGGGCCGGGGCGATGGCGGCATGCAACGGCAAGCTGAGCAGCAGGGCTGCGAAGAGTCCCCAAAGGTTCATGGTGAGTTCCTTGTTGTCTGTTGTCTTAATCAGGGGCGTGCGACCTGGGGCCGTCACGCCCCAACAGACCGGGGGAACTCACCCTCTATTTCATCCCTGCATCAGGCTTTGGCAGCGGGTTTTGTATTTACCCATCAACGGGCCGAGGGCGCTGGGGTCGGGCAGGCTGGCCAACTGCGCCTCTTTGGCCTGGGCGATGGCGGCTTTGGCCGGCTCCTGCCCGCCGAGGGCGGCGGCCTGCTGCTCCGCGGTAACGGCCGATAGTTGCAGCCGCTGTCCGACTGCCTGCATCTGTGGCGCATTCATGCCGGCAATGGCATTGGAGGCTATCTGGTAATAGGCGGCGCACTGAACCAGGCCATCCCATTGCTGCTGATCCTTGACGGACAGTTCGGGGGCATTCGCCTGAGTCTGGTTGACCATCACCGCACCGGCGCCGACCAGGCCAGCCAGGATCAATCCGGCAATCACGAGAGAGGACTTCATCATTTTCTTCCTTAGGGTGGTATGCTGAAGACCTTAATTGAGTGTGACCAAGATCGCAAATTCAGTAAAACTGCGATACCGATAACTGGAGTGTTCATGGAGCTGCCCTTCTCCCAATCCTGCGAAAACAACAAGGCGCCGATTCTGGCGGTGCTGAAACAGGCCCTGGCCCCCGCCACTCACGTGTTGGAGATAGGCAGTGGCACCGGTCAGCACGCGGTCTATTTCTGCGAACACCTCGCCCACCTGCAGTGGCAGCCCTCGGATCAGGGGGAGTACCTGACCGCGCTGAAGATGCGTCTGGAGCGCTTTCCCAAACCCAATCTGGGGCCGCCTCTGGAGCTGGATGTGACCGGATGCTGGCCGGCACAGAGCTTTGATGGGGTGTTCACCGCCAACACCTGCCACATCATGGCCTGGGAACAGGTGGTGCAGATGTGGCGGGGAGTGGGGCAGGTACTGCAGCCCGGAGGCCGCTTCTGCGTCTACGGCCCCTTCAATCGCAACGGCCGTTACACCAGCGACAGCAACGCCCAGTTTGATCAGTGGTTGATGCAGAGGGATCCCATGAGCGGCATCCGCGACCTGGAGGCGATGGAGGCCCAGGGGGAGAGTCAGGGGATGTCACTGGCGACCATCCATACCATGCCGGCCAATAATCTGCTGCTGGAGTTTCATAAGGCCTTGTAGGGCAGGGCGCTGCGATACAGCTTCATCAACTGCTCCAGTTGCCGCTGTTCCTGAAGTACCGCATCGGCCACCGCCTGATCAAACAGGGGGTGATAGAGCAGATGGTTGGAGTAGGTCCAGCAGGGTTCGAAGCCCCGGGTCAGCTTGTGTTCTCCCTGGGCGCCGGCGTCAAACAGGGCCAGGCCGTGATCGATGCAGTAGTCGATACCCTGGTAGTAGCACAGCTCGAAGTGCAGCCCCCGGTGTTCCCTGAGGCTGCCCCAGTAGCGGCCATAGAGGGCATCCTTCCCTTTGAGGTAGAGCGCGGCGGCGGACCACCGGCTCTGCTCCGCCTCCCTGGCCATCACCAGCACCGCCGCGTCGGGCAGGCGTTTGTGCAGCTCCTGAAAGAACGCCAGGTTGAGGTAGCCGAAGTGACCTGATCGTTTGGCGTAGGTGTGTTGGTAGCATTTTAGAAACTGCCGCCACAGGTCGTCGGTGATCTGTCCTCCTTCGAAGCGCTGAATCACCATATCGCTGCAGCCTTTGCGTTCCTTGAGGATGCTCTTGCGCTTGCGCGCGGTCAGTCCGGCAAGAAACGCGGTAAAACTCTCGTAGCCCCGGTTATGCCAGCGGAACTGGATATCTTTGCGCTGACGCCAGCCCTGACGCTCCAGTTTGTCGGACAACCCCTTTGGGGGAAACAGCCACTGCATGCCGGAGAGCCCCAGTTCCTGTCCCTGCTCCTTGAGGCTGTCGGACAGGGTCATCAGCAGCCACTCCTGGTCCACCTCATCGGCCGTGCCCAGCCTGGGGCCGGTCACCGGGGTAAAGGGGACGGCATTGATCCACTTGGGGTAGTAGTCCAGCCCATGAGCTTCATAGGCCCGGGCCCAGCTCCAGTCGAACACATACTCACCGAAGGAGTGCAGTTTGATGTAGCCGGGTAGGGCGGCAACCAGGCGCTCACCCTTTTCGATCAGCAGGTGCAGGGGCTTCCAGCCACTGCTCTTGCCCACGCAGCCGCTGACCTCCAGCGCCGCCAGGAAGCCATGGCACAGAAAGGGCTGGTCGCCGGGAAACAGGGCGTCCCAGCTCTGGGCGTCAATCTTGTCGATGGCATCGAGCCATCTCAGGGTGAAGGGGCCACAGTCCCTGGCCATGGGTGCTCCATCTGGTGACAGTGTCGGGTCGCCCCTTTTCGGGAGGCGGCTTCACGGCAGAGGCAGGCGCCGGTACCTACACCAAAGTTAGCACTCCCTAACCGGCTCTGTCAGCCCGGAGTCGGCACAGTAAAAAGGGGACTCCATGGAGTCCCCTGCATCATCCTAACCTGACTAGGGTTAACCGGCTTTACGCTCTGCTTCGCGGCAGGCGGCGGCGGTGAAGATCACGTCGGTGGAGCTGTTCAGGGCGGTCTCTGCAGAGTCCTGAATCACGCCGATGATGAAACCAACGGCCACCACCTGCATCGCCACATCATTGGAGATGCCGAACAGGCTGCAGGCCAGAGGGATCAGCAGCAGGGAGCCACCGGCCACGCCGGAGGCACCACAGGCGGACACCGCGGCGACGATGGAGAGCAGCAGGGCGGTGGGCAGATCGACCTGTACGCCCATGGTGTGCACGGCAGCCAGGGTCAGCACGGTGATGGTGATGGCGGCGCCAGCCATGTTGATGGTGGCCCCCAGGGGGATGGACACGGAGTAGGTGTCCTCATGCAGGTCCAGGCGCTTACACAGGTCCATGTTCACCGGTACGTTGGCGGCAGAACTGCGGGTAAAGAAGGCGGTCACACCGCTTTCACGCAGACACTGGAACACCAGCGGGAAGGGATTCTGGCGGGTCTTGACGTAGACAATGGATGGGTTGACCACCAGAGCGATGAACGCCATGGCCCCCAGCAGTACCGCCAGCAGGTGGGAGTAGCCAGCCAGGGCATCGAAGCCGGTGGTGGCGATGGTGTTGGCCACCAGGCCGAAGATGCCGATGGGGGCAAAGCGAATCACCACCTTCACAATGCTGGTGATCCCTTCGGAAACGTCGTGGAACACCTGCTTGGTGGCGTCGGTGGCTTTGTGCAGAGCCAGACCCAGAGCGATACCCCAGGCGAGGATGCCGATGAAGTTACCTGTCATCAGCGCGTTCACCGGGTTGTCTACTACCTTGAACAGCAGGGTGTTCAAAACTTCAGTGATCCCTTCCGGTGGGGCTACGGTGGCGTTATTGGTCACCAGGGCCAGGGTGGTGGGGAACATGAAGCTCAGCACCACTGCCGTCAGAGAGGCGGCGAAAGTGCCGAACAGGTAAAGCATGATGATCGGCTTCATGTTGGTGTGCTCTCCGCGCTTTTGATTAGCGATGGAGGAGGCCACCAGGATGAACACCAGGATCGGGGCCACGGCCTTCAGGGCGGACACAAACAGGCCGCCGAGGAAGCTCACGGACTTGGCGCTGTCTGGCGCGACCATGGCCAGGCCGACACCGGCGATGATGCCCACCAGGATCTGCAGGACCAGGCTGCCGCTTGCGATTTTCTTAAGTAGAGATTGCTGATTACTCATGATTTGCCTAACGCATTATTTTTATATTGGGCGGACAGGCCGCCAGAACGGGGAATTTTGGCAATTTTCCTTGCGTCATGTCCACCCGGATTCGATATTTGATTGATCTTAATCGACACTATTTCCATATGAATTAACTTAAACAACTCATTCTTATGATTTAATGCTTCAAACTTATGCGTTGGTCCGATCTCTTGGCCAAAACCCCTTATCTGTAAGGGGGATAGCGTTATGGGTCTGAAATGTGATCACGTGGTAAACGGATGGTGAATTGTGAAGAACCTGCTAACTGACATTCCCGAAATCTTAACAGCCGAGGTGTTTCAGACCATCATCGAGAATAAAGGGGTGAAAATTGAAAGAATTACCTCCTTGGGACAGGTGACGCCAGAGGGAGAGTGGTACGATCAAGCCGAAAATGAGTGGGTGGTGCTGCTTAAGGGGGGCGCCCGGTTGATGTTTGAAGATGGGCGGGAACAACACCTGGAGGCCGGAGATCATGCCTGGCTGCCATCGGGCTGCAAACACCGGGTCAGTTGGACCGATCCGCAGCAGCCAACCCTGTGGCTGGCGGTGCACTGGCCGAACGGAGAGTGAGCATTCAGACCGGCCTGAGGAACCAGTTTCAGAGGTCCGGGGTCCAAAACTGCATTAACACAGGAGTTTCTGCCCATGATAAATCGCCTTAAATCTCTGTTTTCTGACCAGGGCTCCGTCGCCGAAGAGTTGAACGTGGAGTTGGCCAGTACCGCTTTGCTGCTGGAGGTGGCCAGGGCCGACTCTCAGATCAGTCATGAGGAGAAGGAGGCGGTCTGGCATCTGGTCAAGGGGCTGCATCAGCTGTCCGATCGAGAAGCCCGCGATCTCATCGAGGAGGCACTGATCCAGACCGAGCAGGCCAATTCCATCCACAACTTCACCAACGTGGTGAAGAAGAACCTGCACCTCAAGCAGAAGATTAAGTTGATCGAGGGGCTGTGGCGGGTGGCTTACGAGGATAATGAGCTCGACCCCCATGAAGAGGCGATGATCCGCAAGGTGAGCGATCTGCTCTACCTGCGCCACAGTGAATTTATCCAGGCCAAGCTGGCGGTTACCGGCGAGCTGTAATCTGCTCCTTGAGTCGTCGACCCGCCTCCCCCATAATGCCTGCCTTCAATCTAGGGGGCGGTATGAGCGGCGAAACAGTTCTGTTTGATGGCAAAGATGAGTGGGGCCAGGTTCGGGTTATTGAGCAGGGGCCGCATCGCATCCTCAGTTTCGGCCCGGCCGATGAGCAGAGCCGTATCCTCACCAAGCAACCCTGGGTGCTGCAACACGACTACACCCGGGCCATGCTGCTTTCTCTGTTGTTCTGCCAGCCCAAGCGTGCCCTGGTGCTCGGCGTCGGCGGTGGCTGTCTTATCTCCGCCCTGGCCAATGCGGTCAAGGGGATCAAGATCACCGGGGTGGAACTGCGGCCCCTGGTCACCGAGATGGCCCTGACCCATTTTCGCCTGCCCCGCAGCAAGCGCATCGAACTGGTTCATCAGGAGGGCGCTGCTTTCCTGGCCGAGGGCAACCACAAGCGGGTGGACCTGCTGTTCACCGACCTCTACGGCGCCGACGCCGTCGACGATGTTCAGCTCAATGAGCGCTTTATCGATGATGCCGCCGCCCTGCTGAAAGAGGATGGCATGCTGGTGCTCAATTGTTGGGAGGAGCATCGTCACCATGAAGGCCTTAATCGTGCCCTGGCTCGCCACTTTCCGGTCTGTCACAGCTGCCCCACCGCCGATGGTAATCTGGTGATCCTGGCCGCACGCGCGCCCCAAACCCAGTCCCTGGCTCAGCTGAGAGACAAGGCCCAGCAGCTCTCCCCGAAACTGGGTTATCCCCTGACCGACAGCCTGGGGCGACTGGAGCCCTGGGGCTGATACGATACCGATCTGTTGATTGCGTTGATTGACCTGTGTTTTTGGGCTAGAACTAGTTGGCTCGCCGAAGGAGTTGGCGAGTTCCACTGAGGTTCTCTCAATACGGACAGGAGGTCTGTTATGCACGCCAAATGGTGGTACGTTAAGCCCAATCTGATCGACGGCTATGGTCCGCTTCTTCCCCCTTCAACGCCCATGGACCACGGAGAACAGCGCTTTTTCCGTGATGCCAATAAACTGCGCCTGACCGTTGAGGGCGCCTGGGTCCGCGACGACAAAGATGGCTGGCCCAAGGGCAGCAACGATCTGGTGATCGCCAGTCGTTTCCGCATCGGTAAAAAGCCCCCCATCACCAAGCTTCACCTCTACAAGCCGGATGTTCCGGAGAAAACCTGGGAGACGGTGGCATTTCATCCGGAGATTTTCGCCACCAACGACTTTCGTGAGGCCGATGGTGAAATCGCCCTGCAACTGAATGTCTATGACGAGGATGGCCTGCGGGATGACGCCCAGCAACAACTCAACCAGGCCCTCGACAGCTCAACCAGCGCCTTTGCCCTGGCGTTCCCGGTGTTTGCGCCCTATGCCAGCCTGACCGCCGGAGTCGGCAAGGCGATGGCGGCCCTGGTGGACAAGCTGGATGAGCACGATGAACTGATCAAGGGCAAGATCAGGCTGTCGGTGAACAAACCGGCGAACCAGCCGTTCGATCACCTGCAGCCCGGGCTGCTGGTGTGTTTTGCCTCGGACGTGGATGCCTCCTCGCTGATGCTGGGATCCGATCGCAAAATCTATTATCAGGATGGCGGGGTCCATAAACCCTATCAGGAGAAGAGTTATTGCGTTATCCGCATCGACAGGGATGGACCCAGTGCGCCTGAGTTTGAGATCAATCAGAGCATGGCCACCCTGCTGACCGAGATTGAGAAGGGCAAGGGCAGCAAGGGCACCGAGGCCCTGGTGCACCTGAGGGAAACCCTGGAAGCCTACACCACCTTCAAGCGGCTCAAACGTCACAATGAGCTTCAGGGCAAGGCCAGCCGCAGCGAAGAGGAGAATCAGCTGTTGGATGAGCTCAAATCGGATCCCAAACTGGCGCCCTACATCGGCGGCTAGGGGCGAAATCAGCTGTTTCAGGGGGCGCCGACCGGCGCCCATTTTTGACCCTGTCCGGGGTGTTAATCTGGGATCTGAGTCAGCCGGGAGGGCAAGAGGATGAAGCCAAACTAAACCACCATCAAACAGATAACCCTGGGCTGGCTGGCCTTCTGTTACCTTTTCTCCCTGATGCTTATCCCCATTTTTCCCTTGGTGACCGTGGGCTTCAGCCTGCCCATCGCCCTGATGATCATCTTGTTAGGTCCTGTCCTGTTTATGGTGCAGGGGGTGCTCATTGGCGCCATGGTGTGGCTGGGACTGAAGATGCTGGGGCGCCTGGCGCAGGCCATGGGAAAACGTGAGGCCCTAAATCGCATACTGGGCCAGTGAGACGCAGCAGAGTTGCGGCAAGTTACAGTGTGAGGCCGTGTTCCATATCCGCCAGGAAGCCGACCTCTTTTAGGTATTTGAGCTTTATCCTGTCGCACCTGGCCACAAGCTCATTGGCCATCTTCAGGGTGTTTATCACCTTGCGCATGTTGTCTCTGCCGGCTTTGTAGTCTGTGTAGTTATCCTCGTCATAGCAGTAATCCGCCAGCTTCTCCCAGAGGTCCCTCGATTTTTTCAACCCCTTGGAGACCGCCAGGCTTCGCTGCCTCAGCTTTGCAAAGGTGTCGGCGTGAGAAAACAGCTGTTGGCGATACAGCTCAAACACCGGAGTCATCTTGTCGGGGTTGTCTTGCCATGCCTGGGCCAACTGGGGTTCGGAGAAGTTGAACGAAAGAAACTGAAACTCCCGGTGCTGCTCCAGGCTGTGGTTGAAATCGGTCGAAAGGTCGTTGTAGCGCTGTTCGTACTTTTTGTAGAGTTCGGTGCCGGTATTCCAGTTTTTGTCTGTGCAGTAGATTTTCCCCCAGGAGGGGAAGGCGAAGAAAAACGCCACCATGATCAGGATGTGCGTTGAGATTCCTTTCATGTTCAATTGCCTTGATGATGTTTTCCATAGTCTACGGCAGAGCTCATCGGCTTTTACCGCAGTAGATCAAGGTCGATTCAGTCGGCGTCAGTTCATTCCCGCATCGGCGTCTGCCAAAGGGGAGGACTCCAGGCCTGGTTGGCCGAGACAAAAAAATCCGGAGCCTGGCTCCGGATTTTGCGTTAAGAGAATTGAACATCCCTGTTCAAGCCCGTTCTCTTAGACCTTGCTGTTACACTTTGCGGATGCCCACCGGGACACCATGACGGCAGGTGGAGCCGAAGGTGCGATCCCGGTAGAGGCTGGCGCCCTTGCGGGTGGGATCCACCACGTTGAAGGGGTTGGGGTTGATGCCGCCGCCACGCTCGGGCTCACCGGCAATCTCAGTGCCATCGATGCTGATGGCCTGGGCGCCGAACTGGCTGTGGCCGAAGCCGATGCCCACCGAGATGGTGCCTTTGGCCACGGTGTTGTCCGCCTGGACCACACCCTCCAGGGTGGTGCCCTTGGGAGACAGGACCTGCGCCCGGTCACCGGACTTCAGGCCATACTTGCCCGCATCTTCGGCGTTCATCTGGATGAAGTTGGCTTCACCCAGGGCGGTCAGCCGTGGCAGCTGGGCCGAGTAGGCGTTGCGCAGCTGTGGCTTGAAGGTGGAGAAGCTGAAGGGGTACTGCGCCTCACTCCAGTGATCCCGCACCGCAGAGCCATCCCAGAAACGGTCCACATCGAAGGTGGGCTGGCCATCCAGGTACTCGCCGGTGTAGGAGTCCTTCACCTGGGCCAGGGTCTCGTTGTAGACCTGGAACTGAACATCCATGCGGATGGCCGGATTGAGGAACTCACCGTCGTAGCGCTGCTCCAGCTGCTCGTAACGGCCGCCTCGGGTCAGCAAATACAGAGTCGGGCCCAGCTCCTCGGACTTGAGGCGCTTGGCAAACTCGCCCTGGATGCGGTCGACACTGGTGAACTGGATGTCCTCCTGGGTGGGGGAGGGCAGTACCTCACCGGAGTGAGCGGCGTTGGCAAACAGCGGTATGTACATATCCTGGGGCACATGCAGACCGTAGCGACGGCCCTTGGCGTCGGAGAAGGCGTCGTCGCCGAACCCGGGCAGGCCCAGGGTCTTGCTGACGTCGATGATGAACTGTTCCATGCACACCGGGTTGCCCTTGGCGTCCTTGACGGTCTTGGGTTCAATCACCGGCACCGTGGCCACGTCACCGACGTACTCACTGCCCCACATGCGCGAATACATCCACTGCTCATACTGCAGCAGGTCCGGCACCAGGTAGTCGGAGTAGACGTTGGTTTCGTTGATGTAGGGGTCGATGCCGACGATCAGCCCCAGCTGTCTGGGGTCGGTGATGGAGTCCACCACCTGGTCTTCCAGGCCTGAGCAGTTGTAGATGGGGTTGGTGGACCAGATGAACCACGCCTTGAACTGGAAGGGGTTGGCGTTGGCGTGGGCCACCAGCATCTCACCGCTGTTGTCCTGTACGAAGGTGTTGTTCCAGGGCTGATTGGCCGGATAGGGGTTCTCGCCCCGGGCCAGTTTAGCCTTGTACTCTTCACTCTGTTCGTAGTCGCCGGAGCGTTCGGCGTTGAACCCGACCGGCTCCACATGGTGGAAGTCATTGAGCTTGTACAGCGGGCCGTCGAAGATCTCATACATCATGCCGAAGCCTACGCCGGTCATGTGGTTCAGGCCGCCCTTGGCGTTGTGAGCCCCCACCATGGTAGCCAGCATCGCCTGGGCGAAGGTGCACTGTCCGCCGTCGGTGGCGTTACAGCCGGTGTTGGTTTCAATGGCCACCTGGCGGCCGTGGGAGGTGAACTCCTTGGCCAGCTCCTGAATTTTGGCCACCGGCACGCCACTGTGCTTGGCGTACGCCTCCAGGCTGTGCTCGTTGACCCGCTTCTTGAGCAGGGCGAAGGCGGTTTCCACATTGACCTTACTGCCGTCGGCCAGCTTGACCTCGCCCTGGTAGTAGAGACTGGCCTGCTGGTCGCTGTCGCTGGTCACCAGTTGGCCATCGCCCTCGCGGCGCACCATCTTCACTTCGTCGCTGCCCAGGCCCATCGCCTCGGCGGTGAGGAAGCGGTTGTGCAGCGGGTGACCCGGCTGCTTCACCACCAGGTAGGTGGCGTTGGTGTAGTTGACCTCACCCTGCTTGTCCGCCGCCGCCTGGCTTGGGGCCGCCAGGTAGTGTTTGCGGTAGCGCTTGTGGTTGATGATGTACTGCAGCATGCCGAACAGCAGGGCGGTGTCGCCGCCGGAGCGGATCGGCACCCACTCGCTGTTGTCCGCGTCGGTCTCGGAACTGAGGGAGCGCAGCAGCGGATCGATCACCACGTATTTGAAGTCCCCCCGTTCTGCGCGGGCCTTGGCCAGGCGGCGGGAGCCGGAGTTGAGGCTGTTGCCGGACAGGCCGGGGTTGGTGCCGATGAAGATGGCGAACTTGCAGTGCTCGAAATCTGTGATGGGCAGGGCGATCTCATCCACGGCGTCGAAGCAGCCCAGGGCCCAGCCTGCCACCTGCTGGTGACCGCAGTAGGAGTCCTTGTTGCCGACGTTGGGGGTGCCCCAGGCGCTGTGGGAGAAGCGATGCATGAAGTCCCAGCGGTTCGCCTGTTCGGTGGAGGTGGAGACCAGCAGCTGGTTCTTCACCGGGCCGAAGTCCGGGTAGAGGGGGTTGGCCAGCTTGGGGTTGGCGTGGATCGCCTTGAGACCGTCCACATGGCCTTCACCAAACAGGTTGCCCCCTTCGGTGACCTCCTTGATCATCTGCTCATAGGAGATGGTCTTCCACTTGTTCTCACCACGCTTACCCGCCCGCTTCAGGCACTGAGTGATCCTGTGCTTGTTGCTGAAGGCGTCCAGCACCGCGTTGCCGCGACCACACAGGGTGGCGGCGTTGTCCTGATTGTACTGGCTGGCGGCGGCCAGGCGGAACATCGCCTCCTTGGGCGGCACGGACATGCTGAAGGGCTCGGTGTTGCTGGTGAGCATATAGGGGTTGCCCCAGGCGCGCACCACCTGGTCGGTGGCCTCATCGATGCTGACCCGGGCGCCACAGACGTTGAAGCAGCCGTAACACTTGGAGAAGGCAAAGCGCTGCCCTTCGGCAGGTTTGATGGAGTTGCCGTCCACCTGGAACTCGGGTTTCAGGGAGGTGGGGGCGAATTTTTCCAGCGCCTTGTCGCTGGTGGGGGTCTCAGCCTGTGCTGCCTTGGCGGCGCCGGAGGCGGAGAGGGCCGCGACTGAGCCGGCCTTGAGGAATTGTCTACGATCCATAATGGGTTACCTCTGCCACGCTTGGGGGAATTTCAGGCTGAACTGGGCGTTGCTCTCCGCTTCGGTCAGGCCGATGTAGAACACATTGGGGTGGGTGTTGTTGGCCGCCTGGAGGACCAGAGGGTTCTCCTGCTCCAGCACCTTGGCGATCTCGCTGCCCTTGTCGTTGATGTCGCCAAAGATGCGGGCGCCACCGGTACAGGTGGTGACACAGGCGGGCAGCAGGCCACGGGCGGTGCGCTGAACGCAGAAGTTGCACTTGTCCACCGTACCTGTGTTGGAGTTGACGAACCGCACTCCCTCGTAGGGACAGGCTTCGATGCACATCTCACAGCCGATGCATTCGGTGGAGTCCACCACCACGATGCCGTCCTGTTCACGCTTGAAGGTGGCACCGGTGGGGCAGATTTCTACGCAGCTGGGCTTGTCGCAGTTGTTGCACAGCAGCGGCAGGTTGAAGGCGTAGGGTTTGCCCTGAACCTCTGAGCTGGCCTGGTAGACCGCGGTGCGGTTCTCCTTGGGCAGGCTGCCGTTCTCGTTACCGCAGGAAACCACGCAGGCCTTGCAGCCGTTGCAGCGGCGCAGGTCAATGACCATGGCCAGGTGTTTGCCACCCTTGGTACGAATGGCGGCCACCGCGTCGGCGGCGGAGATAAAGGAGAGAGAACCGACGCTCAGGGCTCCCCCCGCCATCAGTTTCAGTATCGATCTTCTATCTAACATGGTTCGCTCCTGATGGTATTTCTTAAGGAGAAATACTCGCATGTGAGATCAGTTGCGCCGATTTAATATAGAGGCACAATAGTTTGGTTTCTTAGAAAACTCTCTAAGGGACGTAGAATGAATTGGTTTAATTCACTCGTTGGAATCAGTATATGTCTGGAAAATTTAATTATGGTGTGAGCCCCATCACGCCAAGATTTTGAATTTTTATAATTGTGAATTTCAGGCCGAATTTACCCGGGCGGGAAATGCATTTTCTGTATCCCGGCAAAAGGCGTTCTTTGATGTATCTCTTTGTTAATTATTGGTTTTTGTCGAGCCTTATTGTGGATGAAAAGAGATTGCAATAAAGTGGGAAAAGCAATTTTTGATTTGCGGGAAATATATCTCCATTCGGTTATTACATCCATGTCATTATATCCCGGGTCGATATAGGTCATTTGTGGTGTGGCAGGTAGACATCTTTTCTCTTACCGCCAATCTTTTGTGCATTCACTCCCGTTTTTCTTTTCGGCCCTGAGTAAACTGGCTCAATGAACTGAATCCGAGAAAAATGATGAAAAGAGTGATGCTGTTCCTCTGTCAGGGGTTGGAAGAACTGGAGGCGGCGGCCTTCACCGATGTTTTCGGTTGGACCACCACTTACGGGCTGGAACCGGTGGAGCTGGTGACCGTGGGACTGAGACCTAAGGTGCGCTGCGCCTGGAACTTCACCATAGAGCCCCAGAGCCTGCTTGATGAGGTGGACCCGG
Source organism: Ferrimonas futtsuensis DSM 18154 (assembly GCF_000422645.1). Lineage (GTDB taxonomy): Bacteria > Pseudomonadota > Gammaproteobacteria > Enterobacterales > Shewanellaceae > Ferrimonas > Ferrimonas futtsuensis. The sequence goes on from NZ_AUGL01000008.1 coordinate 98,247, forward strand.
ACAGTTTCGATGCCCTGGTGATTCCCGGTGGGATGAGTCGCGCCGGCTTTTACGAGGATGGCTATGATGAGCGGCTGCTGCAGCTGATTCGTCGGTTCCACCACAGTGATCGCTGGGTGGCGTCGGTGTGCGTCGGTGCCCTGCCCATGGCCAGGGCGGGTGTGCTCCAGGGGCGCCGGGCCACCACCTACCAGTTCAGCGAAAAACGCCGGGCCCAGCTCAGGCAGATGGGGGCGCAGTTGTGCGATCAGCCTGTGGTGGAAGACCGCCGGCTGATCACCTCGCAAAATCCGGCCACCGCGGTGCCCGTGGCTCTGCGGTTGGCGGAGGTGCTTACCTCCAGAGCCAATCTGGAGCGAATTTGCGAGGGGATGGGCTTCTCGGTCCCCGAGCCTCTCTGATCGCCGGATTGCCTTTGGCGCCCAGTTTTACCACAGGTAGAAACTGGCGCGCTTGCCGAGGACCGCCAGTTCATGGTGCTCGAGGGCGGCGGATTCAGTGACGCCGTAACAGACCATCAGGGGCAACAGGTGCTCCTCCCTGGGGTGACAGAAGCGGGCGCCGGGGGCTTGCTCCCAGAGGATCAGCCGCTGACGCCGCTGGGATTCACTCAGTCTCGAGCTGGTGCAGGTTTCAATCAGCCAGTGCTCGAAGGCGGCATTGGCCTGGTCGGCGCCCCCCTGATCTTTAGCAAAGAAGGCGCGCATGTTGTGGAAGGAGAAGCCGGAGCCCACCACCAGCACCTTGCCATCCCCCAGGCCACTGAGGGCACGCCCCATCTCGATGTGCTGCGCCGGGTCCAGACTGTGGTTGAGCGACAGTTGCACCACCGGGATGGTCGCCTCCGGAAACAGGATGCTCAGGGGGACAAACATGCCATGGTCAAAGCCCCGCGTCTCATCCAGTTCGGGCGACAGCCCCGCCTGTCGGAGTTTTTGGTGGAGCTCCCTTGCCAGCTCAGGGGCCCCCGGAGCCGGATACTGAATCTGGTAGGCCCGCTCGTCGAAGCCATAGTAGTCGTAGATGAGACTTGGTGAGGCCGCCGAGGTGATGCTGGGCCTGTCCGCCTCCCAATGGGCACTGACCACGACTATGGCCGAAGGGGGCGCCATGGTCTGGGCGATCGCCTTCAGTCTGTCCACCATCTGCCGGTGGCCGGGGTCGCCCAGCAGCGGCATGGGACCGCCGCCGTGGGAGAGATAGAAACTGCGGTACTGTCGGGTCATGGCCGGTTCCATCCTTACAGTGAGTGTGGGCCCAATGGCACGATGCCGCCGGGATTCAGGGCTTTGACCGAGTAGTAACCCGCCTTGATGTGGTCCAGATTGACGGTGTCGGCCACCCCCTCCAGGGCCAGAATCCGCCGCAGATAATGCCGCAGCCTGGGCATGGCGCTCAGGGTGTTGCGGTTGCATTTGAACAGGCCGTAATAGGCGGCATCGAAGCGCACCAGGGTGACAAACAGACGCAGGTCCGACTCGGTGAGTGTGTCGCCAAACAGGTAGGGACGGCCATCCTCCAGCCGAGTCTCCAACTGGTCGAGCATGGCAAATACCCTGTGGTACGCCTCCTCATAGGCCAATTGGCTCGAGGCAAATCCCGCCTGGTAGACGCCGTTGTTGAGCTCGGTGTAGAGCTGGGTGCTCAGGGCGTCTATCTCGCCGGCCAGGGGCTGGGGATAGAGATTCAGGCTATTGCCGGTCAGGTGGTCGAAGGCGCTGCCGAGCATGCGGACGATGTCCGCCGACTCGTTGTTCACCAGGGTGTCTGTGCGCGTGTCCCACAGCACCGGCACCGTGGCCCGGCCGGTGTATTGGCTGTCGGCCCGACTGTAGAGCTGGTGCAGAAAACGGGCGCCGTGGAGGCTGTCCTCGGTGGCACCGGGGTAGCCACCAAACTGCCAGCCCTGGTTGCTCAGCCTGGGGTCGACCACGCTGACGCTGATCAGCTTATCCAGTCCTTTCAGCTTCAGGGTCATCAGCACCCGGGATGCCCAGGGGCAGATGTAGGCCACATACAGGTGATAGCGGCCGGCTTCGGCCTTGAAGCCTCCCTTTCCTGTGGGCCCAGGGGCGCCATCCGGGGTTATCCAGTGGCGGAAAGAGGAGGTCTGGCGGATAAAGCGCCCTTCATCGTCCTGGCTCTGTACCGGCTGCCAGTCCTCTGTCCAACGTCCATTGATTAACATGCTGCGCTCCTTAAAGAGTTGAGGCGGGCCGGGCCCGCCACCGTCATCGGTCTCAGCGATTGAGCTTCTGGGCAATCAGGTTGTCCAGGGCGAGTCGGCCGCCTCCCTGAAGGGTCAGGGCCAGGCTGATGACCGCCAGTGTCAGGGCATATTCGTAGCCGTTGTTGCTCATAAACAGGCCGTTGCCGATGTGCACGCTGAACATGGCCACCAGCATGGTGAAGGCGGACACGGCGGCGGCGGGACGGGTCAGCAGTCCCAACACCAGGGCCAGGCCACCGAAGAACTCGGCACTGCCCGCCATCAGGGCCATCAGGTAGCCGGGTGCCAGGCCGATGCTGGTCATCCACTGACCTGTGCCTTCCAGGCCGTAGCCGCCAAACCAGCCAAACAGCTTCTGGGCACCGTGGGCAGCCAGGATCAGGCCGGTGGGCACACGCAGAATCAGGGCGGCGTTGCCGGCGGTGGAGTCGAAAAGGGATTTCACAAAGGGGCTGTTCATAATCTGTTCCTCAGGTTTGGGTCTGGGTGACGAGGCTGACGGTTTGCCTCGACTGTTGGGAACACTTTAACTCTCGCCGCATAAGTGATATATGCCTTGCCTGTTGTGTTATTATCAATGCTGCGTGGATAATTGGTCGAGATTGAATCAAGCAAGGGTGGCGACATGGACAGACTGGAAGCGATGCGCACCTTCGTGGCGGTGGTCAGCGAAGGCGCTTTTACCCGGGCGGCGGAGCGGCTGGGGCACTCGCCTCAGTTGGTAAGCAAATACGTGTCGCAGCTGGAGCAGCGGCTGGGCAGTCGGTTGCTCAACCGCACCACCCGCAAGGTCAGCCTGACGGAGGCGGGGCGGGTCTACTACCAGCGGGCGCAACAGGTGCTGGCGGAGATTGACGAGATGGAGAGCCAGCTCGGCGATCTGCAGCACAGCCCTAGGGGGCAGCTGCGCATCAGCGCCCCGGTCTCCTTTGCCAGCCGCCACATGGCCGGGTTGCTGTGCGATTTTCGCAGGGCCTATCCCCAGGTGCAGATCGACCTGCACCTCAACGATCGCCGGGTGGACATCGTCGAGGAGGGGTTCGACATCGCCCTGCGCATCGGTCAGTTGCAGGACTCGTCGCTGATCGCCCGGAAGATTGTCTCCATCAACCTGGCCTGGGTGGCCTCTCCCGGTTATCTGCAGGCTCACGGCACGCCGCAGAGCCCTGAACAGCTGGCTGACCATCAGTATCTCAACTACAGCTACAGCGACAACAGTCAGCTATTTGGCAAGGGTGCTGGCGCCCTGGTGCAGCAGCATGGCATCAGCTGCAACAACGGTGACGTGCTGGTGGAGGCGGCGGTGCAGGGGGCGGGCATCGCCCTGCAGCCCACCTTCATCGCCGGCCCGGCCATCGCCGACGGCAGGCTGGTGACCCTGATGCCGGAGCACACCCCTGCCCCCATGGGGCTCTATGCGGTGTACGCCCACCGTCAGCTGCTGGCCAGCAAGGTGCGCAGCTTTATCGACTTCATGGACGGCTATTTTGGTTCGCCCCCCAGCTGGGATCTGGGGCTTTACTCCAGGGACAGCTGAGCATCGCCGATCGGGGGGAGAGGAGCTCAATAACCCCGAATCCGGGTCACTCTCCACCGAGGTTGAGGACCGCCTTGGGCCTCAGTTCAGTGCAATCCAAAGCCCTCACAGGCCCGGCTTCGGCGCAAACTGATCAAAACAGAGTCAGTTGCGCCTTCAAACCCAGTGCTGGCGCGGGTTGTGTATTGTCGCTGGCGCACTGCTGCGGTACTCTAAGCCGTTTCCATTTTGAATAATTTCACGCTCCCGGAGATAAGGTATCCCTATGAGTCAAGAGGCGTTTCGACTGCGTCGCATCATCATCATCGACAGTTTCTGGAAGGGAAAGGTCAATGAGATCGATTTCGACGGCCACACCCAGCTCGAGGGAACCAACGGCGCCGGCAAAACCTCACTGATGAGGCTGTTGCCCCTGTTCTACGGCATGCGTCCCGGCGACATCGTCTCCAAGGTGGATCAGGCGAAGAACTTCGTCGATTACTACCTGCCGCGGGAATCCAGCATGCTGGTGTACGAATATGAGCGCGTGGAAGCCTACCAACACCATATCTGCTGTATGGTCGCCAGCAGCACCTCGGGTCGCACCATCCAATATAAGTTGTTTGATGCCCCCTACCAGCAGGACCACTTCATCGGCCCGGATCATCGCCCCTACAAGATGGCGGAGATCGAGCGTAACTATGGCCGCAACTGCTTCAAGTCCAACTATCTGAACGTCGCCAAGTACCGCCAGGTGATTCAAAACCTGAGGGAGGGGCGCACCAGCAGTGACGTACGCGAGCTGCAGCGCCGTTTTGCCTTCAGTCAGAATCCCATGCCCCATGTGGATAAGGTGGTCAATGGCACCATCGAGAAGAACCTGGATTTCGATGCGGTAAAGAAGATGCTGGTGGCGATCACCGCCGACTATCTGGCTCGGGGTCAGGCAGGGGATCACCGCGAGCCGATGCAGCTCAACAAGGATGAGATTGGCAGCTGGCTGTCGGACATTCAGGCCAGTCGTGAAGTCCATGGTATCTCAGAGAAGATTGCCCGCTGGCAGGGCGAGTTCAGCGAACTGGAGCAGCATCTGAATCAGCTCAGTCATCTGTATGCGCTGCTGAAAACCCAGCAGATCGAGCTGGATGAGCAGCAGCAGCAGCAGGGCGACGCCATCAAGGTGATTCGGGACAGCCTTAAGACGCTCAAAGCGGATTACAACCGACAGCGTGATGAGCTGCAGGAGCAGCTGACCACGGCCCGCGATGATCTCAAGGCCAAGCAGCAGGAGTGCGACCGCCTGGATGATCAGAAAGCGGATTTTGATGACGACGATGCCGCCTCCTATCAGTTGAAAGCGGATGAGAAGCACCGCTTGACCGCCGAGTTGCAGGACGTCGAACAGATCCTCTCCAGCCTCGAAGGGGACGTCGCCAAAATCGCCGACAAGTATCGCGATCTGCTGCACAAGACCGAGCTTCAGCTCTCGAAAGGGGAGGGGGAGATCAACGCCCGGCTCTCCAGCATTCGCGAGAAAGCCAGCGAGCGTCTCAGCGAGATCGATGCAGGCTATCAGCAGAAGCGCCGTCAACTGGAGCAGGCTCAGGACAGCCGGGCCCTGGAGCTGAAAGAGCAGCTGATGACCGAACAGCATAAGCTGAGGATCAACCGCGACAGCCGCGCCAACCCCCAATCGGATCCTGAGATTGAGCTCGCCCTGCAGCAATCCCGTCAGCAACTGAGCGAAGCGCAGTCCCATCGCAACGAACACCTGATGGCCCTGGCGCAGATCGCCAAGCACCTGGGTGAGCTTGAGCGTCAGCGGGATCACCAACTGTCCACCCGTGCCGCCGAGCATAAGCGTCTGCAAGAGTTGCAAGCTCAGCGAGACACCCTGTCACTGCAGCTGAATCCCAACCCTGGTTCCCTGCAGCAGTTTTTGGCCGAGCAGAGCGAAGTGGGTGAGTGGAAGCAGACCATAGGCTGTCTGCTCTCTCCGCAGCTGCTGGCGCGCACCGATCTGAACCCAAGCTGGAGTGGCGAGGGGCTCGAGAGCCTCTATGGCGTGCGTCTGGACCTGGCGCCCCTGCAGCACAACAACCCCCTGGCTCGCAACGAAGCTCAGCTGAAAGAGCAGTTGGCGGAGTTGGACCAGCAGGTGGAAGCTCAGAAGCAGCTTAATGAGCAGCAAGACCAGTTGCTCAAGGAGATGGGCAGCACCATTGCCGAACAGCAGCAGAAGCAATCGGCGGCTCACCAGCAGGAAGGGCGGTTTGCCAGTCAAATAGATCAGCTGCAACAGCAGCTTGAGCGTCAGCAGCGGCTGCGCGACGACAGTGTGAAGCAGAAGCTGGCGGAGCTCGACCAGGAAGCGGAGCAACTGCGCAAACGCATTACCCAGCTCGAGCATCAGCAAGCGGAGCAAGTGGCGCAGGCTCAGGAGCAGCAGCACGAGCTGCACAACCTCTCCATGGAAGCCCGGGCGGACGTGGAAACTGAGCGCGACAGCCAGATGGAGACCCTGAGTGAGCAACTGCTCACTCTGCAGGAAACCTGCGCCGAGCGCCGCAAAGATTACAAGCGCCAGCAGAAGCAGGCTCTGGAGCAGGTGGATCCCGATGGCGAGATTGACCGTCGTCACCAGCAGCGCAAACAGCTGAACGCCAAGCTGATGCGTTGCACCGAGTTTCAGCAGAAAGCCAACGATTACCGCTTCTTCCTTGAGCAGCAGTTCTGTCACCGCGATCAGCTGGGCCAGCAACTGATGGACCTGCAGCAGCGGGTGTCACAGCTGGACAATACCCAGAGCAAACTGAAAGCGGACTTCGACAGTCACTACGGCAAGCAGGATAACGACCTGGGCAAGCTGAAGGAGAAGCAGGAGCGTACCCTGGAGCTGCTGGACCACATCGGTAGGGCGAAGACCAGTTGTGAAGCCCTGGAACTGGACGCGGCCATCGACCCCAACCTGCCGGTGTATCAGGCTCAGCTGCTGCCGGAATTCGTTAAGCAAAATCAGCAAAAATTCAGCCAGTTGGAGAAGAGTCTCAACCGTGAGATCACCAACTTCTCCAGCACCCTGCGAACCAAGCATGGCAAGAGCAGCCTGTATGAGTCCTGGGTGAAACTGGTGGCGGACAACGACCACCATCAGGGCTGTGAGGCGGTACTCAAGTATCGCGACCCCATCGGCGACCTGCTGGCCAGCGCCGGTCAGCTCAAGGCTTCCACCAGCCTGCTGATTCAAACCAATGCGCAGATGATCAATGAGTTCTACCAGCACTTGGAGAATTTCGACCGCCGCATCAAAGCCGTGGGGCGCCGCCTGTCTGAGCGGGTCACCAAGCTGGCTCAATTTGAGGCCTTTGCCGAGATCAGCGTGGGTACCGTCACCAAACTGGATCAGCTCGAATACTGGAGCCCACTGCAGAGCTTCTCTGAGCGCTACCTAATGTGCAAAGACAAGCTGCAAGACATCAACAGTGACATCCCGGAAGAGCTTATCGAAGCGATGCAGTCTCTGGCCCGGGTACTCCCTGCAGAGGGGGTGCAGCTCGAGCACAACGACCTGTTCGATCTTGAGTTTGTCATCACCGAAAAGGGCCAGGTGAAACGGGCCCGCAATGCCAGACAGCTGAAGAAGGTGAGCTCCACCGGCCTCTCCTACCTGGCCATGTTGTCTCTGTTCGCCGGCCTGCTGGCGATGCTCAGAGGCGACAGCAAGCACCCCAGTTCCATTATCCTGCCGGTGGATGAGCTGGGCGAGCTGGCGGCGGAGAACATCAAGCTGCTGCTGACCATGTTCGATGACAACGCCATTCAGATTCTGTCCGCCTCTCCGGCGACCGACCGTCAGGTACTGGCCCTGTACAAGAACCACTACAAACTCAAAGACAGCAAGATCTATCAGGCCTCGGTGCCCATGTCCAAGCTGGAACAGCTGATGGCGTCCCGCGCCGCGGCCAAGCAAACTCAAGAGGCGGCTACTCATGTTTAAGCACACAGTGGAAAAACTTCTGGCCGGTGACGTGATCTGCCAAACCGCCTTTGCTGACGAGTATGAGTACCTGCAGTCAGAAGCCAATCGACTCAAGGTGGATGAGTTTCTGCAGCAGCTTGAGCGCAGCCTCACCCACTTTGAGACCGCCGATGCCTTCTACTGCACCTACAACAGCGTCGATGACAGCAACCGCAAGAAGATCAGTGAGCTGTTCAGCAGCATGCGCAGCCATTTCCGGCCCTTGGTGGAGTGGCTGGATATGCTGCTGCAGGCCACCGGCAGTGATGCGCCTCTGAGAGCCAAAGACAGCATCAAGTTTACCTCTCTGCTGGAAGCCTTTGAGCACGACCAGACTCTGGCGGAGCAGTTGCGTCGCCTCACCAACATGGTGCCCTTTAAAACCTCGCGGGTGGAGCTTCGGGATCAGTTGGGTACCGTGTTCCAGCGCCTGGAGGAGATGGGGTACCTGGTGCGCCACGCCCAGGGCAGCAACAGCTACTATGCGACGGCTCGTTTCGATCTTATCTACCTGCTGATTGAGTTTCTCAACGACAGTGAGAAGCTGGAACTGCCGGAAATACAGCCTGAAGATCCACAGGCGGAGCTGCTGCTGTAATGGGCCTCTACGACCGCGAACAAGTCGCCAAACTGCTGCGGCAAATTGGCCAGGCCGATGAGCTGCTCAGTGCCGCCTATGTGGATGGCAGCATCAGCAGTCGCAGTGACAACGACAGCCAGCTGCGAGCGCTGCACAAAGCCAAGCTGCTGCGCCCGGAGGAGGACCTCGGCGACTATCGTCTGACGTCGGATCTCAAGCGCCTGCTCAATAAGCTGCTGCGCCATCAGAGCAGCTACCGGCAGCTGACCGACATGGGCAAGGTGATGGACGCCCTCGAGGACGCCACCCACGATTATCGCAGTTCCTATGAAACCGATCAGTGGGACGACGCCGAGCACTATCTGGACCAGTTTGATGATCTGGTGTTCGAGGCCAGAGACAGCCTCAACAACAGTCTGGACAACATGCACTACGCCATCTCCAGCCAGTTCGGTTTTGTGGCGACACTGAATGCCAAGGTGCGCGAGAACGAAAAGGCGCTGGCCTACGCCCAGAAGCTGCTCAATGAGCTGCAGCAGATCGACCCTGAGATCTGTTATGACTGGATCTTCGACTCTGCGCCCACCGAGTTCGCCCGCAAGGTTACCGGCTTCGTACGCTGGTACCGCGACGCCCTCAAGCGGCTGGCCCACGTGATCGACAAGATGCGCCAGAGCCTGTTCCGGCTGCGTCGTCAGGTGAAACAAGCCAATCAGCTTAAGGGGATGGCCCGCTTCCTTCGTCAGCACCCTGAGTATCAACTGTCGGAAGAGCTGCCCTTCAGCGAAACCCTGCCTCAGGCACTGAGACTGTCGCCGCCGCTCACCACTGGGGGCCACCCCGATGTGCGCAGCAGCGCCCAGGAGGAGTCCCTGGTTGCCATTGTTCAGCACCTGCGCAAGCTCAGCCAGGCGGCGCCGGAAGTGCGGGGTCGAGAGGGTGTCGAGGTGGAATCTGACGCGTTGGAGATCCTGGGTTACATCAGTGACTGGGCCCTGGATGAGGTGGAGAGTTACTTCGAGCAATCCCTCGAGACCTCACTGAGCGCCCTCGACTACTGGCAGAAGCGCCAGAGCCACTGGATGGAGCAGGGCTGGCAACTGGAGCCAGAACCCTGGATTGAGTTGGTGTTTGGCTACTACTGCAGCCTGAGCATCGACCTGCAGCGCAGCCTCGATCTTGAGCTGGAAGAGGCGTTGGTCGATGGCACCAACAACAACTTTACCTACAGCAACATCACCGTGGGTTTGCGTTCATGAGTGACAGCCGCCCGGATCGCATCACCCAGGCGGGACGCTTTAATGATGAGAAGCGCGGCAGCGCACCGGTTAAGGCGGACATGGTGCTGGTGAATGCCCTGGGCAGTTTACAGCTCAACGGGGAGCGTTACCCCGTGCTCCCCTTTGCCGGAGCTGGAAGCTTGATTGATCAGCGTTTTATCGACTCGGTGGAACACCCGGCTCTGGTATTGGTGGAGAACCTGTCGGTGATGACCGCCTTGCCCAGGTTGTTGCTGCCGGAGCCCCTGAGCGATGCACTCTTCCTCTATCGCGGGGACATGAAGGACACCTCCAACTCGGCGGCCAGCAAGGCGTTTGCGCGATTGTCCTGCCCGCTTAAAGTGGTGTTTGCGGATTTCGACCCCAAGGGGGTGGAGATTGCCCTGACGTGCGGGGCTGAGCAGGCGTTGTTGCCCGAGCAGCAGCAGTGGCCGCTTATCTGTGATGCCGGCTGGAGATCCCTCGAGGGGCCGGAGCAGCGCTGGCAGAACCAAAGGGATGCCAGAGTTGGCCTGGGCGAGCGGGCGGCAAAACCCGAGTGGGTAGATACAGCGCTGTCCACCATGGGCCGCTTCGGCCAGACCCGTACCCAAGAGCACCTTATTGCCCACCAAGTGCCACTGGCACTCTTTCCCCTCTCTTAGATTTCAAAACCCCTAAGTTCCGCCTGCTTCCCAGAGCTGGTGACGAACGGCGCAATCCAGCGGCTCTGCTTTTGATTGTCATTGTGGCGAAGGCCGTAGTCCAGTGGCTTTGATGTTGACCACCGACCTCTTTCAGAGAACCCCACTTTCGCTGCCATCCCATCTTGGGCCAATCCTTGCTTAGCTATACTCATCCTCTGCTGAGCTAAGGAGCACACGGATGGCCCAATCACTCAAACTGCTGGTGGTTACCGATCTCGACGGAACCCTGCTGGATCACCACAACTACAGCTTTCAGGCAGCCGTGCCTGCCCTGGCGCGGCTGGAGAGCCTGGGCATCCCCGTCATCCTCAACACCAGCAAAACCGCCGCCGAGCTGGCGCCATTGCGGGCGCAACTGAACAATCACGCCCCCTATGTGGTGGAGAATGGCGCTGCGTTGTTCTGGCCCCCGGAAGTGGACCTGCATCAGGCCATGGACGAGCACCACACTGGTGCAGCGCCCGGTTATCGCCTGCAAGCTTTTGGTGCAAATCGGGCGCAAATTCTCTCCGCCCTGGCGCAAATTCGCCGGGATACCGGGCTCAAACTCGAAGGCTTCGCCGACTGGGATGTGCCCACCCTGATGGACCTCACCGGCCTGGATGGCGACAGTGCCGCACAGGCCCTGGACAGGCAGTTTTCCGAGCCCCTGTTGTGGCAGGGCAGCAATGCCGATCTGAAGACCCTCAGGCGGGCGGTAGAGGGTTATGGGCTCAAACTGCTGATGGGCGGGCGTTTCCTCCACGTAGTCGGGCACAGCGACAAGGGCTGCTGCTTGGCGCCGCTGCGACAGGCCTACGCCCACCACTGGGCCATGGAGGGGGGCGAGTTGCCCAGAGTGATCGCCCTGGGGGATGGCGACAACGACATTGCCATGCTGGAGCTGGCGGATCACCCGGTGCTGGTGCGCTCGCCGGTCAATCCGCCTCCCAGCCTCAGCGATGCCACCCGAGCGATCACCCAGGTGACCGAACGCTGCGGCCCAGAGGGCTGGAACGACACCATTAACCTGCTGCTGGACCAGTACCGGCTCCCCTGAGCCTCGGCCCTGAAAGGCGCTGGCATCACACTTGCTACGTGAGGGGGAGAGGCAATGTGTCCTGCGGACCAGAGCATGGATTGGGAAAGGCTAAGGGAGAGCACCATGGGCGATTTTTATCAGAACGGCATCATCACCACCCTGCACAATCTGACCGACCGCGACATCAATGACCTGGAGACCGAGCTGACTCAGTTCAGTAAATCCCGCCCCATGTCTCTGGTGCTGCCCTCTCTGTACAGCGAGCTGCAGGGACCGGCCCTGGATAACATCGTCCAGGAGCTGACCCAGGTGCCCTATCTGGAGGAGATCGTCATCGGACTGGATCGGGCCGACCGCGACCAGTATCAGCACGCCCTGGAGTTCTTCAACCGCCTGCCCCAGAGCCACAGGGTGTTGTGGAACGACGGCCCCAGATTGCGGGCCATCGATGAGAGGCTCAAGGCCGAAGGGCTGGCGCCTACCGAGATGGGCAAGGGGCGCAACGTCTGGTACTGCCTGGGTTATGTGCTGGCCCGGGGCAAAACCGAATCCGTGGCCCTGCACGACTGTGACATCCTCACCTATGACCGCAGCATGCTGGCCAGGCTGATCTATCCGGTGGCCAACCCCACCTTCAATTACGAGTTCTGTAAGGGATTCTACGCCCGGGTGGCCGAGGGCAAAATGAACGGCCGGGTTACCCGGTTGCTGGTGACGCCGCTGCTGCGCTCCCTCAAGAAGATTTTGGGGCACCTGGATTATCTGGAGTTTCTCGACTCTTTCCGATACCCCCTGGCCGGGGAGTTCTCCTTCCGCATCGATGTGATCAACGACATCCGCATCCCCAGCGACTGGGGGTTGGAGATTGGCGTGTTGTCGGAGATGAAGCGCAACTACGCCACCAACCGCCTGTGTCAGGTGGACATCGCCGACTGCTACGATCACAAGCATCAGGATCTGTCCAAACACGACGACAGCGGCGGCCTGTCCAAGATGTCCATCGACATCAGCAAGGCGATATTCCGCAAGCTGGCCACCAACGGGGTGGTGTTCTCCACCGAGACCTTCCGCTCTATCAAAGCCACCTATTACCGCATCGCCCTGGATTTTATCGAGACCTACCGCAACGACGCCGCCATCAACGGCCTCAAGTTCGATGTGCACAGCGAGGAGGAGTCGGTGGAGCTGTTTGCCGAGAACGTGCTCAAGGCCGGGCTACACTTCTTGGACAACCCCATGGAAAAACCCTTTATTCCCAGCTGGAGCCGGGTGCGCAGCGCCATCCCCGACATCTTCGAGCAGTTGGTGGAGGCGGTGGAGGAGGATCACCGGGAGTTTATGAGGTCCTGATATGTCGAGCGACGATTTGCTGGCCCACAGCAGCCTGGACAATTTGCATCAGCAGTTGGTGGACCATCTGCAGCTCATCTACCCGGACACCGACCAAGGCACCCTGGCGCTGCAGCTGATGCAGGCTCTGGGCGTCGAGGGCCGGGTGGATGGGGTGGAAGCCAGGGCAGAGCCCTGGGATGAGACCGACCTTATCGTCATCACCTATGGCGACAGCCTTAAGCGCGAGGGGGAGGTGCCCCTGCATACCCTCAAACGCTTCCTGGACCGCTACCTGGCTAAGCTGGCCACCGGGGTGCACATACTGCCGTTTTTCCCCTACAGCTCGGACGATGGCTTCTCGGTCATCGACTACGCCAGGGTCAACCCCAACCTGGGTGAGTGGCAGGACATTCAGGAGATTGCCGCAGACAGCCGGTTGATGGCGGATCTGGTGATCAACCACTGCTCCAGTCGCAGCCGTTGGTTCGAGCAGTTCAAGGCGGGGGAGGCACCGGGCAAGGACTACTTCATCAGCGCCGACCCCAATGGCGATTACCATCAGGTGGTGCGCCCGCGCACCAGCGATCTGCTGCGGCCGGTGACCACCGCCGAGGGTGAGCGCCATGTGTGGTGCACCTTCAGCCATGATCAGGTGGATCTCAACTTCGCCAACCCCCAGGTGCTGGTGGAGATGGTGAAGATCATCGCTCTCTACCTCAGTCAGGGAGTGACCATCTTCCGCCTGGATGCGGTGGCCTTCCTGTGGAAGGAGCTGGGCACCAACTGCCTCAACCTGCCTCAGACCCATGAGATAATCCGCCTGCTGCGCACCCTGGTGAACTTCTACGACCCCAAGATCTTGCTGATCACCGAGACCAACATCCCCAACCGGGAGAACCTGGCCTATTTCGGCAACGGCAACGAAGCCCACGCCATCTACAACTTCTCCCTGCCACCGCTGCTGCTGCACACCATGCTCACCGGCGATTGCAACGCGCTGAAGCTGTGGCAGATGAGCATGCCGCCGGCCCAGTTGGGCACCACCTACCTCAACTTCATCGCCTCCCACGACGGCATTGGCCTAAGGCCGGTGGAAGGCCTGCTGGATGACAAGCAGATTGCCGACATCGCCACCACCATGGAGTCTTTCGGGGCGCGCATCTCCTGGCGCAGCCTCGGCTATCAGGGGCTGCGCCCCTATGAGATCAACATCTCCCTGTTCGATGCCATGAAGGGCACCCTAGAGGGCAGCGATGAGTTTCAGCAGGAGCGCTTCCTGTGCATCCACGCCATCATGCTGGCCCTGGAGGGACTGCCCGCCATCTACATCCACAGCCTGCTGGCCACCAAGAACGACCACGCCAAGGTGCGCAACACTGGCAACAACCGCAGCATCAACCGTCATTGCTGGGACGTGGACGAACTGGAGCCCCTGCTGGAGGACGCAAACAGTCACCACCATCAGGTGTTTGTTCGCTTGACCCAGCTGGTGCGCATGCGCCAGCAGCAAGCGGCGTTCCACCCCAGCGCCACCCAGTTTGTTCTGCATCTGCGTGACGAACTCTTCGGCCTGTGGCGTCAGAGCAAGCTCAGAGATCAGAGCGTGTTCGCCGTGGCCAACGTCACCAACCAGCCTCAGCCTCTGCGCCTCTCCAGTCTCAACCTTATCGGCACCGACACCTGGTGGGACCTGCTCAGCGATGAGGAGTACACCGACCTGCACGGCGAGATAGAGCTGGCGCCCTATCAGGTGGTGTGGTTGACCAACAAAGCTCGATAACAGGGGCGCTTCGGCGCCTCTTTTCCTATCAGAACCACAGTTCTCTTTGCGTCCATTGCGACCTCATTTCTGATTTTTCACAGTAGATCAGTCATCTATGGCCAATCTCTCTAGCGATTGTGAGAGATTGGCCATACTTTTCTGATGCTTAGAGAGGTAGTTTGGGACATCTACAAATCGATTCAATGTGGGTTCGAGGCTGGTTACCCGGGAAGCATGGGCGGAGCCGTGTCGGTGCATTGGAAGGATGAATGTGGTTACGGTTTTGAATCAATGAGTTGTGGGTTAGCGGGTGTTTATACTCGAATGTCATTCGTTTATATAATGCGCGTAACATAAAGATAATATCTATTGACTCAGGTTTTCAAAAAGTGATTAGTTATAAATGTTGATGTTTTGCTAATCATAATGAAATAACTTTGATTTATTAGAAGAACAGAAACTAACTAGAGTTGAGATTCATTGAAGTATGAGAGTTGAATTAGAACACCTAAAAGGAATATCAAGCTTAAAGTTTGATATTCCTAACCAAGGTCTATGGCTTTTAACTGGTTTGAATGGCTCTGGAAAAACCAGCTTACTGGCAGCATTGTTCCGAATAAAGAAATCTAGGGCTTTTCAGGATTACTATAAAACAACCGCCACACAAAGTAGGTTGGATACATTTAGGCAATCTAAAGTGAGATATATTATTGATGGTGAGGAGGTTACTTATACTTATGGAGGGAAAAGGTGGCCTCCAAAACCGAAACGTAACTCATCACTTCTTAGAAGGTTTCCATTTTCCAGTACTCAGTTTATTGAAGCCAATGGAAGTAGAGTTGAACCATATGGCGATGAAATCATTCCGAGAAGAATTAATGCCGCGAACGATGTGATTCGAGATTTTATGTCATCTGTATTAGGAGATTTGAAGTGGAATGAACTTAAATATGTGAACACAAGAAGAGGAGTGGGTAATCAAGCTTATCTATTACCTTACAGAGCGGGTAGAGAGCTACATTATTACTCAGAAAAGAACTTTAGTCTAGGAGAGCTTTGCATATTGAAACTAGCAGAAAAGTTATCTATGTCACAAGATAACAGTCTAGTTCTCATAGATGAAATAGAAATGGCTTTACATCCTCAGGCACAGGTTAGATTGTTACATAAACTAGAGCGTGTTGCAAATGATAAAAGCTTGACAGTAATATTTTCCACACATTCTTCAACACTAATTAAAAATGTGGACAGAAATAAAATAATCTTGCTTTCCGATAATGGAACTCACGTGGATGTTAAAAGGCAAGTATATCCTGCTCATGTCCTTGGAGAAATTGCATTTGACGAAGAATTAAACACGGATTTTGTTTTCTTTGTTGAAGATGAGCAAGCAAAGGTTCTGCTAGAACAAATGTGCGGTAAGTTTTATGAGGTGTCTGATGTATTTAAGCCGATGTTTAAAGTTGTTCCCGTAGGTGGATATTATCAAGTTTTAAAAATGCTTGACAGATCTAGCCAGATACTCCCGGGTCATGTTCGAAGGTATGCATTCCTTGATGATGATGTTCGAACAGAGGCAATTCCAAATGCACGAAGACAAGGTACCAGAACAGTAACTGATCTTTATGATAGATTAGATGCCAAAGTTAATTTCTTACCGTGCACTCCGGAAGTCGGCTTGGTAGACTTTATTGAGTCACAAGCTAACTTAAATATGAGCTTTTGCGGGGTGGAAGTGAGAATTGGTAATTATGTGTTATCTCGGGAATATCAAGCCATTAATGGAGACAACGCAAGACAGGTAGCAAAAAATAAGTTAAATGCAATTGTAGATTATATCCAGGATCGCTCAGGAGATGAAAGGGTTTCAATTCATCGCAATTTATATAGAGGCTATATTGATAACCACTACCGCAATATAGGGAGTCTGATGGGGTTACTTGGTCCAGTTTTTAATTCAAGGAATAATCGTAATCACTAGCCCACTAAGTAAGCTTTTCTTCGATTTTAGATTGCCAGTTTCATTTGGCTATTTTTAGTCTTTTGTGCAGAAAAGATATAATTCAAAATTGAGTGTAATATGAAAAAAAACTACAATATAGAATTTTGGAACTTTGTTTGTCACTTTGGTGATTTAAAACTTTTGGACAGATATGTACAATTTGTTCATCCTGCATTTATGAATGAGCATATTAGGAATTATGGCGACTCCAGATGGCTTTTTAATGGGGTTCGTTTAATTGAGGTGACAATTAATAATGAAAGGCTTCCTTTTATATATGGTAGGATAGTAAAAGATACGATTTTAGAAAGAGAGCAGGTTCTTAAAGGTGATGAGCTAATTGATGATAATCTTCGTATTCAAAATTCACCCTCATCTATATTCATTCTCTCGTTAAAAGAACATCGTATGTTTTTCATAAAGGAGCAAAAGGACTCTCCAACAATGGAAAACTTTAAAGCAACAATTGAAAAGTTTATAAATAATGAACGTAGAACTTATATAAACGATGAATATGAATATCAAAAGAAGCTCAGGCAAGAGAGAGGTGGAAACTATAAAGTTACGAAAAAATGTGACTTAGAAGCTTCGTTTCCAAAACCTGACATAGAGGTAATCCCTTTATCTTCTGATGCAGATATTGATGAATTTATCAGAGGTATGAAGTCTATAGACAAGTTATCTTTGAAGCTAGTGATGCCGAATAGTGAGTATGATTGTAATGAGTTCTTTAAGTCTTGGAGAGAAAAGAATAAAAAGCTTGGCCAATCTAAGTCCAAAGTGGAATTTTCAAAGAGTAAGAAAACACTACCTCATGAAGAAGTTGCAGATCTTTCGAAAGAAGCAGTGAAAGATGGAAATATCTTAATCAAAATGACTGGTAAAGATATTAATGATGATAAATTGATTGGTACACATGAAGAGTTTAAACTAACTAGAACTATAGGTGATATAAATGATTCACCACGAATATTGGTCAAAGAAACGTACGAGTCATTTTTGGAGCTTATTAGGGACGGAGTTGTTAGAGCCCCTAGGATTTCAGATGGAAGTAGCATCAAGGAGAAGCTTGAATTCATCATTAATATGATTAAGTAGGTGCACTAATGACAGATTCAAATAGCGATTTATCTGAGTTGACTAGTGAGAGTAACTTTTGGAAACTTTACATTATTATACGAAGAATAAAGAGCGGTACTGATACTAAAGTTATATCCCTCCTTTCTTTCATTTTGATTTTTTTGTTAAACGTCAATACGGAAGGGGATGTTGTATATCTCTCAGATGAGATCCAAAAGGTTTCGGGGAATATAATTGGTTGGTCGGTTTCGATTGTGGGTTTTATTCTTGCTGGATATTCAATATATTCGACCTTGTCAGATAAGGAATTTCAGTTATCAATGTCTAAATTCCATGATAAGAAAAATGGAGTTAGTCATTTAAAAAGTAGTCATTGCGTATTTATTAAAGTTGTTGTTGATATAATATCTCTAACACTTATAACGTACCTTTACTCTCTATTCATGAAAACAGATATTCCAATGCAAGCTTCAAATGTTTTTGTTTTTGGAGTGTCGGTCTACAAAGTTTATTTGTATTTTACACTATCACTTCTGCAGTCATTTTTTGTTCTTATTTTATTGATGTGTAAGTCATTCATATACAATGTGTATCATAGCATTATGACATCTATACGCTGGTATGGAGAGAATAAACCTGAAGAAGAGCCTGCAATAGTAGTTGAGAGAGTGGCTTTGACTTTTCAAGAGGAAATAATAGTTGAGTTGATGACAAATGGCAGATCGGAATGGATTCGCTTAGAGGATATAGATGATAGCGAGTGTACTATTTATATGACGAAAGAGGTTTTGAATCAAATAAAATATATGAAGAGTAGTAAGGCACAAAGACAGTAAAGAAGATTAAATTACATTACAGATACAAAGACACCCATGCTGAGAGGCAAGATACAGGTGATACAATGGTTACATGGACACCCATGCTAAGAGGGGACCTGCTATCTATAGCCCAAATTGCTCCTGCCCTAATGAGCAAGGAGCATTTTTGCTACAGGGCCTTTGGCCATTGTTTGAGTCGCGGCGTGAGTGCTCAGTCTACATTCCGGGAGGAATCAGTACGGCGATGATGCTGGATGTCCAGATGCCGTGATAGGTAGTGGTTTCTTGATGTAGGTCAGGGGCCTTGGGGCCTTACATGGACACCCATGCTAAGAAGGGGCCTGCTATCTGAAGCCCAAAATGCTCCTGCTCCAATGAGCAAGGAGCATTTTTGCTTCAGGGTGTTTGGCCTTTGTTTGAGTAGCGGCGTGGGCGCTCAGCCTACATTCCGGGAGGAATCAGTACGGCGATGATGCTGGATGTCCAGATGCCGTGATAGGTAGTGGTTTCTTGATGTAGGTCAGGGTAAGGCGCCGAGCTCAGCCTAAACCAATTGAAGAGTCTCAACATCAGTGGGTTACAACCACTGACGTAGTTCGATGATCAATCCGTCTGGATCTCTGATCTCCCCCCGCAGAGAGCCGCCGACATTGACCGGTTCTACGGTTATGGCAATCCCTTTGCTAAGGGTAATTACAAAGACACCCATGTTAATGGAGCGTTCATTTTGCTTCGATTGGGCTAGCTGAATCTAGTGGTTAACAGATGAGGTTTACTGCACTTCCGATAGTGAAGGGGTCTGGAGTTGTGGCTTTGGGCTGTACTTTTTGGGCAATGGGCGCGTTTAGGCCGTCGAGCGCTGCGTGGTCGACATGAAGGCGGGGTTTTGCTGACGATTAGGCGAGTAATCGTTTGGCGTTGGTTGAGCTTCGTATTCGCTTCAACCCGTCGGCTTGGCGGCATTGGCGTATGCTGTTCTCTCGGCCTGCCAAGTGATGGAATTGGTACTCGAAGCCTTGGGTAAGCTCCATCCAGTTGTCGAGTTCTATCTCCAGCCTGGTGAGCAGGTCGGCGGTGCCCTTGGTGATATGTCCTGCCTTGTCTTCTCGTATGACTCTGCCGGTAAACTCCACCAGCTCCAGGTAGTCATTGAGGTGGCAGGGTAGGGTACAGTTCTCGATATCCTCTGCATCAAACGCTTTTAGCCTTGCCGGCTGCTTTCCAGCTAACGCGGCATTAATGCGTAGTTGGATTGAGGTATGGTCTGATTGCTCGGGTGTGCTGGCCATCTTGGCTCTGATGGGATTGAGGTCGACATAGGCCATACAAGAGAGTAGGGCCTGTTCATCCAGCAGCGCCTGAGACTTGAATCTGCCCTCCCAAAAGCGACCGCTGCAGTTATCTTCCCTGTTGGCTTTACGGGCGATGAATTCGTTGAGGGTCCGCATAAACCAGCTAATGTCGGTTAATCGCTGACGGTACTGAGTCACCAATTGCTCCACTCGGTGCAGCTCCCAACTCTCCATCTCATCACGCTCTTCCTCTATCAGGAAGCGGCGGGTCATGACATTGCCCGTAAACAGCATATGCCAATGCTCAACGACTTCTAAATCGCTCCAGACATTGGCCTTGTCCACATTGACGTAAAGCACCGCGTGGGTGTGGTTGCTCATGACGGCAAAGGCGATGACTTCAATGGCAAACACTTGTGTCAGTGACAGCAACCGTTCTTGTACCCATTCCCTGCGGTGTTCATAACACTTGCCGGTGTAAGGATCTTGGCCACATAGGAAGGCGCGTCGAACGCATCGGCTGACGCAGTGATAGTAGCGGGTATCGTCCAAGCTGATTTGTTGCTTCCTGGCTTTAGGCATCGTTCTCGCTCCTTGAGAATGAAAACTAAGGATAGGCGTAGAAGAGATTTGTTGCTGTTAGTGTGGGTGTCCACGTATGGGGAGCTCCTTGAGAGTGAAGACTTTGGGTAGAACTGACGACGATCCGTTGTTGTTAACCTGGGTATCCACATAAGGGCTGTGTGTGGCTGTGCTATATTAAATATTTGGTTTATTGACAGTTTTCAGCTGTGGTTAGCAAACGAGAGGGTAATGGATGAAGAGCTTTTGTGGAAAATTTCTAACTCTGATTCACTTCTTGGCCGCGATGACCTTGATGCTGATTGCGCTGATAACCATTCTCTGGTCAGCGTACGAGATTGTCGAGGGCATCTTCTTTAGTGACAGGACGGCGTTTATTCCCGTTGTGTTGCATTCGGTTGGGGCTATCATCATTGCGGCTGCCATTATTGATGTTGCGCAGTATATGGTCGAAGAGGAGGTCTTCCAGGAAAAGGAGCTTCGCAATCCTGAAGAAGCCCGGAAGACGATTACTAAGATCATGGTGATTATTGCAATCGCGGTTAGCATCGAAGGACTGGTATATATATTTAAGGCGGGCACTGAAGATCTGCGGTTATTGATCTATCCGGCAGTGCTGATTCTTGTTTCCTCGATATCGATTGTGGCTCTTGGCATTTATCAGAAACTGAGTGTCAGTGTCGAAACGAAAACGGACTCTCATCTGGTTTTAGGGGACGATGAACCTCAAGATTCCAAGATGTCTTAAGCTGTCTCCCCATAATTGGGGAGATAGCTTGAGCGAGTGCGCAGGAAACCACTAGTTACGCCGAACTGGCTTACTGCTCTCTACGCTTATTGTGCACCACGCAGAAGTTACCTCTGCGGGTGCGGCACTTGGAGCATCGTTCACAGATGGCTGGGCTGCGGTCACCCTCTTTCCAGCGCCTAACCAGCTGCGGCTCGGCCAGAAGAGGCCGCGCGATGGCGAAGTACTCAATCTTGGTGGTGCTGGCGATCTCTTCCAGAGTCTCGATGTCAGACAGGCCGCCGACGGTGATGACAGGTACGTTGATCTCTTCACTGACTACCTTGCCAAAATCCAGGAAGTAGCCCTCTTCCTGAATCTTATGCTCGTCAAACTCCTCTCCCACCAGGGTGTCTGCTTTGCCGTGAATGTTGCCGGAGATCTCAATGGCGTCGACGCCTACGGCTTCCAGGTTTTTGCAGATGACTCTTGTCTCGTCGAAGGTGAGTCCACCTTCAAAGAACTCTGATGCGGTCAGCTTCACCATGATTGGAAAGTCGGCACCGACCATCTGGCGCATCCTGGCGTAGATCTCCAGCAGGAACCGCATGCGGTTCTTCAGGCTGCCACCGTACTCATCTTCGCGGCGGTTGTAGTAGGGGCTTAGGAACTGATTGATCAGATAGGTGTGGGCGCCGTGGATCTCAACACCGTCAAAGCCGGCTTCCTTGGCTCGCCAAGCGGCCTTGGCGAAGGCATCGATGATGTAGTCGATCTCCTCCTTGGTCATCGCCTTGCCTTGTGTCTTGGTGCCTCTTTCCGGCACATCACTGGGGGCGAAGATGACTCGCTCGCCCACATTGTGGGTGGTCTTGGTGCCGCCATAGGCAAGCTGCATTACTATCTTGGCGTCACTTTCATGGACCAGGTCGGTCAGCCTGAGGTACTCGTTGATGAAGGAGTCATCGTAGATCCCCATCATGCCCGGGTTGGGCTGTTCCTCCTCGACGATGTTGGCGTAACCGGTGATGATCAGCCCCACTTCGCCCTTGGCCAGTTCATCGTAGATGGCGTAGAGCTTATCGGTCATATGGCCATCTTCGGTGGTCATATTTTCCCAGGTCGCGCTTCTGACAAAACGGTTCTTCAGCCTCATGCTTCCGAGATGGGACTGTTCAAATAAGCTCTTCACTTCTGGCCTCAACAACATGCAAAAAATTGGCCGAATTCTTACATGAAAACCCGATGGCCTGCTAAAGCCGGGCTCTCATAAAAATCATGAATTTTATACATTTAGTAGATGCATGGCGGTCATGATTGAGGCGCAGCCGTACCGTCTTCAGGCATGTGGCTGATTTGAAGGAGCTTATTGAGTCGCCCATCTGTGCCGCAAACCAGAACGTCAGCAGTTCAGCCCAGCTGCGGTTGGTTCGTGTTGGAGGGGAAGAGCAACGACGCGGTAATTTCTTCGGTCATTGAGGCTCTTAGTCAGCTCGAATCCTGCCCATGTTGCTTAACCTTTCAATCAGTTGCTATGTCAGCCATCAAGGCCATAGCATTTATCGATTACAACAATCTACCCTGTCTGTTTCTACGAATGAAAGCTGACTTCTACCTTTAATGAAATTACAACGCAGCTTCGTAGTGGATCGTTGAATTACGTGAGCCCAAGGCGCCTGCATTGCTGATTGCAGGGAGCTGCCGCCAATCACTCAAGATAGGTAGAGGTCATGAAAATCAATGCTCGAGTATCAAGTCGCTGGGCTGTCAGTGCGCTGATGTTGGCGCTGTGCAGTGCCGGAGCCATTGCCGCCACACCTGTTTCCTCTGAAGATCCCAAGGACAACGCCTCCGTCGGACAAGCGAAGCCGAACCATTATTGGTGGCCGCAGCAATTGGACCTGTCGCCATTGCGAGACCATGATGCCCACTCCAGTCCTTATGGTGCCGACTTTGATTATGCCAAGGCGTTCAGCCAATTGGATATGGCACAACTCAAGGCTGATATGAACGAGTTGCTCACCAACTCCCAGGACTGGTGGCCTGCCGATTTCGGTAATTACGGGCCACTGTTCATTCGCCTTGCCTGGCACAGCGCCGGCACCTATCGCACCCTGGATGGTCGCGGCGGCGGCGATGGTGGTCAAATGCGATTTGACCCGCTCAACAGTTGGCCTGACAACGGTAACCTGGACAAAGCCAAACGCCTGCTTTGGCCATTGAAACAGAAGTATGGTGAGAAGATCTCCTGGGGCGACCTGATGATTTTGGCTGGTACCGTTGGCCTGGAAAACATGGGGTTCAAGACCTTTGGTTTTGCCGGTGGCCGCAGCGATGACTGGGAACCCGATCTGGTTTATTGGGGACCGGAGCTTGAGATGCTGGCCAGCGACCGGGAAGACAGCAGCGGAAAGCTGCAGCGGCCGCTGGGTGCTACTCATATGGGACTCATCTATGTGAATCCGGAGGGGCCCAAAGGCAAGCCGGATCCCGCCGGATCTGCTAAGAACATTCGCGTCGCATTTGGCCGCATGGCCATGAACGACGAGGAAACGGTCGCTTTGATTGCCGGTGGGCACACTTTCGGCAAGATGCACGGTGCCCATAAGCCAGCGGATTGTGTCGGTGCCGAGCCGGGCGCTGCAGGAACCGATGAGCAGGGTTTGGGCTGGAAGAACCGCTGCGGTAAGGGCCACTCGGAAGACACGGTCACCAGCGGCCTGGAAGGGGCTTGGACTCAGGCGCCGACTCAGTGGACCACTCTTTACCTGGAAAACCTGCTTAACCTCGAATGGGAGCAGAGCCGCAGCCCGGCAGGGGGCATCATCTGGGTACCGACGGACAAGTCGGTGCATGACAGCGTTCCTGATGCTCACATCGAGGGCAAGAAGAATCCCCCGGTGATGACCACCGCCGATCTGGCATTGAAGTTTGACCCGGCGTACCGCAAAGTGGCCGAGCGCTTCCTGGCGGATCCTGAGGCATATCGCCTGGCCTTTGCCAAGGCGTGGTACAAGCTGACTCACCGTGACATGGGGCCGGCGGCTCGCTATCTGGGCAGTGAAGTGCCCAGTGAAACCCTGATTTGGCAGGATCCCGTGCCGCCAGTGGAGCACCCACTGGTGACCGAGGCGCAGGTGCGTCAACTGAAACAGCAGGTTCTTGATTCTTCGCTGACCACGGGTCAGCTGGTCAGAACCGCCTGGGCGTCTGCATCGAGCTTCCGTGCTTCTGACATGCGTGGCGGGGCCAATGGCGCCCGCGTGGCGCTGGCTCCGCAAAACCAGTGGGCGGTGAACAACCCTGATGAGCTGAAAACGGTGTTGGCTGAGCTGGGCAAGATCCAGAAGCGGTTTGCGGAAGGTGGCGGAGCCATCTCCATGGCCGACCTGATTGTGCTCGCCGGTGCCGCCGCAGTGGAAGAGGCGGCCAGGCAGGCCGGCGTAACCGCGGCAGTACCTTTTGTTCCCGGTCGTACCGATGCCAGCCAGGAACAGACCGATGTGACCTCCTTCGCCCTGCTGGAGCCCACAGCCGATGCCTTCCGCAACTACTTTGATGCGTCGCGCAGCTATCGCCCACCGGCAGAGATGCTGGTGGACAGGGCTGAACAGCTTAATCTGACGGTGCCCGAGATGACCGTATTGCTGGGCGGATTGCGGGTACTGGGTGCCAACAGCGATAACAGCCCCCACGGCGTTTTCACCGATAAGGAGGGGCAGCTTAGCAACGATTACTTTGTGAACCTGATGGACATGTCCATTCGTTGGGAGAAAGCAGAGCAGGAGGAGCTTTACTACGGCTTCGACCGGGACAGTAACCAGCAGAAGTTCTCCGCAACCACGGTGGATTTGATCTTTGGATCCAACTCAGAGTTACGCGCCGTGGCAGAGGTGTACGCCTACGATAATGCTCAGCAGAAGTTCGTTGATGACTTTATTAAAGCCTGGAGTAAGGTGATGCAGCTGGATCGTTTCGATTTGGGCCATCAACTGAGCCAGCGCTGAAACTCGGTGCGGGTTTGGGTGTTTAACCGAGCATTCAACTTTTCCCAGCCGTGAGGGGCTGGTATCACAAGCGATTGACAGAAGCGTATGAAAGGCCCGCTTGGCAACTGCCAAGCGGGCCTTCTTATCTGCTCAGCTTCCGGGCGTCTTTGCTTGAGGCGGGTGACCTCTGACGCCTCAATGCTGCTGCAACCAGTCGTGTACCTTCTCGTTGGCCAGGTCGGCGGAGGAGTGCATGAACCAGTGGCCGCCGGGAACCGATTCCACCTGGCCCTTGTTCAGGGCCTCTACCTTCTCGGCCCAGCTATTGGCGTGGAACCACACCTTCTTATCCTTGCCGTAGAGGAACAGGAAGGGGGTGCCATAGTCTTCCACCTCCAGAGAGGGCGGAAGCTGCTTGGCGAGGATCGACTTCCACAGATGCCAGTAGGGGTAGGTCAGGCGAGGATCGGAGCGCAGGTCGTCGATGGTCTTATGCGGGTCCACATCTTCGATGTGCAGAATCTCCTCGGCGGTGTAGCGGGTGAGGCTCTCCCCCCAGGACTCGGGCAGGGCCCAGGCCACGGCCAGGGCAAAGGTGTACTTGACGTTGATGGCGGGGCGCTTCTCGTCGCCGAAGCTGCCGATGTCGTACAGCACCACCCGGTCTACCAGGTCGTTCTTCTCCAGGTACTTAAAGGCAAACACCGCGCCCCAGTCGTGGGCCAGCACCGTCACCTTGTCTTTGCCCAGTGATTCAATGAAGCTGTCGATGATCGCCCGGGTCTGCTGAATGTTGAATTCGGGGCGCTGGCCATTGTCGTCCAGTTCGAAGCCCGGCAGGGTGAAGCGCACGCAAGTGTAGTGGTCCTTGAGGTAGTCCACCTGCTTGTCCCACATCTCCAGGCTGTCGGGGTAGCCGTGGATCAGCACCAGGGTCTGCGGTCCATTGCCCTCAATCTGGACTTCCAGGTTGTTGACGATCTCCGGTAACTTGGCCTGGAACGCCTCGTCGGGCATGGGACCGTTGGTGGAGAACGAATAGAGCATGTACAGAACGGGAGAGAGTAATACCAGTACTGCTATCACAGCGGTCACGAAGACTTTCTTCATATTGCTTCCTTTCCTGCGTTTTCTTTGTGAGTTGAACGTACTCCTCTTCGACATAGAGGAATCTCTGTGTTGTCCGACTTTCGGTACTCCCCGCAGCCGCCTGACAGTCGCGAGTGCCAACCCTTAGGGCAGCGGCCGTGTCATCCTCATGGCAATATCTGAATTAGAGTAATTGCTCTAGTTTAGTATGGCCGGGAATGTAACTAATGATCAACACTTTTTGCTAAAGAGCGATCGCCCGCTCGCGCCCAGGCGGCCGGAGTCGAATTAGAGTTGTTACAAAAGGGGTCACTTTTCCGCGGTGTTTATACCGACTGTTCTGATACTCTTGTGGTTTAGCCTAATCTTCTGAGTAAACAAGAGATCTGCCTTGAGATTGCCAGAGGAAGCATTGCCAAAAGGAGCTGAATGTGACCCACAGTAAGGAAGCGAAGGCCCTGGTGGCCAGTATGGCGATCACCGTGTTCTACGCCATCTACCGGTTGTTCAATACCCTGATGTTTTCCGATTGGACCAATGGCGCCGAACTGACCGGTTTTGTTGCCATCTGCCTGTTGTCCCTGGCCGGGGCCTATGGCGGCTATCAGATGTTGTCGCGCCGACGCTTTCCCTTCGTGCTGGTGAGCCTGTTCTGGGCGGCGCAGTCCTTCTATCTGCACGGCACTTTCGGGGCGTGGGACCTGGGCGAGACCCCCATGCTGGGTTTGGCAGCCAGTCCCGAGGCCACCTCCATCACCGTCAGGTTGCTTCCCCTGGCGATGTACATTGTGGTGACTGTATTGTGGCTGACCCAGAGGCATCTGACCGTCTCATCCACCGCCGAGCACTCCTCCTAGACTGTCCATCGGCTGAGTGCTTCTGGCGCTGCAGAAGTGCTCAGCTAGGCCTGGCGGGTCAGCCTAAATCTCCCCCCTTGCTCCTCCTCGCTTTTCCCTTCTCTATCCTTTCTCACCCTCTTAATCGATAAATGAGTTTGTATTGATAGTTTGCAACCGCTTTTGTTGGTGACCGGTCTGGGGCACTATAGCTCCATCGACGCAGCGGGCGTCACCATTTAAACCTTGCGAATAAGAGAGATACGACATGATCAACACTCAGATTAAGCCTTTCAAAGCCACCGCCTTCAAACAGGGCGAGTTTGTCGAGATCACCGAGCAGGATGTGAAGGGCAAGTGGGCGGTGTTCTTCTTCTACCCTGCGGATTTCACCTTCGTCTGCCCCACCGAGCTGGGTGATCTGGCGGACCACTACCAAGAGCTGCAGCGCCGTGGCGTCGAGGTGTTCTCCGTGTCCACCGACACCCACTTCACCCACAAGGCCTGGCACGACAGCTCCGACACCATCGGCAAGATCAACTACTTCATGGTGGGCGACCAGACCGGCACCATCACCAACAACTTTAACGTGATGCGTGAAGGCCAGGGCCTGGCAGACCGCGCCACCTTCCTGATTGACCCTGAGGGCGTCATCCAGGCGATGGAGATCACCGCCGAAGGCATCGGCCGCGACGCGGAAGACCTGATGCGCAAGGTGAAAGCGGCCCAGTATGTGGCCAACAACCCAGGTGAAGTGTGCCCGGCCAAGTGGAAAGAGGGTGAACAGACTCTGGCCCCTTCCCTGGACCTGGTCGGCAAGATCTAATCTCTGCCGGGGTCTCTCCCCAGTGCCTCCCGCCGCCCTGGTGCGGCGGGGTGGTCACCGGCCACCACTTCACTCCCATCATCGACCACCACTGAAATTCTGAGGTTCCACCATGTTAGACCACGCGATGAAGCAGCAATTACACTCTTACTTGTCCAACCTGAAGTCCGATGTGCAGCTGCGCCTGAGCCTGGATGACAGCGACACCGGCAGCAAGCTGGCGGCGCTGGCGGCGGACATCGCCTCCCTCAGTGACCGCATCAGCGTGGTGCGGGATGACCGCCACAGCGAGCGCAAGCCATTGATGCTGGTGGAGAACCTGGAGAAGGGCACCGCCATCGGCTTTGCCGGTCTGCCCATGGGCCATGAGTTTACCTCCCTGGTGTTGGCGCTGCTGCACAGCGGTGGTCATCCCATCAAGCTGGAGCCGCAGACCATAGAACAGATTGCGGCCCTGGATGCCCCGCTCAAGGTGGAGATCTTTATCTCCCTCTCCTGCCAGAACTGCCCCGAGGTGGTGCAGGCGTTCAACATGATGGCGGCCATTAACCCGCTGGTGTCGGTCACCATGATCGACGGCGCCGCCTTCCAGGACGAGGTGAAGTCCCGCGACATCCTGGCGGTACCCAGTGTGTTCGTGAACGGCGAGCTCTTCGGGCAGGGGCGTATGTCCCTGACGGAGATCCTCGGCAAGGTGGACAGCGGCGCTGCCGAGAAGCAGGCGGCCAGGCTCAACCAGCAGCCGCCCTTCGATGTGCTGGTGGTGGGCGGCGGACCTGCAGGCTCTTCCGCCGCCATCTACGCGGCCCGTAAGGGCATTCGGACCGGGGTGGTGGCCGAGCGCTTCGGCGGTCAGGTGCAGGACACCATGGCCATCGAGAACTTCATCTCGGTCAAGGCCACCACAGGCCCGAAACTGGTGGCCAGTCTGGAGGAGCACGTCAAGGAGTACGGGGTGGAGATCATCACCGAGCAGCGTGCGGCCAATCTTGTCGGCGCCGAGGAGAGCGGTGACGGCTACATCCATGTGGAGCTGGAGAGCGGCGCGGTGCTCAGGGCCCGCAGCGTCATCACCAGCACAGGAGCCCGCTGGCGTGAGATGAAGGTGCCCGGTGAGCAGGAGTACCGCAATAAGGGAGTGGCCTACTGCCCCCACTGCGACGGTCCGCTGTTCAAGGGCAAGCGGACTGCGGTGATCGGCGGAGGTAACTCCGGCATCGAAGCGGCCATCGATTTGGCCGGCATCGTCGACCATGTCACTGTGCTGGAGTTTGCCGATACCCTGAGAGCCGACCAGGTGCTGATCGATAAGGCCAATGCCACCGCCAACATCGACATCATCACCCTGGCCCAGACCACTCGGGTACTGGGCGACGGCACTCGGGTCACCGGTCTGGAGTACCAGGACCGCAGCAGCGGAGAGCTGCACCGGCTGGCGCTGGCGGGGATCTTCGTTCAGATTGGCCTGGTGCCCAACAGCGAATGGTTGAAGGACAGCAAGGTGGTCCTGTCCCAGCGCGGTGAGGTTGAGGTGGATGCCCACGGTGCCACCAGCCTGGCGGGGGTGTTTGCCGCCGGTGACGTGACCACCGTGCCCTACAAGCAGATCATCATCGCCATGGGCGAGGGGGCCAAGGCCAGCCTGGGGGCGTTCGATTACCTGATTCGCACTCCGGTCCCCGCCAAGCAGACTCAGGCCGCCTGACCGCCACCATAGCCAAGTTTCAATGCCAGTCAGTGCCGCTGACTGGCATTTTTTATGGGCTTACCTCACCATGCTGCTCAACTGGCTCAGCAGTATCTCCTTGGTGTTGGTCAGGCTTTGCAGGGCGGCGTCGAGTCGGGCGCTCTGGCCCTTGTGTCTGGCGTCATTCACCTGGTTGGCGTAGCGCTGCAGCTCCGCATAGTGGTGTTCCAGAGACTGGTAGTCGGCGTGACCGGCGTACAGCTGCTTGGCCTCACCGAGCAGCCACTGGCCGAAGCGGCAGTCATGGCCTCCCAGAGCGGGCGGATGGGGGCGCCTATCCTCAAGGAACCACTGCAGCTCGTTGTACCAGGAGCGGATCTCCACCATGGAGATGACGATGGAGAGCCGGGTTGGATCCAGTGAGCGGGTGCTCAACCAGCTGGCGGGGGGCGTCCAGTTGGCCAGCCAGTCGGGGATCTCGCCACCGGACATGGGTTGGGCGATGAAAAAGCCCTGTGCGTGTTCGCAGCCCAGCCAAAGCAGCAGCTTGCCATGCTCTTCCGAGGTGATGCCCTCGGCAATCACCTGCTGGCGGAAGGCCAGGGACATCGCCAGTATGCTCTGGACGATGGCCAGATCCACCGGATCCTGCATGATGTCGCGAATGAAGCTGCGGTCCACCTTGAGCTGGGTGGCGGGCAGCTGCTTGAGGTAGGAGAGGGTGGAGTAGCCGGTGCCAAAATCGTCCAGGGCGAAGCGAATCCCCATCTGCTGGCAGGACTGCATCACCTTGGAGACCTCATCAATCTTACGAATGGCGTTGGTCTCGAGAATCTCGAATTCGATGGAGTCTGTGGTGACCGACTGATGACGGGCCTTGATGGACTCGATCAGTTTGATGAAGTCCGGCGATTGCAGCTGCCGGGCACCGATGTTGATGCTGATTGGGGTGGAGAACCCCTGACTCTGCCAGATCTCCAGTTGCTTCATCGCCTCATTGATCACCCATTCGCCAATCTGGGCATAGACCGAGTGTTCGTGCACCAGGGGCAGGAAGTGATTGGGTTCCAGCAGGCCCCGCTCCGGATGTTGCCAGCGCAGCAGCGCCTCGACCCCAATCAAGGTTCCCCGGGCCATGTTGACCTTGGGTTGGTAATGGAGAATGAACTCGTCACGTTGCAGGGCCTGGGCGATGCGCTGCACCGCCTTGTGGTGTTTGCCCAGGTTATCGGCGTGTTCGTGGTCGTAGAAGCTGTAGCGGTTTTTTCCGGCCAGCTTACTGAGGTACATCGCCTGGTCGGACTGGCGCAGCAGCTGTTCCACCGTAGTTTCCGACCGCTGGGGATAGAGGGTGACCCCGATGCTGGTGGACACGCTCAAGGAGTGAGAGTTCACCCGGATCGGGGTGGCGGCGGCGATCAGCAGGCGGTCGAGCAAGGCTTTCCCTTCATCCAGAGGAGGGAAGTCATTGAGGATCGCCACGAACTCATCACCGCCGAGACGGGCTATGGTGTCCTCCCCGCGGATGGCGGTCAGCAGGTTCGAGGCAACCTGCACCAGGACCTTGTCACCCACATCGTGGCCGTGCTCATCGTTGATCTGCTTGAAGCCGTCCAGGTCCATAAACACCACGGCAAACTGGGTGGAGTGTCGCTGGGCGTAGGCCAGGGCCTGTTGCAGTCGGTCCAGCAGCAGCGCCCGGTTGGGCAGGTTGGTGAGGTTGTCGTAATGGGCGATGCGCTCCAGTTCGAGTTGCTGCTCCTTGAATTTGGTGATGTTGCGGCACACCCCTATCCAGCGATGGGGCCGACCAGTGCCGTCGATGATGGGCAGGGCGCGGTCACTCCAGTACTGATAGCTGCCATCTTTGGCGCGGATGCGGTACTCGTAGTTGAGCTCCTGGGTGGAGACCCGGTGCAGCTCCACCGCATCACTCAGTGCCTGACGGTCCTCTTCGTGAATCAGGTTGAGCCAGGCCTCGATGTTCTCTGAGATCTCGCCCGGCTTGAAGCCAAGGAAGCCATCGATGTTGCCGAACCATTGCAATTTGTCGGTGGCCACATCCCATTCGTAGATGAGGTCATAGGCCACCTGTCCGGCCACCTGCAGCCGGGCTTCGCTGTCCTTCAGTGCCTGTTGATGATGCTTGCGCTCGGTGATGTCCATGGTCAGGCCGCGCATCAGAATGGCCCGGCCCCGTTCGTCCCGTTCGGCGTCGCCTATGGTGTGCATCCAGCGTACGCTGCCGTCGGCCAGCAACAGCCGATACTCCAGGTTGTGCTCCTTGCCATCCTCGATGCAGGCCCTGACATCTTCACGCCAGGCCGGCAGATCCTCCGGGTGGATGGAGGCGGCGACAGTCTCCAGTTTGCCGTCGAAACTGCCCCGCGGCATGCCCCAGATCTGCTCCATCTTCTCGGACCAGAACACCTCGTCGGTGATAAGGTCAAACTCCCAGGAGCCTGTGTTGGTGACCTTGAGGGTCTGGCGGTAGTGAGCCTCTTTCCTCTGCAGGTCATCTCGTATGCGGTGAAGTTCGGTGGTGTCCTGAATCACCACCGCAAAGTACTTGGGGGTGCCATTGGGGCCGCGTACCAGCGAGGCAGTCAGGGAGACCCAGACGACATTGCCGGATTTCTGGATGTAGCGCTTGTCCATGGTGTAGGACTGGGTGTCGCCGGCGAGCGCCTGCTGCTGGAGCTGCAGGTTGATCTCGAGATCGTCCGGATGGGTGACATCACTGAAGCTGAGGCGCAGCAGCTCCTCTTCGGAGTAGCCGAGGATCTGGCACATCTTCTCGTTGACCTCAAGCCACATGCCATCGGGTGCGATGCGAGCGATGCCCACCGCCGCCTGATGGAAGATGGCCTGATAGCGTTGGTCTGAGTCCGTTGTTCTGGTCATGTCTCAGGTTTGGCCAGGGTTGATTGTTGTGCCCGGATTGGGATGGCTGTATGTGATGGTCAGGCTATCTGGAGCAACTTGGAAATAACTATAGTTTTGACTGGCGCGGTTTGCCGTTTACCCCGGCTTTAATCGGCCAGGCGACGGCGGTGTTGGAGAGGAAGAAGCGAAGAGAGGCCGCAGCCTCTCTTAATGAGATGCGCTATCAGGCGCTTACTCCACTGAGTAGAGGGCATTGCCCTGACCATCGTCGCTGACTGTCAGGGTGAAGGCGCTGTTGGGGGCATCGTTTCCGGCGCTGCCCCTGTCATCGATCAGGCTTATCTGGCGCGGGCCGAAGGTGGTGCCGTTGCCCAGGTAGAGGGTGACGCTGGCGGTTTCCGGCCCACGGCCATTGAAGTAGTTCACGCCCACTCGATAGCTGCCTTCGCTGACGTCATTGCAGGCCACATAGTAGTTCTCCGGGCCAAAGCCATTGGTGTCATCCACATCCAGGGTACCGTCGTTGCCCTGTGGGTTGCGGTAGTACACATGGGCGCCGCCGGGCTCAAACACATGCAGGTCCACATCGGGCTGGTCTCCCCAGGTAAGGGTGGCGCGAATGGCGCCTTCCCCGGCGATGAGTTCGGGATACTCCAGGCTGTTGGCCAGCTGCAGGATGCCGCTGTCGATGCGTTCACGGGATTTCAGCCTGCCGTCCAGATAGCTCTCCAGGAAGCCGTGGTTGAGGAAGTCCCTGTGGTCATTCAGTACGCCAGGATCGTTGTCTATGTTGGCGGGCAGCACGGTCTCGGTCACCCTCAGCAACTGAATCACCCGGTCATCGTCGGCGGTGACATAGCTGGCGCCGTTGACGGTCTCCGCCGCCGGTGAGGCCACCCCAAAGTAGCCGATGCTCTGCCTGTGATTTGGCAGCATGTCGATCACCCGGGCAACCGAGGTGTTGGTAAACAGGTTGCCCTGGCTGTGGGCGACAATCAGTACCCGCTTGCCGTTGAGCATGGCATCGGCGTACAGGCCGCTGTGAAGGTCGTTGACCCGGTTCAGATCCTTCATGGCGTCGGCGGAGATCTGCGCCATGGTGTCGGCCAACTCGTCGAGCAGTTCATCGGTCAGGGCGGCGGCCAGCAGGTAGCCGTCGGTCACGGCGATGGCCACGGTCTGGCGAATGGCGTCGTTGGTCAGGCCCGCCTGCAGCATGTCGTACACCATGTAGGCGATGCTGCCGTCCGGATCCTCATGCATTTTTTGCTGGAACACCTGAATCACATCCGTGGTAAACCCCTGGCTGAGGTTGTAGGCCGGGAAGAACTGATAGGCGCTGTTCTCCTCCAGCGCTTCCAGTGGACCCTTGTATTCCCTGCGCAAGGTATCGCTGGCGATCAGGGCGTCGGCGTACTTGGTGTTGATGCCGTTGGCAAAGTAGACCTGGGTCTGCTTGCTGCCCTGATCCGGAAAGGTGCAACCACTCAGGCTGGCCTCGGCGGCAGGGGCCAGAGTCAGGGCGCTGAGGATCCCCAGTGCAATGGTGCTGTGCTTCATCGTCATGGTCTCCTTACTCCTGAGGCAGTTGGCAGTCGAGGTTGGCGGGGTCATAGCTGTTGCCCACGGTGCCGCTGCGGGAGCGGTCGAAGGCGTCATAGGCCTGCTGGCGCTCACGGGTATTGAGCATCAGCGCCCGAATGACGGCGGCCTTCTGGCTGGCCTCCATGCCGTACTCATTCACGAAGCAGGCGCTCATCTTGGCCAGCTCGTTGGCGGCCAGGGTCTGTTTGACGTCATCCCCTTCGGTGCCGGAAGCGATCACTTCGGCGTATTTGGCGGCGCCCATGCGAGCCAGTTCCCGCTCTGGCCGGGAGAGGGGGTAGAGCTCGAGAATCTTGATCTCCACATCGTCCCGAACGCCGTCACTGTCTGCGTCCACCCCGGCGACCTCCTGATCGGGATCGTCAGGCATCTGTGGCAGCTTGTCTTTGTCCAGCTCCTCCAAGGTGAGGAGGAGGGCGTGTTGGTCTTTGGCGCCCTGGTCATCCACCACGGTGATGGCTATTTCAATTTCGGTATCCTCGGCCAGTTCACCCACCCTGAGGGTGGCGGTCTCGCCATTGGGAAGCAGTGAGATCTGGCCTTGGTCATAGCCGCCCAGATTCAGCTGCCATTGGTAGCTGACGATGCCGCCATCGGCGTCGCTGGAGGCTTCGGCGCTGAGCAGCACATCGGCGCGCTCGGTGGTCGAGGCCGGGCCGTCCAGTTGTGCCACAGGAATCAGATTGACCTCTGGCTGGGGGGCTGGACTGCTGTCGGAGTCGGAGCCGCCGCAGGCGGAGAGCATCCCCACCAGGCTCAGGGCGAGCAGGTGGCGTCGCGTCGTGGATTGGGTCATAGAGTGCATATGGCTTCCTTGTGTCGATTCAACGGGGCATGGCCCTAAGTTATTGTTTCGTTGGGTTGAATCTAAGGAAGTCGCCACAAAGCATCTACGAGAAAAGCGGGCGCTTTTCTCGGTGATCCCAGGTGGGGTGGTGTTAAGGGGAAGGCCGGTCACCCCAGGGGGGAGCGACCTCAGGGCGGGGTGACGGGCTAATCGAGGCGTTTGCCGCAGACGCTGTCCAGGGCCTGGCGCAGCTGAGTCAGCGCCTGAATATGCTCGGACAGTTCCACTTTGATGCCGTTGAGTTCGTTTTCGGAGATCTTGTAGTCACTGAGGGCCGAGGTGAGGGCCACCTGCACATCACCGTGCTCCTTATTGAGCCCCATCCAATCCTCCATGAAGGATTTGTAGTCGTGCTCCTGCTCCCCGTCACTCTTGAGGTACTCCAGTCGCATGCCGTAGAGGGAGAGCAGATCATCGAGCACCGGTGCGTGCTGATTCTCCTCCTTGAGGGCCATCAGCACCAGGATGAACTCATCCACATTGAGCTTATGGGCCTCTCTGTCCGGATTGATCTTGTTGTGGAAGGTGCTCTTCTTGACGCTGTGGCCGCGGCTTTGCTGGAAGGCGTCGTCGACCCTGGCGTAGAGGCGGTCGATGCCCATCAGCTTGCTCTGGGCATGGAGGGTCTTGTGAAACTTGTAGATCTTGTCGTCACTCACCTTGAGGATCCTGGTGGTTAGAGGGGCTTGTTTGGGGAATTTACAGAGATTTTTCAGAGGATTGAAGCCAAACTTTGAAA
The DNA here is from genome assembly GCF_000422645.1 of Ferrimonas futtsuensis DSM 18154. Classification (GTDB taxonomy): domain Bacteria; phylum Pseudomonadota; class Gammaproteobacteria; order Enterobacterales; family Shewanellaceae; genus Ferrimonas; species Ferrimonas futtsuensis. The sequence continues at coordinate 133,677 of NZ_AUGL01000008.1, forward strand.
AAGAAAAGCCAGGCGTCGCGCCTGGCTTTTATGCTCTTGGTGGTGAACGGTCAGTAACCCTTCTTCATTCGCCTGGAGGCGGTGCCGACGGATTTCACCATCTTGCCGAACTCCTTGTCCTGGGCGCGAAGCTGCTGCAGGGAGGCGGCGTTTCTGGCCTGCTCGGACTGCAGCTTGAGGTAGTTGCCGAGACGTCTGGGCTCCAACTGACCCTGGTCGATGGCCTGCTGGACGGCACAGCCGGGTTCACTGCCATGCTGGCAGTCGCTGAAACGGCACTCCTGGGCCAGGGCGTCGATGTCGGCGAAAGTGCGCCGCACTCCCTGCTCACACTCTGCCAGTTGCAGCTCGCGCATTCCCGGGGTATCGATGATCACCCCACCGGATGGCAGCAGGTGCATGGAGCGGGCGGTGGTGGTGTGCCTGCCCTTGCTGTCGTCCTCGCGGATGCCGCCGGTCTGCTGTGCATCGCTGCCCAGCAGGGTGTTGATCAGGGTGGACTTGCCCACGCCTGAGGAGCCCAGCACCGACAGGGTCTGACCTGGGCGACACCAGGTCAGTAGAGACTGGCAGCTGTCGCTCTCCAGGGCGTTGACCGATTCCACCATCAGCAGCGGGTCCAGTTGCTGCACCTGGCGCCGCTTCTCTTCGGCGTCGTCGCACAGGTCCGCCTTGGTCAGCACCACCACGGGGTCGACACCGGCTTCGTGAGCCAGGGCCAGGTAGCGCTCAATCCGACTCAGGTTGAAGTCCTGATTGAGGGAGCAGACCACAAACAGGGTGTCGATGTTGGCGGCGATCAGCTGTTGCCCCAGCTTGCTGCCGGGGGCCTTACGGCTGAACAGGGACTTGCGCTCCAGCAGGCGCAGCAATTGCCCCTGGTTGTCCAGCAGCAGCCAGTCCCCCGGGGTCATCTGTGGCAGCGAGGGAGTGAGTGCCAGGGTATGCTTGCCCCGCTCACTCAGTAGCTGGTACTCACTGCGGTGATGGGCGATGACCCGGGCGGGATGAGCCAATTCGAACTCGTCCAGGTTCAGCTGTTGTTGAAAGCAGGGTTGCCACCCCAGGTGTAAGAGAGAGATGTGTGTACTCATTGGGTTTCCCTAGGCATACAGAGTCGACTCTGTGTGCACTAAACAGAGAAGTGTTGGAAACCTGTGTGGTCGTGGTCGACCGGTTCCCGGTTACAGAACACCGGGCAAAGGAGGGGGAAGCGGAGACGGTTGCTGTTGGGTCTCTACTTGGTGGCCTTTACCGGGTGGGTGGTTGGCACAATCATCAAAATCTCCAGTTTCTGTGTGGGGGGCTGGCCCGCAGTATACCAGCTTTTGGACTGGCAGCCAGCGGGCCGGGCTAGCAAAAAATGGTCTAGAACGGCGAGTGCAACTCCGCCAGATTTCCCATCTTGGGGGTAAACAGGTTCTGGTGCAGGCGGGCGGCAAACTCGTCGGTCATGCCGGAGATGTAGTCGGCGATCACTCGGTGGCCGCTGTGGCCTGCATCCTGGGCGGCCTGCCAGCGTTTCTGGGTGGATTTGGGAAGCAGCCTCAGCGGGTCTGAGGCGAAGGCTTCAAACAGCTCCATCACCACCTGCTGCCCCTTGTACTCAAGGATCTGCACTTCCGGTTTGCGGATAACGCATTCGAAGACGAAGCGCTTGAGCTGGTTGAGGCAGGTATCGAAGCCGGGCTCCATCACCGCGTGGTAGGCCAGCAGCGGCGAGTCAAATTCTCCCTGCGTCTCGATGCGGATATGGGTGACGAAGGCGTTGACCAGGGTGCCGATGGCGTCTTTGCGCTGGTGATGCTCGTCGGAAAACAGCTTCTCGCCGATGGCCTCGATGCGCTGGGCCAGGTAGTTGTCGCCGATGGCCTTGATCGGCTCGGCCACTTTTTGGCGCCAGCTGCCGTAGGAGACGATCCCCATGACGATGGCGTCCTCCAGATCGTGGACCGAGTAGGCGATGTCGTCGGCCATCTCCATGATGGAGGCATCCAGTGAGCGGTAGAGAGAGCGCGGGCGACCGCTGGGACCGGGACGGGTCTGGGTGACCAGGTCTTTGTCCTTGTCGCCCAGTGGCGCCAGTACCCAGTCGAGGATCTCTGCGTCATCATCGAAGATCCCCTTGCCAGGAGCCCACTCGTCAGCCTTGAGCTGGCGGAAGTTGCCGCTGTGGGCCTCCTCCAGATGTCCGCCCAGGCTGGAGAGCAGCACCGGGTATTTCAGCACGCCCAGCAGGGTGCGTCGGGTCAGGTTCATACCGAAGGATTCGGTGTAGGGCTCCAGCCTGGCCAGAATACGGAAGGTCTGTCCGTTGCCCTCGAAACCGCCGTGGTTGCGCATCATGTAGTTGAGTGCCACTTCGCCACCGTGCCCATAGGGCGGGTGCCCCAGGTCGTGGGCCAGACACAGGGATTCAATCAGGTGGTCACTGCCGATGAGGTCGGCGTGCTGCGGATGGGCCCGGCGCAGTTGGGCGGCGATGCCGGTGCCTATCTGGGCGGCTTCCAGGGAGTGGGTCAGCCGGGTGCGGTAGAAGTCGTTCATCCCCACACCCAGCACCTGGGTCTTGGCCTGCAGCCGGCGGAAGGCGGCGGAGTGCATGATGCGGGCCTTGTCCCGCTGCAGAGGGGAGCGTTGATCGTCCTGGCGCTGTTTGGACTCTTCGAACCGGCGCGCCATCGAGTCGGAATACTGCATATCTGGCTTCCTCTGTATGTTCTCCCCTTAGTTTTGACTAACTCTATAAACTAATCAACGGCTTGTTACGAGGCATCCTGGGTACCGAAGGCGATGCAGCCGCTGTCGTTGGCCACATCGGAGAGGGCCTTGGCGATGGTGGACAAGCTGGAGGAGGGCACAAACAGGTGACGTTTGCCCTGCTGCTTACAGAATTTTTTCAGTCGGTAGTAGGCGTCGTGGCTGATGCAGTCGGTGGCACAGATCACCGCATCGGCGCTCCACAGCAGGGCGTCCAGGCGCTTGCGGCTGTCCTCGACGCCGCCATCGTGGTGACTGAAGTCGCCCTGGCAGCGTTCCACCAGTGCCTTGTATTGATCCACCATACGGTGCAAGCCGCCCACCACCAGAATCTTCTGGCCTTTGAGATCCGGCACCTTGGTGCAGTCGGTGCACCCTCCCTTTTCCGGGCCACAGCCTCCGCAGGGGGAGAGACTCTGGCTGACCATCCCCTCCAGGGCGATGGTCTCCTCCTGCTTGCGGGTCAGTTGCTGGGTGAGGGTGATCACCTGGGCTTCGGTCTGCTCCAGCTTCTGTTGCCAGGCGTCCTTCTGACGGGCCAGGGCCTGGGCGGATGCCTGGGCACTGGTCAGTTCACTCTTGAGCTGGATCACCTGCTCCAGGTTGTCCCCCGGCTTGGTGGTGGCCTGTTGCAGCTGTTGCTGAAGCTTGTGGTTCTCCGCCTTGAGCAGGGTGATCTCCCGCTGCTGGTTGATCATCTGGCTCTCTTTATTGGCCAGACTCTGGGCGGCTTTCTGCTGGCTGCGCTCCAGGTTGCGCTTCAGATCGGCCACCTCCTTCTCCAGGGCGTGCAGCCGTTTGAGATCCGCCCGTTCGCCCGCCCCCACCTGGTGGGAGAGCATATGGATGGTTTCGTAGGCCATATCCTGGGTGGGGATGTCGCACAGTGGGTGGGTCAGCAGGGCCCACAGGCCTTCGGCGGCGGCCCCCCGGTCGATGTGTTCCTTCCAGGCCTGCTTGAGCTGTTCCCGGTCCTTTATCTGACCAAAGCGCTTTGTGGCGGCGGAAAACTTGCGGTCCAGGTGCTTCTGTACCGCCATGGAGAGGCGGTTCTTGTCATCACAGTTGGAGACCACCCAGGTGTGCAGCCAGTAGTCGCTGTTGCGAGCGGCTTGCTTGTCGGCCACTTTCTCCACCAACTTGCGGATCTCTATGGTGGTCAGGCAGGTGCCGATCACCGGACACAGCAGCTTGGAGTTGAGCTCCCACAGCTTGCGTTTGCCCTTGAAGGTGGTGATAACGGTGGACCCGACTGGGGTGGCGTGTTGCTCACACATTGAGAACTCCTGTGATTCAACCCGATATGTTTCAGTAGTGATACAAGTCTAGCGGCGGGACAAATGATGTCAATGAGAATTATTATCATTTGGCTCGTTAGCCAAGGCTCAGGGCCTCTGCTAGAGTAGCCGCCAGTGTATCAAGCTTATTGTTGGACGGAACCATGCTGCGTCGCCTTTTTGCCCTTTCCCTGGTGTTTTTGACCGTGCCAGCCCTGGCAAAACAGCCCACCATCGCGGCGCTGACGCCCCATTCGGTTGAGTTGCTGTTCGAGGTGGGCGCCGGTGCGCAGATTGTCGCCACGGTGGAGTACGCCGATTATCCCGACGCCGCCCGGTCCATTCGGCGGGTGGGTCATCACAACCAGATGGACTTCGAAGCCCTGATGGCGCTGCAGCCTGATCTGGTGGTGCTTGGAATCAGCGATACCTCCATGCACTTTGTGACCCGCCTAAAGGAGCTGGGGTTCAATGTTATTGATACCAGTGTCACTCGAGTGGCGGATATTGCACCACTGCTGGCCCGCCTCGGAGAGTTGACCGGCCACACGGAGCAGGGGACCAAGGCGGCCAGCCGTTTCTCGACAGAGTATGCCAGGCTGAAGTCGGCCTACCAGGGGCGCTCGCCGGTGCCGGTGTTCTACCAGCTGTGGTCCGAGCCTCTGATGACCGCTTCCAGCAGCTGGATGGATGGCCTGATCAGCGATTGTGGTGGGGTGAACCTGTTCGCCGACAGTTTGGCGGAGTATCCCCAGGTGAGTGTTGAGCAGGTGGTGGCGGCCGCGCCGCAAGGGATCCTTGTGCCCACCAACCATGGTCTGGGCGAGAACAGTACCGAGCGTTGGCAGAGTTGGCCGGAGATCCCGGCGGTGGCCAATGGTCAGATCCTGTCGGTGAACAGTGACTGGTTGCATCGCACCGGCCCGCGAATTGTCAAAGGGATGGCCCAGCTGTGTGAAGCCATCGAGCAGGTGCGCCGCTCGAAGGAAAAAGACCCCGCGGGTGCGGGGCAAAATTAAGGCTGGGTCAATCTGGATCAGGCACAGGTGCGCATAAGGTGGGTGTTTCCGCTGATCCGCCGGAAACCGGTCGTGACCGGGGCAGAGGCCGGTAGCTGACCGTTGTTTTGGGTGTGGTTTCGATAGGCTCTCCTCCTTGATTGCCAATGAATGCGGTGGCCCTGAGCACAGGGGAGAGCGTCGGGTGTCTGTTGATGGGGAACCTGTCCCGATCAGACACCCATTCGCGCAGTCAGAGAGGGTGCCCTCCCCTGTGAATCAGAATAATGACCGCATGGGTAGGGAAAGTATAAGAGAGATACACGGGTTGGCCGGGGTGATTCTAGACCGTTTGGCTATATGCTTAATGGTTGATTCTAAAAGGAAAAGACGTCAAAAGGATGACGCCGCCAACATTCTGTCGTTTCCTGCTGTTGTCTACGGTTTGCTGGAGGTGATCAGGTGATCCACCGAACAGTCGCTGTCCTCGCCAAACCACTGATGCAGGGTGGTTAATTCTGGGTAGTTGTTGCACACCTCCTCCACCGCGTCCTCCATTCGTGCCAGGGCATCGCCAAACTCCACCGAGTTGCCAAAGGCCACTTCCAACCGGCACTTGAGGTAGGCGGAGTAGATGTCACAGGCCTTCACCAGCTCCTGCTCAATCCCGCCCGGGTTAAAGGCTTCCTCGATGGCCTGATGGAGGTCGGGCGGGGTGGTGTTGAGAATCTTCTGCTCTGCGGTGCGCTCCAATGCCTTGAATTCGTTGTAGAGGGTGTCGGAGGAGCGCTTCACCGGGGTAACCACGTCGCCGGTGATGGTTTCGGAGATGTCGTGGAGCAGGGCGTGGGACAGCATTTTGGACAGATCCAGATCGCGGCCATTTTGCTGGGCAATTTTGCCCACCAGGAAACTGAGGATGCCGACAACCGCGGAGTGCTCCAGCACAGATTCCGGCTGCATGGAGTACATCAGGCTCCAGCGTTTGAGCAGGCGTTGGCGCAGGGCCAGGTTCAAAAACTTATAACTCATGGACACTTCCTGTGGAGGTTCATCGACTGAGCATAACAAAGGGGAGGGGGACAGGAAACGCGCTCGCTGACTAAGGGGGCAAACAAAAAGCGCCCGGTCAGGGGCGCTTAGGTTGCATCCAGGCTGAACTACTGGCGGTAGCGGCTCAGGAACTGCTCAAATTTATCCAGGGCCTTCTCCAGGTCCTCGATGTGGGGCAGGAACACAAACCTCAGGTGATCCGGCTCCGGCCAGTTGAAGGCGGTACCCTGTACCAGCAGGATCTTCTCCTGCATCAGCAGGTCCAGCACCAGTTTCTCGTCGTCCATCAGGTTGAATTTTTTCACATCCAACCTGGGGAAGGCGTACATGGCGCCCTTGGGCATCTTGCAGGTGACGCCGTCGATGGCGTTCAGCCGATCCACGGTCAGCTGGCGCTGCTCATAGAGGCGGCCTCCGGGAATGATCAGCTCATTGACGCTCTGATAGCCTCCCAGAGCGGTCTGGATGGCGTGCTGCACCGGGACGTTGGCACACAGGCGCATGGAAGCCAGCATCTCCAGTCCTTCGATGTAACTCTTGGCCCGCCCTTTGTCCCCGGAGAGGACCATCCAGCCAGCGCGGAAACCGGCGGCGCGATACACCTTGGAGAGGCCGTTCATGGTGATGATAAACAGGTCATCGGCCAGGGTGCAGGTGGGGATGTGTTCGGCACCATCGTAGAGGATCTTGTCGTAGATCTCGTCGGAGAACACCACCAGATTGTGTTCACGGGCGATCTCCAGCATCCCCAGCAGGATCTCCTTGCTGTAGACGGCACCGGTGGGGTTGTTGGGGTTGATCAGCACCATGGCCCGGGTGCGCGGGGTGATCTTGGCGCGCACATCATCGAGATCCGGGAACCAGTCGGCTTCCTCGTCACAGCGATAGTGGCGGGCGTTGCCCCCGGCCAGGTGCACTGCCGCGGTCCACAGGGGGTAGTCCGGGGCAGGGACCAGCACTTCGTCGCCGTTATTCAGCAGGCCCTGCATCGCCATCACAATCAACTCGGAGACGCCGTTGCCGATGTAGACGTCGTCCACATCCACGTCCTTGATCCCCATCTGCTGAAAATAGTGCACCACCGCCTTACGGGCGGAAAACAGTCCCTTGGCATCACAATAGCCCTGGCTTTCCGGCAGGTTGTGAATGACGTCGCGGACAATCTCCTCCGGGGCTTCGAAGCCGAAGGGGGCGGGGTTGCCAATGTTGAGCTTGAGGACCCGGTGACCCTCCTCCTCCAAGCGCTTCGCTTCCCGTGCCACCGGACCGCGAATGTCGTAGCAGACGGTACTGAGCTTGTCGGATTTTAGGATGGGATGCATACCACGGAACCTCTGGTGGGGGGTGAAAAACAGTGTCTGGAGGCTCACCATAGCGAAATATGCTGGTGGTGAAAAGCCTTGGATTTATTGGTTTGTCGGCGTCATTCGGCTTGCTGGATGAAATGTGCAGTGGAAATCACTGGTGATGTGGTTGGGCTGAGGCAGGAGAGAGAGGTGAGCGGCTTTCAAGCCTCACTTATCTGCTGATTTCAAATATTGAATCTACAGATGACTTTTTGTTCGCCGTGGGCTATAACACCCTCTTAACAACAGGTCATACCAGTACGGAGACTCATGGCTATCCCTTTTTCTGCGGCCGCTTTTCGCCGCCTGATCAACCTCTGGCCCCCCTTTCTGTTCAGCAGCATCAAGCTGGAACACCTGGAGCCGGATTACAGCTACTGCCGGGTGGCGCTGAAGGAGCGCCCCTGGAACCGCAACATCAATCGCAGCCACTTTGGTGGCAGCCTGTTCTCCATGACCGACCCCATCTATGCCCTGTTGCTGATGGGCAAACTGGGCCGTGGCTACCGGGTGTGGGATAAGGCTGCGTCCATCGACTTCATCAAACCCGGCAAGGGTAATCTGACCGCGGAGTTTCGCGTCAGCGAGGAGCAGCTGGCCAGGATTCGCGAGGCCACCGAGTGTGGCTCCAAGTACCACCCGGAGTTTGTGGTGGAGGTGATCGACGCCCGGGGAGAGGTGGTGTGTCGTCTGCACCGAACCCTCTATGTACGCAAGGTATACGCCAACAAGCAGGATCAAGCCGCCTGATTGTTTTGATGGGCGCAGGTCTTAGCTAAGGCCCATAAAAAAACGGACCCGGTAGGGTCCGCTTTTTTGCAAAGCTCTGGGGGCTTAGGCCAACTCGGCCAGGCACATCTCTTCGTAGATCTGCTTTACCCAGGCGTCAACACGGGCTTCGGTCAGCTCAGGCTGACGATCTTCGTCGATGCCCAGACCGACAAAGGTGTTGTCGTCTACCAGCGCCTTGGAGGCTTCGAACTCGAAGCCCTCAGTGGAGGTATGACCGACGATGATGCCGCCACGGTCGCGAACGATGTCACCCACCATGCCCATGGCATCCAGGAAGTACTCGGCGTAATCTTCCTGATCGCCGCAGCCGAAGATGGCCACCAGCTTGTCGGTGAAGTCGATCTGCTCCAGTTCGGGGAAGAAATCATCCCAATCGCACTGGGCTTCGCCGTAGTACCAGGTGGGGATGCCGAACAGCAGCAGGCTGAACTCATCAATCTCTTCCTTGGTGCTCTTGGCGATGTCTTTAACGTCGCACATTCCGCCCAGTTTCTTCTGGATCATCTTGGCCACGGCTTCGGTGTTGCCGGTGTCACTGCCAAAAAACAGACCTACACTTGCCATTTATCTACCTATCTTTTCACTGACTTAGGTCAGGAGTTAATCCTGAGCCTTACCAACTTGTTGAAACTGTTCGAGTAGGATGGACTCAATCAGTTGACTGCGGCTGACGTTGTCGGTCATCGCCTGCTCATTCAACGCATTATAGAGTGCATCCGACACTTTTAGTTCAATACGTTTCAACCCCTGCGAGCGGTCTCGCTGAATCTGATTTCGCTTGTTGACGCGCAGTTGCTCTTTACGAGGCAAGGGGTTGGTCTTGGGTCTGCCGCGCCGCCTTTCGGTGGCGAACAGATCCATGGTGGTTCTATCGGTTTTTTCTACTGCCATGCAAAGTCGCTGCTCAACCTACTCCGCTCCCTTCCCATACCAGCTGAATAATGCCTTTGGCGATAAAGCCGGCACAGCCGAGGAAGAGAACCAACCAGACGATGTAGCGACCAAACGCAGGGACATCGCCTCGATTTAATACGTCCCGGATCGACATTCCTATCAGGAAAAACACCGCTGCAAAAAAGAGGTTCAATCCTACTGCTTCGAGCTGTGCTACATCACTGACTAACATCTATTTACCATCCTGGCGAAACCGGCGGGCTACTATAGCACAACCACCTGGGCGTTAGAACGCCTTTCCTGTGTGGATTAGCACAGCAGCCGATGCCCTCTAGTTCCTGTGTGACGCGAGAAATTGGGCCACGTGACGATTAAATTGCTCCGGCTTTTCCGCATGCAGCCAATGACCGGTGCCGGTGATCACCCGTGCCTTGGAGGCGGGGAAGCGGCGGACAATCTCGTCGCGGTGTTCCGGCAGCAGGTATTCCGACAGCTCACCCTTCAAAAACAGTACCGGGCCCGAGTAGGGAGGAAGCTCTGGTACCGGGCCGATGATCTCTGGGTAGTAGTGAACGATGGCGCCGATATCCAGCTGCCAGTCGTAACTGCCCTGTTTCTCCGGCTTCAGGCTTTTCATCAGAAATGCGGTGGTGCCGGTTTCGATGCCCGCGTCCATAAAGGCCTGCTGAGCCATCTTCCGGGTCAGCCCGGGCTGATTCTCCAGCTGGGTCAGGGTGGCCAGAATGCTCTGGTGGCGGTTGGTGCGATAGCCGTTGGGCGCGATGTCCGCCACCGCCAGGGCCAATACCCGGTTCGGGTGGCTCTGGGCGTAGGTCATGGCGACTTTGCCACCCAAGGAGTGGCCCACCAGGGCCCATTGCTCCAGCCCCAGTTGCTGGCGAAGGGACTCCAGCTCGTCCGCCATATCGGACAACACCATGGACTGGCCCTTTGGGGAGTCGCCGTGATTGGGGAGATCCACCCGGATCACCCTCCAATGGTGCTCCAACAGGGTCTGTCCCAGGCGCCCCAGGTTGTCTGCGCTGCCGAATAAACCGTGGACCAATACCACCGCCGGCCCGCTGCCCTGGTCAATAAAATTCAACATGACATCCTGATTCCTAGGGTGTGTTGATCTTTGATGGTGAACTTTTGGCTGAGAATGACGGCAACCAATTAAGGCGTTCGATTGCAGGCAAGGTACCAACCCAATGTGGTAGCTGTGTCGCTCAGAAGTTGCCATGAGTGATGAATCAAGGCGTGACTCTGAAGGAATGGTATTGCCCTTCTAAAGAGTCACAACACAGAGTCAACGCTCAGGGCAACTTCCCTGCGGGTTGATTAAAACGGACTTCATGCTGCGTTTGCCAATCTCGCTTTAGAACCACTAGAGCTTTGATTGGCTGCCTTGCCTGAAGCCCGTTTTATTTCAACTGAGCTCGCAGATATCAAATTGTGTTGGTACTGCTCTACGTCAATATCGAACAACGCAGAGTGGTTGTCGTCAGGCCAGCCCCGAAAGGGCGCTCCAATCCGCTTGGAGGCAACCCAGTTCAGGGCAAACTTCGATCTTATTGATGTCACAGAGGCCAGGTGCTGGCGCAAAAGTATTCAGTAAAGATCTACATGCCCTAAAGTTTGATGGCGCAAATTGTGCGGATGGCAACGGCAAAAAGCAATCGGTGGCTTGGTCTGATCTCCCCAGGTGTGTTTATAATGCGTGACGACTTGAACCCCGGCGATTGGAAAGCCCATGAAATACATCGAAATCGACGACGAACTTTACAGTCATATTGCCAGCAACACTCAGCGTATCGGCGAGAGTGCGTCTGACATCTTGCGCCGTCTTTTGGACCTGCCCGGTACCGCGGCAGAGGCCCCTAAGCCCAAGCATGTAAGCCAGCCCGGACTGGAGTCCGGTGAAGCCGTCGTTGAAGCGCCTAAGGCGCAGGTGGAAGTTCGTTCCCGAGTGGCCGAGGCCGGCCAGTTCAATGAGCTGTTGGACGATGCCCTGCTGGAGAAGCAGAAGGGCGCCGTTGGCCGCTTCCTCTATCTGCTGGACGCCCTCTATCGTCAGCAGCCAGAAGCCTTTGTCTCCGTGCTGGAGATTCGCGGCCGTGACCGTCTCTATTTTGCCACCAGCAAAGACGAGCTGCTCTCCGCCAGTAAGAGTGCCAACCCCAAGCAGATTGGCGACAGCCTCTACTGGGTGACCACCAACAACAACACCGGCAAGAAGCGCTCTCTGCTGAGCTCTGCTGCCGAGTCTCTGGGATGCCCCACGGACGTAGCCAAGGAGATTGCGGCCCGCATCTGAGGCCGCTACCTTTACTACTCCGACGCACGGAAGCCACTTTGTAGGACAATTTATGGCAATCCATTCCCGGGCTGGCAGCGTTGCCAGCCCGGCTGATGTTATTGACATCAGCCACCTCATCAGCAGCTACTACACCCTCAAACCCAACCCAAGCCAGGGCGCCGAGCAGGTCAGTTTCGGCACTTCGGGTCATCGCGGGTGTGCGCTGAATCGCTCCTTCAACGAGCAGCATATTCTGGCCATTACCCAGGCCGTGGTGGACTACCGCAGTGAGCAGGGATTCACCGGCCCCCTCTACCTGGGTTTTGACACCCATGGCCTGAGTCAGCCCGCCTTTGCTTCTGTGCTGCAGGTGTTGGCGGCAAACGGGGTGACGGTGCGGGTTCAGCAGGAGCGTGGCTTTGTGGCCACCCCGGTGATCTCCCACTCTATCCTGGATCACAACCGCCAGGGCGGCGACCTGGCCGATGGCCTGATTCTGACCCCCTCACACAACCCGCCACAGGATGGGGGCATCAAGTACAACCCACCCCACGGCGGCCCGGCGGACACCGACGCCACCGGCTACATCGCCAATCGTGCCAACGCCTATCTGAGCGATGGTCTGCAGGGCGTGCGTCTGGTGACCCTGGACGTGGCCATGGCCACCGGCCTGGTGGAGCAGGTGGACATGATTGGCACCTATGTGGAGCACCTGGCCGAGGTGATCGACTTCGAGGCGATCCGCAAGGCGGGCCTGAAAATTGGTGTCGACCCCATGGGCGGCTCCGGCATCCATACCTGGCCTCGCATCGCCGAGCGCTATGGCCTGGATATTGACGTGGCCAACCCTGTGGTGGACCCGGCGTTTGCCTTTATGCCACTGGACAAAGACGGCAAGATCCGCATGGACTGCTCCTCGCCTTATGCCATGGCCAACCTACTGAAGATTAAAGATCAGTTCGACATCAGCATCGGCAATGATCCGGATTTCGACCGTCACGGCATCGTCTGCCGCGACGGCGGCCTGATGAACCCCAACCACTATCTGGCGGTGGCCATCGATTACCTGCTGGGGCATCGCCCCAACTGGCGCAGCGATCTGCCCGTGGGTAAGACCCTGGTGTCCAGCGCCATCATCGATAAGGTGGTGGCGGACCATGGTCGGGTGTTGAACGAAGTGCCAGTGGGCTTCAAATGGTTCGTCAGCGGCCTCCACGGCGGCGATCTGGCCTTCGGCGGCGAAGAGAGCGCCGGTGCCAGCTTCCTGGACAAGGCCGGAAACGCTTTCTCCACCGACAAGGATGGGTTCATCCTGGGCCTGTTGGCGGCAGAGATCCTGGCGGTCACCGGCGAATCTCCTGCCGCGCACTATCGCCGTCTGGAGCAGAAGTTTGGTCAGGCGTTTTACAGCCGCATCGATGCTCCCGCCAACGATGAGCAGAAGGCGCTGCTCAAAGCGATGGATCCGCAGATGGTGCAGTCTGATGCCCTGGCCGGTGAGGCGATCACCGCCAAGTTGACCCGGGCTCCCGGCAACGGTGCGGCCATCGGCGGGCTGAAGGTCACCACAGAGAACGGCTGGTTTGCCGCTCGTCCTTCGGGAACCGAGGCGATTTACAAAATCTACGCCGAGAGCTTGAAGAGCGAAGCTCACCTGGCTGAGTTGATTGAGGATGCCAAGGCCCTGGTGGACAGCGTGTTCGCCGCCAAATAAGCGACGACCTCGTAGAAATCGGCAGCCCTGGGCTGCCGTTTTTTTTGGACTAGTGCCACAGCAGGTGGCCAGACGGCTTGTCAGAGGTGTCGTGATAAAGGCATGGTTAATGCGTGAGTTGTGGCCCCAGGGTTAGGCAAAACAGCCAAGGAGCGGTAAGGTCAGTGGGTTCCAGGAGTGGTGTAGTGGTGATGAGTGCCATCGCCACCGGGAAGATCCTCCCCCAATATGGCTGAAACCATCACCATGTGGGGGCTAGGTGAACTGGCATTGAGGGGCGGTGCCCGGGAGGTGGAGAGCCACCTTGGAGGGCGCATCTATCTCAAAATAAGCCGTTTTGATGATGTAAGGGAGGAGGGGCGATGACCGCACAGACACCGGATTTTATGTATCTTGATGGTGAGTTTCATGCCCTCGATGATTGGCCATCCCTGCCAGCGCTTGGCCAGGGCGTAGCCCCGCGTGCCGACGCCGAGTGGGAGGAGGTGGATAAAGCCCTGCTGTCCTCCTGTTGCTGGCGTGAATACCTGGGCACCTGGTCCATTGACGACGGCCGGCTGTATCTGAAAGAGATCAGGGGTAAGTACCGGCTCACCGATGGCCCGCTGTTTGCCCAATGGTTCAGCGGTGAGCTGACTCTGCCCCAGGGAGAGTTGCTCGATTGTAAGCCGGAGCTGGATTTTAAGCTGGTCTATGAACGGGCCCGGGTTCTGGAGATAGAGCAGGGCAGGGTAGTGGCAGATCGTATCGAAGCCCCGGAGCAGAACTAAGGAGAAAGCCTTGACCGAACTGAGTCTCAGGTTGTTGACGGCAGAGGATGAGCAGTGGCTCTATGAGCTGGAGCGTGATCCAGAGGTGATGCGCTTTACCGACCGCGGCCCGCAGACGCTGGCGCAGATTCAGGCGCAGATGCCCAGCTTGCTGGCGGGTTACGACGACCCCGAGGGGCTGAAGCTGTGGGTGGTGGAACACCCCATTCTCGGCAGCATCGGCACCGCCGCCTTCTATCGGGGGGAGAGCACCCACTACGAGGTGGGCTACAAGCTGGCCCGACGGTATTGGGGCCAGGGATTGGGCAGTGCCTCGATGGCGGCGCTGATGCTCTGGGTGGCGGAGCACCACCCCGATGCGCCTCTGGTGGCGGAAGCCTTCGAGCAGAATGTCGCCTCTGCCCGGATCCTGGAGAAATTTGGCTTTAAGTGCACCCGGCGCCATTTCAACGAGGCGAGGCAGCTGTGGGATCTCACCTTTGAGCGCCCCCCCATTGCGGTGCTTCCCCTGACCCTCTAGTGCCCAGCGTCGACGCCGAAAACAGCGGCTTGGTCGAGAGCCGGGCCTCAGTACAGGGCGATGTGGCAGCTGGGCAGGTCGTGCTTGTCGAAATAACCCTGGTGGTACTCTTCGGCGCGGAAGAAGGTGGTGACCGGCTCGATGGCGGTGACTATGGTCTTCTCCTTCCAATACCCCTCTGCCTGTTGATGCGCCTTGGAGGCCTCGGCGATGTCGCGCTGGGTATCATCGTGGAAGAACACCACGCTGCGGTACTGACTGCCGTGATCCTCACCCTGCTGATTCAGCGTGGTGGGGTTGTGGAACTGCCAGAAGGTGTCCAGCAGCTGCCGATAGCTGATTTGTGCTTCATCGAACTCCACCTGCACCACCTCGGCGTGGCCGGTTTCGCCGGTTTTTACCTGCTCATAGCTGGGGGTGTCCTGCTCGCCGCCCATATAGCCACACACCGCCGAGGTCACGCCATCGAGCTCTTTGAAGAACTGCTCTACACCCCAAAAACATCCTGCACCGAAGGTGGCAATGGCCATACTGTGACTCCTTAATCTGGATTTCTAGACGGCTAAACGTCCAAATGTCCGTAAACTGTATCAGCTCCATGACAGATTGCAACCCCGAATCTTAATCGTCCGGGGTGCCGCTTTGCGGCTTCTGAGGCTACAATGGCCAGCACAAGAAAAAAGCAATTGGAGTGCGACGTGTTATTTGAACACCAGGATCTTTTGGCGCTGACCTTGGCCCATCCCCACCCCCGCAAGCAACCGCAAAGCCGCACCCTGGCCGACGGCACCCTGCTGACCCTCATCGATACCGGCATCCTGGCCATCGAACCGGCTGAGCCCGGCGACAGCGATATCGTGCTCTCCTGCGCTGTCCACGGCAATGAGACCGCCCCCATAGAGCTGGTGAATGAGCTGGTGAATGCCATCATTGATGGCAGCCTCATCTGTCGCCAGCGGCTGCTGGTGCAACTGGGCAATACCCAGGCGATGGTCAATGGCACCCGGGGCGTGGCAGAGAACATGAACCGGCTGTTCAGTGGCGCCCACGCCGAGGGGGAGCCCAACGATGAGAAGCGCCGGGCGGCCCTGCTGGAGCAGACGGTCAGAGAGTTTTTCAAGGAGCCGGGACGCAAGCGGTTCCACTACGATCTGCATACCGCCATCCGCGATTCCCAGCGGGAGAAGTTTGCGGTCTACCCCTACCGCCCGGGCCGCCCCTGGAGCATCGAGCAGATCCGCTTCCTGGCCGGGTGCGGCGTGCAGACCATACTGCTGTCCCACAACCCCACCACCACCTACAGCTATTTCTCCTCCAACGAGTTTGGCGCCGATGCCTTCACCGTGGAACTGGGCAAGGTGTTCCCCTTCGGCCAGAACGACATGAGCCGTTTCGCCTCCTGCAAGGCGCAGCTGGCCAGGTTGATTGCCGCCGAGGCGCTGGATTATCCGCCCCTGTCGAAGAGTGTGGTGTTTGATGTCTGCCAGGTGGTGAACAAGCACCATGAAGATTTTCAGTTCACCTTCGCCGATGATCAGGCCAACTTTACCGAGTTCGCCCCGGGGCATCTGCTGGCCAACGATGGCGAGCTGGAGGTGAGGGTCGGGGAGGTGGCGGAGTCGATCATCTTCCCCAACGCCAATGTGGCCATCGGTCAGCGGGCGCTGTTGACTGTGGTGCCCACAGAGATAGACGAACGATTTGAGTAGATTTAGAGTGCTTGGTGAGAAGTCACTGTAAATATTGCGATACAGCTGACAAAGTGTGATCGCGATCATGGATGGCTCCCACCTTGAGCACCCTATGGGCAGGCAGTAACCTTAGCCCAAACATAACAAGGCCAAACCCAGGTTTGGTGATAATAAACGGCCAGGGATGCTGGCCTCAGACACAAGACGGAAGCGAAATAATGAGCCTCGAACCTCAACATCAGGTGCACAAGGCGGTCATGACCTCGGGTCACGCTTTGAAGATCCCTGAACTGAAGATCTTGCAGTCCGACGGAACCCCTTACCCCGGCGCCACCCTGCCTGACATCGATCAGGAACTGGCGCTCAAAATCTATGACACTGCGGTGTTTACCCGGGTACTGGACGAGCGGATGTTGGCCGCCCAGCGTCAGGGCCGCATCAGTTTCTACATGACCTGTATCGGCGAGGAAGCCGCCGTGGTGGGCAGTGCCGCGGCCCTGGGTCAGGATGACATGATCATGGCCCAGTACCGTGAGCAGGCGGCCCTGCGCTATCGTGGGTTCACCACCGAGCAGTTTATGAACCAGATGTTCTCCAACGTGAAGGATCTGGGTAAGGGCCGTCAGATGCCGATCCACTACGGTAGCAACGAGCTCAACTACATGACGGTCTCCTCGCCTCTGGGCACTCAGATCCCCCAGGCCGCAGGCTACGCCTATGGTCAGAAGCGGGCGGGCAAAGAGGCGGTGACCCTGTGCTACTTCGGTGAAGGCGCCGCCTCCGAAGGCGACTTCCACGCTGGCCTGAACATGGCGGCGGTACTCAACTGCCCGGCGATCTTCTTCTGCCGCAACAACGGCTACGCCATCTCCACCCCCACCTCTGAGCAGTTTGCCGGTGACGGCATCGCCCCTCGTGGTGTGGGCTATGGCATCAACACCATCCGGGTGGACGGCAACGACATGCTGGCGGTGCTGGCCGCCACACAGCAGGCCCGCGCCATCGCCGTGGCGGAGAACAAGCCGGTGCTGATCGAAGCGATGAGCTACCGTCTGGGGGCGCACTCCAGCTCCGATGATCCTTCCGGCTATCGCTCCCGAGAGGAGGAGGCCAAGTGGCGCGAGCACGACCCGGTGCTGCGCTTCAAGCTGTGGCTGCTGGCCCAGGGCTGGTGGAGTGAGCAGCAGGATGAGGCCCTCTACGACCAGTACCGCAAGGAGGTGCTGGCGGCGGTGAAGGTGGCGGAAACCCTGCCCAAGCCTGCCTACGACACCCTGGTGACTGACGTGTACGACATCGTACCCGAGCACCTGGAGAAACAACTGCAAGAGACCCGGGATCACATGGCTCGTTACCCCGACCACTACCCCGCAGACAGTGGCAAGGAGGCGTAACCCATGGCCCAGATGAACCTGTTACAAGCGATCAACAGCGCCATGGACATCGCCATGGCCACCGACGACTCCGCCGTGGTGTTTGGTGAGGACGTCGGCCACTTCGGCGGTGTGTTCCGTGCCACCTCCAAGCTGCAGGAGAAGTACGGCAAGGAGCGCTGTTTCAACACCCCGCTCACCGAGCAGGGGATCATCGGCTTTGCCAACGGTCTGGCTGCCCAGGGCAGCACCGCCATTGCCGAGATCCAGTTTGCCGACTACATCTTCCCGGCGTTCGACCAGTTGGTGAACGAGTCCGCCAAGTTCCGTTACCGCTCCGGCAACGAGTTTGACGTCGGCCGCCTGACCGTGCGCACCCCCTATGGCGGTGGCATCGCCGGCGGTCACTACCACTCCCAGTCCCCCGAGGCCTACTTTACCCACACCCCAGGGCTGAAAATTGTGGTGCCGCGCAACCCCTATGAAGCCAAGGGTTTGCTGCTGGCCTCCATCCGCGATGACAACCCTGTGGTGTTCTTCGAGCCCAAGCGCCTCTACCGCGCCTCCGTGGGTGAGGTGCCCGAGGGCGAATACACCATCAGCCTGTCCAAGGCCCAGGTGGTGCAGAATGGCAGCGACATCACCCTGCTGGGCTGGGGTGCCCAGATGGAGCTGATTGAGAAGGCCGCCAAGATGGCTGCCGACATCGGCATCAGCTGCGAGATCATTGACCTGCGTACCCTGCTGCCCTGGGACGTGGACACCGTGGCCAAGTCGGTGTGCAAAACCGGCCGCCTGCTGGTGAGCCACGAGGCGCCCATCACCGGTGGTTTTGCCGGCGAGATCGCCGCCACCATTCAGCAGGAGTGCTTCCTGCACCTGGAGTCCCCCATCGCCCGGGTGTGTGGCATGGACACTCCATACCCACTGGCGCTGGAACAGGCGCATATGGCGGATCATCTGAAGATCTTTGAAGCCATCAAGGCCAGCGTAGAGTTTTAAGGGAGCGCAGCATGATTAAGGAATTTATCCTGCCGGACATCGGCGAAGGCGTCGTCGAGTGTGAGGTGATGGATTGGCTGGTGGCCGAAGGCGACGAGATCAAAGAGGATCAGGTGGTCGCCGAGGTGATGACCGACAAGGCTTTGGTGGAGATCCCGGCGCCCTATGATGGCAAGGTGGTCAAACTGCACTACAAGAAGGGCCAGGTGGCCAAGGTGCATGAGCCGCTGTTCTCGGTGGAACTCAACGGGGCCAGCGCCGACGTGGCCGCCCCGTCAGCCCCCGCCAAGGCGCCACAGCCAGAGGCCCCTGTGGCCCAGTCCGCTGCCGCCCCCCAGGGCGAGCAGGTGGAGGAGTTTATCCTGCCGGACATCGGTGAGGGGATTGTCGAGTGTGAGGTGGCCGAATGGCTGGTGAGCGAAGGGGATGAGGTGGTCGAGGACCAGCCCATCTGTGATGTGATGACCGATAAGGCCCTGGTGCAGATCCCGGCGGTGAAGAGTGGCACCATCCACAAGCTTCACTACCAGAAGGGGGAGATTGCCAAGGTGCATGAGCCGCTGTTCTCCCTGACCGTGAGCGGCGCGGATCAGGCCGAGCCCGCCAAGGCGGCGCCGGCCCCTGCCCAAGCTGCGGCGGCAGAGGCGCCCGAACCGGTGAACCGCCAGATAGCTGCCGACAGCGGCGCCGTAACCCAGGGCAAGGCCCTGGCCAGTCCGGCGGTGCGGCGCATGGCCCGGACCCTGAATGTGGATATTGCCGAGGTGCCCGGCAGTGGCAAGAACGGCCGGGTCTACAAGGAGGATATCCAGGCCTTTGTGGACGGCCCGAGCCAGCCAATTGCCGCTTCACAGCCGATGGCACAGGTAGCAGCGCCAGCTTCTCAAGACCGGGTGGAACCCATCCGCGGCATCAAGGCTGCCATGGCCAAGCAGATGACCGCCTCGGTACAGACCATTCCCCACTTCACCTATTGTGAAGAGCTGGATCTGACCGAGCTGGTGACTCTGCGCGCCTCCCTCAAGCAGCGCTACGCCGATAAGGGAATCAAGCTGACCCTGATGCCCTTTATCATCAAGGCGATGTCTGTGGCGGCCAAGGAGTACCCTGTGCTCAACGCCCAGGTGAACGACGACTGCAGTGAGCTCACCTACAAGGGTGACCACAACATCGGCATGGCGGTGGACGGCAAGATGGGCCTCATCGTGCCCAACGTCAAGAGGGTGCAGGAGAAGTCGATCATCGAAGTGGCCCAGGAGGTGACCCGACTCACCACTGCTGCCCGTGATGGCCGGGTCTCTCCGGAAGACCTGCGTGACGGCACTTTGTCGGTGTCCAATATCGGCGCCCTGGGCGGTACCGTGGCCACCCCCATCATCAACAAGCCTGAAGTGGCCATCGTCGCTCTGGGTAAGCTGCAAACCCTGCCCAGGTTCAATGAGCAGGGTGAGGTGGAAGCCCGCACCATCATGCAGGTGAGCTGGTCCGGCGACCACAGGGTGATTGACGGCGGTACCATCGCCCGATTCTGCAACCTGTGGAAGTCACTGCTGGAGAATCCGGCGGAGATGATGCTCCACCTCAGCTGATGAATCCCACTGTGGCGGGCCCAGTCGGGCCCGCCAATATCCGGCTTATGCCTTTCTGAACGTTTCCCACCCTTTTGCTGCACCAAAGTTAAGACAGTTTTGACCTTCTTAATCGATTTTGTGACTTAGCACGGCGGTTCTAATTAGGTATAATGGCGTCAGACCCAAATTAGAGGCTGTTGTAAAGAATCATGATGGAAGTCCCTCAACTGGACGATATGCACTATCCCTTCCCGCCCAAGCCAGCCAAGCTGAGCGACGAGGAGAAGAAGCAGTATCGTGAGCGCATCAAGACCCTGCTGAAGCAGAAAGACGCCGTTCTGGTGGCGCACTACTACACCGATCCCGAGATCCAGGCCCTGGCCGAGGAAACCGGCGGCTGTGTGGCTGACTCCCTGGAGATGGCCCGCTTCGGCAACGAACACCCGGCCAAGACTCTGGTGGTGGCCGGTGTGCGCTTTATGGGGGAGACCGCCAAGATTCTCACTCCGGAGAAGCGGGTGCTGATGCCGACTCTTGAGGCCACCTGTTCCCTGGATATTGGCTGTCCCGCCGATAAGTTTGGTGAATTCTGCGACCAGCACCCGGACCATGCCGTGGTGGTGTACGCCAACACCTCGGCGGCGGTGAAGGCGCGTGCCGATTGGGTGGTGACCTCCTCCATCGCCCTGGAGATCGTTGAACACCTGGACAGTGAAGAGAAGAAGATCATCTGGGGGCCGGATCGTCATCTGGGCGGTTACATCGCCAAGCAGACCGGTGCCGAGATGATTATGTGGCAGGGGCACTGTGTGGTGCACGATGAGTTCAAGTACCGAGCCCTGGTGGATCTGAAGAAGCAGCATCCTGAAGCGGCTGTGCTGGTGCATCCCGAGTCGCCCGATTTTATCGTTGAGATTGCCGACGCGGTGGGCTCCACCAGTCAGCTGATCAAGGCCAGCCAGGAGCTGCCCAATCAGACCTTCATCGTGGCCACCGACCGCGGCATCTTCTACAAGATGCAGCAACTCTCCCCGGAGAAGACCTTCCTCGAGGCCCCCACCGGCGGTGACGGCGCCACCTGTCGCAGCTGTGCCCACTGCCCCTGGATGGCGATGAACGGCCTGCAGGCCATCGAACGCTGCCTGAACACCGACGACCTGACGGACCACGAGGTGTTTGTGGATGAGTCCCTGGCCGAGAAGGCGATGATTCCGCTGAACCGGATGCTGGATTTTGCCGCCGACCTGAGAATGCAGGTTAAGGGCAACGCCTGACGGACAGAGGGTTAGAAAAAGCGGGGCCAATGGCCCCGTTTTTTTATGAGTAAGTGCGGGTTAGAAGCGGGTGGTGATCTCACCGGTCAGGCCGTTATAGCTGAGCCTGGGGCTGGCCAGACCCTCACCGGAAGCGACATAGTAGAGTTCACACTGGTGAACGCCGGCGTAGTGGATCACCAGGGTGTGGTAGTTGGCCGCTTCCTGGTAGCTGGCCTCGTTTTGGGGCAGGGCGCTGATGTTGTGATCGGGCACCGGCTCGAGCAGCCCCTCTACCGTTTGCAGGCAATCGGTAAAATCACTGATTCGCCCATCTCCCAGGCCGGCTTCAGGATAGCAGCTGCCCAGGGTGCTGGAGCGCACACCCAACTCGGGAAAATCCAGCCCACCTCCGACTCCCAGGGCCCCCTGGCCGATGATATCTCCCCCCCTGGCCATGCACAGCCCATGAAACTGCCCCACCGCCGAACTGAAGGCGCCAAAGATGGCCCGGGCCTGGGCCTGGTGGGCATCGTCACTCAGGGAGATGAAGCGCGGCAAGGCCACGGCCGCAAGCAGCGCCAGCAGAATCATGACGACCACAATCTCTATCAGGGTGAAGCCGCGTTGTGGCAAAGGGATGCTCCGGTATTCGTCGGAAATCACGAGAATAGGGGGATTGGCTGTCCGGGTAAAGCCCGGTCGCCTCAGACAGCCATAAGACACCGACTGGGATTCAGAGTCTAGACTGTTTGGTGTTTGATATCTGGAGATCTCCTATGGGAACCCGCCTGATCACCGAGTTGCAGCCAAGGTTGGCGTCACTGTATCGGCATGCCCTGGAGCAGGGAATGGCGATGGATTGCCATGGGGACATCGAGCCGTTGCACCGATATCGCGTGGCCCTGCGAAAGCTGCGTTGCCTGCTGAAACTCTATCGTCCCTACCTGCCCCAAGAGGCGGTACAGGCCCTGCTGGTCAGTACCGGGCAGCAGGCGCGCATCAGCAACCGGATGCGGGATTTGGATGTGTTTGCCGACTCACTGGGAGAGGCGCACCCCCTGGCTGCCCTGGTAAGGCAGTGGCGGGAGGAAACTTTCACACAGTTGTACCTGGCGTTGGGGCAACTTAAGCGGGAGAGGCAGCTGTGCTTGGTCTGCCTGTCACTTCCCTGGGGTAAGGGTGAAGAGGCTTTCGAGGAGGTCACCGGTAAGTTGGAGCGGAAACTTACCCGTAAGGCGGAAAAGGATCTGCACAGGGCAAGAGAGAGTGGTACCGCCGAGGACTGGCACCGATTGAGGTTGAGGATAAAGGCTCAGCGTTACCTGAAGGAGGTGTGTTTGCCCCACAAACCCTGGAAGCGGGAGAAAGCGCTCCAGGATGCGCTGGGTGAGTTCAACGACAGCTGCAGCCAAATAGGGTTTCTTGAGTCCAGGCTGGATGAGGTGGATGAGGGAGTGAGGCCGCAGATGAAGACTCTGCTTGGGGAAACGCGCAAGCGAATGGCGCAGCAATTGGCACAGCTAAACCAGCAGAGCTGGCAGGCTGAACAAAATTAGAGCATTCAACAGGAAATCTGTAAAAAGGGTTTGCAATCCCCAGCCTGTCTCCCTAATATACGCATCCGCAGCAACGATGAAGCATCGCTGTTCGCAACAAATTGGTTAGGTGTCCGAGTGGCTGCAGCAGCGCAGCATAACCACGCCCCAGGCGGGGTTCTCAGCCATCAAACCACCGAGTTAGATTTAAGCTCGTAAAACAACAAATCAAAAATATGGTTAGGTGTCCGAGTGGCTGAAGGAGCACGCCTGGAAAGTGTGTATACGGCAACGTATCGAGAGTTCGAATCTCTCCCTAACCGCCATATAAGAGAGAAGGCTCAATCGAAAGATTGAGCCTTTTTTCGATGGTTAGGTGTCCGAGTGGCTGAAGGAGCACGCCTGGAAAGTGTGTATACGGCAACGTATCGAGAGTTCGAATCTCTCCCTAACCGCCATATAAGAGAGAAGGCTCAATCGAAAGATTGAGCCTTTTTTCGTTGGTTAGGTGTCCGAGTGGCTGCCCTCCGCGAAGCGGAAAAAATGCACGCCTATGCGTGCGCAGCCCAGGAGTCGGTCTGTTGATACATCTCTATAGACACTTGGCTCGGTAAAGCCACAAATTACTATGGGCTGCCATGCATACCTGGAAAGTGTGTATACGGCAACGTATCGAGAGTTCGAATCTCTCCCTAACCGCCATACAAAGAAAAAGCCCCTGCACGAAGTGCAGGGGTTTTTTCTTTATGCGCGTTACGGGAGGACTTGGTTTGGGCTCTCCAGTTCGCAACGGAGCGAAGCATGAGCGGAGTAACGCCGAAGGCGATCATCTCTCCCTAGTTCGGCCCCGCGATAGTGGTTTGAAAAGCTGCCTTTGAATTCTTCGCTAAGGCAGCGTCGTTGATTCGAGCCGCCCCGGCGATCATCTCCCCTTAACTCGGTTCTCTTGTCCCCCTTTCGCTATCTCTCCCCAACGCTGCTCTCTAATTGCGACTATCCTTGAAGGTTATTGCCTGAGGTTGCGCCCCTAAGGAGCCGCCGTGCCCCTAACCAGAACCTTGGCCAGGCGTCTGGTCAACTATCAGGACAGCCGTTGCCTGGGGGCCAGGTTGAGGCGTGCCAGGCTTGAGCCTCTGCTGGGAATGATTCAGCGCCTGTCGGCCAAGGGGGAGCCGGTGAGGCTGTTGGATATCGGCGGCACCGAGCAGTACTGGCGCATCGTACCTGAGTCTTTTCTGTCAGAGCATCGGGTGGAGATCACCATTGCCAACCCCGCTCCTCACAAGAGAGACACCGGCCGTGGCCATTTCCGCCAGCTTAAAGCCGATGGTTGCAACCTGAGCCTGTGCGACGACCACAGTTTTCATCTGGTGCACTCCAATTCGGTGATTGAGCATGTGGGCGACTGGCAGCGGATGAGGCGTTTTGCGGCTGAGATAGCCCGCGTCGGTCAGGGTTACTTCGTCCAGACACCCCATTACTGGTTCCCTATAGAGCCTCACTGCATGACGCCCTGTTTTCACTGGCTGCCCCGTCCCTGGCAACTGGCCCTGGTTCAGCGTTTTGCCCTGGGGAACTGGAAGCAGGCGACAAACCTGGATGCAGCCATCGCCACAGTCGACAGTGCCAGGTTGTTGAACACCCCCATGATGGCGGCGCTGTTTCCCGATGGAGAGCTGCACTATGAGCGAATAGCCGGGTGGCCCAAGTCGATTCTCGCTCTTCGTCAGCCACCATTGTCTTGAGCCCGGGTCACTGCCCCTGCTACCATGAAATCTGTTTAGATATCGAGAGGATAAACAGTGTCCAAGTACATAATTATCGCCATGGTAGTGCTGTTGGTCGGCTACTTCTTCTATAAGAGCTCCGCCAATGGCAAGGTGGCCCAGGAGAACGCCCGCATTGGCGATGAGTTTCTTGAGGAGAACGCCAAGCGCGATGGGGTGATCACCACAGAAAGCGGCCTGCAGATGCTGGTGCTGCAGCCTGGCGCCGGCGCGGTGCACCCAACTGCCAAGGACAAGGTGAAGGTTCACTACCACGGTTCTCTGCTGGATGGCACGGTGTTTGACAGCTCAGTGGATCGCGGCGAGCCCATCGAGTTCAAGCTGAACCAGGTGATCCCTGGCTGGACCGAGGGCGTGCAGCGCATGGTAGAGGGTGAGAAGACCCGCCTGTTTATTCCTGCCCGCCTGGCCTATGGTAATCGCGGTGTGGGCAAGATCCCGCCAGGCTCTTTGCTGATCTTCGAAGTGGAGCTGCTGGCCATCAACTAAGGCCAAAGTCTCCATCAAAAAGGCGCCCCTGAACCTGAGTTCGGGGGCGTTTTGTTCCAGGGCTCCCAAGTTGGCAGGACCGCCTGCCTTCTCGGTTTCGAAGGCGTGACTGGGCCTTACCCCCTGCTGCCGGTACCGGTTGTGTCAGCCGGTGAATCAGGCTGCTTTAGACGGGGCTGAAGAGGTGATTTTCGCCTAGCGGCTTGCCTCCCGGGTTCATCCACCACTCCTTGTACTCCTTAAATGTCATGCCGCTGGCGTGTACGAACCTCTTTGTGACAGAGCTTTGGCTGCGTATTCCGAATTCGTGCATCACCGCCTTCACATTCCAGTTGTGCCGAACAACAGCCTGCTGCATCCTGGAAAAAATCGCCGCATTAACCATCTTAAGAGGGGTTTCTCCCTGTTGTCGCAACACTATTTCCAGATGCCGACGTGAGCAACCCAGCATCAGGGACAACTGCTCTACATTGAGGCATTCGAAGGGCAGGGAGTTCAGTGCTGCCTGAACCTGCCTGATTATGCCAATGCGCTTACCCAGGCAACCTGCGCCGGGCAGAGCCCTACTGCCGTCAGGGCCGTTGATAGTGAATTCGAAGGCATCGCCGTCAAATTCCGCGTGTTGCAGGCAGGGCTTGTCTCCTCCATAAAACCTCCCTCCAAGTGGCAGCTTCAGTGTCATTGAACTTGGTTTCAGCCCGGCATAACGCATCATCAACTGCAGGAAGATGATCATGTTCAAGTCACTGTATTTACCCACCAGGTCCTTCCTTGCATGGGTGTGGGAGAGCTTCAGGGATGTGCCGTCGCAGGCAATGGATAGGTTGGGGTTGGCAATGGTTGAAGAGTAAACCAATAAGTATCGACACATTGAGGAGAGGGCAAGGTTATCTTGACCGACAATATTGGGTAACACGGGGTGGGTTGAGGAGGCCATTCTGTGGAGGTGGTTCGTAAAAAACTTATCGTTGCCCGTTTCCTCCTCCATGACTTGAAATATTCTGTTTGCGGTGAGTTTACCTATTGGCTCTAAGTCATGCAGTTGCAGAATATGATTATAAGGTTTAAGCCTGGATACCCCTATCTCTCTGCCCGATTTCAACAGTGATTTTACGGAGATGGCTGGAGAGATTTCGTATTGCATTAGGCATCCATGGAGCATAAGCCGGAATATATCACCTGACTCTAGCTAAGGAGGTGGGGGTCACCAACTGTGACTTTACACAGACTTGTGGTCTTTATGTCCTGCATCACCGAAACAATCAACTGGCAACCATGTTTACCGCAGGTCTATTTGTAGCTATGGCACCGATAGAAAAAGGCGCTTCATCGAAGCGCCTTAGAAAACTCAACTAGCGATAATTAGCTGCATCGATTATTGAGTGCTTGCATCCAGGAATCTTTGGTAGCGCTTCTCACCTTCGATGAGCTTGTTACGTTCTTCATCACTGAATACGCCGGGAGTGGGGAACTCTGAGCTATGGCAGCTTGAACAGGCGTTAGGCATGATGTCGAATTGAGTGCATTGCTTCATGTTCGGCGGGTAGGCGAAGTTTTCATAGCAATTGCCCATAGCCTGGATGGTCTGCCAGGCCTTGGTCAGATCCTGCTCCTCATCTGCGCCCTCCTCGGTGAAGGGGAGAAGTGCATCATAAACGGCCAAAGAGTCGGTTGGCGAGTAGGCCTTGAATGAGTGGCTGCGAATATCATAACGACGTGAGCGCTCAAAACTGTGTTTGCTGAACGGCATGTGACAGTCGATGCATTCAACGCCCAGCATATCGTGGCTGGTCATCTTGTGAGCCGCATTGTCCTTATCCGTGTGACAGGAGCTGCACAACTGGTCACCCGGCAACTTGAGTTCCTGGGAGTGGGGGTTATGACACGAGCTGCAGGTCAGTCCGGCTTCACCGTGGGACGATGCCGCGATCTCCTCCGGATGGCTCTTGGAGCCGCGCTTATGGCCGTTACCGATCCAGTTCGCCCTTTCCATATAGGTGTAGAAGTCGGACAGGTTGTCGCCAACATTGAAATGCTCACCTTTCTCTTCCGGGTTCTCCTCATTGAACTTGTAGGGCAGCTCCAATGCATATGGGATAGGCTTGTTGGCTGGCATGCCAGACTGGTGACAGTTGGAGCACTCTGAGCCCTTGTTGTCGCCGGTCAGGTCCGCTGGGTTAACAATGTCCTCTTTGTTCATAGAGCGGCTGTGCTTGGCTCCGGGGCCGTGGCACTTTTCACAGCCCGTTTCCCAGTGGGCGTCCCAGATATTGGACTCGGTGACCACAGGGAAGCCGATAGGCAATTGCTGCCATTTATCAATTTCAAATGCAGTCAAGTGACACTCTGCGCATTTGTTCTCGTAGGAGGATATCGACCTGTACATGCTCCACGTGGGCTCGGCGATGAATGAACCATCCGGGTTATACCAGAAGTAGGATAGCCAGGTTGTCCATCGCTCGTTTTCGCCGACACCGGTGTCGGGCCAATACACCAACGGCAGCACCTGCAGGGAGTTCTTCTCCTGGTCATAGCTGAAGAAATTGATTTGGGTGCGATAGCCTACGGCGTCAATTCTATAGGAGACCTCCTTAGTGGCATCCACACCGTCATGCAGAGTCACCCAGTATTCATCTCCTTTCATATAGGTGGTGTATTTATGCTGATAGTCGGCATAGACAACCCGGGGCGTATCCTCTGTGCCCCAGGGCGCGTCGATGGTATGGCCCTCTTCGGTGTAGAGTTTGCGCATCACGGTAGCATGCCGGGTATCTTTCCACTCGTCATACTGACGGCTGTGACAGGTGGCGCACTCCTTTGAGCCGACAAACTCTCCCCGGCTTAAGGGAGGCAGCTCAGTGTCTTTTTCGAGAACGTTGATGGTAATGGAGGAGCTGGCCTCCAGCGTACCGTCGGAGATTGTATAAGAGACGGAGATCTCGCCCGGTGGTTGATCTTCCCCGGCGGCATAGAGTACCTGATTGTCTTCGACGGTCAGGTTGCCGGCTTTAACGACGGTTAGTGTGTCGCCGTCCGGGTCGGTGTCGTTGGCTAGTACATCGATTGATACGGCCTCCCCCTGATAGAGGGTAACCTCATCCGGGTTTGCTAAAGGGGCAGAGTTTTTTACCTCAACCGGGCTGTCATCACTGCCATTGCACCCAAAAAGCAATGGAATCAAAGCAGCACACAATAGGTTTATTTTTTTTCATCATCATTCCTGTGAAAATATTAAATGGCAATCTGCATGTCTGCAGTTTGCTATTACATTTTTCCGCTGGGTTGATTTGAAGGCAAACGCAAAACTTTTCCGATTCGCGAACGGTGTGGCGTTGATCGCTTAACCAGTTCACAAATTTATGTTTGATTCGATAGTGAAAACAGTAGCGGATAAAAAGAGAGGTTTGGCATCTATATATAGTGTCTATTTTTATCCATTGGACGATGAGTTCAAGGTTAAAATGATTCACTTTTTGGCGAGGTTTTTGTGAATGTTCAGGCGTCATTTCGCTACTGAGATCTAAGCTTATGTCATTCAGATAGACAATGACGCCGAATACAAAAAAGGGCAGCGGCTGATGCCGCTGCCCTGAATTACCCACTTTTAGGGTTAGGTAAGAAGGTGTTACTTCTGCTGGTCCAGGAAGCGCTGGTAGCGCTCTGTGCCTTCAACCAGTTTGGCGCGTTCGGTCTCGTCGAACACCCCAGGCTTGGGATATTCATCGTCGTGACAGTCGCTGCAGGCATTGGGCAGGACATCGAAGTAATCACACACCTGGCTCGGGCGGAAGATTCCGTCGCTGTAACACACTCCATTGGCGCCACCCATCATCTGGATGTAGTTCCACCAGTTGGTCATCACGGGATCGGTGCCTTCACCACGGGAGTAGGGGGCAAGGGCATCGAAGTTGGCCAGGGACTCGGCCGGGCTGATGGCATCGAAGCTGTGGTTGTCGTTGCTCCAGCGGTTGGCGACCGATTCGGTGGCGACGAAGTGACAGTCGACGCAGGAGACACCCACCATGTCGTGGATTGGCAGGGTGTGGTTGGTGCCGCGGTCCTGGTGACATTGGGTGCACAGAGCATCTCCCTCTTTCTGCATGCCCATGGCGTGAGGGTCATGACAGGTCACGCAGTCGATCTGCATCTCGAAGTGCTTGGAGGTCATGTAGGTGGCCACCTGATTCTTCTGCCCCTTGGGGTAGTCGGTGCCAAGGAACACGTCCTGGGTATCCACTTCGGTAAACAGGCTCAGGTCATCGCCGGTTCGGTAGTGCTTTCCGGGGTTGGTGGTGATGTTGCCATCTTCATCGAACTCAGGCAGGTAGGGCTGAGAGTAGTGGTAGATGTCCGGATGCTTGGCCATCTGGTGGCATTGGGCGCAGGAATCCACGGATTGCTGGAAGCTCATCTTGCCCGGGTTGGTGATGTCGTCGCCCCTCATGCTGGTGGCGTGAATGGAGCCCTCGTTGTGGCAGCGTTCGCAACTAATGCCATCCTCTACCGCATCGGAGTCTTTGGAGTTGGTGTGAGCAGCCAGCATGGTGTATTTTTCGCTGACGTCCCACCCCTCAACATTGCCGCCAGTGGTGTGACAGGTGAAGCACTGGTTGTCCCAGCTCATCTTCTTAAGTTCTTCACGCTGGTCGATGGGGCCAGCAGGCGGGAAGTATGACATAACCATCTCGCCGTCTTTGACCAGGCTGCCGTCCTGGTTCCAGAAAATCCCGGTGGTGTAGAACGAAGTGAACCGGGCCACATCGCCTTTATTATACCAGGCAAAGGGCATCATCCGGCCATAACTGCTCTCCACGTTGGGATCGTTGTCGGAGGGGAAGTCGTAGCTGACGAACTGCTTGGAGACGGTGCTGGAGATGCCGTCGATACGGTACACCGCAGACTCGTCAGTATTGACGGCATCGTGCAGTTCGGCGTAGTACTTACCATCGGCCCCTTTATAGGTGGAGAACTCCATATTGGGTTTGCCATAAATGGTGTGACGCTTGGGGTCGGCCTCGGTGCCCCAATCCAGTTCCGGGATGATCGCCTCAATGGTCTTGTTTTCCTTGGTGTAGAGGCGACGGTAATCCTGGGCGTGCTTGGTCGGTTGCCAATCGTTGTAGTGGCTGGAGTGGCAGCTCTTACAGGTTTTGGCGGTAACGAAAGTGGCCTCGGTCGGCTCGATGACGCCATCCTCTACGGTGATGTAGACGGTTCCCTTGGTTTGGTTCTCACCGTCGGAGACGGTGTAGCTGAAGCTGGACTCGCCCAGGGGGGCATCGGCTGCGGCACTGAAACTCAGTTTGCCATCTCCGGTGATGGTCAGATCGCTGGACACTATGGTCAGGGTGTCGCCATCGGCGTCGGTGTCGTTGGCCAGGGCATCGATCACCAGAGTGTCGCCACGGTTTATGGTGGCGTAATCGGGCTGGGTGACCGGAGCTCGGTTGTCAGGCAGTTGTATTATCTTGTTGTTGTCATCACTGCCACAGCCAACCAGGCCCACTGACAGTGCCAGCATGAGGGGCGTAGTTTTTTTCATCATCACTTGGTTATCCTTTTTTGCGCATTTTTCTTTGCAAATAGATCGTATCGTGGAAAGGCACGGGCGCTGAGTGAGCGCGCTGACAGAGATTCATGGGTAGGGTGTCGCCTGGGTCGAGGCGTGACATTTCTTTTACAAATCTGCATCTGGAGCGAAACGGTTTCACTTTCAGGGTTTGAATAGGCCGGCTAGGTCACGGGCTGTAGGTCGTCGGTTGGCTACCGACGTCAAAAAGTGGAGAGGTTCTCCAATCGGTTGGGAAGGGGCGTGGTTGTTAATAATCCTCTCTTAAAATCAATGTCTTCAGTATGTTGCTGCTATTTGCTGGTGATGCCGTTCGTGAGGTAAAGGGTGAAATTTTTAGATTCATCGACGCGGGTGAATTCGCCTTGCCAACGAATCGAATGTAGAGTCCACTGCCACAGAGTTATCAAGCTAAGGGGCCAGTAATGGAAAACGACAATGCTCGAAAGTTGAAAGTAGCTAAAACTGCATTAGGAATGATTCGGGAATGCGGTTACTTGCAGTTTACTATGAATGATCTTAGTAAGGCCGCGAATGTTTCTCCTGGTACATTATATCGAACTTTCCCATCTAAAGATGACCTGCTCGTTTATCTGTTCGGATCTGTTGTTGGATCCTTGAGAGCATCATTAAGAATGTTTGATCGTATGGACCTCTCTGAAAGAGAAAAAGTGATTTGCCGAATCTGCTATCAGTATTATATTCGAAGCTATAACCCAGATCTTTCATCCCTGGACTTGATCGGTACAAATTCTGCGATTTTTAACCAGGCATCTCAGGAAACCAGGAATCGATTCAAAGAGATTTTTTATGAGACAACTCAGTGGCAGGCCGCTAACTTCACCAATTTGGTTCTCACGGGGAAATTGATTTCGAGTGAAGAGGAGCTGAAAAAGACCATTAAACGGCTGATAGTAATTTCCAGAGGCGGAATGGTTATAGCAAATCATATATTTATTGAGAAAGAGATGTATCAGATAGAAGATCTGATGGAGTTTTGTGATTTGGTCCTGGAGCAGTTGACTTGGATTGGGGACGAGGGACGATGTGATTTTAGACTTATTCTATTGGCGATGCGTACCGTTCGCGACAAGTCAGCATCTGGTCATTCATCTCAGTTTCCTTTTGCCAGTTAACGCTATTTATATAGTTATTTCATAGGGTTGTATTCGATTTTTGATTCTTCCAAATGGGACTTGTAATGATCGGCGGATTAATCTTTGGGCTCCCTCTGATTTTTGCTGGCTGTCTGATGATGAGTACGGTGGAGAAACTCTCCATTTCCCTGATCTCACTCGTGCGTTAGTGAGGTGTTGATCAATGAGGGGGAGCGAGAAAGTGAAAAAGTATTCTAGTTAGTGTGGCGGAAACGTTATCCCCTTAGAAAAAAGCATGAGGATAAGCGTTTTACACTTTTGGTGAGAAGCCTCTAGCGGTAAAAAACGTGGTCGAATTTACAATATTTGGTGCTGGTAGATACTGAGTCGCTCTAAGTTGACAGAGGCTCAGTCTATCGTTTTTCCCTAAGTTACATTGGATTCGCTTATATGCCTGTCCAGGGATTTGTAGTATCAAAATTTGGATGATGATTATGAGACCATGTAGACTCGCGCAACTGTGCGCGTCATATCTGTTATTGGCTACGCTGACCGCTTGCGGTGGCTCCGATGGTGATGAATCAACGGCTCCGGAAGTGCCCCCGGTAGAGCCGCCAGCAGGCAGCAAACCCCACCAATCACTGGATATTGTGCAGCCACAAAAGGCCAGTTTCGACGGTGAGATCACCATCTATCTGGGCAGGTGGTACCCCTGTATGGAGCGTGAATACAAGGGTGACGGTGTCGACATCAGTCAATATTGCACCGGTGATGAGCCCCCAACGCCGATGGGTGAATACGCGGATAACGAGTTTAACCGCAATAAAATTACCCCGGATGATAGTAAGTACATCTTCAAGGTGAAGGCCGATGACATCAAGGCCTATGCGGCACAGCCTGACTCCCCCATTCCCCTTCGCCCCGATGTCTATGCTGAAGGCCATTTCTCTGTAATGGATGTGGTGCTCTATGCCTCTCACGTCCGCGACGACCTGGATGTGAAAGCCATCTGGAGTGAGGAACTCGGCACCCATCTGCTCAGCACCGCCTGGGACACCGATGGCGATGGCACCCTGTCTGAAGCCGAATTGAATAACCGGAGCACCGACTGGTACCCCTCCTACATCTGGCACGACGGAGAGTTCGATCGCCTCCAAGGCACCCCAAACCTGGAGACAGTCTATGTTCGCGCCGACCTAGGCCTGGCCAAGAGCAAGATGCGCATCCGCATCCAGCCATACAATTCCGCCGTGACCGAGCGTCGTAACATGCAGTTCAAGCTGCAAGCGGATCGTAGGCGAGCAAACGGCGATAAAGTCATTGTGCCGTTGGTGTGGGCAATTGATGCCCAGGGCAATGACGTGGTGAAAGTTCAAAATCTGGAGGTGACCGCCCACGACCTTCGCACCGACATCTTTCAGCCCGGCGTGATCACATCCATGGATGTGTGGCTGTCGCTTCAGGACCAGGGATTGGCCGATGTGCGCTTCACCTATTGGGGCACCATGTCGACGGAAGCGGAAGTTAACAACTACGCGTTAACGTCCGTCAATGGCCTGCGTGCCCAGGGAATGGTGGGCTGGGCTGCGGCAACCGGCGAAATGTTTACAACTCAGGACTTCTTCCTGGATGACCTGGAATGGCCAACCCCCAGTGCACTGATGGCAGCCGACAGAGGGGAAGGCGATCCTAAGCTCAAGGGCAAGTGTCAGTGGATGCATGGCGGTCAGGGCCATACCATCGAATCCGCCCAAATCTGTATCGACGAGTGGTATAACAAGTTTGGTGGATTCATGGACCACGACATGCCTGATCAGGAGGTCATGCACTATCCAAAGGGAGTGATTTTTGCTGGCTATCAGACGTGGATGCCTGGCCAGTTTGACATCACCGAACGCCATTTCGTCGATGAAGATGGAGACTATGAAAACCAGGTAATCGCCGACATCAATGACGCCATTGCGCCTTTGACCGACGATCACTTTGGTTGGGGAATTGCCGACTGCCGCAACTGTCACGATGATGTGCATAAGGGCTCACTGGGGGTAGAGCAGCCCTATGAGTGTGCCGCTTGTCACGGCAGCAATGGCGCCATGAAGGGGCATGGTGAAGTCAGCCGCTGCTTCTGGTGTCATACCGAAGACAATCAGATGGCTCACCACGGTTCGGCATCGGGTTTCATGAAGTTTGGTGACGTTGAGTGCCAGGGTACCAGCGTGACCGGTTTGAACCTCGATGGTATGCAAGAGGGTTCTTGTGCCAATGCAGTGAATACCCTGGATGCAGAGCGCCTTGCTGGTCCTAATGGCGAGTGGGGGGGCATTAAGCAGCCCATCCATGACCAGGCGGATAACCTGCAGTATTACGGAGCCGGTGAACGTACGGGTATCAACAGCGACTGGCACAACAGTGAGGACTTCCCTGATCCTTACTCCTGTGTGACCTGTCATCCCAACGACTAGTGCCAGGAATCTGAGTTAAGCAATTGTTAGACGATGATATTTGTCTTGACTGAGAAGAATGAGCTCAGAATAAAATAGAAGGCATACCAATGTTGGTATGCCCTTTTTGACGATACGCCTGATTATTTGGACTGCGATTCACCCTAAGGTGACAAAAGGTTGGTATTGACGACTTGCTTTTAATGGTTGCCAGGAAGGTAAAATCGGAACATGTAAAGATGTTCCTTCTTTATAACTCTGATGCAGTGCTACTTGGTGTAGCCTTTCATTGAAGTTAATGGAGCAGTAGCGAGGAGATGCAATCCTACTTCTGAATTGCTGTCCATAACGAGGTGTATAGAAAAGCCAGTTGTCATTGACAACTGGCTTAATTAACAGCCGTTAACCGATCTTCATTCGGCTCACAGGTAGTGCGATTTACTGCTTATCTTGGTGGCAGGTACCACAGGAGAATGGGTCTGGGAATTTCTTGGTGAAGTCATAATCATTGTTTGAAGACACCCAGCGATCGCCATAGCCTTTTTCGTCTCCTTCCAGGACTTCACTATGGTTGTCGGAGAATCCATACATATTGTTGTCATCTCCTGCTTTGCGACGCGTGGTAACTGTATTAATCCAGTTATCTTCATGTTTCAGCAGCTTGCGAGTGCTGGCTGGTCCATGATTCTTGGGTAACTTGTCTTCTGAGTGGCACCAGAAACAGCGAGCTTCCCGTCCATGGGCTTCGGGAGCACCATTATTGCCATGGCAAGTGGAACAGTAGTAGGGCTGGATTTCATCGAATCCGTCTGCTGCATTCACAGGCCAGGAGTAGCCGCCATGCCCCAGAGGCGCTGCCTCTTCGTTATGGCATAGGGCGCAGTCAGCCACTTTCCAGCCAAAGTGGTTTTCGTTCAACAGGGGAGCCTTGCCATTCTGACTTTCTTCTGTTGCTGGAGTCAGGGTGCGCAAAGTTACGATGTCAGAGTCAATGAAGCCTGTCTTAACGCCTTTTTCCACAAGCGCATTATGACGCCAGTTGTAATCCCACTGGATGGTTTCGTTTTTTGAAACGCT
The DNA here is from genome assembly GCF_000422645.1 of Ferrimonas futtsuensis DSM 18154. GTDB lineage: Bacteria > Pseudomonadota > Gammaproteobacteria > Enterobacterales > Shewanellaceae > Ferrimonas > Ferrimonas futtsuensis. Next base: position 168,988 of record NZ_AUGL01000008.1, read on the forward strand.
ATCGATCTTGGTTCCGAGGCTATGGTAACCGGCATTGTTTAGATCTTGTTTCGACAAAACTACATTTTCGGCACCAAAAGGCATCATCCACAGATCGTTGTTGATGTTTCCGAAAAAGCCTCCGATGCCAAATGCACTCCAGAAGTCTCGCACGCAATCTGTCATTGGCACTGGGGTGTTGATCGTATCGGAGCGACCCGTGACCGCATCAAAGTTACAGACCCCTGGTATGCGGTCTGAGAAAAAGATGTCTTTGCCGAACTCGTTCAGGACAGAAGTGGTGGTGACGAAGGAGCGCAGCCCTATGGTTTTACCCAGTTCAGGGGCACGGGATAAGGCGAAGGAGTTAACAATAGCGCCAGTCTCCAGGGTTGGCCACCAGGTGAGCCTGAAGTCGTGTCCCATATCAGCCAAGGTCAAAAATACGTCCATGTTAGTAATGACGCCCTCTTGGTACACGTCACTCCTAAGGTTGTGTGCCTTGACCTCAATGTTTGTCGCAATTGGGTTTTCCGGGTCGTCGCTCCAGCCAATCCAGTCTACAATGACTTTTCCATTGTTCGAGGCCAGGCGCTCTGCTTCACTCTTCCAGAGGTGTTTCAGGCGGGCCTTGAAGGATGAAGAGGCGTCAATGAAGCGAATGCGTTGTTCCTCTTTCACCAAGAACATATCCATTCTATTGAACGGAATCTCCCCGCTATGGTCTCTGTACAACCCGGCCTTGCCCATGCTCTGGGTGAATCTAAAGTGCCAGTTACTTGACTCCTCTCCTTCATCGCTAAAGCTGCCATTTCCGTTTCGATCGTAGGCTAAAGTGAACTCATGCGTATTGTAGTCAGAGTTTTCTGGAGTAATGATCTCTCCTACGAACTTCATGTCGTCACGAGTTGCGACCATATAGCGCAGCAGGTCAAAAACAGAGTAGCTTCCCTCTTTGAATATGTCTGGCCTCGCTGTTCCTGCGCCCAGACCGTCGGGATTCGTTGACAATACTCGATGAATATCTTCGGCTGCGACTCGAGATATGTCTGTCTGTTGATTAATGACACCGGCAAGGTTTGCATCGAGGGCATTGACAAATCCGTCGCCATTAACGTCTGTGTTACATGGATGGGTGACGTTATCTGGCAATGTCATGCAGAATTTGCTTGAGTCCATGGTGATCCCGCGGATCCACTTCCATACTTGCTCGTTCATGTAGTCAAAGGTCACATTGACATGGCCTGTTAATCCACTGGTATCGAGTGCCATTTTACCGCTTTCAACATATTGCCAAGCGGGGTTATCTGGAGTTGGGTCCGGCCCGGGGCCAGGTGTTGCGGTCGTAGAGCTGTCAGAGCCACAACCTGCAAGCATTAATGCGAGTAGGCCAGATAGTGCCTTTTTGTTTTTGATCATCGATCGATTCTCCATTTTTGACCAAGAGTCAACTTTTGGCTTTGCCATACGGATTCTAATTATTATGGCGATAATGAGATTGAATATGACCGAACCATTTGATTTTAGGTCATATTTGATCTCAGTTTTTTATAAAATGGTTTGGATTTGTCTTTTATGGAAATTATTTTGTGTAAAATTGAATCTAAATCTGACTTGCATAAATTCCATAGTGTCTTTAACACTCTGGATTGCTTATAACCAGAATTTTGCTCTCTAGATTGAACCATAGAGCCAATATGCTAAATGACTTCGGTGGAAGTTTGATCGAGGCGTTACACCCAGCCCAAATTTCTGGCCTCGAAGATTAAGTTAGGCTTGTTGATTGCGCCAATTTTCTGCTTCGCAACAGACAGGTGATAATCGACCCCTCGATTTGTTAGATGCAACACATCGGCAATTTCACTGGCGCTTAGACCCAACGCGGTCATTTTGACAACCTGAAGGGTTTTTAACTTCAACTCTTCGGGAACTTGTCCAGCATGATTGTTTTTTACGATGGTGTTACGTACCAGGCTTAATGCATCTTGAGTCGAGAAGCGTTCAAGGTTGTGACACAGCATTGTGTTCGAGACGACAACTAGATAGCCCATCAGGATGGGTTGATCAGACGAAAAAACAGAGTAAGACTTTACTGATAAGGTGTGTCCTCCTATGGTGATTTTGCCCGATCCTTTAAGACAGTCTTTAAGCCCAAGAGCAATGCCCGCACCGGCTTTTCTCAGCTTATGGTCGGACACTGAAATGGCTGTTACTAGTGATTGATCTATTTCATTTAAATGAATCTCAACCACCCGCGTCGGGTAGGAGAGATGCTCATTACCTGCACTGAAAAATACCCAGCCTAATTCTGATTGCATAACCATCCTCCGATAGCGGCATTTGATGGCTGTCATTGTAGGAAAAACCTAAATCCGATTTCGGAGTGCCATTCGCAAGATTCACAGGGGTGATAACAGAGCCTTGGTGGTGTGATCGGTGTCACGCTTCGGTTTGTCGAGGTGAATGTTTCATACGGAGTCGGCGCCTTGGATGTGATCAGCGTCACGCTCTGTGTGTTATCACATCTGCCATCCCAGTTCGAAGTGGAGAGTTTCTCCATTTTTGGGGAGCGACAGGCGCTTGATCTGATTACAAGATTAATTCTTTTAAATCAGGCGCTTATGTGTGAGCTCTGTATTTTGAATCAAGAGGTGGATGGAGTTTTTGCCATTCAGGGCCAAATTAGCCGCAGCTGAGTTCAGTGTTATAGTGGAGCCATACGAGTGATGGAGCAACGCTCCTATCTGCACGAGAACGCAACACTGGACGTTACAATGTTTAATAAAGCTCAGATAAGAAAGGTTAAAATTGCCAAAGCCGCCATGAGGTTGATCAGAGAGCAGGGCTATTTGCAGTTCTCGATGAATGAGCTTGCCAAAGAGGTGGAGGTAACCGCTGGCACTTTATATCGCACCTTTGCCTCTAAAGATGATTTGCTGGTTTATCTGTTCAGTTCGGTCATAGAAACTCTAGCCGAGTCAATGTATAAGTTTGGCAGGATGGATCTGTCAACAAAGGAAAAAATTGTCTGTTGTCACTGCTACCAGTTTTACTTGAGACAGTTCTACCCAGACAGCGCGTCACTGGATCTTATAGGTACCAATAAGGCGATATTCAATCAGGCCCGGCCGGAAACCAGAGAAAAGTTCAAGCGCATTTTTGATATGTCCACGATAAGATTTAAGAAGCAGTTTTCGGACTTGGTCGATAGCGGTAAGGTCAAAGCGGATAAGGAGCTTCTATTTCAGGTGCTTCGGCAGATGACTTTAATCGGTCGTGGGGGGATGGTGATATCCAACCATGTGTTTATTCCTCAGGACACATTTAAGATTGAAGACCTGATCAGTCTGTGTTGCCATACGCTGGATCAATTGGATTGGCAAGGAGATGAGGGTAGGGCGGATAAAAGACTTATTTTGCTGGCATTGCGCTCTGAAGTTGAGCAATCAGTGTCAGAACTTTGGTAATGGTAACCAGAATCCTTAGTCACCGCCTATATCTTTAGGCAACGTTACACGGTCATTCTACTTCAATGTGCTGTTCATGCCCTTTTGAACTTATCCTTACTGGATAATATTGCGTCGGTTACAAGCGCCTGAGCCTGAGTTCGGGGGCGTTTTTATGTCCGGGCATCGCCATTGGAGCATGGTGATGAGCAGTAAGGTCACTGCCTTTGACAAGAAAGGTCATTATCAAATTCCGCCACCTTGCCTAGAGTGATAACAGGCTCACTTCAGCAAGGACGATTGATGACTCAGCACGCCTACCTCTTTGATGCCATCCGCACCCCCAGGGGGCGGGGCAAGGCAACCGGGGCCCTCCACGAGGCCAAACCCATCTCTCTGATTACCTCACTGCTTGCCAGTCTGCAGCAGCGTAACGGCTTCGACACCAGCGCGGTGGACGACGTGGTCCTCGGCTGCGTGTCTGCCGTGGGGGATCAGGGGGCGGACATCGCCAAGACCGCCACCCTGGCTGCGGGCTGGGACGATGATGTGGCCGGAGTGACCCTCAACCGATTCTGCGCCTCCGGGTTGGAGGCGGTCAACATGGCGGCGATGAAGGTGCGCTCCGGCTGGGAGCAACTGGTGGTGGCCGGCGGGGTGGAGTCCATGTCCCGGGTGCCCATGGGCTCCGACGGCGGCGCCTGGGCCAATGACCCTGCCACCAACCTGGCCACCGGATTCATGCCCCAGGGCATCGGTGCAGATCTGATTGCGACTCTGGATGGCTATTCCAGGCAGCAGCTGGACAGTTTCGCCCAGCGTTCTCACCACAATGCGGCGGCCGCCTGGTCGCGGGGCGCCTTTGCCAACAGCGTGCTGCCGGTGACCGACCAAAACGGATTGACCCTGCTGGATCACGACGAACTGGTGCGGCCGGACTGCACCCTGGAGACCCTGGGGGGGCTCAAGCCCTCCTTCCAGGCGCTGGGGGAGATGGGCTTCGATGAGGTGGCCCGTGCCAAGTATCCCCAGGTGGAGCGCATCGAGCACCTGCACACCCCGGGCAATGCCTCGGGCATCGTCGATGGCGCCGCCCTGGTGCTGGTGGGCAGCGAAGCCGCCGGTCAGCAGTTCAATATGACGCCCCGGGCCAGGGTGATTGCCACCGCCGTGGTGGGCACCGATGCCACCATCACGCTCACCGGGCCGGCTCCGGCGGCCCGCAAGGCGCTGGCCCTGGCCGGGCTGAGCGCAGACGACATCGACCTCTATGAGGTGAACGAAGCCTTTGCCTCGGTGGTGCTGCGCTTTATCAAGGAGATGGATGTGCCCTTGGATAAGGTGAACGTCAATGGCGGCGCCATCGCCATGGGTCACCCCTTGGGGGCCACCGGTGCCATGATCCTCGGTACCCTGCTCGATGAGCTCGAGGCCAGGGATCTGAAGCGGGGCATGGCCACCCTGTGCGTGGGCGGTGGCATGGGCATTGCCACCATCATCGAGCGAGTCTGAGGGAGCAGATCATGAGCAGCATAAGAATCGAACTGGAGAGCGATGGCATCCTCCACCTGGTGCTGGACAGGTCCGGCGCCTCCGCCAACCTGATGGACCAGGCCTTTGCCGAGGACCTGGCTCATACAGTCTCAGCCATCCAGGAGATGGACTACAAAGGCATCGTCCTGCGCTCGGCCAAGAGCACCTTCTTTGCCGGTGGCGATCTGGGCCAGATTGCCCAGGTGACCCGGGAGAGCGCCGAACCTTTCTACAAGATGGTGGAGTCAATCAAGGCCAGCCTGCGCGCCCTGGAGACCGATGGCAGGCCCGTGGTGGCCTGCATCGGCGGCGCCGCCCTCGGTGGTGGCTGGGAACTGGCCCTGGCCTGCCACCATCGTATCGCCCTGGACAGTAAGGGGGTGAGAATCGGGCTGCCCGAGGTCACCCTGGGGCTGTTGCCTGGTGGGGGCGGCGTGGCTCGCACCGTGCGCATGTTCGGTTTGCAGCAGGCGCTGCCTCTGCTGACCGAGGGGCGGCAGTTCTCCCCGGCCGAGGCGTTGGAAGCCGGCCTGGTGCACCAATTGGCAGACTCGGAGCAGGAGATGTTGCAGGCGGCCAAGGCCTATATCCAGGCCCATCCCCAGATGGCCCAGCCCTGGGATGTGAAGGGCTATCGCTTGCCCGGTGGCAGCCCCGGCTCCCCCAAGGTGGCGCAGATGCTGGCGGTGGCCCCGGCCATGTTGCGTAAGAAAACCAAGGGGGTGATGCAGGCGCCTGAGGCGATACTCTGTGCCATGGTGGAGGGGGCTCAGGTGGACTTTGACACCGCCTGTCGCATCGAGTCCCGCTACTTTGTCGAGTTGGTGTGCAGCCAGCAGGCGAAAAACCTGATCAACACCTTCTGGTTTGAGCTCAATGCCATCAAGGGGGGAGCTGGGCGTCCTCAGCAGTTCTCACCCTCTAAAGTGAGCCGGATTGGGGTGCTGGGCGCCGGAATGATGGGGGCGGGCATCGCCTATGCCGCCGCGTCCAGGGGCATCGAGGTGGTGCTCAAGGACATCAGCCTGGCGCAGGCACAGAAGGGCAAAGCCTACAGTGAGGCCCTGATGGCGAAGCGGGTCCAGCGGGGACGCAGCAGCGACGCTCAGGCCCAGCAGTTGCTGAAACGCATTGTGCCGACGGAATCGGTGGCGGAACTGGCCGGGTGTGAGCTGGTGATAGAGGCGGTGTTCGAGAACCGCGACCTCAAGGCTAAGGTGACCCGGGAGGCGGAAGCGGTGCTGGCGGACACGACTCTGATTGCGTCCAACACCTCGACCCTGCCCATCACCGGCCTGGCCCAGGCCTCCAGGCGACCGGAGAGCTTCATCGGCCTGCACTTCTTCTCACCAGTGGACAAGATGCCTCTGGTGGAGATCATCTGCGGTCAGCAGACCTCAGCCGAGTCCCTGGCCCGGGCCTATGATTTTGTGTTGCAACTGGGCAAGACCCCCATTGTCGTCAACGACAGCCGTGGCTTCTTTACCTCCCGGGTGTTCGGCACCTTCACCAATGAGGGGATCGCCATGCTGGCAGAGGGGGTGGCCCCGGCCGCCATCGAGAACGCCGCCTGGCTGGCAGGATTCCCGGTCGGGCCCCTGGCGGTCTCCGATGAGGTCAGCCTGACCCTGATGAAGAAGATCCGCAACCAGACGGTGGCGGACCTGGCTGAGGAGGGGATCGCCGCATCGCCCAAGGAGGCGGACCCGGTAATTGACCGCATGCTGGAGCTGGAGCGGGCCGGCAAGGCCGTTGGTTGCGGCTTCTACGACTACCCCAAAGGGGAGAAAAAGCGGCTTTGGAGCGGCCTGTCCCAGCATTTCCCCCAGGCTGAGGTGCAGCCCGATGTGCAGGAACTTAAGGAGCGGCTGATGTTCATCATGGCGGTGGAAACCATTCGCTGCATGGAGGAGGGGGTGCTCAACCATCGCCGGGATGCGGACGTGGGCTCCATCTTCGGCATCGGCTTCCCCGCCTGGAGCGGCGGTGCCGTCCAGTTCATCGACCACCTGGGCCCCAAGGCCTTTGTGGCCCGGGCGGACCAACTGGCCGAGAACTGCGGCGAGCGTTTCCGGGTGCCCGATGGCCTCAGAGCGCGGGCTGCTAAAGGCCAGGGCTATTGATTCCAATCGATTCTCAAGGAGGAAATCATGTTTCCAAGAACTCTGTTTGACAGCGATCATCAACTGTTTCGCGACAGCGTCCGCCGTTTCCTGGAGGCGGAGGTGGTGCCCTTCCACGCCCAGTGGGAGAAGGAGGGCTGCGTCGATCGGGGCCTGTGGTTAAAAGCGGGGGAACAGGGCTTCCTCTGCCCGACTCTGCCCGAGGCTTATGGTGGGGTGGAGGTGGACTTTCGCTACAACGTCATCATCAACGAGGAGATCGCCCGTGTCGGCGCGTCCGGCCTGGGCTGGGGCCTGCATTCGGACATCGCCGTGCCCTACATCCTCCATTACGGCAGCGAGGCCCAGAAGCAGCGGCTGCTGCCGGGCTGCATCAGCGGTGAGCTGGTGACTGCCATCGCCATGACCGAGCCCGGCACCGGCTCGGATCTGCAGGGGATCAAGACCAAGGCGCAGCGTGACGGTGACGGCTGGCTGCTCAGCGGCGCCAAGACCTTCATCACCAATGGTCAGCACGCCAACCTGGTGATCGTAGTGGCCCGCACCGACCCGCAGGCGGGCTCCCGTGGCTTCAGCCTGTTCCTGGTGGAGGAGGGGATGGCCGGATTCAGCCGCGGCACCAATCTGGAGAAGATCGGCATGAAGGCCCAGGACACCTCAGAGCTGTTTTTCGACAATGTTCGCCTGCCCGCCGATGCCCTGCTGGGCGAGGAGGGGGCCGGCTTCGCCTACCTGATGCGGGAGTTGCCCCAGGAGCGACTGTCGGTGGCCAGCAACGCGGTGGCCAATGCGGAGTCGATTCTGGAGCAGACCCTGGCCTATGTGGCGGAGCGACGTGCCTTCGGCAAGCCCATCGCCGCGCTGCAGAACACCCAGTTCAAGCTGGCGGAGTGCCGCACCAAGGTGGATGCGGCCCGGGTGTTTACCGACCGCTGCATCGAACTGCATCTGGAGGGCAAACTGGATGCGGCCATGGCGGCCCAGGTGAAACTGCTCACCACCGAGCTTCAGGGTGAGGTGCTGGATGAGTGTCTGCAGCTGCACGGCGGCTATGGCTACATGTGGGAGTACCCGGTGGCCCGGGCCTGGGCCGACGCCAGGGTGCAGCGCATCTACGCCGGCACCAGCGAGGTGATGAAGCTGATCATCGCCCGCAAGATGCTGGAGCAGCAATGAGCCCCGAAGCCAGGGGTACCCTGAGCGGCCTCAAGGTGCTGGATTTCTCCACCCTGTTGCCGGGGCCCTTCGCCAGTCAGCTGCTGGCGGACATGGGGGCGCAGGTGACCCGCATCGAGTCCCCCTCCAGACCGGATCTGCTCAGGCAGCTCAGCCCCAGTGTGGGTGGGGAGTCGGCAGCGCACCTGACCATCAACCGCAACAAGCGCAGCCTGGCGTTGGATCTCAAGGCGCCACAGGCAACCGAGGTGGTTCGCCGCCTGGTGGCGGAGCACGACATCCTGCTGGAGCAGTTCCGCCCCGGGGTGATGGCTCGGCTGGGGCTGGATTACCCCAGCCTGAGGGAGTGTAATCCGAGGCTTATCTACTGCTCCCTCACCGGTTACGGTCAGAGCGGTCCCCTGGCCCACAGGGCGGGTCACGACATCAACTACCTGGCGTTGTCCGGGCTGGCCAGTTACAGCGGCCGCTCTGAGCCTGTGCTCAGTGGCACCCAGGTGGCGGATCTGGCCGGGGGCTCCCAGCAGGCGGTGATCGCCATCCTGGCGGCGCTGTTTGAGCGCCAGAGCAGTGGTCTGGGGCAACATCTGGATATCGCCATGGTCGAGGGGGCCCTGGCGCTGAACGCCATGGCTGCGGCGGCGGTGGGTTGTGGGGCCCCGGTGCCGCACCCGGGCTCTGAAATGCTCAATGGCGGCAGTCTCTACGATTACTACGCCACCGCCGACGGCCGTTACCTGGCGGTGGGGGCCCTGGAGCCCCAGTTTGTCCTGGCGTTTTTTCAGGCCATCGAGCGTCCCCAGTGGGCAACGCATGCCCTGGCGCCACCGGGGCAGCAGTCTGAACTGAAGCGGGAGATCGCCGGGGTGATGGCCGGTCAGACTCTGGCCCACTGGCAACAGAGGTTTGCCCCGCTGGATTGCTGTGTGGAGCCGGTGCTCAACCTGAAGGAGGCGATGGTTCATCCGCAGTTTGTGGAGCGAGGCATGATTCGTAAGCTGACCCATCAGGGGCAACCCCTGACACAGCTGGCCTGTCCGCTGAATCGTCAGGGGCCAATCCAACCCGGCGCGGCTCTGGGGGAGCACAGCGAGGCGGTGCTCAGGGAGCTGGGGTACGGGGAGGAGGAGGTTGCCGAACTGAAAGCCAGCGGGGCAGTGGCCTAAATCAAGCTCATGAAAAAAGGCGCCATCGGCGCCTTTTTCTTGTAGGTGTTAAGCCACCCGCTCCTGGCAGTCATCCAGGCGCGCCGCCAGGTGCTCCAGCAGCCAGGTTTCCCGCTGGATGGACATGCCCGCCTTGGGGCTGGCGGCCATGGTCTTGTGATTGTGGGCGATGGCGTCGTGGATGTTGACCCACAGCGGACGCATGCCGTTCTGCTGCTCGTAGTGCTCCAGCCGGGTTTCGCCCAGGTCACGGTCGGCGCTGCACAGGTAGCAGTAGGAGAGCATCCTCTGGTTGTCGGCGTCCTCCTTGTACCAGGGGCGCAGCTCCTCGAACAGGCCCAGCTCTTCGATAATGGTCAGGTTGGCGGCCCCGGTCTCCTCGGCCACTTCACGCAGCAGCGCCTGCTCCAGGCTTTCCCCCTGATCGACGCCGCCACCCGGGAGGCTGTAATCCTCATAACGCTCGGTATAGAGCAGCAGGATCTGATCGCCGTCGAGGATGGCGGCCCGCACCGCCTTGCGCAGGGTTTCGCTGCCCTGGGGGATGGCGTCTGGGTGGGTGGTGCTGTTCAGGGGCTGCATCTGGGTCTCCGGCAATCAAAGCGCGCCATTGTACGCGCTGGGGAGCTGGGTGAAAAGAGGCCCCGCATGCGGGGCCGGAAAAGCCGTTCCGTGGCTGGGAGAAGCGGTTATGCCGTGAGCTGGGCGGCGATCTCCAGTTCCCGGGTTTCGGGGACCTCGTTGTAGGAGAGCACATTGAGGCCACGGGCGAAGGCCAGGGCGTAGCGGCCCAGCAGCGGCCTGAGCTGAGGGGCCACCAGCAGCATGGCGGGGTGCCCCTGCTGGCGAGCCGCCGCCAGCTGTTCGGGCATCGCCTGCTGCAGCCTGGCCAGCAACTGGGGATCCACCGGGAAGGAGTCCAGGGCCACCTGACCACCCTGCTGGGCCTGGTTGAGTGAGGTCAGCAGCTGCTGCTCCAGTTCAGGGGCCAGGGTGATGACGCTGAGCTTGCCACTGTCGCCGGCGACCTGGTGCACCAGATTGTGTTTGAGGGCACAGCGCACATCGGCGGCCAGCAGCACCGGATCCTGGGTGGCGTCACTGGACTCCAGCAGGGTGGTGGCCACGGTGCGAATGTCCTTGAGGGAGACCTGCTCCCTGAGCAGCAGCCTGAAGGTTTTCAGCTGTTGTACCGGGGTCAGGGCGGTGGAGAGCGCTTCCGACAGCTTGGGTGCCACCATGGCCAGTCGTTCGCCGATGGCGTTGATGTCATCGTGTTGTAGCATCTCTGGCAGCGCTTCCCGCAGCAGCTTGCTGACGTGGGTGGCGATGATGGTGGCGTGATCCACCACCGAATAGCCCAGGTTCAGCGCCTTGGCCTTGTCGTTGCTGTCGATCCAGATGGCATCCATCTGGTAGGCCGGGTCCTTGGTGATGATCCCCTCGATGTTGCCGTACACCTGTCCGCTCTGGATCGCCAGCAAGCGCTCGGGTTGCAGCTCCGCCCTGGCCAGCGGGGTGCCGAGGATGGCGATCTGGTAGCCATTGGGGGGCAGGGAAAGGTTGTCCCTGACCCGAACCTCCGGCAGCAGGAAGCCCGCCTGCTCTGACAGGGTACGACGGATGCCGGTCAGCCGCTTGATCAACTCCGCCCCCTGGCTGCGGTCCACCAGATGCACCAGGCGATAGCCCACACCCAGTTCGATGATGTCGGTGTGGGGCAGGGCGTCCCAGCTGGGCTGGGTTGGTTCGCTGACCAGCTCTTGCGCTTTCTCCTGCACCTCCTCCAGCGGCGTTTCCGGGGCCAACTGAGACTGACGGAAGGCGACGAAGCCGATTACGGCAGCAAAGGAGAGGAACACCAGGGCGGGCATGCCGGGAACCAGCCCCAGGATCGCCATGACGCCGGCGGCGGTGCCCAGCACCCTGGGGTTGGCCAGCAGCTGGCGGGAGAGCTGCTTGGGCATCTCTTCCGCGTCGGACACCCGGGTAACGATGATGGCGGCGGCGGTGGCCAGCAGCAGTGATGGGATCTGGGCCACCAGGCCATCACCGATGGTGAGCAGGGCGTAGGTCTTGAAGGCGTCGGCGGCGCCGAGGTCGTACATGAAGATGCCGATGCAGATGCCGCCGATGATGTTGATGGCCAGGATCAGTATGCCGGCGATGGCGTCACCGCGGACAAACTTGGAGGCGCCGTCCATCGCACCGTAGAAGTCCGCCTCCCGGGCCACCTCCTGGCGCCGGGTTCTGGCCTGCTCCTGGGTCAGGGTGCCGGCGTTGAGATCGGCGTCGATGGCCATCTGTTTGCCCGGCAGGGCATCCAGGGTGAAACGGGCGGACACCTCGGAGATACGCTCCCCCCCCTTGGTTATCACCACGAAGTTGATGATCATCAGGATCAGGAAGACCACCGCACCCACCACGTAATTGCCGCCAATCACCACCTCACCGAAGGCCTGGATCACCTTACCGGCGGCGTCGCCACCCTGGTGGCCCTCGAGCAGCACCACCCGGGTGGAGGCGACGTTCAGGGTCAGCCGCATCAGGGTCGCCAGCAGCAGCAGGGTCGGGAAGACCGAAAACTCCAGGGGACGGCGGATGGAGACCGACACCAGCAGCACCAGGATCGCCAGAATGATGTTGAAGGTGAACAGGATGTCCAGCAGCCAGGGGGGCAGTGGCAGAATCACCATGGCGAGGATCGCCAGCAGCATCACCGGGATGCCCATAAAGCCTTTGTTGTTAGTCAGGGACTGTAGCAGCCGTGTCATCGGTTATCCTCAATCGTGACGCAGGTGTTGGGGAATGTGGAACTGGGGCAGGGGGGCGGGGCGCCCCTGCTTGCCACGTCGGTGGGCCTTGAGCTGCAGCACATAGCTGAGTACATGGGCAATGGCGTGGTAGAGCTGGGCCGGAATCTGCTGCTCCACCTGGGTAGAGTGGTAGATGGCCCGGGTCAGAGGGGGCGCGCTGACCACCTCCAGCTCGTATTTGGGTGCCAGGGAGCGCATGTAGAGGGCGACCTCGTCGACCCCTTTGGCCAGCACGTAGGGGGCATCGGCCTTTTCCGGCTCATATTTGAGCGCCACCGCATAGTGGCTGGGGTTTATCAGCAGCACGTCCGCCTGGGGCAGCGCCACTTCGGCGCGGCTGCGGGCCATCTTCTGTTGCAGCTGGCGGATGCGGGATTTGACCTCCGGCTTGCCCTCCTGCTGCTTGTGCTCATCCTTGATCTCCTGCTTGCTCATCTTCAGTTTTCGCTTGTGACTCCAGGCCTGGTACGGCAGGTCGATCACCCCCACGATGGCGACGGCGCCCGCCAGCCAGTAGAGGCCGGTAACCAGCAGGTCGGACGCCCGCTCCAGGGCCAGCGGCAGCGGCTGCTGGGCCAGTTTGGGCAGGGTGATCCACACCTGGCGCAGGTAGATCAGCATGGTGCCGGCGATCAGCGCCACCTTGAGGATCGACTTGCCCAGCTCTGCCAGGGCGTTCAGCGAGAACAGCCGGCCGAAGCCGGCGATCAGGCTGATGCGGCTGAGTTTGAATCCGGCGTTGCCCAGGTTGAGCAGGGGGCCTTCGGGCAGGGAGGCCGCCGCCGCGGTCAGCAGATAGAGACCGGCCAACAGCGGCACCAGGCTCTGCAGCAGCATCAGCAGGGTCAGCCCCAGGTGCTGCTGCATCATGCCGGGCACCGCCAGGGCGGCCCGGCTGACGGAAAAGTTGTTGGCCCCCACCCCCTGAACGAAACTGGCCAGGTAACCACTGCCGCTGTCCAGCAGGGTGGCGGCCCCCAGCAGCAACACGGCGCTGGCAAAGTCCTTGGATCGGGCAACCTGGCCCTGCTCCCGGGCTTTTCGCAGCCGGTTGGCCGTGGGTTGTTCGGTTTTGTCGCCGGACTGCTCATTGCTCATGGCGTCCCCCCAATGGCTTGCAGCATGACCCGCAAGGCATCACTGGTCAGCTGCGCGTACAGGCCGGGGAGGCCGGTGAACACCAACAGCAGGCACACCAGACCCATCATCATCGACATGGGAAAGCCCAGGGCGAAGACGTTGAGGCTGGGGGCGGCCCGGCTGAGGACGCCAAAGGTGAGGTTGACCAGCAGCATGGCGGTGACCGCCGGTACCGCCAGGGTAAGGGCGGAAGCAAAGATCCAGCCAAACCTCAGGGCCAGCATCTCCATGGGCAGGTTGAAAATGCCGCTGCCCACCGGCCACAGGGTGAAGCTGTCCACCAGGATGCCCAGGGCCACCAGATGTCCCTCCAGGGCCAGGAACATCAGGATGCCGTAGAGCATCAGCAACTGGCTGACGATGGCCTGGCTCATGCCGTTGACCGGATCATTCATGATTGCCATGGAGAGGCCCATCTGCATGGAGACCACAGAGCCGAGCACGGTGAGCACATGGATCAGCAGCAGCAGGGGAAACGCCAGCAGCATGCCGGTGAGGATCTGCTCGGCGGCCAGCAGCACCGCGGTGAGCGAGGCGGCGTCCACTTGGGGCGGCGCGGGCACCATGGGAGCCATCACCACAGACAGCACCAGGGCCAGCAGGACTTTGGCGCGGATGGTGATGTGGGCGCTGGAGAACATGGGCATCATGCTGAAGGCGCCCATCAGCCGGCAGAAGGGCCACCAGATGTGGCCCAGTAGGCTGCCCAGTTCGGCGCTGGTCAGGGTCAGCATGGGCTAGCCGATGAGGTAGGGGATGTCATTGAACAGACGCTGAAACAGGTCCATCACCTGTTGCAGCAACCAGTGGCCGGCAAACAGCACCATCAGCAGGGTCATGATCAGCTTGGGCAGGAAGCTCAGGGTCTGTTCATTGACCTGGGTGGCGGCCTGAAACACCGCGATGACGATCCCCAGGGCCAGGCCGGGGAGAATCAATACCGCCACCATATTGACCACCAGTAATACGGCGTCGGCAAACAGGGTGCTGAGTACTTGAGTATCCATGAGGCTATCCGAAACTCGCGGCCAGGGTGCCCACCGTCATGCTCCAGCCATCCACCAGCACAAACACCATCAGCTTGAACGGCAGGGAGATGATCAGCGGCGACAGCATCATCATCCCCATGGACATCAGCACACTGGCGACCACCAGATCGATGACCAGGAAGGGGAGAAACAGCAGAAAGCCGATTTGGAACGCGGTCTTGAGCTCACTGAGCACGAAGGCGGGCATCAGGGTCAGGAAGGGCACCTGGTCCGGGGTCAGATCCAGAGAATCGCCGGAGATGCGCATCATCTGTTCCAGGTCCGACTCCCGGGTCTGGGCCAGCATGAAGGCGCGCAGCGGTACTTCGGCCCGGCTGGCGGCCTCCACCAGATTGATCTCGCCGCCGTCATAGGGCTGCACCGCGTCGGCGTAGATCTGCTCGCCCACCGGTCGCATGATAAACAGGGTCAGGATCAGGGCGATCCCCAGCAGCACCTTGTTGGGGGGGCTCTGTTGCAAGCCCAGTGCCTGGCGAAGTACCGCCAGCACCACAATGATTCGGGTGAAGCTGGTGGTCATCAGCAGCAGCGCCGGCAGCAGGCTGATGGCGGTCATCAGCGCCAGGATCTCCAGCTTGATGTTGACTGCCTGGGACTGGTCACCGTCATCCAGCGTCAGCAGGGTCAGGCCCTCAGCACTGGCGGCAAAGGGCAGGAGCAACAGCAGCAGGGGCCAGAAGCGGGCCAGCTTAGCCATCGTAGCCGCCGGAGACCTTGGTATTTTCCACCTCCAGCAGGCGAACGCCATAGCGGCCATTGACTTCAACCACCTCACCACGCCCCAACAGGGCGCCGTTGACGCGCAGATCCAGGGGTTCACCCACCATGCGGTCCAGGGTGATCACGTCCCCCTCTCCCAGGGTGGTCAGTTCTCCCAGGGTCATCTCGGCACTGGCCAGCTCCAACGAGACCTGGACGGGCAACTGCTGAAAGAAGCCCATGTCTTTCTTGGACCGGGATTGAGGGGCCGCAGAGGCGGTCGCCGTCGGCACCTCCTCCTCCAGCAGATCATCCAACAACAGGTCATCATCCAGCAGGTTGTCATCAACCACGTTAGTACTCCTCGGCTTTATGGGCATCCTGGTTGAGCTTGGCCACCAGTTTGCCGTCTTGGGCATGCACGCTGGCATAGAACTGGGTGCGGCCACCTATGGTGACCGGGCAGCGGGCGTGCAGATGGATGGGCAGAATATCGCCCTGTTTTAATTCGTTGAGTGTCTGGACCGGTACCGCCTTGCGGGCCAGTTCCACCCGGGCCTGTACCGGGATCTGGGTCATGCGTTGTTTGACCTTGGACATCAGCTCAGGATCGGCCTTGTGCTCGGTGCGCTGCTCAGACAGGGAGCCGAGCAGGGCTTCACTGACATAGAAACGGATGGGCTCGAAGGGGTGGCTCCTGGGCCACTCGAAGCGCCAGCACGCGGGCGACTGAATGCCATCCAGGCTGGGCACCACCTCCAGGTCCAGCTCTTCCATGGAGAGTCGGGTCTTGGGCAGTGTCTCCAGGCTGGTCTCGACGATACGGTGAGCCAGACGCAATTCGGAGTGGCTGATGGGGCGCAGGGGGCTGACCAGTCGTTGACTGGCGCCGCCATAATAGCTGCTGGCCAACTGATCCAGAGTGCAGCGGTCGATGGCCAGCCAGGCCAGGGCGGTTCGCCCATGGCTGAGGACAAAACAGGCATTGCCCTGATCCGCGGGCAGGGGCTGCTCGTCCAACCGGACCCGGATCGGGGTGGCCTGACCAAGGCGCATCAGGGGCTTGAAGATCTGCAGCACGGCGTCCAGCATCTGGCTGTAACCCAGCTCAAGCTGGCGAAGCAGGCGGCTGCGAGCCAGTTTTTCCTGGACCAAAACCACAGGTCTTACCGTTGCATCAGTGTCACCAGCGAATAGTTTTGCTTTTGCTGTTGTCTTCATTATGAACTGTTCTTTAATTGAGCTTAAATTCGTAAAACCCTGCTGCCACTAGACCTGGCCTGGGTGTAAAACGCTGTCCAATATGATTGGTGCGCAATATATCGATCTATCGTGTGGACACGGTTTAAATTTAATTCTTCACTCTTGAATGATATTTAGAACCTCAGTCAATTATCTGACAAAGTCAAAAATACGTTGTTCAAGTTATGCGTGTTATTCACGGCGATGGCTACCATATCAGTGGTTTGCGGGGTGTTCAATGGGATTTTGCGAAAAATGAATCTTACTGATTGGCGGGAAGAAAAATATAAATCCAAACTTGATTTTCTGGGTGGAAAAATAATAGTCTGTCAATTCTTAAAAATTCGCCCAGTGGCTATAATGTCTAGTTTTGTAAATAAGGTATTTTTGACGGCTGTCGTTTTTCCGGCGCTGGCCAATGCTGCGGTGGTTAAATTTGATACCCCGCTGGAAAGAGCTGGGTGGAAATTTGACGGTGACAAATTTCAGTGTCGCCTCATACATGAAGTCGATCATTTCGGCCGATTTGTATTAAGCCGTCACGCCGGTCACTCACTCTCTCTGGCGCTGGAATCAGATTGGCTCCCAGAGCAGGGCATCGATGCCAGATTCAGTCTTCAGAAGCCGGGCTGGCAACCCTCCTCTCCCGATGCCGGACATCACTATCCTGCCCATTGGCAACAGAGCCAAGCCAGACTGGTTGGGGCGGGCGAGCCCTTCCTTCAGGCTCTGGAACTGGGCTGGAACTGGCAGGTGGTGCTGAGCGACTCGCAGGGACAGCAATGGCAGGTGTCCAGTGCCAATGTTCAGGGGCAGCCTGCCGCTCTGGCGATGCGCCAATGCCTGAAGCAACTGTTGCCCGTCTCCTATGAGCAGGTGAGACGACTGGAGATCCCTTATCCCAGCGGCGCTGTGGAACCGGCTTCCGGCGCCGCAGACAGCATCGATGCCGCTGCCGCTTATGTGCAGGCAGACAGCCGCATCCGCAAGGTGCTGGTGGATGGTCACAGCGACAGCGATGGTGACAGCCTGGCCAACCTGGTGCTGAGCCGCACCCGGGCCGATGAGATCGCAGCCCGGTTGGTGGCGGCGGGTGTACCTGCGGCAAAGATAGAGATTCGAGGCCATGGGGAGCGTTTCCCCCTGGTCAGTAATGGCAGTGCCACCGGACGCGCCAAGAACCGCAGGGTTACCATTCGCCTGGTGATGGCCGGTGATGACCTGCCGCCCTCGCAGGCGGAGGCGCCGGACATGAGCAGCACCCTGCCAAAAACACTCAATGCTCAGGAGAGCGGAGAATGAGCGATTATTCCATTCGAATCGCCGGGTTCGAACTCAGCGGGTGCGACCGGGCTCAGTTGGATCTTCAAGGGTTTAACCTGCTGGATATCGACAGCCGCAAACCCGCCTGGCTGACCCTGGTCGGCTTGCAGGGATGCGCTCCCGAGCAGGTCAGCCAGAAGATGGCCGAGGTGGCCGGCAGCATGAAAGTGGTGCTGGTCGATCCGGATGCCGGTGAGGTGGCCAGCGCGGCCCTGAGCTGCTGCGCCCAGGACTATCTGTTGGCCCCCCTGGATCTGGAGCAGTTGCACCGCCTGATTCGCCGGCTGATCACCATCGAAAGCAGCCGTGCGGATCTGGTGGCGGAAGCTCCGGCCAGCCGCCAGCTGCTGATGCTGGCGCATCGCGCCGCCTCCACCGAGGCCAGTGTGCTGCTCTCCGGGGAGAGTGGTACCGGGAAGGAGCAACTGGCTCGCTACATTCACCGCCACTCAGCCCGGGCGGACAAGCCCTTTGTGGCGGTCAACTGCGCCGCCATTCCGGAATCGATGCTGGAGTCGGTGCTGTTTGGTCATGCCAAGGGCGCCTTTACCGGTGCCCATGCGGACAAGGCGGGCAAGTTCGAGTTGGCCAACGGCGGCACCCTGCTTCTGGATGAGATTGGTGAGATGCCGCTGATGCTGCAAGCCAAGCTGCTCAGGGTGTTGCAGGAGCGGGAGGTGGAACGCCTGGGGTGTCACAAGCCCATCAACCTGGATATCCGCATCATCGCCGCCAGCAACAAGGACCTTCGAAAAGAGGTGAGTGAGAGCAATTTCCGTGAGGATCTCTTCTACCGCCTGGATGTACTGCCTCTGCTCCTGCCCCCTTTGCGGGACCGCCGCGAGGATATCCTGCCCCTGGCGGATCACCTGCTGGAACGCCACAACCACCTTGCGGGGGATGACAGCTGCTACTTCAGCGAAGCCGCTCGCGCCGCGCTGCTGGCCCATGACTGGCCGGGGAATGTCCGAGAGCTGGACAACTGCGTACAGCGGGCGCTGGTGATGCGCCGTGGCACCGCCCTGCAGGCCCTGGAGCTTGGGTTGCCCCAGCAGCAGGTGATGCCAGCGAGCTGTGCCGCCGGCCAGGGGTTGAAGGCCTCCAAGCAGCAGGCGGAGTTCCAGTACATCATCGACACCCTGAAGCGGTTCGGCGGCCATCGTAGCCGCAGCGCCGAGACCCTGGGGATGACCACCAGGGCGCTGCGTTACAAGATGGCGCAGATGCGGGAAGCGGGCATCGACGTCGATGCCATTATCAAAAGCGCCGAATGTGCCGCATAGAGGAAGCTGAGCAATCATGAGCATTAATACCGAGCAATCGATGCTGGCGACCCTGGCCCTGCAGAAGGACCAGGCGGCGGGCATCATCCGGCCGGCCGAGGATCAGGCCGAGGCCGCCAGCTTCTCTGAGCTGATGAAGCAGAAGGTCGTGTCAGTCAATGCCGACCAGAACCTGTCGTCCGCCCGCACCGCTGCGGTGGAAACCGGGGAAAGCGACGATCTGGTGGGCGCCATGGTGGCGTCCCAGAAAGCCAGCCTCTCATTCAGCGCCATGGTGCAGATTCGCAACCGTCTGGTGGCCGCGCTGGACGAGATCATGAAGATGCCTATCTAGGGGAGCACTATGTCGACCGTATTATCCCAAGCCGCTCAACCCCTGGGGTCTCTGGAAGGCGTTCGCAGCGTCTGGCGGCGCTTTATCCGTTCAGAAGGCGGCCAGGGCCAGGTGTTGCTGGTGTCGGTGCTGGCGGTGATCGCCGCCACCGTCATCGTCCTGGTGCTGTGGAAGTCCGGGGGCAACCTGCGCCCCCTGTACGGCAACCAGGAGGGGTACGACAGTGCCCAGATCATCGAGGTGCTGGAGTCCGAAGGGATCGATTACCAGATTGACCGGGGTACCGGCCAATTGCTGGTGGATCACGATCAGGTGGGGGCGGTACGCATGGTGCTGGCGGCGCGCGGCATCCAGGCTCAGCTGCCCAGCGGCCTGGACAACCTCGACAGTGACGTGACCACCAGCCAGTTTATGGAGCAGGCCAGATACCGCCATGGTCTGGAGGGGGAGATGGCTCGCACCATCATGGCCATGGATCCGGTAAAGGCCGCCCGGGTTCACCTGGCGATCCCCAAGCGCACCCTGTTTGTGCGTAAGCAGGATGCCCAGACCTCGGCGTCGGTGATGGTGGATCTGCAGCCGGGCAAAACCCTGAGCCCGGGTCAGGTGGCCGCCGTGGTCAACCTGGTGGCGGGCAGTGTGCCCGGACTCAGCCCCAAGCGGGTGCAACTGGTGAATCAGCGTGGTGAACTGCTGGCGGGGGATGAGGCCATGGGCCACAACGCCAGCGGCTTGAGCGCCCAGCAGGTGGCGTACAGCCGAACCCTGGAGCAGCAGCTGATCCAGCGGGCAGAAAGCATGCTGCTGCCGGTACTGGGCCCTCAGCAATACCGGGTGCAGCTCTCCGCCGACATCAACTTCGATCAGGTGGAGGAGACTCAGGAGAGTGTCGATCCCAGTGTGGTGCTGCTGCAGGAGAAGGTGCGCAGCAACCAGAACAACGGCTCCCTGGCCCTGGGGATCCCCGGCGCACTCTCGAATCAGCCTCCGGCCCAGCAGGGGGAGCAGCCCTCAAATCAGTCCAGTACCCTGAGTGAGGAGTCCAGCCGCAACTTCGAGGCGGGGCGCTCGGTGCGCCACACCAAGTATCAACAGGCGCAACTGAAGCAGCTGTCCGTCTCCGTTCTGGTGAATCAGCGATCCGAGGGGGAGCAGCCCTGGACCCAGGCTCAGCAGGACCAGATGGCCCAGATGGTGCGTGATGCCATCGGATTCGATGCCAATCGCGGTGATCAGTTTTCCCTGTCGGTGTTCCCTTTTGCGGTGGTGACCGAGACGCCGGTGGAACCGATGCCCTGGTGGCAACTTCCTGAGTACGCGCAGTATTTCCGCTATCTGGTGGGCGGCTTAGTGGGTCTGTGCCTGATCTTCTTCGTGCTGCGTCCCATGGTGAGTCACCTGATCAAGGTGGAGCGGATGCCCAAGGAGGCGCCGCCGCTTGCCGTCGCCGACAACCCGCCAGAGCTGGCACCGCCGCCGCAGGCCGAGCCTGAGCATCAGGGGCTGAGCAGTGCCATCGTCGCCCTGGGGCTGCCGGAACCCGGCTCACCCCTGACCGTACAGTTGGAGCACCTTGGCATGCTGGCCAAGGAGGAACCGGCCCGGGTGGCCGAAGTGATCTCCCAGTGGATTGGAGCAGAGAAACGTGACTAATGCCCTGAAATCGTCCCAGATGGACAATATGGAGCAGGCAGCCATGCTGCTGCTGAGCATGGGCGAGGAGGGGGCCGCCAAGGTGCTGGCCCACCTGGACCGCAGCGACGTGCAGCGCCTCAGCCACAAGATGGCCCGTTTGAGCCACATCTCCCATGAGGAGGCCGGCGGCGTGTTGAGCCGCTTCTTCGATGCCTACCGGGACCAGTCCGGCATTGCCCGGGCTTCCCGCGGTTATCTGCAGCGCACCCTGGACATCGCCCTGGGTGACCGGGTGGCCAAGGGACTCATCGACAACATCTATGGTGACGAGATCCAGACCCTGGTGCGTCGCCTGGAATGGGTGGATCCCAAACTGCTGGCCCATGAGATCACCCATGAACACAGCCAGCTTCAGGCGGTGCTGCTGGGGTTGCTGCCCGCAGAGAACGCCTCCCTGGTTCTGCAGCACCTGCCGGGGCACTGCCACGATGAAGTGTTGCTTCGTATTGCCGCCCTGGGTGAGCTGGACCGGGACGTGGTGGAGGAGCTGCGTCAGCTGGTGGAGCGCTGCGTGGCCATCGCCATGGAGAAGAGCCATACCCAGGTGGCCGGGGTGAAGCAGGTGGCGGACATCCTCAATCGCTATGAGGGGGACAGGGAACAGCTGATGTCGGTGCTCAGACTGCACGATCAGACCCTGGCTACCCAGGTGGAGGACAACATGTTCGACTTCATCATCCTGGGTCGCCAGAAGGACGACACCCTGCAGAAACTGCTGGCCGAAGTGGATCCGGAAACCCTGGCCATCTCCCTCAAAGGGGTGGACTCCAATCTCAAAAAGGCGGTGCTCGGTGCCCTGCCCAAGCGGATGTCCTCCTCCATTGAGACCCGGATGGAAGCGATCGGCGCCGTGGCCCTCTCCAGGGCAGACCTGGCCCGCGCCGAGGTGATGGAGAAAGCTAAGAGCATGATGGAAGCCAAGGAGCTGGAACTGCAACTCTTCGAAGAGCCGGTGGTGGAATAATGAGTCAACAGCATTGGAACACCCCATCCAGTCGGGTACGCCTTTACCATTTTCCGCCCCTGGGTTCCCAGGGGGGAGACAGTGCCCCAACCCCAACGGGCGCCGATTATCAGCGTGCGGTGGAGCAGGGGTATCAGGAGGGGATGGAGCAGGGCCGCGAGGCCGGTTACCAGGAGGGCCTGGAGGCAGGGCGCCAGCATGGCGTTTCCCAGGGTGTGGAAGAGGGCCGTACCCAGGGCCAGGCTCAGGCCCACCAGGAGATGGAGCAGCGCCTGGCCCCAATGATAGCCCCGCTGACGGCGCTGCAGCAGCTGCTGCGCGAAGGCCACGAGCAGCAACTTAGGGGGCAGCAGGAGCTGATCCTGGAGCTGGTCAAGCGGGTGGCCGAGCAGGTGGTACGCTGCGAACTGACTCTGCACCCTCAGCAGATCATGAGTCTCATCGATGAGACCCTAGCCGCCCTGCCCGATGGCCGCACCAACCCGGTGATCCACCTGGAACCCGGTGTGCTCTCTACCCTCACCGAGGTGGCGGCAGATCAGGTGGCACAGTGGCAGCTCAAGGCAGACCCCACCCTGGGCATCGGCGATGTCCGGGTGGTGACCAACGAGTGTGAGGCGGACGCCTCCACCGCCACCCGACTGGATGCCTGCATGGAGCAGGTGGCCAAGCACCTGGTGGATGACCATGGCCAGGGTGCTTAACCTCGCCTGTCACCCCAAGGTACCGGTTGCCACCATCTATGGCAGACTGATTCGGGTCAACGGACTGATGCTGGAAGCGGTTGGTTGCCAGCTGGGTACCGGCGATCGCTGTCTGCTGGGCTGTCGCGATGGCAGTGAGGTGGAAGCCGAGGTGGTGGGCTTCGAGGGCGCCACCCTGCTGCTGATGCCGCTGCACCCCACTTCCGGCTTGATGCCGGGGGCCCGGGTGCGGCCACTCTCCGGCCCCGCTACCGTCCCCGTGGGCCCAGGCTTGCTGGGACGGGTACTCGATGGCAGCGGCAACCCCATCGACGGCCAGGGTCCCCTGCGTCACTGCACTGCTCAGCCCACCCATCTTAACGTGCCCAACCCCCTGCTGCGCCGCCCCATCGCCGGCCAGCTGGATGTGGGGGTTCGCGCCCTCAACAGCCTGTTGCCCATCGGCAAAGGCCAGCGTCTGGGCCTCTTTGCCGGCTCCGGCGTGGGCAAGTCGGTACTCCTGGGGATGATGACCCGCTACACCCAGGCGGATGTGGTGGTGGTGGGCCTCATCGGTGAGCGGGGCCGGGAAGTTCGCGAGTTTCTCGACCATGCCCTGGGTGAGGCGGGCCGTCGCCGTGCGGTGGTGATCGCCGCGCCGGCAGACACCACGCCGCTGATGCGCCTTCGGGCCGCCCGCCTGTGCCACCAGGTCGCCACCGGATTCCGCGATCAGGGACAGGATGTGCTGCTGCTGATGGACTCCCTGACCCGTTACGCCCAGGCCCAGAGGGAGATTGGCCTCAGCCTGGGTGAGCCGCCGGCGACCCGGGGGTATCCGCCTTCGGCCTTTTCCACTCTGCCCTCGCTGGTGGAGATGGCGGGCAATGGTGAGCACCCCAGTGGCAGCCTGAGCGCCCTCTATACGGTGCTGGCGGAGGGAGACGACCAGCAGGATCCGGTGGCCGACGCCGCGCGGGCGATTCTGGACGGTCACATCGTCCTCAGCCGCGCCCTGGCCCAGCAGGGCCATTTCCCCGCCATCGACATCAACGCCTCGGCCAGTCGGGTCGCAGACCAGTTGCACAGCAAGGGGCAACTTCAGGCGTCGGCCCGGGTTCGCCGCTTGCTGGGGCGCTACCAGGAGGTGCGCGAACTGCTGCCCCTGGGGGGATATCAGCCTGGTCAGGATGCAGAGCTGGATCTGGCGGTGCGCAGTTATCCCACATTGGCGGGCTTCTTGCAGCAAGACCGAGACGAACGGGTCACCCTGGCGCAAAGTGAGGCGACCCTGGAGACAATGCTGGAGGAGATAGGCCAATATGGTGCGTAAGATACAGCTGCTGCGGGAGAAGCAGGAGCAGCAGATGGCCCAGCTGGGGCAGCAGAAACAGCGCAGCCAGCTTCGGCTGGCGCAACTGGAGCGCCGCCGTCAGGGGCTGGAGCAGGCCCTGGCCGCCAGCGGTGTGGCCCCTGAGGGGGGCAACGTCCTGAGCTGGCAGAACCGCAGCCATTACCGTGGGCAGCTGATTCCTGCGACCCAGAAGCTCGCCCTGGAGCAAGGGCTGGCGGAGCAGGAGCAGGGGCGGATCAGCCGGCTCTGGCAGCATGCCCTGGCCCGTCGCCAGGGGCTGGCCTGGCTCGAGGAGCAGCGCCATCAGCAGGGTTTGGCGCGGCGCAGCCGCACCGAGCAGCGTCAGCAGGATGAGGCGGGCGGCAGGATGGCCTGCTCGGCTCGAGGAGTCCGGCGCTAGGATGAGAATATGGCATTAAAAAAGGACCCTCAGGGTCCTTTTTTAATGCCTCTTTTGCCCGCTGTACTCAGGGGTGCAGCTGCCCATAGTCGTTTTCCAGGGCCTGGGCTTTCTGGGGATCGACCAGCCTATTGAGGGAGCGCTGCTGGGTATTGAGCAGGCGGCCATTGATGTCGTTCTGGGCCTTGCACTGATGCACCAGCTGCTGCAGCTGCTGCCACAACAGGCCGATCTTCTTGCCGCTGTCGCCGGGGATGGCGGACAGCAGCCGGTTCATCCCCTTATCGTCACCGGGAAGCCCGAGGGCGGCCAGCTGATCACAGCGACCCTGGGCTCGCTGGCGCAGCACCTGGCACAGCTCGTCCTGACGGCTGTTGTGCCTGGACAGGGCTTCGGTGTCGCGGCGTTCCAGCAGATCGTGCTGATGACGGATCAGACTCTTGAGCTGCTCATACTGCTTAACGTCCAGCTGAATCCCCTTGACCAGTTGACGGACCTGTTCGGCTCGGGTCACCGTTTGGACCCGTGCTGTTCCAGCATCGCTTCCGCGATCCGATTCAGGTCGATGGGGTACCCTTCGGTGGACAGTTCCGCCTGCAGGGCGGCGACCTTGTTTCGGTCGACGCTGTCCAGCTCATCCAGCTCCTTGCTGGCCTGGTTCAGCTGTTGCCACTGCTGGCTGACGGACTGGGACTGGTTCTCGCTCTGGTGTTTACTCACCGGGGCATTGCTGGTGTTGGCCTCCTGGTTTTGCAGGGAGACCAGCTGCTGGGATACCGGAGTAATTTCCATGGTGTTCTCTCAATCGATGTTGCCTTTGTCTATGGAGGGCGGCAGCTGGCAGCCAGAACTTAAAAAATTGTTTCTACTTTTGCTGTTGCCACGATCCGGGCGGAAACAATTTTGCCGGATCGGCTGTTCTTCACCCTGATCACCTCACCTTGACTGCCCCCCTTGAGGGCGATGCCGGATGTGCTGGCGGCAAAGCTGTCACCTTGGGCCACCATCACCACCTGCTGGCCACGTTCCACCATCAGCGGCGGCATCAACTGCTGGGCCTTGATGGGGGAGCCGGCGCGAATGCCCCGGCGGGCTCGCTGGCCGGCAATGGATTCCATGGACATCAGCAGATCCCCGTCGGAGGGCGTCAGTGTGCGTTGCTGCCACCGCAGCTGCGTCGGTTGGATCAGATGACCCGCCATCAGCTTTGCCCGGGTGACGGGCACCCGGGCCTCAACAGAGAGGGTGCCACGAACCAGCAGGGACCATTTGGGGGTGGGGCAGGTGACCCGCCTGTGTTGTCGGCCCACAGGAAAGCGCCCTCGCTCTCCTTCCAACAGCAGTGGCTGAGTGCAGGGGGGCAGGGCAGCGGTCCCCGAAGGGAGTTGGATACGCACCTCACTGTTCAGCCACTGGCCCGGATGTTGCTGTTGCCACAGGCGCACCTCTTCACTAAGGGCGTCATTAACCGCGGAGCGGATCTGCTTTGAGGCGTCCTCGGCGGTCGAGGACAGCGGAAACCCCAACAGCACCAGCAGGGGGAACAGGGAACTTCCGCTTCCGTTAAACCAGGCTTTCAAAGCATATCTCTTTGTTAAATATGAAAATAAAAACCTGGCACGGATTTTGGATTCCAGTGACCAGGACTGTATTAACACGTTACTAGGAGTTGCCATGGCTATCAACCTGGAATCGGCACTGGGACTGCATGCCCAGGGGTTGGATCTGAGGGTGGAGCGCACCAAGATTCTGGCCGCCAATCTGGCCAATGCGGAGACCCCCGGCTACCTGGCCAGAGACATCGATTTCTCCAAGGTGATGCAGGGCTATCAGAGCAGTGGTCAGCTGCAGCGGGAGTATCAGTTGGACTACCGGGTGCCCCACCAGATCGCCGCCGACGGCAACACGGTGGAGCTGGAGCAGGAGCAGGCGCGATTTGCCGCCAACTCCATGGATTTCCAGACCAGCCTCACCTTCCTGAATATGAAGATCAACGGCATTCGCACTGCCATCGAGGGTCAATAACCATGTCGTTCAACCGAATCTACGACATCGCAGGCAGCTCCCTGGCGGCGCAAACCCAGCGGCTGAATACCGTGGCCAGCAACCTGGCCAATGCCGATGCCGCCGCCGCGGATGTCGACCAGGCCTACCGGGCGGTAAAGCCCGTGTTTCGCGCCATCTATGACCAGTTCAATGGCGCCCCTTCCGCCAAGGTAGAGGTGGCGGCCGTGGTGCAGACCGATGCGCCGGTGGAGATGCGCTTTGAGCCGAACCACCCCTACGCCAACGAGGAGGGCTTTGTGGCCTACTCCAACGTGGATACCGTGGCGGAGATGGCGGACATGATGTCGGCCACTCAGAGCTTCGAAGCCAGCGTCAACATCATGAACCGGGCCCGCTCCATGCAGCAGGGCCTGCTGCAACTGGGGAGTAAATAACCATGGCGGTGAATGCCATCAACAGCGCCACTCAGAGTGGCGGTGACAGCAGTCAGATTCAGCCCAACTCTGCGGCGGACCTGAAGAATGAATTCATGACCCTGATGATCGCCCAGATTGAAAATCAGGATCCCACCGACCCTCTGGACGCCAATGAGTACGTGGCCCAGCTGGCCCAGTTCTCCCAGGTGGAGAGCCTGGAGTACATCCGCCAGAACCAGTCTGCCCAGATGACCATGATGGAGAACGCCGCCATCGTTCAGTCCGCCTCGCTGCTGGGCAAGCAGGCGATGGTGCCCGCGGACGGTTTCACCCTCAGCGGTGAGGCGGTGGGCGGCAAACTCTATCTGGAGAACAGCGCCGAGTCGGTGCAGGTGCAGCTGATCGACGACAAGGGTGAGGTGGCCGCCACCCTGGATCTGGGCAGTCAGGGCAAGGGGGATGTGCCCTTTGCCGTGGACCCGCAGAAGCTCGGCCTGGTGGACGGAGAGTACCGTCTCAAGGTGACCGCCACCGCAGGGGACAGCGAACTGCCGGTGAACACCTTTGTTCGCGCCCCCATCGAGAAGATTCACTTTGCCAGCGCCTCAGGAATGATGATGGCGGAGATGGGCAATGGCCTGGGCACCATTTCGGTGCTCAACATCAGCGAAGTCAGCGCCACTGACAGCGCAGTGCAATAAGGATACTGAGGATACTATGTCTTACAACATCGCCATGAGTGGCCTGCGCTCCACCAGCCAGGAGCTGAACACCATCAGCAACAACATCGCCAACGTCTCCACCGCCGGTTTCCGCGGGGCCCGCAGTGAATTTGCCGCCATCTACAACGGCGGACAGGCCGGAGGCGTCTCCATGACCGGCGCCAGCCAGAACTTCTCCCTCAACGGCACCATGAACTACACCGGCCGCTCATTGGACCTGGGGATCCAGGGCAACGGCTTCTTCGTGTTGGGCGCCGACGACGGCACCACCCTCTACAGCCGCGCGGGCATGTTCAACCAGAACGCCGACGGTTATGTGGTGGACCCCTATGGTAACCGCCTCCAGGGCTACCCGGTGAGCAGTGGCGGCACCATCTTGACCGGCTCTGTGGGCGACCTGCAGGTGCAGGCGGGCTCCATTCCTGCCCGGGCCACCACCGAGGTGAACATGACCGCCAATCTGGACGCCAGGGTCAACGCCATCACCGCCCCCTTCGATGCCACCGACGTCAACACCTATCACAGCTCCAACACCGTCTCTGTCTATGACTCCCAGGGCAACAAGCACGCCCTGACCCAGTACTACGTCAAGACCGGCGCCAACAACTGGACGGTGCACTACGCCGTGGATGGCACCACCCTGGCGGACACCAACACCATGAGCTTCGACACCTCCGGCAACCTCACCGCCGGCGGCACCGACGCCCTGACCATCAGCGCGGCCACCCTGGGTACCGGCTCTGCGGATCTGACCCTGGATCTGGCGTGGAACAACACCACCCAGTACGGCGCCGATTACATCACCTCCAAGATTGATCAGAACGGCAACACCTCGGGCGAGATGAAAGGGGTGCGGGTGGCCGAAGACGGCAAGGTGTACTCCACCTACACCAACGGCGAGGAGCGGTTGCAGGGCCAGGTGGTGCTGGCCAACTTCACCAACCCCAATGGCCTGGAAGCGGTGAACAACACCGCCTGGATTGCCAATCAGGAAGCCGGTGATCCGGCCGTCGGTGCGCCGGGCAGTGGCACCCTGGCGGGCGTCTCCGCAGGTTACATCGAAGGCTCCAACGTGGATCTGACCGCCGAGATGGTCAACCTGATGACCGCCCAGCGCAACTACCAGTCCAACGCCAAGGTGCTGACCGCGGCGGACACCATGAACCAGTCCCTGCTTAACGCCATCTAGGTGACCCATGGATAAGTTGCTCTACACCGCCGTCAGCGGCGCCAACCGGGTGATGGCGGCCCAGGCTCTGAAGGCCAACAACCTGGCCAACGTCGACACCAACGGCTTCCGCGCCGATCTGGAGCGGGTTCAGGCGCTGGCGGTCTCCGACACCCGGGTGCTGTCCCAGCTGGGCAGTGCCGGGGTCAGCCGCAAGGCCGGGGAACTGGCCCCCACCGGCCGTACCCTGGATCTGGCCATCGAGGACCAGGGGATGTTTACCCTGCTGACGCCTCAGGGAGAGGCTTACAGCCGGGCCGGTCACCTGGAGCTCGACGCCCTGGGTCAGCTGACCCAGGCGGGGCTGCCGCTGGCGGGCCTGGACGGGCCCATCGTGCTGCCGGAGTACAGGGAGATCTTCGTCGGTGACGACGGCACCATCAGCGTCACCCCGGCCGAGGGCGGGGTGATCGAGGAGGTGGGGCGGCTGAAGCTGGTCAACCCGGACATGGCCCAGATGCGCAAGAGCCTGGATGGGCTGCTGCGTCCGGCAGACGGGGCTCCTCTGGCCGCCGATGACCAGGTCAGGGTGGTCAGCGGTTTCCTCGAGGGGAGCAACGTAGACGCGGTTCAGGAATTGGTGGCCTCCATGGATCTCAGCCGCCAGTTCGAAATCCAGATCAAATTGATGAAGAGTGCGGAAAGCCTGGCCAAGTCCGGTAACCGCCTGCTTAACGACGTATAACAGGGAACAACGCCATGAGTTCAGCACTGTGGATCTCCAAGACCGGCCTGACGGCCCAAGACACCAAGATGACGGCCATCGCCAACAACCTGGCCAACGTCAACACCACCGGCTTCAAGCGGGACCGGGTGGCTTTCAATGATCTCTTCTACCAGGTGCAGCGCCAGCCCGGCGGCCAGGTGGACGAGGTCAATGATCTCCCTTCCGGCTTGCAACTGGGGACCGGGGTGCGGGTGGCGGGAACCCAGAAGGTGTTCACCACCGGCAATCTGGTGACCACCAGCCAGCAACTGGATCTGGGCATCGAAGGGCAGGGGTTCTTCCAGGTGCAGCAGCCCAACGGCGACCTGGGCTACACCAGAGATGGTCAGTTCTACCGTAACGCCGACGGCGAGATGGTGACCGCCGGCGGCCTGCCTCTGGTGCCGGGAATCACCATCCCCGAGGAGGCCCTGACCGTCACCATAGGTTCCGATGGCCGGGTGACCGCCCAGATGGCCGGCCAGGCAGACGCCGAGGAGCTGGGGCAGATCACCCTGGTGAACTTCATCAACCCCACCGGCCTGGAGTCCCGGGGCGACAACCTCTACGCGGAAACCGCCGCGTCCGGGGTGCCCGTTGAAGGCACCGCCGGCGAGCAGGGGATGGGGACCCTGCGCCAGGGCGCCCTGGAGTCCGCCAACGTCAACGTGGTGGAGGAGATGGTGGAGATGATCTCTACCCAGCGCGCCTACGAGATGAATGCCAAGGTGCTGACCGCGTCCGATGAAATGATGCAGTTCCTCAACCAGACGGTGTAAGGAGAGAGAGATGAAAGCCTGGATCGCCCTGTTTGTCCTGTTTCTCGGGGGCTGTGCCTCCCATTTCCCGGCGCCGGCGCCGGTGCCGGATACCCCGACCTGGGCGCCGCCCACGGTGGATTACAGCCTGCCCGCCGCCAAGGACGGCAGCCTCTACCGCCCCGGCTATATGTTGACCCTGTTCAAGGACAAGCGCGCCTTTCGAGAGGGGGACATCCTGACGGTGAACCTGGATGAGCGCACCCAGGCCAGCAAAAAGGCGGACACCTCCACCCGCAAGAGCACCAACCTCAGCGGCCAGGGCGACCTGGCACTCTCTAACGGCAACAGCTACGCCACCAGCGGTTCTCTGGGTACAGGCCATCAGTACAGCGGCAACGGCTCCAGCAGTCAGCAGAACCAGCTGACCGGCTCCATCACGGTCACCGTGGCCAAGGTGCTGCCTAACGGTGTGCTGCTGATCCGCGGCGAGAAGTGGCTTCGTCTGAATCAGGGGGATGAGTACCTGCGCCTGGTGGGTCTGGTGCGCACCGACGACATCGACAACGGCAATACCCTCTCATCACAACGCATCGCCGACGCCCGCATCATCTACGGTGGCAAGGGCGCCATTGCCGACAGCAACAGCATGGGCTGGGCTTCCCGCTACTTCAACAGCCCCTGGTTCCCCATGTAGGAAGGTCTATGAGAATCCTGTTTATTCTTCTGCTCATCCTGTCGCTGCCCCTGCCTCTGGTGGCCGCGTCTCAGACCCGTCAGATGATGGACCTGGTGGATGTGCAGGGGATTCGTGACAACCAGCTGGTGGGCTATGGCCTGGTGGTGGGTCTGACCGGCACCGGCGACAAGAGCCAGGTGAAATTCACCGCCCAGTCCGTGGTCAACATGCTCAAGCAGTTCGGGGTGCAGATCGACGGCACCTCGGACCCCAAGCTGAAGAACGTGGCCGCGGTGGCCATCCACGCCTCGGTGCCGCCCCTGGCCAGCCCGGGCCAGAGCCTGGATGTGACCGTTTCCTCCATCGGTGATGCCAAGAGCCTGCGTGGTGGCTCGCTGCTGATGACCCCGCTGCGAGGGGTCGATGGTGAGGTGTACGCCGTGGCCCAGGGCAACCTGGTGGTGGGCGGGGTCACCGCCGAAGGCCGTGACGGCACCTCGGTGACCATCAATGTGCCTACCGTGGGGACCATCCCCAATGGGGCCCTGCTGGAAGCCTCCATCCCCAGCAGCTTCCAGAGCGGCGGCGACATCGTCCTCAACCTCAAGCATCAGAGTTTCAAGACCGCCCGCAACATCGAGCGGGCCATCAACGACACCTTCGGCCCCGATGTGGCCCGGGCCCAGAGCAACGCCAAGGTGCGGGTTCATGCCCCAGACGATCCTCGCCAGCGGGTCACCTTCATGTCGATGCTGGAGGAGCTTCAGGTGCAGCCGGGGCGTCGACCCGCCCGGGTGGTGTTCAACAGCCGCACCGGCACCGTGGTGATGGGCTCAGATGTGCGGGTGCACAAGGCGGCGGTCAGTCACGGCAATCTGACGGTGGCGATCACCGAGCAGACAGCGGTCAGCCAGCCTGGCGCCTTCTCCGGTGGCAACACCGCGGTGACCAACAACAGCAACATCAACATCGATCAGGGCGACGCCGCCATGTTTGTCTGGCCCGAGGGCACCTCGCTGGACACCATCGTCAAGGCGGTCAACTCCCTGGGCGCTGCGCCGGCGGACCTGATGGCCATTCTCCAGGCCCTGGATGAGGCCGGGGCACTGGACGCAGAGCTGGTGGTGATCTGATGCAGATAAGTTCCAATGGTGGATACCTGAATCGACTGGATGCCGGCCAGCTGATCTCTCAGCACGGCCACAACGGCGCCATCCAGGCGGTGAGCCAGCAGTTTGAAGCCCAGTTCCTGCAGACGGTGCTCAAGCACATGCGGGCGGCGGCGGATGTTCTGGCGGACGAGGAGAGCCCACTCTCCTCCAAAAACAACGCCATCTACCGTGATCTTCACGATGCCGAGCTGTCGCTGACGTTGAGCGGACGGGCTGGCACCGGCCTGGTTCAGGCCCTGACCCGTCAGCTGGGTGGGGAGTTTAAGTCCGAGACGGCGCCGGTCGCTGTGGATAAGCAACCTGTGGTTACCGCTGCCATGCAGCAGGCGGTGATCCTGCCCTTCGTTGCTAAGGAAGCCCGATGACAACCATGTTAAACACCGGCCTGTCCGGGCTGATTGCCAGCCAGGCGGCCCTGTCCGTGACCTCCAACAATATCGCCAATGCCACGGTGGCCGGCTACTCCCGCCAGCAGGTGATGCTGGGCACCGTCGAGGGCGGCGTCTATGGCCGCGGAGTGGCGGTAGAGGGGGTGCGACGCATCGCCGACCAGTACCTGGTGGACCAGGTGTGGAACACCACCACCAGCGCCAGTTTCCAGCAGACCCAGTCCAGCTACTTCAGCCAGGTCGAGCAGGTGTTCGGCTCCGAAGGGTCCAACATCTCCACCGGGCTGGACCAGCTGTTTGCCGCCCTGAACGCCAACCTGCTCTCCCCCAATGACCTGGCGACCCGCCAATCCGTAGTCAATGAGGCCAAGGGACTCTCCCTGAGATTCAACGCCATCAACGACGGCCTGCAGAGCCAGTTCGATCAGGTGGAGAGTCAGTTGCGCGCGTCGGTGGAGCAGTCGAATGTGCAGCTCCATGAGGTGGCCCGCCTCAATGCCGAGGTGAAAGGCCATGGCGGCATCGCCGAGGCGCCGCCGGAGCTGTTGGATGAGCGTGATGCGGTGATCGCCGAACTGGCCAAGCAGCTGGACCTGACGGTGTCCGAGAACCACGATGGCACCCTGAATCTGGCCCTCACCCAGGGCCAGCCGCTGGTGGTGGGCAGCCATGCCGCCAAGCTGTCCATGGCTCCGGACCCGGCCAAGCCGGAGTTTGGCCGTTTGAGCGTGGCGCTGGAGGGGGCAGAGTTCGCCATCGACGAGTCCGTGGGCGGCAGCATCGGCGGTTTGCTGGATTACCGGGACAACAGCCTGGTGGACTCCAAGGCGTTTATCGATGATCTGGCCGCCCAGGTGGCCGATGAGATGAATACGGTGCTCTCGGCGGGCACCGACCTGAATGGCGCCGCGCCGACCCAGGATCTGTTCAGCTACGACCCCCTGAACCCGGCCGGTACCCTGCGGGTGACCCCGGGGTTTACCGCCGACAAGCTGGCGTTCGGCCAGGATGGTACGCCGGGGGACAACAGCAACCTCAAGGAGCTGGTGGCCCTGGCAGACAAAACCCTCACCTTCGGTTCCCTGGGGATGGACGCGACCCTGGGAGACGCATTTGCCTCCAAGCTGGGGGAGCTGGGTTCCCGCAGTCAGCAGGCCAAGCTGGATGCCGACTCCTCCTTGCAGGCTCAGCGCCGCGCTCAGGGGGAGTGGGCCGGGGTCAGCGGCGTCAACCTGGATGAGGAGGGGGCGAACCTCATCCTCTATCAGCAGGCCTACCAGGCCAATGCCAAGGTGATCTCCACCGCCGATCAACTGTTTCAGACCGTGCTGCAAGCCTTCTAAGGAGCCCTGATGCGCATCTCCACCCAACTGCTGTACAACAACAACCTGCACAGCATGCAGAACGGGGCCGCCGAGCTGGGGGACCTTCTGCAGAAGATGTCCAACGGCAAGCGCATTCAGCGCCCCTCCGATGATCCCATTGGCGCGGTCCAGGTGCTGACGGTGCAGCGGGACCAGGCCGCCACCAGCCAGTTTGTCGACAACATCGGTGCCCTGAGCGACAGCCTGGACCGCAACGAAAGTTATCTGACGTCGATGATCGATCTGCAAAACCGCATGCGGCAGATCGTCACCGCCGCCGGTAACGGCACCCTCTCCCCCGAGGACAGGGAGGCCTATGCCGATGAGCTGGAGACCCTGAAAGACGCCTTGGTGGACCTGGCCAACGCCAAGGATGACAAGGGCAACTTCCTGTTTGCCGGCAACAGCACCACTACCGCGCCGATTCAGCTCGATGGCGCCGGAGATTATGTCTACAGGGGCGATAACAAGACCCGTGAGGTGCAGGTGTCGGACTCCACCTGGGTCACCGCCAACAACCATGGGGAGGACCTGTTCTTTTCCGGCGGCGGCAAGGATATCTTCAACGCCCTGGACGATTACGTCGAGGTGCTCAGGGATCCCACGCTCTCCCCGGGGAATCCGGGATTTGACGGGGAGCAGGACGCCATCATGGGATCTCTGGATCAGGCCCTGACCAGCATCAGTGCCGCGGTGACCACCATAGGCGGGCGTCAGAACAGCCTCAGCCTGATCGAAACCTCTCATCAGGACATGATGCTGTTCAACAAACAACTGGTGGGCGAGGTGGAGGGGCTGGACTATGCCGAGGCCCAGAGCCGTTACCAGAGTTCCCTGGTGGCGTTGCAGGTGACCCAGGAGAGCTTCGTCAAGATCAGCCAGCTTTCCCTGTTCAACGAGATGTAACCCATGCTCTCTGCCATCCGCGATACCCAGATCTCCCCCCTGTCTCACCAGCCCAGGCTCAATGGCCTGGGCAGTGCGCCGACGGTCAATGCCAGTGCCCAGAGCCGGCCGGTGCCCGCCACGCCGCTCTCCAAACACAGGTTGCTGTGCTACGACCGTTGGGAGCGGATCAGCCGCGGCCATCATCAGGTGCTCTACGCCCAGGCGGCGGAGGAGACCCTGATGCAGCAGTGGCGCCGAGGCCGTAAGCTGCAGCAGATGATGAGCCAGGCCCTGTCACAGGGCTCCCTGGCTCAGGCCGCGGAGATGGAGCGGCTCAGGCGGCAGATGCTGGGTCGCCGGGGCAGTTTTGCCGGCAAAGCGCTTCTGGACCACAGGCTGGAGCCGGTGGCCGAACGGGGGGCCTCCTCACCCAGGTTGTGTCAGCTCAAATCTGTGGACCTGCTCAGCGCCAAGGACAGGGCCGAGGCCATTGATCTTCGCATCGGTGACCTCTGGTTGCAGTTGCCACTGCCTGCGGATGGCACGCCGCAGAAGCAGTTGGCGGTGGTACAGCGAGCGTTGTCCCAGTGCGGCATCGAAGCCAGCTCAGTGGAGGGGCAGTTGCAGTTTGCCCTGCCAGACGTACTCTGGCAGCGCCTCGACGGTCACTGGTGGATGCGAGGCCAGGGGCAGAGGCTGCCCGCGGGTGAGCTGCGTGGAATCAAGCTGGTGGAGTTACACCATTGGCAGGATCCCCGAGGGTGGATACTCAATGACCTGCAGGGGATAAAGGACTCTCTTCCCAGGGTTCAGGGGGTGGTGGCCAAACTGGCTCGTCTGCTTAAGCAGATGCGCCATGCTCTGGAGCTGGCGTCAGAACGGCTGTTGGGGGAGAGGGGCGGCTTGCAGCTTCAGGAGTTGTCCGAGCAACTGGACTCCCTGAGCCAACTGCTTCAGCCCCAGGGATTTGGCCGCAGAATGCAGAACCTGATGGCTCAGGCCAACACCAGCC
The DNA here is from genome assembly GCF_000422645.1 of Ferrimonas futtsuensis DSM 18154. Lineage (GTDB taxonomy): Bacteria > Pseudomonadota > Gammaproteobacteria > Enterobacterales > Shewanellaceae > Ferrimonas > Ferrimonas futtsuensis. The sequence continues at coordinate 204,734 of NZ_AUGL01000008.1, forward strand.
GTAACCAGACTCAGGCACTGCTTTACTGAAACTGGCGGCGAAACTCGTCGCACTCCTGTTGACTGACCATGCCACTGCTTTTCAGTTGCTCGAGGTGGCTCTCCAGCCTGTGCAGATGCTCTTCGGTCAGTGGGGCCAGCCCCTTGCCCAGTTTGAGATGACGATAGAGCAGTCCGCCCCCAAGGGCAGCCAACAGCAGTATCACTATGGTGGTCATGGGTGTCACTCTCTTTAGCGGTTCTACGGCGTCGAAACTTTGCGCATTCTCTCACGTTGCCCCCCAGTAAATCAATCAAAAAACTCTTTAAATTCATTGCCTAAGCTCGATCTCGATGATCATTTCTGATCCCTGGGGAGGATCCGGGATCATCCAGGATTTTCCCCTGTGACGGTTTAAGTTTGCCGGTGTCCGGGTCGCCCTTTGAATCAGGCAGACCCGGCAGGAGGCAGGGCGGAAGAGTCGCTTCCCTTCCGCCGTCGTCCCTGAGGGCAGCGGGGAGAGAATTTCCGCCGCTATTAACATAACTGTCAGAAACGTAGGGAAAATATGCAGTGGCATGAAACTAGCATGCCAGTGGGTTCAATCTTGAGGAGACGCGCATGATTTCCGGAATGTCGGCGGCACAGTGGGCCGAGCAGTTGGTGGCCGTGGAGCGCAGCGGCAAAGATCAGCTCTACAGCACCAGAAAGAGCGACTACCAGGCCGAGCTTGATGCCTACAAGCTGCTGGAGTCGTCGCTGAAGCAGATGACGGCCGATCTGGATGCCCTGAGCGATGATGCCTTTAACGCCAAGAGCGGAACCATCAGTGATGAGAGCATCGCCAAGGTGACCGTGGCGCCCGATGCCCCGGCGGGAAATTACAACCTCAAGGTCAACCAGTTGGCCCAGGCCAACCAGAAATCCGCCAGTTTTGCCTCAGAGGAGGCATTGATCCCCACCACCGGGATTTTCGAGATCGAGGTGGATGGCGAGGTGCTGACCATCGATTTTTCGGTGATCAACCCCTCCGGTACCGGCACCGTGTCCGGCCTGAGGGATTACATCAACGACAACGCGGCCAGCCTCGGTGTACAGGCGTCCCTGATGCGCAAAGGGGATGGCAGCGTCGAACTGCTGCTGACCTCCAAGGAGAGCGGCACCGCCAACCAGATACAGATCAACCAGGACGATGGTGGTTTCGGCTTCAACGACCTGGTGGCCGCCCAGGATGCCCAGTTCGAACTCAATGGCGTGGCCATCACCAGTTCCACCAATTACGTGGAGGAGGTGATAGACGGCGTTGACCTCGAATTGACCGAGGCCCATAAGGCCGGTGAGTCCAGCACCATCAGTGTGGGGTATGACACCGACAAGACCCTGGACTCTGTGAAGGAGTTTGTCTCCTCCTACAACAAGCTGATGAGCGAGATCACCGGACTGACCCAGAGCCTGGGGGCCGGCTCCGAGGTGGAATCCGACATCGGCAAGGACGATGAGGAGGACAAGGAGGAGGTCAAGAGACTTGAGGAGGACCAGCTGGGGGTGCTCAAGGGCGATTCCAGCATCCGCATGCTGAAAAACCGCCTCAACAACGCGCTGTTTCCCGCGACAGACAACGGCATGCGCCTCTCCGACATCGGCATCGAACTGGACCGTAACGGCAAGATGAAGCTGGACGAGGAGAAGCTGGAGCAGGCGCTCAAGGGCGACTCCGCCAAGGTGCAGGAGATGTTCACCTCCAACAACGGTTACGTAAACCGACTGGACGGCATCATCGATCCCTTCACCGAACGCAACGGTTTCATCGACACCAAACAGGACAACCTGGACTCGCGGGTGGAGCGGCTCGAAGACGACATGACGCGGCACGATTATCAGATGCAGCAAGCCTATCAACGTTATCTGGCGCAGTTCACCGCCATGGAGCAGTACATCAACTCCATGAACGCCAGCGCCGGATTGTTCTACTAACGGAAGATCACATGTTACAGGAACAGGACCCATTCAACGCCTACAAGCAGACCTCCCTAGATGCCCGGGCAGCGGCCGCCAATCAGCACGAGATGGTGCGTATGCTGCTCGATGGCCTGCTGGAGGAGCTCTCCCGGGCCGAAGGCCACATCCACGCCCGTCAGATCGAGAAGAAGGGTCACTCGGTGCAGCGATGCATCAACATCGTCCAGGGGCTGGACTCCATGCTGGATCTGGAGAGCGGGGGTGAGGTGGCCATGAACCTGCATCAGCTCTATGACTTCTGCAGCAGGCAGCTGCTGACCACCAGCATCCGCAACGACGCAGAGCTGCTGGTACCTGTGGTGAAGGTGGTTGGAGAGATACGTGAAGGCTGGGAAAACCTCAACTGAGCAGTGGCATCGCTTTGGTCTGGCCCTGCAGAAGTTCGCCGCAGAGCAGGACTGGGCCCGTGTGGCTCAGATAGACAGCAAGATGCAGCAACGGCTCAGAGCCCAGGGCAAGCCCTCCGATGAGGAGGAGCTCCAGGCTCGCAAGGCGCTGGCTCAGATTCACCATCAGGTACTGGGGCAGCTGATCTCCGCCAGGGATCTCCTGGCCGAGGAGATGGACAGATTTCAACAGCAGCGGGAGGGCATCAATGCCTACCGCAGAACGGAGTTAAGTGTTGAACCCGATAATCACTAGCTTGCCGGGCATCTCACCAGCCCTGGGGGCTCCCTCCCAGGGCGGTGGCGTCGGCGACCTCCCCAGCTTTGCCACCTTGTGGCCTGCCTATGCAGAGCCGGGGTCTCAGCTCGGCGCGCCCGGCGATGGCCAAACCGGAGCAGTGGCCACCCTCTACGGTCAGCGGGTGGAGGCGAGCCCGTTTTCGCCTGACCAGCAGCGTCAGGGGGACGGCCCGGACACCGAGGAGGCCACCGACGTCGACCCGTTGGCGGCCGCGCAGGCCAGCCAGAGTCAGGGTGCGCTGGCTGGCCATCGGGCGCTGCCCCAGCCGGGCGCGAGCGCAAAGTGGCAGCTCTACGCCACCCAAACCTGGCCTGGCGATGGTCAGCAGGACGGCTCAGCCCCCCTGGTCAGCACTCTGACTGCTGCGATTCGGCCGGGGCCGTCCGGTCATAACAGCCAATCCTTGGGGCAGGCAGTTCCTCAGTCGGCGCCGACGTTCGCGCCGGAGCCCGTCTCTTTTCCGGCCCAAAAGATGAACACAGCAGCGGTGCAGGGGCAGGCCGCCACAGCCTCGGTGGGCGCCTCTTTGGAGGACAACCTGGGGGCCTGGCGGCCTCTCACCGGCCGTGCCGTTACCCAGGTGTCGGCCACCGAGCTGGCTTTTCCGCTTGCCGAAGGGGAGAAGCGAACGGCTGAGGTTCCCGCCCCGGCCTTCGCACAGGTGTCCAGCGGCAGAGGCAGCCAGTGGGGGCCGGTCTCTCTGGATGTCTCGGCAGGCACCGACAGCCTGGGCAGGCAGATGCTGGCCCCGTTGAAGGAGCAACTGCGATTCAGCGTGGACCATGGCATCACCAAGGCCGAAGTCAGGCTTGACCCGCCTGAGCTGGGGCGCATCGACCTCAGCGTGCGCCACGAAGGAGACCGAGTGACCGTCCAGCTGACCGCCGCCAACCCGGCAGTGCGAGAGGCCCTCGCCCTGGGCGCGGAGCGCCTGCGCAGCGAGATGGCCCAGGGGCTGGGGGGAGAGGTTCAGGTGGATGTGGGGCAGGGCGCCCCGCAAGAGAAACAACAACCAGAGTATCCGGGAAGGAGTGCGCCCATGATGGCCGCCCTGGACCCGGCGGTGGAGCAACCCGCTACCGAGCGGGATCTCATCGATATGTTGGCTTAAAGGTAGGGGTAACGTAATGGCGATGTCGACCGGAGTTAAACGGTTACTTCAAGTGTGCGTGCTGCTGGTGTGGTCCGGGGCCATGGTCATCGTGGGTGTAGTGGGGATCGGCAAAACCGACGATCTCGAACTGCCCTTTGGCCTGGGCGTGGCGGCGCCGGAGCCGGATAAGTTCTATCCCCTGGACAAGCTGGTGATCTCCCTGCCCGGGGAGCGCTACCCCAGGTACCTGCTGCTGGAGATGGCGTTGCAAAGCCCCAGCCAGGAGATTGAGAGCAAGCTGATCGCCAGCGATCCGCTGCTCAAGAACACCATGATCAAGCTGATGGGCAACAAGAAACTGGATGAACTGAACAGCACCTCCAACATGGAGAAGCTGCAAGGTGAAGCCAAGGTGGCGCTGCAGGAGGTGCTGACCAACCACGGTTTCGACATTCAGCTGGATGCGGTGCTCTTTACCCGTCTGGTGGTTCAGTAGGAGGGGGTATGTTGGCACAAGCGCACAGTTATCAGACCGACGCCCGAGAAGGCAGCGAATCGGCCCAGCTCAGCCAGTTCCTGCCCCTGGTTAAGCGGGCGGTCAACCAGCTGCGCAGCCATTGTGGCAGCCAGCTGGAACCTCAGGACATGGAACAGATAGGGATGATGGCGCTGCTGGACTCCCTGCGCCGCTATCCGGGGGAGCTGGACGGCGGTTTCATCAACTTTGCCTCCAAGCGGATTCGCGGCGCCATCCTGGATGAACTCAGGCGGCTGGACTGGCGCCCGCGCCCGGTTCGTCAGCAGGCCCATGAGTTTAACGATGTGGTTCGTCGCCTCTCCCGGGAGCTGGGGCGCCCCCCCAGGGACAGCGAAGTGGCCGAAGCGATGGAGCTGACGCCGGCCCAGCTCAGAGAGCGGCTCTACGCCAGTCAGGCAGAGTCGATGCAGAGCCTGGATGAGCTGTTCCAGAACGGGGTGGAGCCCGATGGCAGCCCGGATGGACAGAAGCGCTTTATCGACAAACGCACCCTGGTGAAAGCCCTGGGCAAATTGAACAAGAGGGAGCAGCTGGTGCTGGGCCTCTACTACCAGCATGAACTCAACCTCAAGGAGATCGCCCTGACTCTCAACCTGACCGAATCCCGGGTGTGCCAGTTGCATAAGGCCGCAGTCAAACAGCTCCGGGAAGTTTTGATGACCTGGCAGACTCAGATGGAGAGGCAGCGCCCATGAAGAAGATGATCGGTTTTGTCGGCCTGCTCCTGGCCGTGTTTGGTGGATACGCCTCCCACGGCGGTAACCTGGGCAACCTGTGGCAACCCGCAGAGATGGTGATCATCTTCGGTGCCGGCTTCGGTGCCCTGTTTATCGCCAACCCCACCGATGTGATCCGCGACATGATTCACCAGCTCAAGGAGATGTGGAATCAGGAGAAGGAGGATCCTGAGCTCTATCCTCAGCTATTCGGCCTGATGCATGTGCTCCTGAGTCAGCTGCAGTCCCAGGGGATGAAGGTACTGGATGAGCACATCGAAGCGCCCCATGAGAGCTCCATGTTCCTGATGTACCCCGCGGTGCTCAAACAGCCCGAGCTGCTGCAATTCACCGTGGATAACCTGCGGATGCAGTCCATGGCCAAGGTGGCGCCCCACGATCTCGAGGCGTTGCTGGAGGAGGAGATAGAGAGGCTCCACGAGGATCATCTGCGACCCTCTGAAGCGCTGTCCAAGGTGGCAGAGGCGATGCCAGGCTTTGGCATTCTGGCGGCGGTGATGGGGATCATCATCACCATGGGCAGCATCGACGGTCCGCTGACCATGATTGGGGTCAAGGTGGCGGCCGCGTTGGTGGGGACCTTTATCGGTATCTTCGCCTGCTACTGCATGTTCGACCCCCTGGCCACCGCCCTGGAGCATCAGGTGGACAGACAGACCGCCAGGCTGCGCTGCATGGCGGCGATCCTGGTGATGCACGCCAAGGGCAAACCGCCGTTGCTGGCCATCGATGCAGGCCGTCGTAAGATTCAGCAGGAGAACCGGCCCAGCTTCATCGAGGTGGAGCGTTGGCTGGAGGCCCAACAGCTGTGAGTCAGCATGGGAGATCGCCGGTGATCATCAAGAAGGGAAAGAAACACAAACATGGGGGGAGTCACGGAGGCGCCTGGAAGGTGGCCTTTGCGGACTTCACTTTGGCGATGATGTGCTTTTTCATGGTGATGTGGCTGATGCAGGTGGCCGACGTCAACGAGCGCCGCGCCATCGTGCAGCAGCTGAATGGCCCCCCCATCGAGCAGGGGGCCAATCCCCTGGCCACCAGCATCAACAGTTCCATCATCGATTTTGAGGGGCGTCCCAGCATCGATCAGGCGGGCATCCCCGCCACAGGTACCGGGCCGGAACAGGCCGGGCTGGCAATGTTCAACAACATCCCCGAAGGGCAGGAGGACGCCGAGGCGGGTCAGGGCAAGGAGCTCAATGCCATGATCCCCGGAGAGACCAATGCCCAGGTGCCCCTGGAAACCCTGGCCCTGCAGGTCAAGCAGCTGCTCAAGCAGGGGGATCTGTCCCGCCATGTGGACGTGGAGATGACTCCGGATGGGTTGCGCATCCTGATCCGAGACGCCTCGGACCGCTTCATGTTCAAGCGGGGACGCACCCAGATGGAGCCCTATTTCGAGGATCTGATGCTGGCGATGGCCGAACTGCTGGCGCCGGTGAAGAACCGATTCATCATCAGTGGTCATACCGATGCGGCTCCCTTTGCCGGCAGCCGCACCACCAACTGGGAGCTGTCGGCGTTGCGGGCACTGGAGGCTCGGCGGGCACTGACCATAGGGGGGGTGGCACCCGAGCGGGTGTTGCAGGTGGCCGGATACGCCGATCAGATGCCCCTGGTGCCCGATGACCCCATGTCCGCTTCCAATCGCCGCATCGAGCTGTTCATCTTGAGTGAGCAGGGCACCGAGGAGCTGGAGCAGCAGCATGGCCTGAGTGAAGCCAGTTTGCAGCAGGCCAGGTTCCGTGCCGAGCAGAATCAACCCAGGCTGAGATACAATGACTGATCCTCTCGACACCCAACAGGCGGGGTTTGTCCGCCATGGTCCGGACCGGCTGCAGAAGGTGTTCCTCTACCTGATTCTGGTGAACTGGCTGGTGGCGGGATTGCTGCTGCTCAAGTTGGAGGAGCTCAGCTTCCTGGCCGGGATGCTGGCGGGCAGTGGCATTGTGATGCTGCAGTTCCTGCTGCTCAAGCTCTCCCTGATGCGGGCTCGCCGTGCCGGTGACGGCTATCTCCTCTATCCGGTGGTGATCAGTACCCTGCTGATCGTAACGCTGCTTATCGGGTTTTTCTTCCTTTACTGAGACTGGCCCGGCACAACGTCTTTTGGGTGCCGGGTCATTTTTTTCTTTCGACTTACTCTTTCTCCCATTTCTGAAAGATGAAAAACGCATTTTGCGGATTGTTCATATTCAGCTTCAGCTAACAGTTTGTTGATTTCCCCTTTCTCACCTGTGACCACTGTCACTGTTGCCTCAGAGCGGCTAAAGCAAAAATAAACCCAGATAAGTAATGGTGCGATTTATTACTTTATCTTCTGAGTGTTTATTTGCGGGGAATAATGGATAGGCAGAAGGAGCTGCCCCTCGCTTTTCTCAAAAGCCTCTTCCGAGGGCTGAATATTTGGTTTGAAGCAATGATGAGTACGCTTTCAAATCAGAATAATTAGGGAAAAGATGATGAAATTAACCAACCTATGCCGTGGGGTGAGTGTCGCCCTGATGGCGGGGGCGCTTCTGCCCGGCCTGGCCCAGGCCCAGGGGGGATGCGTCAGTTGCCACGCCAAGCCCAAGATGCTGGAGCGGATGCTGGTGAAGAAGCAGGTGGAGCTGGGCGAGCTCTCTGTCTCTGAGCGCGTCGCCCAGCTTGAGGTCAACCTTGACGCCATGGGCAGCCATGGAGAGATGGCGTGCGCAGATTGTCATGCGCCCCTGGCGGACGGACACACAGGCTGGCACCCGGCGGTGCAGCTGGATCCCTCCGCCGATGGCGGCAGCGTCTGCGGCGACTGTCACGGGGAGGAGATGGTGACCAACTTCCGCCACTCCCTTCACTATACCGTCAATGGCATCGCCAAGGGGCTGACCGAGCGCCTGGCCCAGACGCCCAATGCCCAGGAGCTGTTTGAAGAGATGCACACCGACACCGGTGAGGGGTGTGCCGCCTGCCACGCCACCTGTGGTCAGTGCCATGTCAGCCAGCCCAATTATGCCGGTGGCGGTCTGTTGAATAACCACCAGTTCCAAAAAGAACCACAGACTGAAAAAACCTGTGAGACCTGTCACTACGAAAATGCAGAAACCCATAAAGAGGTCGATGCGCACGCAACAAAATATGGCATGACCTGTCTGGATTGCCATACCGATCTAGTGGAATTCCACGGGCGGGATATTAATGATATTCCCCAAGGGCGTTATTTCGGTGATGGCCCCAAGGTGTCCAAAACTGGTCCGTTTGAACAGACTCAGAAAAAAGAGATTGTTCAGGTGAAATGTGAGGACTGCCATCAGGATAAATTGGCGGATCATACCGAACTTCTCAGTGGCAAGAAGGCTCTGGTGAACCACAACGCCAGCCTCAAGTGCACCGCCTGTCATACCCAGCCCTACACCAACTGCTTTGGCTGTCATGAGGATGCTCCGGAGTCGGTAGGTACCTGGGAGCAACTGAAGCGGGTGGCCAAGGGGGCCCTGGGCCAGGTTGGTGAGGATGAGAACATCAAGCTTGGCCTGAGCATTGCCGGCGATCCCCACAGCAAGCTGGTTCCCCTGAGCCACTCCGGTGGCGTCAGTTCCGACAGCAAGGCGGTGGTGGACCTGAACAACCCTGACACCAAGTCCTTCTGGGTGCCCTTTGCCGCTCACTTCGTGGCCAAGAACCCCCTGGCCACCCCGGAAGCGCGCACCAGTAAACGGATGTGTGAAAACTGCCACAACACAGACAACGACATCTTCCTCAAAGAGAGCGACGTACAGCTGGGCGTTACCGACCCTGTTTCCGAGAAGCAGTGGATCGTTCCCCAGTCGCGTCTGCCCAAGCATTAACCCCCTGGAGTAAAACAACATGAAAAAGATGACAGCACTTGCCCTGGCCCTGATCAGCAGCCAGGCCCTGGCCAACGACGCCCCGGTATCCTTCTCCGGATACACCATGGGACTGAGCAACTACCTGTGGCGTGGCCAGACCATCAGCCTGGACAACCCCTCTCTGCAGTCGGACCTGATGGTGGAGCACGACAGCGGCTTCTATGCCGGGGTCTCTTATGAGACCTACCGCTATGAAGGGGAGGTCGGTGAAGAGGTCAAGGATTACGAGATCGACTACTACGGCGGTTACTACCAGATGCTCACCGATGATCTGGGAATTGGCCTGATGGCGATGAAATACACTTATGGCGATGGCGGTGACACCGTGGAGTACACCCTGTCGCTGGACTACCAGAGCCTGGGAATGACCGTCAATTACGATGAAGACGTTAAAGCCTGGTACACCGATCTTAACTACGGCCTGGGGTTGTTCCACGACTCCACCCTGGAGCTGCATGCCGGCATGTTCTTCGATGCCGAAAACTACGGCTATGGCGATGAGAACAATCCCGATGACAGCTTCTATGATGTGGCGCTGCGTTACGACTACCCGGTGCTGGAGAACCTCAGCCTGCTGCTCGAGGCCAGCTATCAGGAGTATGACAAGGACCACTACATGGTCGGTGTCGCTTACTGGTTCTAACCGGGCTTGATGTACAGGGCTCCGGAGCGTTGGTTCCGGAGCTTTTTTTGTATGCAGGCAAAAAAAAGCCCGCTGAGATTCAGCGGGCAGAATAGCAATCAACAAAAAAGAAGGAAGTTAAGCAAAAGAACCTTTAAATCGCTCTGGCCTGCTTAGAGCCACAACGACCGGAAATCTTGACTCGGAGAGTCTCTATCTCCTCAATGGTTGCTATTCTATGGTGCACCAAAACTTACCACAACCAAGAAAAATTGCTTTTTCGCATAAAAAAATCTAATTTAACAATCCTCGTATATACGTCGCTTTTTATCCGGCCACTTCGGGAAAATCCCCGTGCAGTAACGGGTTTGGCCGAGGTGTGCACCAAAGTTGTGCGCTCGGTCACAACGTTGCGAAACTGTAAGCAAAATTAATCTTACCTGTCCCGTCTCTTGGTCTTCCCCCTCGCCGGCAGATATAGTGTGTCCGGATACAAAAACATGAAAAAGGAATAACAATGCGTAATTTGGCATTTTCACTGGTTGCCTTGTCACTTGTTGGCGGCTGCCAGTCCTTTGATAGCAAGGAGCAGGCTCAGGCCCCGGATACCCGCCGCATGGATCTGATTGAGGAGATCCACGGTACCCAGGTGGCCGACCCCTATCGCTGGCTGGAAGATCTGGACAGCCAGGAGACCCACGACTGGGTGATGAACCAGAAGGCCTATGGCGACGACTACCTGGCCGCCATCCCCAATCGTCAGTCCGTAGAGGCGCGCATCACCGAACTGTGGAACTACGAAAAGCTGTCCGCCCCCTCCATCAAGGGTGACAATCAGTTCTTCTATCGCAACGACGGCCTGCAGAGCCAGTCCGTGCTCTACCGGGCGGACAAGCAGGGCAAAAACCCTCAAGTACTGCTGGATCCCAATGGCTTCTCCAGTGATGGCACCGTGGCCCTGTCCGGCGTCAGCATCAGCAAAGATGGCAAGATGCTGGCCTACGGCACCTCCCAATCCGGCTCCGACTGGCAACAGTGGCAGTTTGTCGATATTGAGACCGGCAAGGCACTGACCGACAAGCTGGAGTGGATCAAGTTCTCCTCCGCCGCCTGGGATAAGCAGGGGCAGGGGGTCTGGTACTCCCGTTATGACGCCCCAGAGGCCGGCGCCGATAAGATGGAGCAGGCCAACTACTTCCAGAAGGTCTATTACCACAAGCTGGGCACCGACCAGTCACAGGACACATTGGTCTACCACCGTCCTGATCAGAAGGACTGGGGCTTCTCCGCCGAACTGTCCGATGAGGGTCACTACCTGGCGATCACCGTGTCCCAGGGCACGGATCCGCGCAATCGCTTCTTCTATCAGGAGATGGCCACCGGCAAGACCGTGGAGCTGATGCCTGAGCTGGAAGCGGAGTACCTGTTCCTGGGCAACGACGGCGACACCTTCTACTTCAAGACCGACTACCAGGCACCCAAGGGCCGCATCATTGCGGTTGACCTGAACAAGCCCGCCAAGGCCAACTGGAAGGAGCTGGTGGCGGAAACCGACAACACCATCTACAGCGCCTCCATCGTCAACAACACCTTTGTGGTGAGCTACCTCAAGGATGTGCTGGCCGAGGTCAAGGTTTATGGTTTGGATGGCCAGGAGCAGGCGACCCTGGACTTGCCCGGCGCCGGCCGCGTTACCGGCATCAGCGGTGGTCGCAAGGATAAGCAGTTCTACTTCCTGTTCAACTCCTACATCCACCCCACCGGCGTCTATCGTTATGACTTCGATGGCGGCAAAGTCGCCGCCCACCAGGTGCCCAAGGTGGCGTTCAACCCAGAGGACTACGTGTCTGAGCAGGTGTTCTACACCAGCAAGGATGGCACCCGGGTGCCGATGATCATCTCCTACAAGCAGGGGCTGAAAAAGGATGGCAACAACCCGACCCTGCTGTACGCCTACGGCGGGTTCAACATCTCCCTGACACCGCGCTTCTCCCCCGCCAACATCGCCTGGATGGACATGGGCGGCATCTATGCCGTGCCCAACCTGCGTGGTGGCGCCGAGTATGGCGAAGACTGGCACCAGGGCGGCATGAAAGAGCGCAAGCAGAATGTGTTTGATGACTACTACGCCGCCGGTGAGTACCTGATTGCCCAGAACTACACCAACGCCAGCAAGATGGGCGCCTATGGCCGCAGTAACGGCGGCTTGCTGATGGGCGCCGCCCTGACTCAGCGTCCCGATCTGTTCGCCGCCATCCTGCCTGCGGTGGGTGTGCTGGATATGCTGCGCTTCCAGAAGTTCACCATCGGTTGGGCCTGGACCTCAGAGTACGGCAGTGCCGACAACGCCGAGGACTTCCCTTACCTGCTGGCCTACTCGCCGCTGCACAACGTGGCCAAGGGGGACTATCCCGCCACCATGGTGATGACCGCCGACCACGATGATCGTGTGGTGCCCTCCCACAGCTTCAAGTTTGCCGCCGAGGTGCAGCACCAGCAGACCGGGGACGCCCCGGTGATCGCCCGCATCGAAACCAAGGCGGGTCACGGTGCCGGTAAGCCGACCGCCATGCGCATCGCCGAGTTCCGCGACATCTATGCCTTCCTGTGGCATAACTTCGGTCTGGAACTGCCCGAGAAGATTCAGTAACCCTGACTGATATCTAATCAAAAGGGGAGCTTGGCTCCCCTTTTTTGCGCCAAGACGCATTTTGAAACCCAATCTTCAACCCTTCACCCTCCCATCCCCAGGGGCCATGGGGTATAGTAGCCAGTCATTCCAATTACCAGATGCAAGGCACAGGCAGGGAGATGGCGTTTCACTGGCCCGTTCGGGTTTACTATTCCGATACTGACGCTGGCGGGGTGGTCTACCACGCCAATTACCTGAACTTCTTCGAGCATGCCCGGTCTGAGATGTTGCGGGAAAAAGGCTTCGAGCAGGATGAGCTGGCCCAGTCCGGCGTACTGTTCGTGGTGCGTAACATGAGTATCGACTTTGTCCGCCCCGCCAGATTTAATCAGGCCCTGACCGTGGTGACCGAGGTAACCAAGCTGGCCGGCGCCTCCATGGTGTTTAGTCAGTCCCTCGAAGATGATGAAGGCAGTTGCTACTGCCGGGCCCAGGTCACCGTGGTTTGCATCGACAGTGAGGCCTTCAAACCCAGGCCGATCCCGTCACACATTAAGCAGGAGTTAGCGCGTGTCAGCTGAGATGTCCTTTATCAATCTTTTCCTTGAAGCCAGTTTGTTGGTCAAGCTGGTGATGCTGCTGCTACTGATGCTCTCCGTGACCGGGTGGGCGGTGATCCTGCAACGTCATAACGTCATCAAGCAGGCCTCGACCCACGCGCGTAAGTTCGAGGACCGATTCTGGTCCGGGGTGGATCTGACCCGCCTCTATCAGGAACTCAGCACCCGCGGCGACCGCAACTCCGGCATGGAGCTGCTGTTCAGCGCCGGCTTCAAGGAGTACATGCGCCTGTCCCAGACCGCCAGCAGCGGCGGCGCCATCATGGACGGCACCCACAGGGCGATGCGAGTGGCACTGTCCCGGGAAGTGGATAAGCTGGAGTCCAACCTCTCGCTGCTGGCCTCCATCGGTTCCACCAGCCCTTACATCGGTCTGTTTGGTACCGTATGGGGGATCATGAACGCCTTTATCGCCCTGGGCCAGGTGCAGAATGCCACCCTCAACATGGTGGCCCCGGGCATCGCCGAGGCGCTGATCGCTACCGCCATGGGTCTGTTTGCCGCGATTCCCGCGGTGCTGTTCTTCAACCGCTACTCCACCAAGGTGGAGAAGCTGGAGAACACCTACATCAACTTCATTGAGGAGTTCTCCAGCATCCTGCACCGTCAGGCGTTCCACGATAAGGAAGCGCGCTGATGCAGGGGTACCAGCGTAAACGACGCCGCAAGGTGGCGGAGATCAACGTGGTGCCCTACATCGACGTGATGCTGGTGCTGCTGATCATCTTTATGGCGACCGCCCCGATCATCTCCCAGGGGGTGAAGGTGGACTTGCCTCAGGGTGAGGCCGAGCCGCTGAAGAAGGACTCGCGGCCGCCGCTGGTGGCCTCGGTCACCAGCGAAGGCCAGTACTTCCTCGACAATGGCAGTGTTCAGGATGACCGGCCGCTGATGCTCGATGAACTGGCTGCCCTGGTGGCGGCCGAACTGCAACTGGACCCGCAACGTCCGGTGGTGGTCAAAGGGGACAGAAGCGTTTCCTATGACGAAGTGATTCAACTCATGGTGAGTCTGCAGCGGGCTGGTGTGCCCTCTGTGGGGCTGATGACCGAGACGCCGGAGCAGTAATTGATGCAGCAGAAAATGACACTCCCCTTTGTGGTTTCTCTGCTGGCGCACGTTGGCCTGGTTGCCCTGTTGGCCCTTGGTGTGGACTTCTCCAGCAAGCCCAAACCGGTTGCCCCTCAGCCCTCCGCCCCTGTGGTGCAGGCTGTGGTGGTGGATCAGGCCAAGGTGCAGGAGCAGGTGGAGCGGATCAAACAGGCCAAAGCCGCCGAGGCGGAAGCGGAGCGCAAGCGACGCGCCGAGGAGGACAAGAAAGCCAGGGCCGCCCAGGAGAAGCTGAAAAAGCTGGAACTGGAGCGCAAGCGCAAAGAGGCCGAGATCAAGAAGGCGGAAGAGGCGGCGAAGCAGGCCAAGCTCAAACAGAAGCAGGAGCAGGATCAGGCCCGCAAGCTGGCTGACCAGCGCAAAAAAGAGGAGCAGGCCAAGGCCAAGGCGGAGCGGGAACGCAAAGCTGCCGAGGATAAAGCCAAGGCCGAAGCCGCCGAGCGCAAACGCAAAGAGGATGAGCGCAAGCGTAAGGAGGAAGCGGAGCGTAAGCGCAAGGAGGAGGAGCGCAAGCGTAAGGCCGCCGAGGAGGCCGCACGTAAAGCCCGCGAGGCGGACCTGGCGGAGCAGTTGGCGGCGGAGCAGGCCCAGATTGAGGCCGCACGCAGCAAGAAGGTGCTCTCCGAGGTGGACAGGTACACCGTGTTGATTCGTCAGACGATTCAACGTAACTTGCGCACCGACACCAGCATGCGCGGCAAGGAGTGCCGGGTGAACATTCGACTGGCGCCGGATGGCTTTGTCATCTCCAGTAAGACACTGGGTGGGGACGCCAACCTGTGTCGGGTAACCCAGGCGGCCATCAACGCCGCGGGTAAGTTGCCCGTATCCAAAGAGCCGGATGTCTACGCCAAGCTGAAAGATATCAACCTAACAGTACAACCAGAGCAATAGTGACAGGCTGATGAGACTGATAAAAACACTGACAATGGCATGGCTGGCCCTGATGGCCATGGTAAGCATGCCGGCGAAAGCCACCCTGGAGATCGTGATTACTGAGGGGATCGACGCCGCCCGGCCCATCGCCGTGGTGCCCTTTGTTTGGCAAGGGCAGGGCGAGATGCCCGCCCAGATCGCCGATGTGGTCTCTTCCGACCTGCGCCGTTCCGGTACCTTCAACCCCATTGCCCGGGGCATGATGCCCGGTCAGGTGGCCAAGGCCTCCGAGCTGGATCTTAAGGCCTGGATCGCCACCGGCGCCGAAGCCGTGGTGGTGGGCAAGGTCAGCGAGTTTGGCCCAGACCAGTATCAGGTCAGCTTCGAGCTGGTGGATCTGGTGCGCGCTCAGATGACCGGCGGCGAGAGCCGTGGCCTGCAGAATGGTGAGCTGGTGCAGACCCAGGATCACATCCTGGATGGTCGGGATACCGTGATTCGCGGCAGCCAGTTCCGTCAGTACGGCCATCGCATCTCCGATCTGGTGTACGAGGCCCTGACTGGCATTAAGGGGGCCTTCCTGACCCGCATCGCCTATGTGACCGTGGCAGACAATGACCCATTCAAGTTTCAGCTGCGTGTGGCCGACTATGATGGTTACAACGAGAAGGTGCTGCTGCGCTCCAAAGAGCCGCTGATGTCGCCCTCCTGGTCGCCCGATGGCCGTAAGCTGGCTTACGTCTCCTTCGAGAATGGTCGTTCCGAGATCTACATTCAGGACCTCTACACCCAGAAGCGCGACAGACTCACCAGCTTCGAAGGGATCAACGGATCGCCCAACTGGTCGCCCGACGGCACCAAGATGGCCATGAGCCTCTCTAAAGACGGCAACCCAGAGATCTACGTGATGGACATCGCCACCAAGCAGATGAAGCGCATCACCAATCACTACGCCATCGATACTGAGCCCAGCTGGCATCCTGATGGCAAATCCCTGGTTTTCACTTCGGAGCGGGGTGGTAGACCGCAGATTTATCGAGTATATTTGGACTCCGGAAGGATCCAGCGTCTGACCTTCCAGGGTGAGTGGAACCTCGGCGGTTCCGTGACTCCGGATGGTCGTTACTTGGTGATGGTTAACAGGACCAACAACAGGTTCCACATCGCGCGCATGGAGCTGGACACCGGCTTTATGGATGTGTTGACGGAAACCTACCTGGATGAATCACCAAGTGTCGCCCCGAATGGCACAATGATCATTTATGGGACAAGCCACAATGGCCGCCAGGTGTTGGCAGCCGTTTCGGTGGATGGCCGCTTTAAGGCCCGAATTCCGACTCAGGTGGGCAGTGTGAAAGCGCCTTCTTGGTCGCCTTATCTTTGATTGGAAAAGTAACGAATTAAAAGGAAAAGATAGATGAAGCTCAATAGCCTCCTCAAAGGTATGCTGATTGCTGTACCCGCTCTGGCGCTGACAGCCTGTTCCAGTACCTCCGACAGCGACAGCCAGTCCCAGACCGGCAACACCACCAACGAACAAGCGCAAAGCGGCGTTCAGACCGGTGCCGTTGAGCCCGTACTGACTCCTGCCGAGCAGCAGCGTCTGAAGTACCAGGAACTGCGTAAAGAGCACATCCTGTACTTCGAATTTGACCGCAGCGACATCCAAGGCAAGTACGGCGAGCTGCTGGAAGCCCACGCCAACTACCTGATCGAAAACCCAGGTGTTAAGGTGCTGATCGAAGGTCACGCCGATGAGCGCGGTACCCCTGAGTACAACATCGCCCTGGGCGAGCGTCGTGCCAAGGCCGTATCCCGTTACCTGCAGGGCCTGGGTGTGCTGTCCTCTCAAATCTCCGTAGTGTCCTACGGTGAAGAGAAGCCTCTGGACGGCTCCGCCACCGACGCGGCTCACGCCAAGAACCGTCGTGCCGTACTGGTTTACTAAGCGAAACGGTTAATCTATGAAGAAAGCTGTTATTGCAACAGCTCTTCTATTCATGGGGGCGCAGCTTCAGGCTGCGCCCGCTCCCGTTATAGAAGCAGCTGAAAATGCCCCCCAGTCCCTCTCCGGGGACGATATCAACTCCCGAGTCACCCGCCTGGAGCGGCTGATGAAGGCGCGCAACCAGGCTCAGCTGCACATGCAGCAGATGTTTGATCAACTGCAGATGGAAGTGTCCCAGCTGCGTGGTCAGGTGGAGAGTCAGCAGTACCAAGTACAGCAGATGGTGGAGCGTCAGCGTCAGATGTACCAGGAACTGAGCCGAATCGAGGAACAGTTCAAAAACGGTGCTCTCGCTCAGCCGCAGACCGCTGCGCCTCAAGCGGGCAGCCAGACGCCTGCTGTGGTGCCCAACCTCTCTCTGTCTGAGGCCGATGCCTACCAGCAGGCGGTGGACCTGGTGCTGAAGCAGCGCAAGTACGATGAAGCGATCCCCGCGTTCCGCCAGTTCATCGAAAACTACCCTCAGTCCACCTATACTGCCAACTCCCACTACTGGTTGGGTCAGTTGCTGTATAACAAGGGTGAGATGGCCCAGGCCAAAACCGCGTTTGAGACTGTGGTGAACAGCTACCCCGATTCCGCCAAGCGGGCCGATTCTCTGCTGAAGCTGGGGATGATCGCGTCAGACGCCGGCGACACGGCGGGGGCCAAAGGTTTCTTCAACCGGGTAGTGAAAGAATATGGCAACTCCAACGCCGCTCAGCTGGCGAAAAAAGAGTTGTCAAAAGGCTAAGTTAGCCGTTTTGTCCGGCCCTGGAATCGCTTTTTTGTCCGCTTAGTTGCTTTTGTGCGCAAAAGGCCAAAAAAGACAGATTTCCAGTTGCACACCAAGGCGAAATTGGTATTATAGCCGCCCGTCGGATGAGGGAGTCCTCGGAAGACAAAAGTGGGTCGTTAGCTCAGCTGGTAGAGCAGTTGGCTTTTAACCAATTGGTCGAAGGTTCGAATCCTTCACGACCCACCACTTTCTTCTCCGT
>NZ_AUGL01000009.1 GCF_000422645.1 Ferrimonas futtsuensis DSM 18154
TGCCACGGCTTGATAACTCCGCTGACTCGCAACAACCTCACCAATGGCGGTTGAATTGCCTGGACTTCGACTCTGTTACCAGCCTCGTCAGTCAGGAGGTTCATAATTAACGGAGCGATACCAGCACTTCAGGATCACGACAATCCCTATGGCCTATAAGATTCTCTGTGTACGCTTCACCCAGATTGTTCGATTGGTTGTGGCTGCGCCACTGAAAAGCATCGGCTAATCCCTATCTCCGCCTTGGGCGCAACACTCGATACGGGTGACTGGTTAGGCCTTACCCGACGGGGACTTTCACCCCGCAAGATGCATCAAGCTTCGCTTGACGCACTAACAGCTTATTATGCGGCGACTTGCCGCCTATCACTCATTAAAACCTTGCCGCCTATCATACATGCACCAGTTCAGTGCAGATTCGGCAAGTCTCTATAGCTTCAATGGAAGCTTGCCTTTTTAAACTCAGTTCCTGCCATCAGAGTTGCGTGAAAGGCGGATCCTGGTCGGGGAAAGGCGGATTGCCCACACAACTGTATATATATACAGCACCTTATGATTTGAAGTGAACACTTGCAGAGTGAGCGACCATTTACACCTATACAACTGATTTAAAACACATTTAAATCAAGATGTACTGACAGGCAGCAAGGCTCCGCCCTCGGTAGCGCCTAAAGTGCCCCGAAAGGTTCTTATCTTGCTGATTTATCGAATGAACTAAGTTAGCGGGATTTGCCACCGATGAGAAGTGGATAAGTCACATTGGTGAGCCTTAATCGGTTCTCCCGTCAGGCTATGTTATTTGGGATACAAAAACCCGGCACGCGGCCGGGCTTCGATGCTGAGGAGCGTTTACTTGCCGTCGGCGCGGCTCATGAACTTACCTTCGGCGGTGTTCACTTTGATCTTGTCGCCAGTGCTGATGTACTCGGGCACTTGAACAACCAGACCCGTAGTCAGGGTGGCAGGCTTGGTGCGAGAGGTCGCGGAGGCACCCTTGATGGAGGGGTCAGTCTCCACGATTTCCAGGTCAACGCTGGTAGGCAGCTCAAGTGCCACCGGGTTACCCTCTACCGCCAGTACCTGAATGCCCTGAGTGTCCTCGGTGAAGTACAGCAGTTCCTCTTCAATGCTTTCCTTGCGGAAATTGAAGGGGGTGTAGTCCTCATTGTCCATAAAGACGTACTCATCACCGTCGATGTAGGAGAAGCTCACCTGATGACGGCTAAAATCAGCCAGGCTCAGGATCTCATCGGCTTTGAAGCTCTCATCGAGCTTGGCGCCGGTGGCCACATCGTACATACGCATGCGGTACAGACTGCTGCCCGCGCGGCCGCTGGGGGTCAGCTTGGCGATGTCCTTCACGGAATACACTTTACCGTTGTGCTCAACAACGGCGTTCTTTTTGATTTCACTAGCCTTTGGCATTGTTACTCAGTCTCAGTTAACGTGCTTTGGATGCAAATTACCATCTAGGGAATATTAGGCAAGCATTGAAGCTACGGCACCCTGAGTTAACCGGTTTCTGAGTTTGTTTTTACATCACCTTGTAACGTCAACAGTTCCCACCAATTCAAGTGCAAAAAATCACCAATTTTGATGACGACAGGCATCAGCCCACCTTGCTAGTGTAAGCGAGTGTTGTAACCGACCTCCTTCATCAACCCTCCGGGGTTTGCTGTCGCCACTCCGTTTGAGGTCGGGCAGCAACTCAGTGATCCCTGCCGGTGGCTTGCCCACCGGCCTTTTTTTGCCCTGCGAACATGGCCCTGCAGCAGCATTCCTTCCTGTTCATTCACCATCGCTTTTCAAACACTTGTATAAACCCAAAAAATCCGTAACTCTTAGGTGATAAACAAAAAATTAACAACATGAACAGGATGTCTCATGGAAAAGGTATGGAATGGTTGGGGAGACTTAAACAAGCAACGCCCCTTGCCCCCCGTTGCCAAAACGGTACTCACTTCTCTTCTTGGTCCGGGCCACCCCCTTGGGGAAGCCACACTAGAGGAAACGGCCCAGGCTCTGCCTGACAGCCGGCTCCCAGCCCACGACCTTTACTCCATCGATCCCCAGACCCGGGCCCGCTATTCGCGGGGTCAGAGCCTGGCTGACTGGCTGGCCTTCAAACAGGGTAAACTGGGCTGTGCCCCTGATGCGGTCGCCTTCCCCGAAAGCCGGGACGATCTGCAACAACTGCTGGCCATGGCAACGAAGAATAACTGGGTGGTCATTCCCTATGGCGGTGGCACCAGCGTCGCCGGCCACATCAATCCCAGGCAGGGACAACGTCCGGTCATTACCCTCTCCATGGAACGGATGACCCGTTTGCTGCACCTCGATCCCGTCAGCCAGCTGGCCCGGTTCGAAGCCGGCGTCAGGGGGCCGGATCTCGAGGCACAGCTCAACGCCCGAGGCTACACACTGGGCCACTTCCCCCAGTCGTTCGAGTGCTCTACATTGGGCGGCTGGATCGCCAGCCGTAGCTCGGGTCAACAGTCCCTGCGCTATGGGCGCATCGAGCAGCTGTTCGCCGGCGGATTGATCCATACCCCCAAGGGCAACATCAATCTGCCTACCATACCCGCCAGCTCCGCCGGGCCTGACTGGCGTGAAGTATTCCTAGGCTCAGAAGGCCGCATCGGCATCATCAGCGAAGCGGACATGCGGGTGCAGCCCCTGCCTAAAAAGGAGCAGTTCTACGTCTCCTTCTTCCCGAATTGGGACAAAGGTCTGGACGCGGTGCGCGACATCGCCCAGGCGGGGATTCCCGCCAGCATGATGCGATTGAGCCATCCAACCGAAACCGACACCCAACTGCAACTGGCGCTCTCACCGGAGAAGCACCGCCGCCTGATGAAACTGTTCCGCCTGTTGAAGGTGGGCGACAAGCCGGCCATGCTCACCTGGGGCGTTACCGGCGACAGAGCCCAGGTACGCCACAGCACCCGAGCCATACGCCGCACCCTGCATGATCATGATGGCAGACTGGCACTCAAGGGCCTAGGTCGCCACTGGAAGGAGAACCGTTACAACGCGCCCTACCTGAGACAGAGCCTGTGGGAGCACGGTTATCTGGTGGACACCTTCGAGACCGCTGCCAACTGGGACCGCATCGAAACGTTGCAACAGCAGATGGAGCTGAGCCTCAAAGCGGTGGCCGGCGACACGCCGCTGCTCTGCTATACCCATCTGAGCCATGTCTACAAGCAGGGGTGCAGCCTGTACACCACCTATGTCTTTCCCGCCAAGGAGGATTTCGATGCCAGCCTGGCCCAATGGCGCAAGTTCAAAGACGCCGCCAGCCGCGCCGTTGTGGAGGGCGGCGGTACCATCAGCCACCAGCACGGCGTCGGTGAAGATCACAGTCCCTACCTGCACGTAGAGAAGGATGAGCTGACCCGCTCCGGCATTCAGGCGCTGTTCGACCACTACGACCCTCAGGGTCAGATGAATCCGGGTAAGCTGCTGGAGTCGCCATGATGAACCTCACCGCCAGAGTGGCGGACACCCGCGCCAGACTCGACGCGGGAGAACGTCGCTACGACATCATCGTGGTCGGTGGAGGGATCAACGGCGCCGCAGTCGCCTGGTTGGCGTGTCACAACGGCTTGAAGACCCTGTTGCTGGAGGCTGAGGATTTCAGCTCAGGCACCTCCAGCCGCTCCTCCAAGATGGTGCACGGTGGCCTGCGCTACCTAGCAAAAGGCGATTGGCGACTGACCCGGGAAGCGGCCCGCGCCCGGGATGCGCTGATGGCTCACCATCCGTCACTGGTGCAACCCCTGCCCTTCTGGTTTATGCATCCTCCTGGCGGCTACCCCAAGCCCTGGATGATGCAGGTGGCGCTGCAGATCTACCGAGCCTTCGCCCCAGGCTGCCGGCCGGGCTGGCTGTCACAACAACAGCTTCAGGAAGCTCTGCCCTACCCTCTGCACCAGATAGAGGGTGCCAGCAGTTACTTTGACGCCATCAGCGACGATTGCGGCCTCATCACCTGGCTGCTCCAGGAAGCGGTGCGTGAAGGGCTGGATCTCAGCCACTACAGCCCGGTGGACAACCTGCTGGAGAAACATGGCCGCTGCACCGGCGTTCAGGCGCAGATCGACGGCCACCCCATGCCGATCACCTCAGGCTGCGTCATCAACTGCGCCGGAGCCTGGTGCAATCGCCTGACCCCACTGCCAGGCAACCAGGTGATTCGTCCACTGAGGGGCAGCCATCTGGTATTGCCCGCCTGGCGTTACCCGGCCCCGGCGGCGCTGACCTTTGCCCATCCGGAGGATGGCCGGCCTGTCTACCTCTATCCCTGGCAGGGCACCTCCATCATGGGCACCACGGATCTGGATCATGACGCACCGCTGAATCAGGACGTCGCCATGAGCCGGGAGGAGTTCGATTACCTGTGGCAGGCTCTGCATGCCCTGGACCCCACTGCTCAGGAGGACGACATCCTTGCCAGCTGGAGCGGGGTCAGGCCGGTGGTCTGCTCCGCCTCCGAGCACTCCGCCCCCTCGGACGCCAGCCGGGAACACCTGATCTGGCAAGAGCCCGGACTGGTGAATCTCACCGGAGGCAAGCTCACCACCTTCCTGGAAACCGGACAGCAGGTGCTGGAACAGGCCGCCGCCATGATCGAGGCGCCATTGAGAGAGCCGGAACTGCCTCCGGTGTCACAGCAACACGAGGCTGGCGAGCCCATAGGCGCCGCCACCGTGTGCTGGAATCAACTGGAACACGCCATCGAACAACAGGCCATTGCCCATCTGGATGACCTGTTGCTGCGCCGCACCCGGCTGGGACTGCTGCTGGGACGAGGGGTACATCATCATCAGCCTCGCATCAGCTTGCTGTGTCAGCAGTACCTGGGCTGGAACGAAACACAGTGCCAGCAGGAGTGGGACAGATATTGGCGCCTGTGGGAGCGCTATTACAGCCCACAGCCGTTCAGGTGCAGCAATGTCTGACGCCATTCTCGCCATCGACAACGGCACCCAGAGTCTGAGAGCCCTGCTGTTTGATCGCCAGGGCAACGTATTGGACAAAACCCAGATCCACTTCTCTCCGCCCTATCACACCCCACAACCCGGGGCGGCGGAGATGGATCCGGAGCTGTACTGGCAGGCACTGCTGGACTCCGTCAGGCAGCTTCACGACCAGGGCAATGACCTCAGCATGGTCAAGGCGGTAACCCTCACCGCCCAGCGCACCTCCCTGGTGTTCCTGGACAAGCAGGGCAATTCACTTCGCCCGGCGGTGCTCTGGACCGATCAACGCCAGTGCCGCGAACTGCCGCCGCTTCCCTGGTATCTGAGACCCCTCGCCTGGCTGCCGGTAGTGGGACAAAGCTTTAACACCCTGCGCCGCCGCGCCTTCAGCAACACCCTGGCCAGCTACGAGCCCAAACTCTGGCAACGCTGTGCCAAGGTGGTACAGGTGGGAGGCTTTCTGACCCACCGCCTGACCGGCCACTACCGGGACAGCACCGCAGGCCAGGTGGGGTATCTGCCCTTCGACTACAAAAAGCAGCGATGGGCCACACCCAACAACTGGCGCTGGCAGGCCCTGAGCCTGGTGCCTGACCAGATGCCGGAGCTGGTGGCTCCGGGGGACACCCTGGGTGAATTGTGCCCGGACAAAGCCGAGCAGCTGGGTCTGGCCGCCGGTCTGCCAGTGGTGGCCGCCGGAGGTGATAAGGCCTGCGAGATCCTCGGCAGTGGTGGCCACCAGGAGGGGGTGGCCAGTCTGAGCTTTGGCACCACCGCCACGGTCAATGTGGTCAGCCCCCGCTACCGGGAAATCGTGCCGCTGATGCCCGCCTACCCAGCCGCGGTCGCCGGCGAATACCTGTGTGAGGTGATGCTGTTTCGCGGCTTCTGGATGGTCAGCTGGTTCAAGGAGCAGTTCGGTCAGCTGGAACAACTGCTGGCCGAGGAGCAGAACACGGTGGCAGAGAAGCTGCTGGATGAGCTGATCAATGCGGTGGAACCCGGCAGCGAAGGATTGATCCTCCAGCCCTACTGGGGCGCCGGAGTGCGCCAGCCTGGCCCCGAGGCCCGGGGCTCCATCATCGGCTTTAGCGATCATCACACCCGCGCCCACCTCTATCGCGCCATCATCGAGGGGCTGGGCTACGGGCTGAAAGAGGGCCTGGAGCGGGTGGAGAAGCGCACCGGCGCCCACACCCAGCTGTTACGGGTGTCCGGGGGCGGCGCCCAGAGCGACGCTATACTGCAGCTGACCGCTGACCTGTTTGGCGTGCCGGTAGAGCGCGCCCACACCACAGAAACCTCCGGCCTGGGCGCGGCCCTGTGCGCGGCCCTGCACCTTGGCTGGTACCCGGACGTCGCTCAGGCGACTCAGGGGATGGTTCGGGTGGGAAAACGGTTTGAGCCCAATCCATTACACCACCAAAGGTATCGCACCCTGTATAAAGAGGTGTACCTCAACCTCTACAACAGGTTGCAGCCCCTCTACCACAGACTGGCTCAGTTAAGCCGAGACTGATCTGAGGCCGGCCAGAACATTAAACGCCCGCCTGAAACGGGCGTTTATATTTTTTAAGTACCGGATTAAGCGGAGGTTAAGTTTGGCCCCCTCTGGTTCAGAGTGGGTTCAATTAGGGCGCGTATGGTAGGACCCATCGACAGACACAACGTCATTGGAGCATTACCATGAAAAAACTGACCGCAACCCTTATCGCCACCGCCCTTCTTTCCACCTCTGCCCTGGCAGCTGATGTACAGTGGTTCGCCGGCGCCGGTGCGGGCTGGCAGCAGGACACCATCAAGGGCGACGCCCACAAAGACAGCGATGATGTGGCCTGGCAGCTGCGCGGCGGTGCCATCCTGAACGACCATCACCGTTTTGCGGGCACCTACAGCTACAAAGAGGACAAGTTCAATGTGCTGGGTGACTCCATCAAGCAGGAGCAGCACCTGTTCCTGGCTTCCTACGACTACCTGTTCCCCGTAGGCAACACTGGCAAGTTCAACCTGTTTGCAGGCCTGTCCGCCGGTGTGGCCGACAACAAGATTGCCAGCGATTCCCAGAGTGATTTCGTCTGGGGTGGCCAGGTGGGCGCCGAATACCGTCTGACCCAGAACTGGAGCACCGAAGTGGGCTACCGCTATCTGGATCAGGACTATGAGAACGATGGCCCCAGCATCGGCCAGAACTTCTCCCTGGACGATACCCAGCAACTGTACCTGTCCATCGATTACCGTTTTTAAGCGAAGTTGAGAGTCAACGCCTGAGCTTTTGGCGCGGTACCCTCCCCCAGGGCCGCGCCCTTTTTCGTTCATTGATGGTATACTGCGCCCCCATCAGTCACTCATACCACACCCGCCGTGACCCAGTTTTATTTGATTCGCCATGGGGAGACCCTGTGGAACCGCCAGCGCCGCCTTCAAGGCAGCCAGAACAGCCCCCTGACCGACGCGGGCCTGGCCCAGGCCGAAGCCCTCTCCCGGGAGCTGGCCTCTCTTAAGTTCGATGCCATCTACGCCAGTCCACTGGAGCGGGCGCGCATCACTGCCGAAATCATCAACCAGCCACACGACCTGCCTCTTCAGCTTGATGATGGCCTGAAAGAGCGCGCCTTTGGGGTGTTAGAGGGGTGTCACCGGGGTGAACAGGGTGAACTGTGGCAAGCCCTGTCTCTGCGCTTCAGTCAGAACAGCGTCGACGTCCCAGGGTTTGAACCCGCGGATCAGCTGCAATCCCGCGCCCTGGAAGCCCTTCATCGCATCCACCTGGCACAGCCACAGGGGCGGGTTGCCGTCGTCAGCCACGGGGAGTGGCTGCGCAGCGTAGGCAACGCCCACGGAGGCCATCCGGCCTGGTCAGATAACACCCCGCTGCAGGCCAACGCCTCTTTCATCACCCTGAATTGGCCACTGGGCTAACACTCCGAGCTGAAAATGGGATCTGCTCCGGGTTTTCCCGGAGCCAGCCTGACCTAAAATCCACTCCTTTGATTTCAGTGACTTTTATGTCCGATTGGAGTGGATAATGCTGTACTTCTCTGACCAAGAACTGGATGCCCTGATCCTTGAGGACATTCCCCGGGGTGACCTCACCAGCCGAACCCTGAATCTGTCCAACCAAACCGCCACCATAGAGTTCCGCCGCAAGCAGGCCGGACCGGTCGCCGGTCTGGATGTGGCCGCACAGATGCTGCAGAAGCTGGGCCTCACTCCTGAAGTGCACGCCGCCGAAGGCGATTGGGTCGAAGGGATGGCTCTGGTACTCAGTGCCCAGGGGCGTGCCGATCGGCTCCACAGTGCCTGGAAAGTGGTTCAGGTGGTCCTGGAGTGGTGCGGTGGCGTGGCACAGTGCACCCGTGCCATGGTGGAGAGCGCACGAGTTCATCAACCCCATGCCCAGGTGGCCTGCACGCGCAAGAGCATACCCGGCACCCGCAAGCTGGCGACCGCAGCGGTGATTGCCGGCGGCGGTACCATCCATCGCAGCGGCCTGAGCGATTCCCTGCTGGTTTTCACCAATCACAGGAACCTGCTGACGCATCCCGAGGATTACCGGCGCATGGTCGACCAGGCGCGCAGCCACGCGCCCGAGCACAAACTGGCCATTGAAGCGGACAACCTGGATCAGTTGCCCGCCCTGCTGGCCGCCGGCCCCGACATCATCCAGTTGGACAAGTTTACCCCAGCCCAGGTGGCCGATGCCCTGGCCCTGAAACAGCAACTCGGGGCAAGCTGCCAGCTCTCCGTTGCCGGGGGGATTAATCCAACCACCATCGCCGAATACGCCGAGGTCGGCGCAAGCCTGTTTATTACCTCTGCGCCCTATTACGCCCCCCCTCAGGACATCAAGGTGGTTATCTCACCCAACTGACTTCAACCATCACACTTTGCACACAAATTCCACAACCTGAGTCACACTTTCGGCGTGATGCAAGTCACTCTTTCTGCTGCAGGTAGCACAATATTATTCGCTATAAAAAATAAGCTACTAAGCTTTATAGCAGTCAGAACAAGCATCCATAACAACAGAAAATCCGGGCCCATCCCTGCGGGCCCGCGCCGGAGGGTACGCAATGAGCATCGATTATTCTCAGGTCCACAGAGAACTTCTTTCCCGACTGGGGCCCAAAGCGGTCACCGATGATCCCGTACGACGCTTCGCCTGGTCCACCGATGGCAGTTACTTTCGCATCGTGCCGCAACTGGTTGTGACCGCAAACTCATTGAAAGAAGTTGAAGAAACCCTGGCCGTCGCGCGTCAGCATAACGCGCCGGTCACCTTCAGGGCCGCAGGCACCAGTCTGTCGGGTCAGGCGGTGGGAGAAGGGATTCTGCTGCGACTGGGCTATGACGGTTTCCGCAAAATAGACATCAGCGAAGATCATCACCACGTCACCCTGGGCGCGGCGGTGATCGGCGCCGACGCCAACGCCAAACTCAAACCCTTCGACAAGAAGATCGGCCCGGACCCGGCAACCCTGGCCTCCTGCATGGTGGGTGGCATCGTCGCCAACAACGCCTCCGGCATGTGTTGTGGAACCACGGAAAACAGCTACAAAACCATCGCCAGCGCCAAGCTGCTGTTTGCGGACGGCACCTATCTGGATACCGGTGATGAAGCCTCCAAGAAGGCATTCGCCGAAAAACGTTCCGAGCTGCTCAAGTCCCTGACCGAACTGGCGGAGGAGACCCGCAACAACGAGGTCCTGACTAATCGCATCAACCACAAGTTCGCCATCAAGAACACCACAGGCTACAGCCTCAATGCCCTGGTGGACTTCAGCGATCCCTTCGACATCATCAACCATCTGATTGTGGGCTCCGAGGGCACCTTTGCTTTCGTGGAAGAGGTCACCTACCACACCGTGGTGGAGGCCAAATTCAAGGCCTCAGCCATGGCGGTGTTCTACAACATGGTAGACGCCGCATCGGCGATTCCGCCGCTGAAGATGGACGCGGTCTCCGCCGGCGAACTGCTGGACTGGGCCTCCATCAAGTCGGTCACCGGCAAACCCGGCATGCCGGATTGGCTCGCCGACCTGCCGGAAGGCTCTGCCATTTTGCTGATCGAGTGTCGTGCCAACGACCAGGAAACCCTGGAGACCTACACCCAGCAGACCATCGATGCCATCAAGCACATCGAAACCGAACGTCCCATCGAGTTCAGTACCGATCCTGCCGTGTACGGCAAGTACTGGGCCATGCGCTCCGGCCTGTTCCCCATCATCGGCGGTGAACGACCCAAGGGCACCTCGGTGATCATCGAAGACGTGGCCTTCCGGGTCGAAGATCTGGCGTCGGCTGCGGCGGATCTCACCGATCTGTTCCATAAGCACGGCTACCCGGAGGGGGTGATCTACGGTCATGCCCTGGACGGCAACTTCCACTTCATCATCACCCCTCACTTCAAGCGCCAGCAGGATATCGACCAGTTCGACCGCTTCATGCAGGACGTGGCCAAACTGGTGATCGACAAGTACGACGGCTCCATGAAGGCGGAACACGGTACCGGCCGGGCGGTAGCCCCCTTCGTAGAGATGGAGTGGGGCGTTCAGGCCTACGAGATGATGAAAAAGCTCAAGGCCGCCTTTGATCCCCAGGGGATTCTCAACCCGGGCGTGGTACTGAACGAAGACAAGGAGATCCACGTTAAGGCGATCAAACAGGCCGCCGTGGTAGACGACTGGGTGGACCGCTGCATCGAGTGTGGCTTCTGTGAGAAGACCTGCCCCACCTCAGAACTGAACATGTCGCCTCGCCAGCGGATCACCACTCTGCGTGAAATCGCCCGTCTGGAGCAGGAGGGCGAGCAGCAGGCCGCCGCCAAGCTCAAGGCGGACTCCCAGTACGACGTCATCGACACCTGCGCCGCCTGTCAGCTCTGTACCATCTCCTGCCCGGTGGACAACAACATGGGGATGCTGGTGCGCCAGCTGCGTACCGACCTTATCGACTCCACCGCGCAGAAGGTACTGGACTTCCAGGCCAAAAACTTCGGGGCGGTCAACGGTGTGCTCTCCACCGGCTTCAACATGCTGCACGGCATCCACAAGCTGACCGGCAGCACGGTCACCGGCAAGATCATGGATCTGGGCCGTAAAGTCTCCAAAGAGGTTCCCTACTGGGATCCCAGCTTCCCCAAAGGCAGTAACCTGCCGAGCCCGCAGCCCGGCAACGGCGCCGACAAGCCCCAGGTGGTCTACTTCCCTGCCTGTGGTGGCCGCACCTTCGGCGCCACTCCGGAAGATCCGGATGACACCACCTTGCCGGACGTGATGGTGACCCTGCTGGAGCGCGCCGGATACAACGTGCTGGTGCCGGGCAACACCCGCCAGCTGTGCTGTGGCCAGATGTGGGAGTCCAAGGGAGACTACAAGAACGCCGACTTCAAACGCAACGAGATGGTTCAGGCCCTGAAGGAGATGACCGACAATGGCCGCATCCCGGTGATCATCGATGCTCTCTCCTGCACCAAGCGGACCATGCAGGACAGTGACATCGACTTCAAGATGCTCGACGCCGTGGACTTTATCCATGACGAACTGATGGACCGTCTGCCACCCTCCCACAAGAAGGGCTCGGTGGCCCTGCACGTGGGCTGCTCTGCCACCCACATGGGCGCCGGCGCCAAGATGGAGGCGATCGTCAACCGCTATGCCGAAGAGATTGTCCGCCCCGAGGGGATCATCTGTTGTGGCTTTGCCGGTGAGAAAGGCCTGTACAAGCCGGAGATCAACGCCTCGGCGCTGCGTCACCTGAAGGAGCGTCTGCCCGCAGAGATCAGCGAAGGCTACTACGCCAATCGCATGTGTGAAATGGGCCTGACCCGTCAGAGTGGCATCTCTTACCGCCACCTGGCCTACCTGGTGGAAGAGTGCACCAGATAACGGCATCAGAAACAGAAAGAGGGCTCAATTGAGCCCTCTTTTTTATCCTGCAAAACGTTACTTGGGACAGGTCATCAACGCCGCCAGCGCCTGGGACAGCTCCTCCTGAGAGCTGATCTTGCCTTCGGCGGCCAGCTCATCCAGTGCCAGCACCATCTGGTCCCGTTGCGGCGCATTCTGACGGCACAAGGCTTCGTTAGCCTGCTTAAATCGCTTGCCGCCCCGATATTTCAGAGCCCGCTCGCTCAGGGTATCCGTCGGCAACCCCGTGACACCGCTACCTGCCCTCAGGGCCAGGGCGCCGTCCACAGCCCCCTGAAGATAGTTAAGGCACGCATCACTTCTCGGCGCCTCCTGACACTGGGCCAGGTTGATGTCATTGGCCCACAGGGCCGGGCTGGCCACCAGTGCTGCTATCGCCACTATCTTTCTCATGGATACCTCTCTTATTCTCAGTTAACGAACTCTTGAGCACCAGGTAGCCACCGATGGCGGACAAGGCGGATCCCAACAGAATCCCCAACCTGGACATATCTCCGTAATTCACCACACCGGCTTCGAACGCCAGCGACGCCACAAACATCGCCATGGTAAAGCCGATACCACACAGCAGGGACACACCCAGCAGCTGGGACCAGCGCACGCCCTCAGGAAGCTTCGCCAGCTTGAGCTTCACCGCCAGGTAGCTCATCCCCAGGATGCCAATAGGCTTACCCAGCAACAGACCCAGGGTGATGCCCAAAGGCAGCGGCGACACCAAGTCAGCCATGGACATCCCTTCGAAGCTCACTCCGGCGTTGGCGAAGGCGAAGACCGGCAGAATCATGTAGGTGCTCCAGGGGTGCAGCTTGTGCTCCAGGAACTCACTGGGGCAATCACCATCCTCATCCTTGGTCAGAGGAATGGTGAAGGCCAGCACCACACCCGCCAGGGTGGCGTGCACACCAGACTTCAACACCGCAATCCAGAGCACCGTGCCCAACAGCAGGTATGGCACCAGGCTGCGCACACCCAGCCTGTTGATCACCACCAGTGCCGCGACTGCCGCCGCCGCAATCACCAGGCTGATGGTGGACAGGTCACCACTGTAGAACAGCGCGATGATGATGATGGCCAAAAGGTCATCGATGATCGCCAGGGCCAGCAGGAACACCTTCAGGGCCAGAGGCACCCGGCTGCCGAGCAGGGCCAGTATGCCTAGGGCAAAAGCGATGTCGGTGGCCGCAGGAATGGCCCAGCCACTGGCTGCCAGGGGATCCTGATGGTTAAACATCAGGAAGATGGCTGCAGGGGCCACCATGCCGCCGATGGCGGCGAAGCTGGGCAGTGAGGCCTGGCTCAGGCTGGAGAGGGTGCCATGAAGCAGCTCTCGCTTCACCTCGAGTCCAATCAACAGGAAGAAGAAGGCCATCAGCAAATCGTTGATCCACAACAGCATAGGCTTGTGCAGATCCAATGCCCCCACCCGAATCTGTACCGGGGTGTTCAAAAAGGCATCATAGAAGCGATCCAGCGGGGTATTGGCCATCAGCATGGCCAAGGCCACCATCACCATAAGGATGATGCCCCCGGACGACTCCTGGTTAAAAAAGTTCTTAATGACGGTCTTCATTTAATAGCTCCAAAAACAGGTAGGAGAAGTGTAGACGCAACATACACTTCCATATAATCGATTCTTTTGGGCTTTTAACTCGATATTTCCGAGCATAATAAGAAGGGATGGTGTCTGACCTTCACCATACTGCCCTCCACTGCGCTGTCTGGTGCGAATCGAAAGAGGGTCTGCGAGACACAAACCACTCAAGTGATTAACTTAACAACAAATTACAGATGCGGACAGGATTAAGTTTGGTTCAGGGAGTGTTCAGATTGCACCCCTTCCGCAGGACGAATGGGGGTCACTTTGGGGTCGGTGAACGCGGGGGGAGGTTGAAGTTCTTTGTTCAACTGCTGCCTTGCTAACTGGAGTTCGGATCTCATTTTGCACGCATCATCGATCACATTGTTGAGGTGGTGAATCATGGTGTCGAGCTCGTCCTGATCCCCGGCGGCCAGCTGAACATGGTAGTTACGCTGCTGGTCCAGTGCCCGAATCGCCAGGGACAACCCGATGATCCGCCGCTGCAGACCCACAGCTATCCTGCGGCAACCACACCAGGCCAACAGCACAGCGGGAGCCAGCAAGCTGACCAGCCACCCCAGTCCCACCACCGTCTGACGCCATCTGGCCTGCATCGCCTCAAACAGAAACTGGCTCTGCAGCTTCATATGGGCGGTAAGAGCCTCAACCCGCTCCTCGGGCAATGTGCCAGCCTCCTGAGTGACTGGGGCCAGGGTATGAGGCGGACGGCTGCCTCCCTGCCCGGCGGACTTAGGGTCCAGACGGTCTCTGTATTGATTCAGATGAAGATTGCTCTGTTGACGCAAGCGTTGTCGCGAGGCCTCGGAGGAGACAAAGCCCAGTAACAGCAGGCTCTCCTGAGCCTGAGCCACCTCAGCCAGGGCCTGGAACCTTGAGGTTAGCTGCCCATCAGGCAGTGAAGCCAGAAACTGACGCTCCCAGCGGTTGACCGCCGCAACGCTCTGGCTCAGATAACTGCTCCACTGCTTCAGGGACAACTCCCCCTCAAGCCATGAATTGCGCATCCAGCCCAGCCCGCCAATTACGGCATTGACGGCCACCAGTTCCGGGGTATGCGCCTCCTGCTCGGTTAACCACTGGCCCTGGGCGGCCAGAAAGTTGCTCACCGCCAGGTCCGAGGCGATGGCCAGGCTGCTGCTGCTCTCACCCAAGGCATGGCCTGGCAACAATCCTGACCTCTCCCGTTGCAGTGTGAGCACCAGCCGGCGCCCCTCCGCCATCGCCACGGCTCGCTCGGGCAGCAGTCGCTCCTGCCACAGCTGTGTTCCCCGCTCACCCAGCAAATAACCCGAAAGCAACAGCACCAGGCCGAAAGGCAGCCACACCAGCAAAGCGAATTTCGTCTTGATTGAGCCGCGATCCATCCAGGCCATGGGGTCACTCCGATTGGGTTTAAGCCAAGCTTAGACGGTGATTGGTCACTTAGCGTAATTCCCCTCAAGAAAAATGGCATACGATCAGAGGCTTTGACAGATTCCCTGTTGAAAAACTTTCGGCGGCTCTGTCGATGAAAAAACAAAATTTCTTAGCGGAATCTTTGCCGCAGTGATTGAAAACAGCGGTTTTCGACCCCATATACCGAAGGACGTGGAAGCGATGTTGGGGAGAGGTGAAGTGTGAGTCTGAGGATGTTGAGAATGCCCCTGCTCCTGCTGGGTCTGAGTTTGTTGTGCATGATTTGCTACCACCTTATCGGCAGCCGGGTCGATGAGTCAGGGAGCCTGGTTGAACCCTTCGCCCTCATTCCCCTGGGGTGGATGCTGCTGTTGCTCAGTCTGGTCAGCCTGGTGGTGCAATGGTTTCGCCTCAAGAGAGCGACTGCCCTGGGTTGACGACCCGACGCGATAAGCAACGAGCCCCCGATGTCGGGGGCTCTGCGGTTTCAGCCTAGTCCCTTTGCAGGGCGATGATGGGATCCAGTTCCGCCGCCTTGCGGGCCGGATACCAGCCAAAGGCCACCCCGACTACCATGCACACCCCCACCGACAGCAGCAGCGACATGGGAGACCAGGCCACCTGCCAATCGGCGTACGCCCCGATCACCAGTGACAACAGGATCCCCGCCAGGATGCCGATAAGGCCACCACAGGCGGCGATCACCAGAGACTCGGTAATAAACTGCCTGGCAATATCCCGCTTGGTGGCCCCCAGCGCCCTCAGCAGTCCGATCTCGCCGGTACGCTCCATCACGGTGGCCAGCATGATGTTCATGATGCCGATGCCCCCGACCAGCAGGGAGATCCCGGCGACGCAGGCCATCACAATGTTAAAAATACGCTGAGTCTGCTGATACTGAGCCAGCAGATCGGCCGGCACCACCACCTGGTAATCAAACTCGCCCCCGTGGCGGCGACTGAACAGGTGGTCGATGGAGGAGGCAGCCAACGGAGGCTCGACCCCATCGGCCAATTGCAGCTTGATGCTGTCAAGCTGGTCCTCCAGCGGCTTGAACGCCAACTTCTTCAGGGCGGTGTTCAGGGGAATGAACACCTGGTTTCGTTCACCGCCCAGCTTGACCCCCTCGATCTTCGACTTGGTTTGCTCACCCTGAGCCAGGACAGCCACCACCTCGAACCACTGGTGATTCACCTTGATGCTCTGCCCCAACGGCGACTGGCCGGGAAACAGCGAAACCGCCGCCTCGGCCCCCAGCACCGCCACCTGACGGTAGAAGCGGTTGTCCTGGTTATCAAACAGCTGCCCTTGAGCCAGGCGGATATTACTCAGCTCGAAGTGACTGGGTGTCACCCCCACCACCTTGGCGTCGCTGCGACCCAGAGGGCTGAACAGGTTGTGCACCCGCACCTCCTTGCTGGCACTCCACCCCTGAAGAAAGGGCAGAGTATCCATGGCACTGTGCACATCACCCAGGCTAAGACCAACGCTGTGCTCCCGCACCGTTTTCAGGGCTTCCCCCTCACTGGGTCTCGATTCCACCACGACGTTACGCAGCCCCATGGACTCGATCATCGACAGCGCTTCACGCTCGGCGCCCTCGCCGATGGAGAGCATGGCGATCACCGCCCCGACGCCGAAGATCATCCCCAGCAGAGTCAGGCCGGTGCGCAGCTTGTGATGGGCCATCTCCCCCAGGGCCTGACGGATCTCATTCAGATGATTCATAGGGCCACCTCAGCAGGCTTTGCCAGGGCGATGACATCGCCCGCGTTGAGTCCAGAGACAATCACCGACCGGTTCAGGCTGCGGTCGCCGGGCGTCACCGGCTGTTTCACAAAACGGCGCCCCTGCTTCAGATAGACCCAGGCCTGCCCCTCTTTCTGGAACAGCGCCTGATTGGGGATGGAGAACACCTGCTCCTGGTGACCCACCCTGACCCTGGCGGTCACCTCTCTGCCCGGGAACATCACCTGGGTATCGGTCTGCTCCAGCTCCACATTGAACGCAAAGTAGTTCACCGGCGAGTTGTTGTCCTTGGGCTTGGCCAGGGCCTCGACCCGGCTGACCTTGCCTCTGAGCAGGCGGTCCGGATAGGCATCGAGATGAAGCTCCACCGGCAGACCCACTTTCAGGCCCGCCGCTTCAGACTCCAGCACCCAAAGCCGGGCTTCCATCCTGCTGACGTCAGGGATGGTGCCTATGGCCATGCCAGACCACACCATGTCGCCGCTGATCGCCGGACGTCCCTGGAAACCGTTTACCAGCACAAACAGACCATCAGCCGGCGCCACCACCTCCATCTGTTTCAGATTCTGGGTCGCGGTCTGGACCTTGGAGAGGTGCCCCTGCTGTTTCAGTTCGATCAGTTGCTGCTCCGCCTGAGAACGGTTGCGCTGCTCCCCCTCGTCCCAGTCGAGGTAGCCCAGCTTGGCGTCCAGGTAATCCCGGTTTCTCATGTTGTCGATGATCTCAATACGGGAATACACCCTGGGGTCATCGCTGTGAAAACGCTCCGCCAACTCCCTCTCCTCCCCGGTCACCTGACGCCCGGACAGGATCTCATTCAGCTGCACCTGATCCCTGCCCTGCTGCAACTGACCGTCGAGGGCCAGCTTATCGATTTCAAACTGAGCCAGAGAGGCGTCCAGCTGCTGGCGTTGGCCATCGAGCCGGGCCACCACCTGGCCCTTGATCACCGGAGTGAAGTTCTCGGCCACCCAGGAGAGGCTCTGTGGACCACGCAACCCGCCAGGCACCGATACCGTCTGCGCCTGAGCAGGCTCCAGCTGTCCCCGCGCATCAATAATATGAGTAAAGGTCTGGGGCTCGACGGCGAGGGTCAGCACCTGATCCCGCGGAGCTTCACCGCACCCGGCCAGCAGAAGCAACAGCAGCAACACACGAGTCATAGCACCACCTCCACCTTGGCGGTCATCCCCGGGCGCATCAGTTCGGCGTCGGGCTCCTCAATGGTGGCAACCGCATCGAACACCACCACCGGCACCTCCTGGTTCTTGCGACGAAACACCGGGCTGATCTCTGTCAGGCTGCCATGAAACGCCCGTTCCGGCGCCGCATCCAGTCGAATCAACACAGGTTGCCCCAGCGCGACCCTGCCCGCTTCCACCTCGGGAATGGCCAGCTTCACCTCCATCTTGGACAGGTCCGGCAATCGAATCAGGTCGTCACCGGCGAAGACGGAGGCGCCCTCCTTGATCTTGTTGCCATCGAAGGTGGTGCCAATCACCACCATGCCGCTGCGGGGGGCGGTGATGGTCATCTTGCTTATGTCCGACTTGAGCTGTTTGACCCTGGCCTGCCAACGCTGGCGGTCCCCTTCGAGCATCACCAGTCGCTGCGCCGCCCCTTCGCGCTCCAGTTCAATCTCCTTTTCGATCAGGCTCACCCGGGCATCGGCGATTTCGGCGTCCCGGGCGTACTTCTCGCGCTCCAGCCTGGCCACCGAATCATCCTGAATCTCGTATTTGCGCCTGGCTTTCTCCAGATTCATCCTGGCCTCCGCCAGATTCAGCTTCAGCTCCTCCAGCTTCTTCTCATTGCGCATGCCCGAGGTATGGATATCCTGCTCCACCGCCGCCAGATCGGCCTGGCGCAGTTGCAGACGCTGACGCAGATCCGAGGTGTCCAGCCTCACCAGCACCTCGCCTGTATCCACTTCAACCCCTTCCGGCGCCAGGTACTTCACCTGATACTGCCACTGGCGCCGAACCGGCGGCGGTGACAGCCCCAGTGAATCCGCTGATGCCAGCTCGCCACTGAGCTGAAGCCGGCTCTGCACCGGGGCCTGAGCGTGCGGCTGCTCTGGCTCGGCTGGCGTACAACCCATGAGCACCAGGGGTAACATCATCAACCACATGAGTCTCATCTCTGCTCCTCCAGCTGCACCTGCACGCTCATCCCCGGGGTCAGCTCGACGGCGTCGCGGTCCGCCAACGCAATCTCAATCTGGAACCAGTTGCTCTCACCCCAACCATGGCGGCGCTCTCCGTTGAGGGCCACCGCTGTGACCCGCCCCTGAAGGCCGATACCGGGGTCTGCATCCAGCGTCAATGACACTCTGGCCCCCGGCCGGACTCTGTCGACATCCACTTCATTCGCCCAGGCCCACACCTGCAGGGCATCGAATCTGGGGATGGTGGCCACCTGGGTCCCGACCTGAACCGTGTCACCAATCTCTGTCTTTTTCCCATCCCAACGGCCGCGCGCGTAGATCATCGGCCCGGCGTGGGTCGCCTTCAGCTCAAGGCCGGAGATCAGTGCCTGAGCGTTGGAAAGTTCCACCTCTACCTTGGCTTTGTCCAGATCCAACTTGGCCTGCTCCCGTCCGGCGGTGAGCCTGGCCTGCTCCAGCGCCTCCTGGGCCTTGTCCAGTTCAGAATGTGCCTTGAGCAGCTCAAACTGTTTATCTGCGTACTCCTTGGGGCTTTGGAAGTCGGCTGGGACCTCGGCATCCAGCTGAGCCTTCTCCAGTTGCAGCCGCTTCTCCTTGAGGTCGAACTCGGCCTTGAGGTTACTCTGCTCCACCTCGACCCGCTTCGCCTGTCTGGACGCCTCCACCTGGATCAGCCTGGCTTCCAGTTGATCCAGTTCGGCGCTGACGGTGGACTTGTCGAACACCACCACGGTATCGCCGGCCTTCACCATGCGCCCTTCCGGCGCCATCCATTGAATCTGATAACGCCAGGAACGGCCGGCCCTGGGCACCGTCAGGCTCTGGGCCTGGGCGGACGCCACCTCGCCGGTCAACAGCAGCGGCGCCGCCTCCAGCCAGGGAGCCAGCAGGCCGGTGCAAAACAGCAGGTACAGACTAAGCCGCATGGTGAGTGCCCTCCTCGATACGCTCGATGGCACCGTCACGCATCCACAGAATCCGCTTGGCATTGCGTGCCACCTCCTCCTCATGGGTCACCAGGATGATGGTCTGGCCCTGGGCATTGAGCTCCTTGAACAGCTCCATGATCTCCACCGAGGTCTTGCTGTCTAGGGCACCGGTGGGCTCATCCGCCAGCAAGATGGCAGGCTGATTAATCAGGGAACGGGCGATGGCCACCCGCTGTCGCTGACCGCCGGAGAGTTGATTGGGGCGATGCTCCATTCTACCGTCCAGGCCAACCCGGCTCAGCAGGGCTGTGGCGCGTTCTCTGTCCTGCTCAGGGTTGCCTTCCAGACGGCGGTAGCGAAGAGGAAGCAACACATTCTCAAGCGCGGAAAGCCGGGGAAGCAGGTGGAAGCTCTGGAACACAAAGCCGATGCGTTCATTGCGTACCCGGGAAAGCGTGTCGTCGTCCAGTTCGTCCACAGACTGGCCGTCGAGGTGATAGTGACCACTGCTGGGCCTGTCCAGACAGCCGATGAGATTCATCAGGGTGGACTTGCCGGAGCCTGACGGCCCCATGATGGCCACGAACTCGCCGGCTTGGATGGTCAGGCTGACCCCTTTGAGGGCCGCCACCAGGCTCTCCCCCATCTGATACTGTTTGGTTAGGTTTTCTATGGTGATCATAACGACCTGCTTAAAACGTGCGCTGGACTCGGTACCACTGCCAATTTGGGGCTCGAACCTACCAGTAAACACTGTGATTAACCACACTTGCCTGGCAAGAAAATGTAACTTACTGCTTTGATTTCTTGAGTAAAGCTGAGTCGATACTGCCTCCAAGCAGGTTCAGACCAGTGACGACTCTGACCTTCTGCTCAGACATCATCGCCGCCTCAGCGACTCCATAAGAAGGGAGTCGAAAACCTGTACATCAGATGCCCATACGGTTGACTGAACTAAGGGGTGATGAAAATCGACACGACATGAGCCGAGCGATCCCCGGCGACTCACGAACTGAGCTGGGGATTGCACCAGATTGAGGAGACGGGTCAGGCCGCCTCAAGGGTCACCGAAACCGTGTCCCTGCAAAGTCAGGAGCTCAACGCACTGTTTCAGGGGCTGACCCGCAATTGTGAGCAGTTCAGCCTAATCGCCTGAGCAGGACGCGGCTGAGCAGAGAGAACACCAGAATTCCCAGGACATCGGCCATCAGATCGGTGCTGTCCAGGGTACGGTTAGGAAACCAGGCCTGACTGAACTCCTCCAGGGCCGCCACCACAAACACCAGAGTGGCCCCCCAGTAGACCTTCAGAGGCCCGCAGCGCCAGCCTCGACCACCGGACATCAGGTTCAGCCCCAGGGTAACCAGGCCAAACAGGGTGAAGTGTCCCAGCTTATCGCCGTAGGGCAATTGCCTCACCAGGCTGAAGAAGATGCTGGACTGGCCGGTGTTGGCCAGGTAGATCACCCAGGCGATGAGCCCGATCAGCGCCAGAGTCGCCATCCAGACCAGGGATTTCAGCCTGCCGCTCATCCCCGCCCCTCCAGCGCGGCCAACCGCTGAGCCAGGCCGGAGGCCCGGACCGTGCGCCGGCCAATGGCACTGGCCACCAACTGAGGCCGGGGCAGCAGCAGACTGAACCAGGTGCGGGCCCGGGTGATGCCGGTGTAGAGCAGCTCCCGGGTCAGGATGGGACTGTCCGACGCTGGCAACACCATGGCGGTATGGGCAAACTCCGATCCCTGGGATTTGTGCACCGTCATGGCAAAGACGGTATCGGCGTCGGCAAGACGGCTGGGTTGCACCGATTTCAGCCCGCCATCCGGGGTGGGAAACGCCACCCGCAGCCTGCGCTCTCCGCGCTCGTCATAGAGTGGCAGGCAGAGTCCGATGTCACCGTTCATCAGCTTCAGGCTGTAATCATTGCGGGTGAGGATCACCGGACGCCCCGGGTACCAGCCCTGATCCCGCTCGATGAGGCCGGCCCCCTTCAGAGCCTGGGCGATGCGCCGGTTGAGGCCGCTGACCCCGAACTCCCCGTCCCTCACCGCACACAATAGCTGGAAGGCCCCGAACGCCCGGTGAAGCTCCAGGGCCCAATGGCTCTGTAGCCCAACCAGTTCGGTCCAATCCTGCTCACTGCTGCACCGGGCCGCCCTCTGCTCCAGCTGAGACAGCCCCTGGTGCATCTGTTCCAGATAGTGGCGGTACCCCAATGGCTGCGCCTCATCAATGCCTCTGCCTTCGTTGGCATCCCCGTCGATACAGAGCCGTTCCAGGGTGCGGTCCTGTTCGCCGCTCAAGGAGGCGCTGAGCAGATCCGGCCAGGGCTCGCCGAACAGCCTGGCCGCGTCACGGCTGTTGCCCAGGTTGACGGCGGCCGCCAGACGGCCGATGCCACTGTTGGCATCGAAGCGATGACTCTTTCTCAGCAGGGCAATCTGCTGGTCCAGGTCGGTGCCCTCACCCAGCCAGGGGCTCAGGTCGTAGCCGCTGGCTTGTGACAAATACCCCAGGGTGGCCGGGCGATAGTTGGCGCCGTCGGCCCGGCGACAGAGATCCCCCAATACGGCACCGGCCTCTACCGACGCCAGTTGGTCCTTGTCCCCCAGCAGGATCAGCGAAGCGTGCTCAGGCATCGCCTCCAGCAGCGCCGCCATCATCTCCAGATCCACCATGGAGGCTTCGTCCACCACCAGCAGGTCCAGATGCAGGGGGTTGCCCCGGTGATGACGAAAGTGGCGGCTGTCCGGTCGCGAGCCGAGCAACCGATGCAGGGTCGTCACCTGAGTGGGGATGCACTCTTGCACCGCGTCCGGCAAGCCACTCAAGGCGCCGGAGAGTGACTCAGACAATCGGGCTGCCGCCTTACCCGTGGGCGCCGCCAGGCGGATTCTCAGCGGCTCGCCCCGGAGCATCTTCGGCCCCTGCAAGGCCGCCAGCAGCCGCACGACCGTAGTGGTCTTGCCGGTTCCCGGTCCGCCGGAGATCACCGTAAAGCGGCTGCGACAGGCCAGGGCCGCCGCCACACTCTGCCAGTGCACCGATTCGCCGCTGGCCTCATCCGCCGATTTCAGCGGGGCGAACAGCTGGGCCAGCTCCGCCTGGGTGGCGCCGGTGTCCACCTCCAGCGGAGACAGGCGCTCCTGGATCTGGCGGGCCACCTGGCACTCATAGCGGTAGTATCGCCTCAGGTAGAGGCGACCCTGGCTCAGTACCAGCGGCTCACTGCCCTCCCCTTCGGACACAGACACCAGGGGCGAGGCACAGAGCGCCTCCACCAATGCCGCCTCACTCCAGTGGGCCATCAGCTCAGAGGGATGGGGCAACTGGACCGGTTTGCGCCCCTCGGGGGGCAGGGCCAACACCTCACCGGGTTGGGCCAGCAGTTGCGACAACTCCAGGCACAGATGGCCGCGGCCCAGCTGGTGGCTGGTCCAGATCGCCGCCAGCACCACTTCGGCCGCAGTGTCCGGCTGCTGCTCCAACAGCAGATTGGCCAGCGCCAGGTCCAGGGGGCGAATCCACCCCTCTGCCAGATAAGCGTCAAGCTGCTGCATCAGTTCGTTCAAGGTCATGCCTGTGCCCCCTCAAATGCCAGGTCCATCGCTTCGATCAGGGCCCGGTCCGGGCAGAGCCCAAGCACCCCTTTGTCCGCCCGGTTATCGCCCATGCCTCGCAGGAACAGGTAGAGGCCGCCGCCCATATGGCGGTCATAGTGGTAATCACTCATGCGGCTCTTCAGCAATCGGTGCAGAGCCAGGGTGTAAAGGGCCAGCTGCAGGTCGTATCGGTGAGACAACATCCCCGCTTTCATCGCCTGAGGCTCATACGCCTCGGCCTCGGCGCCCAGGTAGTTGGACTTGTAATCCGCCACGTAGTAACGGCCCTGATGTTCGAAGGTCAGATCGATAAAGCCCTTGAGCATGCCATCCAGGTGCTGGGGGCGCAGCTGCGGCCTGGGCTCCCCGGGCCAGATGTGTTGCCGCACCAGGCTGTCCAGGTGCTGAACATCCAGTTGATGGGCCGCAAACCAGAACTCCATCTCCGCCACCACGGTGGAGAGATCGCATAGGGCTGCCTGGCTGCCCATCAGAGCCATGGGCTGAGTCAGCATCTGCCCCAGCCACTGCTCCAGAGTGGGCTGCCACTCTTCCAGTCCCTTATGCTCACAGCGGCGGGCCACCTCCTCGGAGAGGGCCTGCGGATCCACCGTGCCAAAGCCCTCATCGGCGATCCACTCCAGCAGGTCGTGGAGGAAGGTACCGGGAGCGGCTCCCCGCGGGAAGGCGTGGATGGTGCCGGGCTCGGGTTCCTGCTCCAGTGGCATCAATCCCTCGGCCATCAGCTCCTCCATACGGCTGAGGGTACCGCTGGTGCTGGTGTCGCTCTCATCCAGGTGGTGGCTCATGCCGGTCAGCAGGCCGGAATAGGATCCCACCCGCCAGCCCGATGGCACTGCCCGGGTGGCTTCGCGGGCCTTAAGCCGGGCAGGATCGGTCACCTCGGCCAGATATTGATTGTCCCTTGGCTCGGGGAGACTGGACAGATCGATGCCCTCCTCGCCGGCCAGGACGCTCAGGGCATGCTGCAGCTCACCGTAGGTCATGGGCTGACCGCCGCCGAGCAGGTAACCCAGGCCGCCCAGATGCAGATCGCTCATGTCACGCTTGCCGCTGCGCCCCAGCTTGACCGGTGCCAGCCCGAGGAAACAGGCGTAGACCGGACGGGTCAGTGCCACGTAGAGCAGGCGCAAGTCTTCCGCCAGGCGCTCATGCTCCGCCTGCTCCAGGGCCTCAGCCTCTGGGTTGAAGGCCACCTGGCTGCCCTCGGCGCTGCGATAGGTCAGCAGTCCATCTTTGGCGGTGGCCTGGCGGAACCCCAGGATGAAGGGCAGGAACACCAGAGGGTACTCCAGCCCCTTGGATTTGTGGATGGTCACCACCTGAACCAGCTCGGCATCGCTCTCCAGGCGCAGGATCTGATCGTCGTCCCCCTGGCCAGACTCAATCTGCTCCGCCAACAGACGCAGCAGCGCCAGCTCGCCGTCCAGGGTGGCCGACGCCCCCTGAAGCAGCTCAGCCAGGTGCAGCAGGTTGGTGAGGCTGCGCTCACCGCCCCCCTGGTGCATCAACCGGCTGGCCACACCGAACTTGGCCATCAGGGCGCGAATCATCGACAGCACCCCCTTGCCTTGCCAGTGCAGCAGCAACTCACGGAAGCTGTCGACCATCTCATCCCAGGCCCGTTCGTCCCGGTTCAGGGCATCCAGCTCGGTCCACTCCATACCCAGGGTGGCGCAGGCCAGGGCCGCGCGAACCCCCGCTTCCCGCTCCGGTGCCGCCACCGCCTGCAGGATCAGCAGCAGATCCTGGGCTTCGGCACTGGCGTAGACCGAGTCCTTGTCGGACAGGTAGACGCTGCGAATTCCGCGGCTGTCCAGAGCCTGTCGAATCGCCCTGGCCTCGGTAAAGTCCCTGACCAGTATCGCCATGTCGGCGGCGCGCAGTGGGGTGAGGCCATTATCAGAGCGGAATCCGGCCCGCCCCTCCCTGGCCAGGTTGAGGTAGCGACAGATCTCCGAAGCAGCGGAGTGCGCCTGGCGCTCAAGGTAACTTCCCTTGTTGATGGGCCCCTCGTCGGGGTCGAGCCACAGGTTCAGCGCCGGCGTCGGTTCATCCTCGATCTCCAGATGCGCTTTGCGGCCATTGGCAGCCACAGACTCGAAGGGGATCTGCTCGCCAAACAGGAAGGTGCCCTGCGGATAGTCGTCGGCCAGGCGGAACACCCGGTTCACCGAGGCCACCATGGCCTGGGTGGAGCGGTAGTTGGTCCCCAGGGTGTAATGGTTGGGGGCGGTATCGCTGCGCGCCTGCAGGTAGGTATGAATATCGGCACCGCGGAAGGCGTAGATCGCCTGCTTGGGATCGCCGATCATCAGCAGCGCCTGCTCCGGGCTCTCCTTGTAGAGCCGCTGGAACAGCCGGTACTGGACCGGGTCGGTGTCCTGGAACTCATCGATGAGCGCCACCGGGAACTGATCGCGTATGGTCTGAGCCAGGGCGTCGCCGCCCTCCGCCTCCAGGGCGGTATTGAGGCGTCTCATCAGGTCGTCGAAACCCAGCACCGCCTGACGCTGCTTCTCCGACTCCATCCGTTCGCCGACCCAACTGGCCGCGTGGCACAGCAGGTTGCGCTTGAGATCCAGCCGCTCCAGCGTCTCCACCAGGGTGTGCATGGCATCGAAAGCCGGATTGGCATCCACCTGCTTGCCCTTGTTGCAGGCCGCCTGAATCCCCTCCTTGGTGAAATGATCGCAGGCCTTGGAGCGCTTACTGCCGTTCATCGGCAGCAGTTGCCCCTCATCGTCGAGCCAGGCCTGGATCTCATCCAGCAGGGCCGGCTTGATCTTGGCCTTGGACACCAGCTTGTTTGCCAAAGCCTGATGCACCAGCTCGCTGACCGCCGCCAGTTCACTGCGCCACACGATTT
This sequence comes from Ferrimonas futtsuensis DSM 18154, assembly GCF_000422645.1. GTDB lineage: Bacteria > Pseudomonadota > Gammaproteobacteria > Enterobacterales > Shewanellaceae > Ferrimonas > Ferrimonas futtsuensis. The sequence continues at coordinate 26,246 of NZ_AUGL01000009.1, forward strand.
TGGCGCGGCGAACCGCCTCCATCTGCTGGGCGGCGATCTCCGCCGGATTTTGCCCCTCGAGCTTGCGCCCCAGCAGGGGCATCAGCGCCCTCTCCAGGTCCGCCGGGGTGGCATAGAGCCGGTGGATGGGCCTCAGTGCCCCGGTGTCCAGCGGGTAGAAGTGCAGTCGCCAGTAGTCCCGTACCGCCTCCTGACGCAGACCGCTGAGATCGGTCTCCAGTTGCAGGTTGAACAACGAGCCGGAATCGAAGGCGTGCTCCCTGAGCATCCGCTGACACCAGGCGTGGATAGTGTGAATGGCGGCCAGGTCCATCATCTGCGCCGCCAGCTCCAGCTTCAGGGCGCAGCCCGGATGCTGCTCTGCGGGATAGTCCGCCAGCAACTGGGTCAGAATGGGGTCCAGCTCGTCCAGCTGGCCGCGAAACGCCTTGGCCCCCTCCACCAACCGGCGGCGGATACGATCCCTGAGCTCTTCGGTGGCCGCATTGGTGAAGGTCACCACCAGGATCTCCGGTGGCAGCAAGGGACCTTTGGGATGGGCCTGTCCGTCCCCATGACCCAGCACCAGCCTCAGATAGAGGGCGGCAATGGTGTAGGTCTTGCCGGTGCCGGCGCTGGCCTCAATCAGCCGGGTTCCCTGCAGGGGGAACTGGACAGGGTTGAGTCGTTGAGTCATCTAGGCCTCCAGCCGGGTGGGCAACACCAGCAGAGGCTGGTAGAGATCCTCAGCCAGGCTTGCGAAGCGCTGGGGATCCAGTTGGGAAAAGTCGGGAAACTGACGAGTCAGATAGGGGCTGTAGCCCAGATCGCCCCCGCCGAAGAAACCGGGTTCATAGGCAACCTGGGCCTTACCCATCCGTTCCTCATCGTCGCCGTCCGCAGCCAGGTAGGCCAGTGCCGCCCTGGGGGCCACAGGCAGAGGCTGTTGCATCCCTTCCAGATAACGGCTCAGCAGAGTCTGCAGCTGCCGATGAGCGGATTCGGCCTCCATGGGCAACAAACTCCAGCTGCTGTCGGCGCCGATAAGCACCGACGTCATCGAGTGGCCACAGGCACAGCCCGCCAGATGGCCGAGATAGAGCCTGGCCATATGCAGTGGGTTCTTCAGCCCCTTGTCGGTGGCCAGCACCGCCGGGCGCACCTCCACCTGGTGCCAATGGCTATCGCCACTGCGATAGAGACGGCTGAGCCAATCCTCCATGGCCAGACCGGGCACCTCAGCCCTGAGTTCCAGGGAGGTTTCCACCAACTCCAGGTCGGCGGTGTAGCGGCGCAGGGATTCGAACGCCTCCACCGCCGGACGGGTCAGGTCATCGCCCGCCAGCGCGGCGAACCCCTTCATCGGCAGTTGTCCCCGTCCGGTGAGCCGGGCCAAAGTATGGTCTACGGCGCCCTTGGCCCCATCCGGTTCGCCCATATAGAGCTCTCCCAGCAACTCCTCTCGGAGCAGGTAGCGCTGCAGGTTGTCCAGGGCAAAGGGCTCCAGATCCTCGCTGGCCGCCACCTCCACGTTGAACCACACCCCGAGGCGCTGATTCATGAAGCAGCCCACCGGATCCTTGAGCAGCCCCACCAGGGCGCGAAGCTCGATGGGCTCCTCCCCCTGCCAATTCTCCATCTGCGTCTGCGCCTGGGCGTCCGGCGGCGTATGTACCTGGCACCACTCCCGACCATAGGAGAACAGTTGCCCTGACCGGACATCAAAATAGCTGCTGGAGAAGGGCTGCAGCGGATGAACCCAGGTGAGACGCTCGATCAGCGCCTCGCCGCCTGCGAAGGCGCTGGCCAGGTAATCCCGCAGCTGTCCCACCAGCACCGAAGGGGTGCGCTCGGTGTTGTCGCGGACGTTGCGGCCGACATAGCTGATATAGAGCTGGCTGCGCGCCGCCAGCAACGCCTCCAGGAACAGATAACGGTCATCCTCGCGGCGGGAGCGATCGCCGGGCCGGTATTGGCCGCGAATCGCCATCAGATCAAAGTCCAGGGGCGGACGGCTCCTGGGGTAGTCGCCATCGTTCATCCCCAGCAGGCACACCTGCCTGAACGGGATCGCCCGCATGGGCATCAGGGTACAGAAGTTCACTTTCCCGGCCAGGAAGCGTTGGGAGACCCCCTCCTCGCCAAAGGGTGCCAGGGCCACCTCACGCACCACGGTGATCGGCAACGGCTCCTCCAGCTGGGCCTCATCACAGGCCTCCAGCCAGTGGGCCATGGCATCCTGCAGTCGGGTCAGCAGCAGGGTTTCCTGCTCATCCTGAGGTTCAAACAGCGAATCGGTGCTCTCCCGCAGCAGTTGATGCCACTGGGCCGGGGTGTGACTCTGCCCCAGTTGCTGCCACAACTCACCCAACCGGTCGATGAGCAGGCTGAGCTTGCCCACCAGGGCCGCATCCAGGCCGCCCACCTCGTCCAGGGGTTCGATGCCGTGCCAGGCTTCCCCGTCACCGACGGCGTAACCCAGCAGCATCCGCTTGAGGCCAAAACGCCAGGTATTCTGCTCCAGCTGGGCGGGCAGCTCCAGGGCGTGGCGCTGCTCGCCATCCAGCCCCCAGCGGATTCCCGCCTGCTCGACCCAGCGTCCCAGCAGCGTCAGTTCGGCCTCATCGATGCCAAACCGTGCTCGAAGGGCCGGCACCGACAGCAGCTCCATCAGTTCGGACACCGCAAAGCGGGACCGGGGCAGATGCAGCAGCTTCTCCAGGGCCAGCACCACCACCTGATGACCGCGCTCAGGCCGGTCGGCGATGGTGTAGGGAATGTAGCGGTTGTCGTCCCGGTCCAGGTGGCCAAACACCGCTTCGATGTGGGGCGCGTAGAGATCCACGTCCGGCATCATCACGATCACCTCGGAGGGGCTCAGATCCGGCTCCTGCTGGAAGCGCTGCAGCAATTGATCGTGCAGGATCTCCACTTCGCGCTGACGGCTGTGGGCCAGGTGAAACACCAGGCTGTGGTCCTCCTCGGCGACTGGCCAGGGGGTGTCCGGCATGGGGTCCAGATCGAAGATCCCCTGCTGCATCCGCCTCAGAATGGACTCTGGCCCCAGGTCCATGGGAGGGGACCAGAGATCGATGCTCTGAAAATGGCTGCGGTACTGATCCGGCTCGTCGATGCCATAGAGCATGCCGATGTAGTCCCTGCCCTGCTTGCCCCAGGCCGCCAGCAGAGGGTTGGCGTGCTGATGCATCTGCTCCAGGGAGAGCAACTCCGGCGTTCCAGGTTTGGGGGTGTGTCTGGCCCGGGCCAGCTCCCGTCGCAACAGTTCTCTGTCCTCGACGATGTCCGCCCAGAAATGCTGGCAGGGGTTCTGCACACAGAGCAGGATCTGGCAGTGCTTGGCCAGCGCCTTGAGGGCTTCCACCGCCTGCTGAGGCAGGGCGCTGATGCCAAACACCAGCAGCCGCCTGGGCAAGCCTGGGGGGCGGGACTCGGCACTCTCCAGCGCCTGGATAAAGTGCTGATGCAGGGAGGCCCGGCTGCTGCCCCGCCAGTGCGGCGCCATGTCGGCAATCAGGGCACGCCAAAGTCTGGGCTGCCAACACAGCGCCTCCTCCAGAGGCTGGCTGCGCCCTTCACCATCGACCATCTCGTCCCGGCCGACCGCCCAGGCATCGAGCCAGTCCGCCCGATACACCTGATACTGGTCAAACAGATCCGCCAACTGCTCCGCCAGTTGATCCCGCTTGCGCAGATCGTCGTCCTGCTCCAGGAAACGGCGCAGCGGCGCAAACGCCTCCTGACTGAGCAGTTGCGGCAACAACTTGAGAATTCGCCAGCGAAGCCTGGGTTTGTCGAAGGGGGAGTCCTTAGGCACCGCCTCGGCGCCCAATACGGTGCGATAGCTTTCCCAAAGGAAGCGGGACGGCAGCTGCATCTCCTGGGCGGCGGCAATCTTCAACTGGGGATCTGCGGCGAAGGCCAGTTTCAGCCACTGGGCCATACCGTTGCTCTGCACCAGGAACAGCTCCCGCTCCAGAGGGGCCAGAGGGTGGTGGCGTACCCACTGCACCAGCAGATCGCGCAGGTCCTCCATCTGATTGGCGTGAATGATGGAGAGACCGGGTTGAAGTTGAGCCGACATCGACGCATCCATTGCTAAGCTAAGTCTGCCAATCATAACGAGATTTCAGGCTTTGCTCTATGGCCCCGGACACTCAGGCGACCAAGGGGTGACAAATCCATCAAAGCAGCGGGTCACTGCCTGTGGCACCGGCCTGGCAACACTCGCTCTGGGTCATTCGATTTTGACGAACAACCTGAGGATCCATTATGTTGTGCCTCATTAATCTGCCAGGGAGAATCAAGGCCCCAATGTCGCTGCTAAAGCCAGCCAGGAAGCTGCACAAAATCCTAAGTTATTTCGTCTTTATTCAGGTCACCCTGTGGATTGTCGGCGGCGCCTATTTCGCCCTGGTGCCCTTCAAGCCTCTGGTAAAGGGCCAGGATTACTATCAGCCACCCGCGCTCACCGCCGATCCGCTGTCCGTGTCGGAGACCATTCGCTTTATGGAGACCCCCCTGGAGTCTCTCTCCATCAGCCCATCGGCACAGGGCCCTCTGCTCAAAACCAACCAGAGCGTGTTTTCCGTCAATACCGGTCATGAAGCCCTGCCCATCGATAAGGACGCCATCGCCCGCTTTGCCCAGACTCTCTATACCGGTCCGGGATCGCTGAAGCCACCAACATTTCTCGACACCATAGAGCCCAAAGTCGCGGGGCTGGTGGATGAGGTGGGCGGCAGACGCGAACTGTGGCTGGTTGAGGCGAACGACGGTCCCGGCACCCGCCTCTACTTCGATGCCTATGGCACTCTGGTGACGGTGCGAAACGACGCCTGGGTGGGTTTCGACCTGCTGTGGAAACTGCACATCATGGACTATGGCGAGGGGGAGGATTTCAACAACCCCCTGCTGATGGTCTTCTCCGTCAGCGCCCTGCTGTTTGCCCTTTCCGGCTGCGTTCTGGCCATTGGCGGTCTGCGCCAGAGCCTGTCCCGCCGCCTGACCCGGCGTAGAAGAGCCCGGGGATGACACGGCCAACCCTGTACAGCTTTCGCCGCTGCCCCTACGCCATGCGGGCGCGACTGGCCCTGGCCTACCTGGGGCGCCCACTGGCCCTCAGGGAGGTGGTGCTGAAACACAAACCCTGGGAACTGCTGGCCCTGTCCCCCAAGGGCACGGTGCCGGTGCTGCAACTGGCCGATGGCCAGGTGCTGGAGCACAGCCTGCAGATCATGCTGTGGGCTTTGGGTCAGGCCGACCCTGACCTGTGGTGGCCAAAGTCCACCGAACAGCAGCGGCTGACCCTGGAGCTTATCCAGCGGAACGACGGCGAGTTCAAGCACTGGCTGGACAGGTATAAATACGCCGATCGCCACCCCCACCCTCAGCAGTGGTACCGGCAAAAGTCCGAGCCTTGGCTCGACCGGCTGGAAGCCATGCTGAAGCACTCTCCCTGGCTATTGGGAGACAGATTGACCCTGGCGGATGCGGCGCTGCTGCCCTTTATCCGTCAGTACGCCATGGTGGACCGCCCCTGGTTTGACGAACGCTACCCTGACTTAAACCTGTGGCTGAGCCGGTGGCTGGAGGGTGACCTCTATGGCCGCATCATGACCAAGTTTTCCCCCTGGCAGCCCGGCGATCCGCCTACTCTGTGGCCAAGTAACTAGACTCGACTTATCAATGCCATAAAATCGGCGTAACATATCGCCCCCTTGAACCGAATTCCGGCCCCCGGGCCACAATCCACATTAGGAATCACAGAGCCATGCGTCGACTGATTGCCCTGCTGACCCTGGCGGTAGCCCCGCTGGTTTCCGCTCAGACCTTTACCTTCACCGCCATTCCTGATCAGGATGAGTCCAAGCTGCGCAGCCGCTTCGATCAGGTTGCCGACTACCTCTCCGGCGAACTGGGGGTCGAGGTGAAGTACATCCCGGTGAAATCCTACGCCGCCTCCATCACCGCGTTCCGCAATAACCAGGTCCAGCTGGCCTGGTTCGGTGGCCTCTCCGGCGTACAGGCCCGCGCCCGGGTGCCCGGCAGCGAAGCCATTGCTCAGGGCTATGAAGACCAGTTTTTCAAGTCCTACATCATTGCCCACACCAGCACCGGCCTGGAAGCCGCCGCCTCCCTGCAGCAGGCGATGAAGGGGATGACCTTCACCTTCGGATCCAAAGGCTCCACCTCCGGTCGCCTGATGCCCGAATTCTACCTGCGTGAAGCCTTCCAGGAAGCGCCCGACAAGAGCTTCCGCAAGGTGGGCTTCAGTGGTGACCACAGCCGCACCATCGCCCTGGTTCAGGCAGGCAGCTACCAGGTTGGCGCGGTGAACTACAAAGTGTGGGAATCTGAGCTGGCCGCCGGCAAGGTGGACACCAGCAAGGTGAAGGTGATCTGGGAAACCCCCACCTACCCCGACTACCAGTGGACCATTCGCGGTGACGTGGACGCCCAGTATGGCGAAGGCTTCAAAGCCAAGGTGACCCAGGCGCTGCTGCAGATGAAAGATGAAAAGCTGCTGAACGCCTTCCCGCGCTCCAGCTTCGTACCGGCCACCAACGCCGACTACGCCCCCATCAAGGACACCGCCAAATCCATCGGCCTGATGGACTAAGGCGAGCATGAGTGCTGAGCTGGCCCTGCAAGGGGCCTCACTGAAGATCGGTGACCAGTGGATCGTCAAGCCGCTGTCCCTGACCATACACGCCGGCCAGACCGTGGCCCTGGTGGGGGAAAGCGGTGCCGGCAAATCCTCCCTGCTGGAGCTGCTGCGCCGCGCCCACGAGGACCAGGTCGCCTGGTGCCCCCAGCACCCGGCCCTGGTGCCCATGCTCAGCCTCTACCTCAATGTCTACATGGGCCGGCTCCATGAGTTCGGCCTGTGGCAGAACCTGGCCAACCTGGTCCGGCCCGATGCGGCCCAGTGGCGAGCCATTCAACAACTGGCCAATGAGTTGGGGCTGCTCAACGGCAGTGGCGACCAGCGGCTGAGTCAGTCCGCCGAGCGCTTCTCCGGTGGCGAGCAGCAGAGAATCAACATCTCCCGGGCCCTGTTCCAGCAACGCCCCATCTTTCTGGGCGATGAACCGGTGTCTGCGGTGGATGAGGCTCAGGCCAGGCGCATCATCGAGCGCATCAAGGCCCATCACCAGACCACAGTACTGGCCCTGCACGACGTGGACCTGGCGCTGGCCTGTGCCGATCGCATTATCGGCATGAGTCAGGGTGAGGTGGTGCTGGATAAACCGGCTAATCAGCTGGATGCCACCACCCTGCTCACCCTCTACCCCAGTCATCAGCATGGCTGAGTCCCTGCCCAACCGGTCGAACAACCGGGCCGCCGAATTTCGTCGCATTACGCTGCTATTGGCACTGGCGGCGCTGTTGTGCCTGCCCTGGGCGGACCTGGAGATCACTCAGGTGTCCCCCGGTGCCGAGCTGGCCCGATTGGTGGCCGGCGCACTGAGCCCCGATTTCTTCGCCACCGAATACCTGCTGGAGGCAATTGCCACCACCCTGGCCTTCGCCCTGCAGGGGATCGCCCTGGCTGCCCTGTGCGGTTTGCTGCTGGCCCTGTTCTACCGCTACCCCGTGGTTCGGGTGAGCGCCGCCCTGCTGCGCTCGGTTCATGAACTGTTCTGGGCACTGATGTTCCTGCAGGTGTTTGGCCTGAGCTCCCTCACCGGCGTCCTGGCCCTGTGGATCCCCTACACCGGCATCTTCACCAAAGTGTATGGCGAAATTCTGGAGGAGGTCGACCCGGCTACCGAGCAGGCACTGCCGAGAAGCGGCGGCATCGCCAACGCCATCAGCCGGCTCGTTTATGCCAGGCTGCCCCTGGCCTGGCCACACATCCGCCACTACACCAAATACCGGCTGGAGTGCGGATTGCGCTCCTCTGTGGTGCTGGGTTTTGTCGGCCTGCCCACCCTGGGCTACCACCTGGAGACCGCCTTTCGGCAGGGGCTCTACGGCGAAGCCGCCGCCCTGCTCTATCTGTTCTACCTGATCATCGCCACCATGAAGTGGTGGTGCCGGGCGCCCCTGCTGCCCCTCTACCTGGGGCTGGCGCTGTGGTACCTGCCGCCGGTGGCCTCCATCAACGGTGAGCTGATCTTGCAGTTCTTCACCCAGGACATCGTGCCTGCGCCACTGAAAAACGGTGGCGAACTGTGGCCCTGGTTCCTGCGCCTTTGGCAGGAACAAATCTTCCCCGGGCTGACCGATACCCTGCTCCTGAGCCAGATGGCCCTGCTGCTGACCGCCCTGCTGACCCTAATATGGTTCCCCCTGCGCAGCCGCTGGTTCTTTGGCCGTCCCCTGCGCGCCCTGGGCCAGGGATTTCTGATTGTCACCCGCTCCACCCCTGAGTTCGTACTGGCGTTCGTCGGCCTGCTGATTCTGGGACCCAGCCTGCTGCCGGCCCTGCTGGCCCTGGGGATTCACAATGGCGCCATCATCGGCCATCTGGTGGGGGGCTACGCCCAGGAGCTAAAACTCAGGCCCGACGATGCCCCCACAGGCTACAGCCGGGTCGGGCTCTACTTCTATCAGGTGCTGCCCAGGGTCTACCCGCAGTTGATCACCTGGCTGCTCTATCGCTGGGAGATCATTCAGCGGGAAACCGCCATTTTGGGAGTACTGGGGATCACCACCTTGGGCTTCTACATCGACTCGGCGTTCGAGGAGTTCCGCTTTGACCGGGCCATGGTGCTGATTGGCGCCGCAGCGCTGCTAAACGTGGCAGTGGATGCCACCGCACGGGCTCTGCGCGCCCGGCTGCAGCAGGGGGACCGACTGTCCCGGCGCGATGCTTGAGGTCACTTTCCTGGCGTCTACCCAAAAGGGCGTCAATCGCCACGAAGCGGCCATCGGACAGTTTCAGTCAGCTCTGTCTCCATTGCCGCCTAAATTGACTATGAAACTCATAATACTATTTGCTCTGTATTTCTCGATTCGCTAATATTTGCGACATATTTCTACACTGTAGATATAGGTCGGATAGCAGTATGCGAGCCATCAATATCATTAACGCGCACCACAACAACTTGAAGTCCGTCGACATTGCGATCCCGCGCAACCGAATCGTCTGTTTTGCGGGTGTATCCGGCTCAGGCAAGTCCTCCTTAGTGTTCGATACCATCCAGGCCGAGGCCCAGCGTCAGCTCTATGCGACCTTAGGCACCTATGCGCAGAATCACCTACCAACGATTCCCAAGCCGGATTGCGATTTGATCGAAAACCTGTCGCCGGCGGTAGTGATCCGCCAACAGCGCAGCCGAAGCAACGGCCGTTCGACCGTGGGCACGGTCAGCGAGATCGCCGCCTTTTTGCGCCTGCTATTCTCTCGTTTGGGTACGCCCCAGTTGGGTGCCTCCAACCACTTCTCCTTCAATAAACCGGAGGGTATGTGCCCGTGTTGCGGCGGCAGCGGGCAACTTATGGAGCTTGATGTTGACAAGGTATTTGATCGCAGCCGATCGCTAAACCAGGGGGCGATCCTGTTTCCAGAGTTTAAGGTGGATGGATGGCAATGGAAGTACATCGCCTACTCCGGTTTCTTTGACCGGGATCGGCCGTTGCACCAATACGACGAGACGTTGTGGCACAGACTGCTGTACGGAATTGAGGAGAACGTCTCGCTGGACGGCGGCGATCTGGGGCTGACCATCACCTACGAAGGGGTGCTTCGTAAGATCCAACGCCTCTACATCCACAAAGATCAGGACAGCCTGTCGAGTCGCAAGAAACAGGCGGTGGCGCCGTTCCTGTCGGTACAAACCTGCCACAGCTGCCAAGGTGCCAGGCTTAAAGCCGAGGCACTCTCAGTGACGCTTAACCGCGCCAATATCCATACGGTCTCCCAGATGCAACTGGATACCTTGAGCGCCTACTTGGATGGGATCCAAGCTCCGCAAGCGGATACCCTGCTGGCACAGATCCGCAACAAGGTTAGGCATTTGGTCGAGATCGGCCTAGGCTACCTCTCGCTGTCCCGCCCTATCGCAACCCTCTCCGGTGGAGAAGCGCAGCGGTTGAAGCTGGCCAACCAACTGGGCTCCAGCCTGACGGAGATACTCTACATCCTGGATGAGCCCAGTGTCGGCCTGCACCCCAAGGATGTGCATCAGCTAAACCGACTGCTTGCGCAGCTCAAAGATCAGGGCAACTCGGTGCTGGTGGTGGAGCATGATCCGGACGTGCTGGCCATTGCCGAGCATGTGATCGAGGTGGGCCCCAAGGCCGGCACCCAGGGCGGCAACATCGTGTTTCAGGGCAGCTATGCGCAACTGCTAGAAGCGGACACCCTCACGAGCCGGGCCCTTAACGCGCCGCTGTCGGTCAAGAAGGCACCACGAAAACCAATGGGTCACCTGCCCATCCGCGAAGCCAACAGCCACAACCTGAAAAACGTCAGTGTGGATTTGCCCACTAGCGTGCTGTGCTGCCTCACCGGAGTGGCCGGCTCTGGCAAAAGCAGTTTGATCCATCACGAGTTCCTCAAACGCTATCCCGATGCCATCGTGGTAGACCAATCCGCCGTCGGCCAATCCCAGCGCTCTAATACCGCCACCTACACCGGCCTGTTTGATGAGATCCGCAAGCAATATGGCAAGGCTAATATGGTCAAACCCTCGCTGTTTAGCTTTAATTCAGAAGGGGCCTGTCCAGAGTGCAAGGGGCTTGGGTTTGTCGAGATGGAGATGGCGTTTTTGGAACCGGTACGAACCCAGTGCAAGGCATGCAAAGGTAGCCGCTATGCCGAGTCCACCCTGCAATACAGACTAGCAGGGCTCAATATCGCGCAGTTGCTGGCGCTGACTGTGGATCAGGCCGCTGAGCTTCTCACCGCACCCAAACTGGCCAAGCACCTGACCGTGCTGCAGCAGGTTGGATTGGGCTACCTGACTCTGGGACAGCCGCTCTCCACCTTGTCTGGCGGCGAATGTCAGCGCATCAAGCTCTCCAGCGAACTGCACAAGTCGGGTCAAGTTTACGTGTTGGATGAACCAACCACAGGGCTACATTTGTCGGACATCGCCCGGGTGATGGCGATCCTTGAACGGCTGGTAGCCCAGGGCAACAGCGTTTACGTCATCGAGCACGACTTGGATGTGATCGCACAAGCCGATTGGGTGATCGATCTCGGCCCCCACGGCGGCGAACAAGGCGGTCAGATCGTCTTTGAAGGCACGCCTGGCGCGCTGCTGCAGGCCGAGCACAGCCATACCGGCCGTTACCTGGCTAAGTATCTGGCCCGGAGAAATAGCGCGTAAGAGCTCTGTCGCTGGAGGGAGAATATATTTGAAGTAACTAGACACCAAATAAGGGGCTTAAAGGGTCAGAGTTGTGGATATGACGACTGACTGCTACTGACGCTGAAGCGAGTTATCACGGGATCATGCCCCTGGGGTTGGAGGCGCTGCCTGTCAATCAGGCTGCGCACGCCACAAAGAGGTCATCCAGACTAGCAAAGCAGTGCCTCTTGGTTAGCTCTTTACACTGGTCAATCAGTCGGTGGGATTTTGTTTTACCCCATGACTGGGAGAAGGCTCATATGGGTTATGCGTAACTTACCGTTACTAACCTTACTTCTGTTGGCACTGCAAGATACTCATACACCGCCCGCACTTTTCTTACAAAATTCTCATCTCTTGATAATAATACATTACAAAATGAGGCCATTGACGCGTGGCTATTATCGCTCATCGCGGCTATGAATCGTCTTTCCTTATGTACTTTGGAGTCAGGAAAATAACCAAGAGTGTTAAGCATGTTATACATACCGGTTATTTTCTGGTGTAGGTGGTAAGGTCTGTCAGGGTAGATCGGGTTTATACGGATCTGGAAAAAGTCTTCTAAGCTGTTGATGTGAGCGCTTTCTGGTAACTTAACGCTAACAGCATCCCATATCTTTTCGATCACTTTCGGTGGCTCTATATTATTTAATTCCTTTGGGCCTATACCCACTGACTCTCTGTAGGACTTTATTCCATTCCACTCTGTCGTATCAGGAATATCTTTCGATATGGTATTTTCAAGCTCATGAAGCGTAGATTTATATTGTTCCATAATTAATTCGGAATACTTTTTAATCTGCGATCTCATTCCAACAGGAAGTTCATCAGCTTTTTCTAGCATACCGTCCATAAGCTGTGCAAAGGCAGAAAGCTGTTCCTCATGAATATCGGAAATGCTATCCCCCATTCTTCCACCAGAAAACTTGAACAACCACTGGTTCATTGAACTTTCAATGTTTTCATGTTCATTATCATTGCTACAATATACTTCGAATGCTTCAAATACATCCCTGCAAGTGATGGTTGCTTTATCAGTGATAATGAATCCGGGTTGCTCAATAGCTATTTTTAAATGATATGAGCCGAGTTCTTTTAGTACATTTAGAAAGTCGTTTTCGTAGCCGGTAGATCGCCTTATCTCTTTAAGAGTTTCGTCAGAATAAACGATCTGGAACTTATCTATTAGTTCCTGCCCAAAACTACCGACGCCATTCTTAACGAAAAGATCGAGAATGTTTTGATCTAAGTATAGTGTCGGTTTTCCTGAATATTTAGGTATAGAATCCATACTCATCTCTGATTGCATGATGCTCCACTTAGCTGGATCAGCTTGCCCGGCTAAACTATACGAGGCACGAGCAGAACCGGGCTTGCCTAAATCCGCACTACAGTGCCTTATTATATGTCTAAATGGACTTGATTCCATTTTTTAAGATGAATTTCTCGTAATAGGCTTTTATTGCCTCAATGTGTTCAGTTCCGAAGGAACGCTCAAAAGTCCCTTTTGAACCATATACTTTCAGCTCAATGGATTTTGCATTAGCCAGTCTTTCTATCTGGTCTGTCTTCAATGGATAGTGGGCTTCTTCCCTGATTCTTGTTCCAGCTACGGCACCAGCTAGCCCTTTCAGAATCCCTCGTTGATGGAGAGAACCAGATGGACTAATAAATGGCATCCTTTCTCCATCTACCATTAATACTAAAGATTCACCCGAGTTAATAAAAACCCAATCTTCAAAGTGTATTATTACAGCTATGGAGATACCTAAACTATGACCATTTACATCTGTAAATATATCAATAAAGGCATCATCATGAGTAAGAAAAGGTGTCCCTGGCAAATGTCCAGTTGACGGTATTGAATAACGCTTAAAGTCTTTAAACTTATCTTCAGTTAATCTATAGCCAACTTCCATTTGATTTTGCTTTTCGACGACGGCACAGCCAAACAGAAGAAAAGACAATAGCACAAATATTATATTCTTCACCTGAACCCTCCGATTCTTTGACATATAAGGCCCGCGTAATGGGCTGTTTTGTAGCGCCAGCGGAAAACCAGTTCCAATTGACGCTTTAATACTTTTCATGATTTGCTGCTGCATAACCGTCTTTGTATTCGCATGCTGGGCATAATTCAGCCATTTCGTCGTATTCACAAGCTGAATATATGTAAGGAGATTGGCACCACTTGCAATCTAAAACTTCCTCTTCATGGCTACAGACCAAACATATTTCATTGTCAATGTCGTAGGTCAAGTTATGGCAGGAGGTGCACTTTATAGTAGCAATATCTTCTGTTTCTATTTTTTCGTAAGCGGCCTTAAGATAATTGCTATAGAACTCTGTGTAGCTATATAGAACAGCAAAGCTATTTTCCTTTAAGTGCTTGGATTTCCAGTCCAAACTTAGATGCTCTTCAGAGAAATTAATGACAAATAGTAAAACCTGCCCAACTAATGCCTTTGCTTCTTGATCCGATATTGAAAATTCGAAGTGCTCGATTTCATTCCGCTTTTCCCTAGCGGTTTGAATAGCATTTAGATCATCGTCGCTAAACTTGATACCGCCGACTTTCTGCAGCCTTTTACAAGCAAGCTCACTACTAACAGTATGCTGAAACGGAGATGGGTATTTATCAACATTTGTAAAAACAAATGCTGGATGAATTTGCCTAAGCTTCTCTTTAAACAAAAGCTCTACAACGTGAGCAAGGTCAACAATAATCCTCTTCCAATTGCCGAGCCCTTTTTCCTCAATTGGCCCCATGTGCCTCAATGCATGCTCTAAAGAGTCACTAGCATTTTCTATTAGATTAAATTTGTTCATAAGTACTCAGTGAAGCCTAACAGCTACATATGCGGCAAATCGCCGCCTTTCACCCTGACCGAACCTGCCGTATATCTGCACTATGTCGCAGCGTGCTTGTTCGTGATTTTTTCAAATCTATCAGTGCATTAATCGGAGGTCAATCGCCTTGATTGCTCTACCATCAGCACGAAAAGCGGCTTTGTTCTACAGAAAAAGCGGCAACGTCGCCCATGGTAGACGGTAATGGCCGGTTCTGGCGCCAAAGCAGTCATTGATCATTCGATGGAGTGCGACCCTCAGCTGGTGGCGGACGTCATCGTCAAAGCCGCCACGGTGAAACGTCCCAAGGCCCGCTTCGCCGCCCCTAAGGTAGCCAGTGTCGCCCTGTTCTGCCGCCGTTTTATGAGCGACGCCCTGCTCGACCGTCTGTTTGGCCGCTATATGGGCGTCCCGAAAAAAATCGGCATGAGTTAGTTCTCAGGCTCGGGATGAGGCTGAGCGGCGGTCTGTTCCGCCAGCCCTTCCCTGGCCAGCCAGGCGTCAAACAGCTTATAGCCCAGGGCCAGCGCCACGGCACCGACGAACAGGCCGATGATGCCGGAGAGCAGCATCCCACCGATGGCGCCGATCAGGATCACCAGCATGGGGATGTCCACCCCACGTCCCATCAGCATTGGCTTGAGCAGCGCATCACTGGCACTCACCAGAATCCCCCACACCATAAACACCACCGCCACCGTGGTGGATTGCACCGAGAACAGGTAGATCATCACCGGCGCCAGCACCAGTATCGGGGGCAGCTGCACTATGGCGACAATCAGCACCAGCAGCATCCACAGGCCCGTCGCCGGCACACCGGCCAGCCCCATGCCCACGCCCGACAACAGGGATTGGATCAGGGCGACCCCGATCACCCCCTGGGTCACGCTGCGGATGGTGGCCACCGACAGCGAGGTAAAATCCTCCCCCTGGGGACCGGCCATTCTCAAGGCGATGCCGTGAAACAACCTGCCTGCGGACTCGGCGTTACTCATAAAAACGCCGGCAATGATCACCGACACCACAAACTGCAACAGACCGACTCCGACACCACCGAGAGAGGAGGCCAGGGCTGCCAGACCATCCTTGAGTTGTGGACCATAGCTGATCAGCGCCCCCTCCAGGTTGGTGGCAAACTTCTGCCACAGCTGATGCAGATCCTCCCCTACCAGGGGCAACCTGGCTACATCATCGGTCGGCGGTGGGATCACCAGGCTGCCCTCCTTGAGCTCCGTCACCAGTTCATGGGTCTCGGTGATCAGGGCACCGGAAAACAGAATGCTGGGCACCAGCAACAACGCCAACACCAGCAGGGTCATCAAGGTACTGGCATACCCCAATTTCCAGCCCATCCTGTCCGCCAGCCCCTTAACCACGGGAAACAGGGCGACGGCGATGATGCCACCCCACATGATCAGCACCAGGAAGGGGCGCACTATCTGGAAGCACCAGCTGATCAGGATAAACAGAGCACCGATCTTGACCGCGGCTTCCACCGCGGCTCCGGTCAGAAGCTGATGCTTGTCTTGCATTTGATGGTTCATGGGGGCTCCTTGTCGGTCGACAGGCTCTGAGGAGTGACGACCGGTAGCTAATGGGATCTAGGACCCGAGAGAGACTCCCGGTCTGGATCGGCTTTCCAAAAAGTAGGAGATAAACACCATGTACGCCCCTACCATGGCGATCTGCAGTAACCTGAGGTAGAAGTTGCTCACCACCTCGGCGTCCGTGGACGAGGCGGTGGATCCCACCAGCACCAGCACCGTGGACAGGATTCCGGCGTAAAGGGGGGCCTTGTCAGGATTGGCATAGAGGTAGCCAGCCAGCACCATAGTGACCAGCATCGCCAGTGCCACATAGAAGCCCAGGTAGGGCATCACCACCAGCAACTGATAAAACAGCACCGCGATCACTCCCCCCACCCCATTGGTCACCAACAGGAACAGGCTCACCTTGACGCTCTTTGCGCCCGAGGCCTGCAGAGACAGCACCGCAATAAAGATCATGGTCAGCAGGGCGTCACTCACCTGGGCCAGGAAGAAAAAACACACCACCGGGAAGGAGATCACCAGGGCGCGAATCGCCTCATCGGTGCGCACGTCCGCGTCTGGCAGGCACTCGGCGTCCGAAGTCGGATCGCCTTGAGCCTTCTCTTCGGGGAGCAGCAGATGCATCAGGGTAAACACCAACACGGCAACCACACCGGAAAACGCCAGGCCGATGCCTAACTGCAGCGCTATCCCGGGGTGAAGCAAGCCCAGGTAGGGCAGCAACAGCGCAGCGATGATCAGCATGGAGGCGAAGAAGTTCCAACGAGGGTCGCTGAACAGGAAGTAGGCCCAGAGCATCACCAGTGCCAGCAGAGGCAGGAACACCAGCGGATAGTGAATGGGGCCGAAGCTGACTCCGAAGGCAATGACCACAGTCGCCAGGACACCGAACAGCAGCTCGCGAGCGGTTCCCCAGGTAGGCTCGACCCGCTCCACCAGAAACTTGGCGACAAACACCGGTGCGACGAACGCCAATGACCAGGCGATGGACGCCGACAGTGCCACCGAGAGGCCGACGCCCAGAGTCAGCCTGACGGCACGCCTGTCGCCGCTGGGGAGGCTCATCGGCGTCACCTTAAGTCATCGGACATAGGAGACCCAGCTGGCCAGGCGAATCCACAGCCAGCCCAGGCCATTGAGCAACATGCCGTCACCGGTATAGACGATCACATCCGCCTGACCACCGACACGGCGATAACCATAAGCTTCACCGGGCTCCAGCACTATGGTCACAGGAAACCTCTGGCTCTGGCGCAGCCAACCGGTGTCGCTGGAGACCTGGGCCAGGCGGCCCACCTGCTCGTTCTGCCCCCAGTCCACCCCAAGATCGATGGACCCCAGCCTGCCCTGAAACACCCTGCCCGGCGCGTAATCCAGGGTGAACTCCACCTGGTCCCCCGGCTTCATGTTCCCCAGGCTGTTCTCTCTGAAATAGGCCTCTATCCACACTTCATCGGACGAGATGAAGGTCATCAGTGGCTGGCCGGCATTGGCGTAGACCCCCTCCTTGAGGCGGAAGTTGGAGGCCACCCCATCGGACGGTGCGACAATCTGGGTACGCGACAGGTTCAGCTGAGCCTGCTCTAACGCCAGCAGGGCACTGCGCACCTGGGTGTTGTTCTCTCCCTCCATCCCCAGTCGTTCCCGGGCTTTGGCGAGATCCGCTTTGGCACTGGCCAGGGTGGCTTCGGCGCTGGTCAGGGCCGCTTTGGCGTTGTCGGCATCCGCCTGGGACATTACGCCCCGTTCCACCATGGCAAACACCCGGCGGGACTGCACCCGGGCATTTTGCAAATTGGCTTCGGCATTGGTGACCTTGGCCTGCGCCGCAGAGACATTGGCGGTCTGTACCCCCAGGCTCTGCCCCGCCTGCTTCAGATTCTGCTCCGCCTGCTGCAGGGCAATCTCATAATCCTTAGGATTGATCACCGCCAGCACCTCACCCTGTTTCAGCGGCGTATTGGGCTCTATCTTGATCGCCTGCAGTTCGCCTGAAACCTGGGGGGTGATGGGCACGACAAAGGCGCGAACCCGGCCCAGATCCGTCGAGGGGATCAGTCGGTCCGCAATCAGATGAAACAGGAACAGGACGACGACCACACCCAAAATCAGGTTGGTAATGCGCCTGATTTTGCTCTGTTCTTTGGCCCCATCGCTCCCCTGTTGCGGTGGCTCTGGTGCCGTTTTTTCCTCATCACTCATGCCCGCCCCTGGCTGCAGCGCGTTATCGAACACCTATTCAATGTAGAACAAGGTGTTCAAAACGCCGCCAGGGACTGGAAGAGATCGGTGTGGGTTAGCTTTTGGACCGCACGCGAGTCTGCGCGGCAGCCGCCTCTGGCAAATCCTCCTGGCCCAGCCAGGCGGTGAACAGTTTGAAGCCCAGGGCCAGCACCACGGCGCCGACGAACAGACCAATGATGCCGGAGAGCAGCAGGCCGCCGATGGCCCCCATCAGGATGATCAACATGGGAATGTCCACACCACGGCCCATCAGCAAAGGCTTGAGCACCGCATCGCTGCCACCGACCAGCAGCCCCCAAATCATAAAGGCCACCGCCACCGTGGTGTTGTCCAGGGAGAAGAGGTAGATCATCACCGGGATAAGCACCAGCAGCGGCGGCAACTGGAGTATGGCGACAATGAGGACCAGCAGCATCCACAGCCCGGTGCCCGGCACCCCGGCCAGCCCCATGCCAATACCGGACAGCAGAGCCTGAATCAGGGCGACGCCAATCACCCCCTGCATCACACTGCGGATGGTGGCCACCGCCAGGGCGTTAAAGCTGCGCCCCTGCTCGCCGGCCATGCGCATGGAGAGGTTGTAGAACAGGGCGCGAATGGAATCCGCATTGGTCATCAGCACCCCGGCGATGATCACCGAGGCCACGAACTGCAGCAATCCCAAACCCAGGCTTCCGGCCATGGCCGCCACCTGGGAGAGCGCCTCCTTGATCTCGGGGCCAAAGCCCTCAAGGGCGGCCCCCAGGTTCACCGAGAACTTTTGCCACAGATCGTGCAACTCCTCCCCCACCAGAGGCAGCTGAGCGATGGCATCGGAGACCGGCGGAATCACCAGGCTCCCCTCCTTGAACTCCGCCAGCAGGCTCTGGGTACCGGAGAACAGCGCCCCGGAAAACAGATAGGTAGGCACCAGCAACACTGAGAGAGTCAGGATAGTCACCAGGCTGCTGGCCAGGCTTATCTTCAGCCCGAAACGACCGGAGAGCCAGCGCACCAAGGGAAACAGGGCGACGGCAATGATCCCGCCCCAGAGAATCAGCACCAGGAAGGGCCGCACTATCTGGAAACACCAGCTCAGAAGAATGAAGATGGCACCGATCTTCAGGGCTGCTTCAACAGCAGCGTCGGTAAATACTTGGCGCGTGGATTTTTCGTGGTCGTTCATAACGGCTCCGTGCCGGTCAGGCGTGCCCTGCTTTTGAGTATGACTTGTGCCACAACCAATGGCGCACCGCAAGGATTCGCTGAGATTCCAATAAATTGAGTGTAAATGGAGCAAAAAATCACCATCTGTCCCAGCGTTGGTTAGTCAAACGCCGAATTGATGGTCTGGCTCAGGGTTTTTCCGATGGATCTTGGCTAGAGTGCCGGGTCAACGTTTTAGGGAGCCCCATATGACCACCATCAACGAACAGCGTTTGGTCCAGCATTTCCTGGATCTGGTACGCATCGACAGCGAGTCCGGCAATGAAAAGGCGATCGCCACCACCCTGGCAGAGCAACTGGGCGAGCTGGGTTTCGAGGTACAACGTCAGGCCGTATCCCCAGAGCTGTCCAACGGTTTTAACCTCTATGCTCGCCTGAATGGCTCTGATGAGCAGATCCTGTTGAGCTGTCATATGGACACCGTAACCCCGGGCAACGGCATCGAGCCGGTGATCGAACAGGGCATCATCCGCTCCGCCGGCGACACCATTTTGGGTGGCGACGACAAATCCGGCATCGCCGCCATCATGGAAGCGGTGCGCATCCTCAAAGAGCAGGGCCTGCCCCACCCCACCATCGAGTTGGCCTTCACCGTTTTCGAAGAGGGAGGCCTGCACGGCTCCAAGAACTTCGACATGAGCCCGATCCAGGCTAAGCAGGCCATCGTGCTGGATTCCGGCGGGCCCATCGGTACCATCATCACCGTGGCCCCGGGTCAGCAAAACATCAAGGCAACCATCACCGGCAAACCGGCCCACGCCGGCCTGGCCCCCGAGACCGGCATCAACGCCCTGACCGTGGCCGCTGACGCCATCACCAAGATGAAGCTGTCTCGCATCGACGAGGAAACCACCGCCAACATCGGCGTGGTCAAGGGCGGCAGCGCCACCAACATTGTGATGCCGGAGCTCTACCTGGAGGCGGAAGCCCGCTCCTTGAATGATCAGAAACTGGCCGCACAGACCCAGCACATGGTGGATACCCTGGAAGCGGTGGCCGCAGAGCATGGCGCCAAGGTCGCCGTTGAAACCAAACGGGCCTACAACGCCTACCGCATAGACGATGACCACCCGCTGGTCGCTGGCATCAAACAGGGGTTTGAAGCGATCGGGGTGAGCCCGCAGACCCGCCCCACCGGCGGTGGCAGCGACGCCAACATCTTCAATGAGAAGGGGTTGACCACGGTCAACCTCTCCACCGGCATGGCCAAGGTGCACACCACCGAAGAGGAGATCGCCGTAGCCGACCTGGTGGCCATCAGCCAGTTCCTGGTGGCCTACCTGTCCCGCTAAGCGGCACACCAACTACCAGCGTTCATACTGAGCCACAAACTTCAGATGAGCGCTGGTGTCCCTGACCCCCAGCAGGTCCGCCAGACAGCGCGCGGCAATGGCGCCCTTGTTGAGTGTCCCCTGCCCCCGCAAGATCGCCTGCCACCCTTTCCTCTGCAAATGATGACGTGTGCCTCTGGGCAATCGAAACTGCCACTGATGCTGCAACGACTCAGGGATCGCCAGAGGACAGGGAATGTGGCCGGGATAGGTCTGCCAGGGCGTCGCCAGCATCTGCGGGTAGCATCGGTTTACCCAGCTCATGTAGACCCCATGGCGGGCGGCGGCTTCCATGGGCATGGCAAACATCGCCTCCAGCACCCCTTTGGCGTAAAACGGCAGATAGAAGTCCAGATTGAACTGCTCCATCTCCTCGAAGGGCACCGCCACATGCTGATGCTGATCGTTCTCCCATAGAAACAGCTGCCAGGCCTTACCCATGGGCAGATGGCCATGCTCTCCCAGGGCCGCCATCAGTCGCTCCTTGAACCTCAGCTGCTCATTGGCACCATCGCTCACCAGAGCCAGGGGCACATGGGCCTGCTGCTGCTCTATGTAGGCATCGATCACCGCCTCGGGATCGCCCTGAGCGATAGCCTCAAGCACAGAGCTGGAAGTGAATACCAACCCGACACAGACGCTGCCGCCATTGCCAGACCAGATGAGCCTGGGGCGTTCCACATTGTGGTAGTGGTCAAACGTCTCCGGGGTCCAGTGTTGCCCCAGCCGCTGCTCGCAGCTCAGCGCCTGAGTGTCCTCCACTTCCACTACGCTGAGCGGCAGCTGATGATGCTGTGCAAAGCTCTGGGCACACCAGAGGTCCAGACTCTGCTCCCGGGAAAAGTTCAGACAATGAATGTCGGCACGCCTTCGCATCAGCTCAGTGGCAATCACCCGGGAATCCAGGCCGCCGCTGAGAGTGGACACGAAAGCGGAATCATCTCCGCAATAGCGGCCGACGGCCTGCTTGAACGCCCAATCCAGAGCCAGAACCCCCTGGTCTTCATCCAGGGGAACGCCGTAGCGCCAGGAATGATGCCGGCTACGCTGCAAGCCGCCGCTGTCTATGCTAAGCATCTCCCCGGGACGACTGGCTCGGAGACCCGCATAAGGCGTGTGGCTGCCCAGGGTGTAGCCAAGCAATGCGTACTCCAGCTGGGCCGCCTTGTTCCGGTCAACGACTCCGGCAATCTCTGCCAGGGGTTTCATTCGATTGGAGAACAGGATTCCGCCACCCAACTCCATGGTGTAGAAGGGACGCAGTGACAGAGGATCGGCGCACAGGGTCAACTTCTGTTTGAGCCGGTTGTAATGAACCAGCAAGTAACTGCCCTGAGCATCGTTAAGGCGAACAGGATCGAACTCTTCGTGGGTCAGGCGTATCAGGTCTCGGTGGCGATCGCCGCTAAGCAAGGGGTGACCAAAACAGCACAGCACCACCTCACCGCGCTGATGCCAGTCGCCCGAGCCCCAGTTGTCCTCACTGTCACAGAGCAACACACAATGATCATCTTTGATGCAGCGGGCAAAGGGGTAGCGCTCCCCCAGGGCATGAGCAATCTTGTGGTGCTGCGCCTGCCACTGAGGGGTATAGAAACCCATTATCAGACTCATGACTCACTCCTCGGTTACCTGAACAGGTTTAGCAAGAAGCGTGCACAAGCTGAAAGACAATCTATCTATTTGAATTGTATGCTTATATAAAAGAGCATTTGAGGAGTGCTGCAGAATGCAAGCACTCCGGAGGGGGCTATTTGCGTTTTGAAAACAGAAGATGTCCGGCTCGGACTAGATCTTGAAGGTAAAGGAGGTCACCACATAGACAGGCGTCAGTGATTCATTGCCTGGAGCATTGTCATACTCCATCACATCGACGGCCTTCAGTGCGGTACGATTCCAATCATCGACAGGTTCAGCCTTGATCACCTCTGCTTCGTGAGTCTTACCATTGGAGTCAATCAGGTACCTCACCTCTACCACGGCGCCCTGCTTGGGCAACTTCTTATATCTCGATTTGGTGCTGAATTGCGACTGCTTCAACACCCAGTAATTCTCGACGTGTTCCTGAGTCACTTCGATGGGAGATCCATTCAGTACCGGCGTCGAGGCACAGCCGGCCAAAGCTAAGGCCAGAGAGGCGGCCAAAACAAACTTCTTCATACTACTTCCTTTGTTGATTACTGCTTATATATTGTTGTTTCGCCTACATTCTGAGGTGGGCGAAATAGATCACCTAGCATGTTTGCCGGGCATCATTCTTAAGGACTAACCGCCAAAGGCTTCGGGATGAAGCTTGCCGCTGTCGCCAATCTCATCCCAGTGCGCCTTGGAGTCGACCCAGATATGATGGGCCACCTTGAGCTGCTCGTCTCCCCCGGTCAGCAGGCCTGCGGGGACGAACGTACTTTCTGCATCGTTTGCACCCGGCAGCGGCGAACCACAGGTGGTACAGAACCACTTTTGCCAATCCGCATCGGGCTTTTTCCAGGTGGTAATCTTCTCCTGGCCTCGTACCCAGCGAAACGCATTGTTGCTCACTACCACCACGGCGATGCCATTGGTCCCCGTCGCCTTACGGCAGATGGAGCAGTGACACACATAGATCTGCGAGATGGGGGCGGCGATCTCAAAGGCCACCGCTCCACAATTACACTGTCCTGACGCCATCCTGGCCCCCAACAATTAAGAAGGAACAAATCAATATATAACAATCAGATAGATACTGACAAACCTGGAGCTGCAGCCCTTATCAGTGAGGCTGCAGCGAATCAGAGGAGATTGATGGAGCGCGGATGACAGATGTTAGAGGGGATCTCCTACGCCAGATGCTGGGCCCTAAAAAGCCTCCTGCCACTGCCGGGTATCGATAAACCATCTCTCTTCATGGATCTTGTCACCGGTAAACTTGAACAGCACCGTGAGCTGGGAGGCGGCGATCTTGTCTGAGCGCCACTCAACGACGGAGATCACCTCCTGATCCCCCTCCAAATGACGCATGCCCGTTATCTCAAATCCGGGAGGAAGAATCTCCCCCAGACCGTTCAAGGCTTGGCGAAAGGCACCCCGCCCCTCGAGACAATCCGTCTGCCCCGGCATGATAAAGGACATCTCGTCGACATAATCCTCAACCAGTTGATCAAACTCGCCGGCGCCGACCGCCTGCCAACCCCGCTCGACAATGCTTGCCAATGAGCCCATAGCTGCCTCCCGTTTATGAGTGAGATGGCCTCTGTCAATCGACAGAGACAACCCCTAAGTGTAGGGCAACTCGCTACTCCTGCTCTTGGGTCAGCAACCTCATGTGCATCGCCTTCCCCTGCTTCAACGCCTGCTGAATCATCGGGTGGCTGTCCTCCAAACCACGAAACCTGAGCTCCATCATCATCTGCTCGATCAGCTCTTTGGTACGACGATACTCTTCTCGGCTCATGGGGATCTCATTACTCGCCATGGTCTGCTCTGCCTCCGCGGTATAACCAACAAACTTAACATGGGTACACTGACCGTTCTCATCCCGGGTCGCACACTGCCAGAAGCGGCCCTGATGCACCTTGTAGGTCTCGGCTCTGGGGTTAGTGAAGATGGCCGGAGCCAGTATGGCGACACTGTACTCGGGGTGATCTTTCTGGTTGTCTATTTTGTCATCCCAACCGTACGCCACATGAGGCTGTAGCTGTTTTGCCTGTGCCCCCAGTGCCGTCGCCGCCGCCAATAGCCCAATTAGAAATAGACGTCTCATCTCACTGTCCTAATAGGAAAAACAATACTCAGTATGCCCATAACCGCCCACTTCGGCATTAGCTAAGATCAAGCCCAATTCTGTAATATGCTGATTCTCTTCCTGCCCCGATCCATCGGAATGTAAAACATGGAACTGGTCCACGCATCGCCATCTCAGCTACCCATCTCCCTGCTGTTGGAAGCGGATCCCTGCGAAGAAAACATACGGAGCTATATCGACAAGTGCTGGATGTTTGCTGCCAGACAGCAGGATCAATATCTGGGCGCCTGCCTGGTGCTGCCCGGGCAAAACGGCGCGGCCGAGATTGTTAATCTGGCCGTCCAACCCTTGAGCCAGGGGCAAGGCATCGGCACCGCACTGCTGCGCTGGACCCTGGAGCAATTGTCTGCCAAGGGGATACATCGGGTCGAACTGGGCACAGGAAGCTTTGGCCCCCAACTTACCTTTTATCAGCGGCTGGGATTCCGGGTTACCCAGGTCCAGCGCGATTACTTTCTGACTCACTACCCCGAGCCTCTGTTCGAACAGGGGATCCAGCACAAGGACAGGTTATGGCTCAGCCTGGATCTGACCTAGTGAAACTCTGAACTCCTTCGGCGGCGTTTGCGGGATCCGGCTCCCACTTATGACTGGTCAGTCATCTAATATGAATTTTCAATCACTGACGCCGTGCTAAGGTCGAAAATCCAGCATAGGTTAAAGAGCAGAGAAGGAGTCAGCCATGAAGCGATGTGGACAGTGCCGCCAATTTATCCGTAAACCGGAAAATCAGCGCGACCTATGCGGTGCCTGGGAGCAGCCGACCAGTGCCGTCAGAGAGGCCTGTGACTTCTTTGCCCCCCTAAAGCCCCTAAGGAATTCCGACAGTCCTCAGCAGCAGGGCTGACCAAGCAGAAGACAAAGGGCCCCCAGAGAGACCCTTTGTTGTTGAACGCCTCGACCCTACTCCTCTATGGTCAGCAGCGTACTGTAGATCTCACCCTGGAAGGGCTTCAGGCGTCGATATGAAGCCGCTCGCTCCGGTTAACCCAGGTTGGTGGTGATCAGGTTATAGGCAAGCAGCAGCATCACCACCCCCACCAGAGCTTCCAGCCACTGCCAGGCTCGGGCACGGCTGAACAGCGGCGACAACAGCCTGGCGCCAAACCCCACGGAGTAGAAGAACAGGAAGGAGCCGCTGACGGCACCAAAGGCGAAGGCGCCCTTGGCATCGTATCCGGTGGAGACCGAACCCAACAGCACTATGGTATCCAGATAGACGTGTGGATTGAGCCAGGTAATGGCCAGACACATCATCGCCGCCCGGACGGCGCTCTGCTCACCCCCTCCGAGACCACTCATGGCGTGACGGGCCTTCCAGGCGGACCTCAGGCTCATTAGGCCATACAGGCTTAAGAACACGGCCCCACCCCATCGGGCCCACTCGGCCACCTGAGGGTGAAGTAGCAGCAGTTCACCGAAGCCAAACACGCCGGCGCTGATCAGCAGCGCATCGGAGAATGCGCAGATGCTGCAGATCAGCAGGACATGCTGCCTGGCCACCCCCTGTCGCAATACAAACGCATTTTGCGCGCCAATGGGCAGGATCAGGGAAAGGCCAAGACTGAACCCGGCAACGGCGGAGTGAAGCATAGATAGTCAGGTCCAAAGCACAGAGAAGGGGTACAGCTGTCCACCTTAGCACTCGGCCTGCAGGCAGGCCAGTCCTTGCTGATGCTTCTGTAACCGCCCTGATTTTATGCAATAATAGCCGCCATCAATCCACCTTGAGCCGTTAACCCCATGCAGTTGACCCACACCGCTCCCTACGTCGCCCCGGCGACCGTCGCGACCGCCACCCAGCCTGCTCCGGCCAACCCTCAGGGCAGCGTGCCGGTCAACGCCGATGCTGCCACCGCCGCCCGGGAAGGCCAGAAAAGCGATCCCCAGGGCCAGCAGGAGCGCAGGGATAGCCGCATCGAGGTCAGCAGCGGCGCTCAAGGCGAGGAAACTCCCAAGGCCTCGAGCCAGGATCCCGACGCCAAACTGGTCGAACAACAACTGGACACCCTGAAAGCCCGGGATCAGGAGGTGCGCACCCACGAGCAGGCGCACGCCCGTGCCGGAGGCAAACACGCAGGCTCCCCAGAGTATGAGTTTGTCCGCGGCAGTGATGGTCGCATGTACGCCCAAAATGGTGAGGTCAGCATCGACACCAGCAAGGTGGACGGCGACCCTCAGGCCACCATCGACAAGATGGAAACGGTGATCCGCGCCGCCAATGCGCCGATGCAGCCCTCCAACCAGGACCGGCGGGTTGCCGCCCAGGCGTCCATCATCATGAATCAGGCCACCCTGGAGCTGGCCGAATTGGAGCAACAGGCAGACCCAGACTCACAGGAATCAAACACCACCGAGGCGACCCGCTCTGCCGCCGTGTCCGGTGCCATTCAATCCAATGACAATGCAGAGACCGCTCCCGCTGAAGCGGCCAGTCTGTCTGACACCAGTGACTCTCAGCAAACCAACAGGGACGCTCAAAACCGACTGGAACAGAACATGCTCAAAAGCGGCGCCTTTCAGCAGGCCTTCCCGCCGGGCACCGTCATCGACGATCGCCTTTAGGTTGTAGCGATACCGCCATTAAAAAAGGGTCCGAAGCGGACCCTTTTTGCTGTCTGGATGAGTGCTATCAGGCGGTGGCCGTCTGAGCCTCAAGCTTGCGGTCCATGCGACCAATCACCTTACCGTAGATGATCAGAGACACGGCAGACACGGCGGCGATGCCGGCAAAGAAGTACCAGATGTAGTGCGCGTTGCTGGCCGCTGCGGCCCATTCAGCCTGGGAGGCGAACAGGCGCGGATCCGGACAGTAGGCTTCCAGCAGGTAACCGGAAAGGCCGAAGCCCAGCAGCGAGCTGATGAAGGAGTGCAGATGGGAGAAGCCCAGGTAGAGGCCCTCTTCGCCCTTGGGTGCCTGCAAGGAGAAGTATTCCAGGAAGCGGGGGGAGATGAAGGACTCCGCCAGCCCCTGCAGGACGATACCCATGATCATCATGAAGGCCACCGGGTGCATCTGCATAAAGCCCAGATCCACGTTACCATCCAGCATGTTGCCTGAGGCCATGGCCAGCGCCGACAGAGGCATGATGAACATACCAACGGTCATGGACTGCAACGCAGTACGACCACGCATCATGGAGGTCACAATGCCTACGGTCATGACCACCACGAAGGGGTTTACGTTGGCGTACCAGGAGGGCGAAGCGCCTTCACCGGCCATACGCAGAACGTACTTGGGCATGGTGGCGTACAACTGGTGCTGCACCATCCAGAAACCGGTAATGATCAGGGTCAGGGTGATCAGGCGGCCATTGGTCAGTACCTTGATCAGTGCCGCCCAGGTGTCGGCCAAAGAGCGCTTTTCATCGGCGGTTTCGTTGGTCTTGAAGAACAGGAAGATGCTGACGAAGGCGATGGCGGTCATCGCCGCGGCAAAGTAGTTGAGGTTCACCAGGCCCAGATCGCCCATGGATTCACGCAGGGGCTTCACCACGGTCTTGCCGGAGAAGGCGCCGATGTTCACCATCATGTAGAAGATGGAGAAGCCTTTGGCACGGGTCTCGGCGGTGGTGGACTTGGCCACGGTGGCGGTGATCACCGCCTTGATGAAGGAGCCACCAATCATGATGACGACCATCACTGGCACAATGGCCCAGCGAATATCCGCTTCGCGCAGGCCGTGATAGACCACCTGACGGCCGTACTCCACCAGCCCCTGGGCCTCCAGGGCGACTGGCAGGAACGCCAGGCTGGCGTAACCTATGGTCAGCAGGCCGAACGCCAGCATCAGCGAGTTTCTGAAACCGATGCGATCGGCAATGGCGCCGGAGAAAGTGGGCAGGAAGTAGAGGCCTGCGGAGAAAGAACCGGAGATCCACGCCGCTTCAACGTCACTGAAGCCCAGGATTCGCGAGAGGTAGAGGGTGATGACGATGAACACCCCGTAATAGGCGGCTCGCTCCAGCAGTTCAACGCCGTTCGCGACCCAGAAGTTCTTTGGGTAGCCCCTGAAGAGAGTCTCTGTTTTTGTTGAATTCATTATAGTTGTGTTCCATTTACATGGTGACTTTCACAGACCGGCAACCCAGGTCCAACCTTGTCCTGAAGACGGCGCCGGTCCAAATCTGGCGGCCAGTGTACCCTATTTGCTCTGGCGTCGCGACGCACCTCCAAGAGCAAGAGCCCCTCTACGGGGCCTGGATCACGTTGAAAGAGGTGTCACTGCCGGCTGAGCACCGAGTGGCACAGGTCACCAAAACGTAACAGTGAGGCAGCGAAAAACACCCATTCCACCCCGCTTGGCAACCTAATTGGTGCTGTGGTAGACTCGCCGCGAACATTGCTTCATATAATCCCGATGATATGGTTCGGGAGTTTCTACCAAGAGCCGCAAATTCTTGATTATGAAGTCTTTAGCTTTTTTCCTTATAGAAAGGTAGAGACTCATGAATCACTTTGACTTGCCCAAGATCGATCTTCATTGCCACCTGGACGGCAGCGTACGCCCCCAGACCATCATTGACCTGGCCCGTCGCCAACAGTTGTCTCTGCCCAGTGAAGATGTCGATCATATCAAGTCGCTGATGATCGCCCCTGAGACTTGCCCCAATCTGGATCAATACCTCTCCCGCTTCGAGTTGCCCCTGTCTGTGATGCAGACCGAAGAGGCGATTGAGCGTATCTCCTTCGAGTTGTTTGAAGACGCCGCCCTGGAGAACGTGAAGTACCTGGAGGTGCGTTTCGGCCCGCTGCTGCATAGGCAGAAAGGGCTGGAGCTTGATCAGATTATTGGCAGTGCCATCAGGGGGATGCAGCGCGCCGAACAACAGTATGACATTCGGGGAAACTACATCCTCTCCATACTGCGCACCATGCCCAAAGATCACATCAATGACGTCATCGACGCCGGTGCCCATTACCTGGGCAAAGGGGTGGTGGCCTTCGATCTGGCGGGCAGCGAACGTTCCGGCTTCTGCCATGAGTTCATCCCCTACGCCCAGTACGCCCGAGACAAGGGATTCAGGGTAACCATCCATGCCGGTGAGCAGGGGGATGGACAGAATGTGCACGACGCCGTGGCACTGCTGGGGGCCGAGCGTATCGGTCACGGCATCCACATCAAGGGGCACCCGGACGCCTATCAGCTGGTGAAAGACCGGTCTGTTGCGCTGGAAACCTGTCCCAGCAGCAACGTCCAGACCAAGGCGGTGGAGTCTCTGGCGACTCACCCGGTCAAGGCATTCCACAAAGACGGGGTGCTGATCACCATCAACACCGACAACCGCACCGTCTCCAACACCACCATGACCGATGAGGTTCGTAAGGTGATGGCCGAGTTCGAACTGACCCTCGAGGAGTACTTCGAGATCTACCGGGTCAGCGTGGAAAACGCCTTTGCCTCCAGTGAGGTGAAAACCAGGCTGCTGACCTACCTGCCTTAAGGTTTGCCCAGCACAAACAGGCCCCGCAACAGCGGGGCTTGTTTTGAATTGACCCAGCCACACATTCAGTCACACCCGACTGAACAACACAGCCCAATCTCATTCCCGTAAAGGATTATTTACAAAATCACCCCGGAATGGCACAGAACAATATTCCGCTTTGCGAGGTCGTGCGTAGGGGATCGGGCTGCTCAGTGGTAAAATCCGCAACCTGTTGTAATCATTGAATTTGTTCTCTTTTCAACCATTGAGAGCAGAAAGTTCCTACAAAGAGAAGTAGTTATGTGGAACCGATTGAATAGGTCCATGATGGTGTGCCAGATGATGTTTGGCATGTCCTTCTATGGCGTAATGGCGGTACTGACCCGCTTCTTCCTGGAAGACCTGGGGTACTCCGAAGCCGATACCATGATGGTGGTGGGTGCCTTCTCGGCCATTGGCCCCCTGTTTGCCATTGCCGGCGGCTTTATCGCCGACCGCTTCCTGGGCGCTTACCGCTCCCTGAGTCTCTCCTTTACCTGCTTCGGCGGCGGCTACGCCCTGCTGGTATTGGGCGCCTCCATGGCCAATGTGCCCATGAGCCTGGCGGGCATCGCCCTGGCCAGTTACGCCCGTGGCCTGATGTTCCCCGCTTATTCGCCGCTGTTCAAACGCACCTTCAAGACTGAAGAGGACTTCGAGAACGGCTATGCGGTGAACTACTCCATCAACAACATCGGCGCCTTCATCAGCCAGTACGCCTTCCCGATGATCATCCTGGTGATCGGTTTCAATGGCAGCTTCGCCCTCTCCTCCGCCATGGCGATACTGGCCTTCGTGCTGATGGTGGTAAACCGTAAGCCGTTGCTGGAAATCAGCCCTGAGATCGACCGCAAGCCGGTAAGCATGACCAACTGGGCCCTGTTTGTCGCCATCTCCATCGCCATGATCGGCTTGGTGTTCTTCATGTTCTCCAACATGGAGGTCGGTAAGAACATCGTCTACGCCATCGGCCTGGGCGCCATCGGCTACCTGGTGGTGCTGATGTTCAAGGCCAAGAAGCCTGAAGCGATGCGCATGGGTACCATCCTGATCATGGTGATGCTCTCCATCGCCTTCTTCGTCTACTACGGCCAGATGATGACCTCCATGACCCTGGTGAGCATCAACACCATGCGTGGCGACCTGTTTGGCTTTATCCCGCTGGCTCCCGAGGCCTCCATGGCGATGAACCCCATGTGGTGTATGGTTGGCGGCCCGCTGATCGCCCTGGTGTTCTCCTCCCTGGAGAAGCGTGGCATCCACTTCACCACCGCCACCAAGGTCGGCTTCGCCTTTATCCTGACCGCCATGGCGTTCGGTACCCTGACCCTGGCGGTGATGACCGTGGGCACCGACGTGGTGATTCGCCCCGAGGTGTTCCTGGTGATTCACTTCTTCCAGGCCCTGGCCGAGGTGATTGTTGGCTCCATGGTGGTGGCCTTCATCCTGCAGGTGACCCCCAAGCACATCGAGGCGTTCTCCGTCAGCCTGTTCTCCGTCTCCATCGCCCTCTCCGGCGTGGTGAGCGCGGTGTTCTCCACCTCCATCGCCGTGGAGAAAGGCCAGGAGATCACCCAGTCCATCGTTCAGAACCTCTATGGCGACTACTTCGGTATGCTGACCTTGATGGCGGTGGTGATGGTGGCGGTGGCCTTCAGCGCTTCCCAGCTGATTAAGAAGATGCTGGGCAAAGAGGAGCTGGAACCTGCCGGTGAACTGCAGCAGGCCGAAAGCTAAGCGAGCCCGAACCGGAAAAATCCCCGCAGACGCGGGGATTTTTTTGTTAAAAAAGCGCTGCGGGGGTTACCAGTAAAACTGACGCTCTCTCTCAATAAACCGGTCCAGATCCGGTTCGGACAGAGGCTTGCTGAACAGAAAGCCCTGAAGGTAGTCGCATCGGTGTGACACCAGAAATTTCATCTGCTCCCGGGTCTCTACGCCCTCTGCAATCACCTTCAACCCCAAGCTGTGAGCCAGAGAGATGGTGGCGATACATATCTCCTCATCCCCCTCATCCGCACCGATATCGCCCACGAAGGTACGATCAAGCTTCAGGGTGTGAATCGGCAGTCGCTTGAGATAAACCAGTGAGGAGTGGCCGGTACCAAAGTCGTCAATTGCCAACTGCACGCCCAGGTTGCTCAACAGAGTAAGCTGATGAGCGGCAAACTCCGGCTCCTGCATGGCAGCCGATTCTGTGATTTCAATCTGCAGCTCGTTCTCTTCTATTTCGTACTGCTCCATGAGCCGGGCCACCGTACTCACCAGGGCATCCGACTGCAGCTGCCTCACTGAAATGTTGACCGCCACTTTGATGGGTTTATCTTGACTCAGCTTTAACTCGGAGAGCTTTCTGCAGGCTTGTTCCAACACCCACTCACCCAGAGGAATGATGAATCCCGTTTCCTCGGCAATGGGAATAAACTTATCCGGTGGCACCATCCCCCGACTCGGATCGTTCCAACGCAACAGGGCCTCAACACCACAAAGAGAGCGATCAACAGAATCCAGCTGAGGCTGGAAATAAAGCTCAAATCGTCCCTGTTTTAACGCCGAACGCATAGCGTATTCCAACTCCAGCCTCTCATTGGCGGCGATGGACATCACCGGCGAGAAAAACTGATAGTTGTTGCCCCCCCTCGCTTTAGCCTGGTACATGGCCACGTCGGCATTTTTCAGCAGGTCAGCGACAGTCAGGGCGTCATTCGGATAGAGGCAGACACCGATACTGGCTGTGGTCTCCAGCTTGCGACTGTTCAACTGATAGGGCCTGTGAATGACTCTCATCAGCTTTTCCGCAATAACGGACACCTTACGCTGCTCCTGGAGTCCGGTGATCACTATGACAAACTCATCGCCACCAATGCGGGCAACAATATCCTCTTCACGAACGCATGTTCTTAATCGATCGGCCACTTTAACCAGAAACTGGTCTCCCGCCTGATGCCCGAGTGAGTCGTTGATGTTCTTGAATCGATCTAGGTCGATGAAGATCACCGCTAACGCCTTTTCGGCTCGAGTACAGCTCAGCATCGCCTGTCCCAGGCGCTCTTCAAGGCTGTATCGGTTGCTCAGCCCCGTCAGAACATCATGATGAGCCAGATGAGATATCTGGGCCTGAACCTCTTTCTGTTCACTGATATCCCGATAATTTGCGATGTAAAAAGATTCTGACTCCACCCGGTCAGTCACCAGGGTAATCGATGTCCAAACAGGATAATTTTCGCCACTTTTTCTCCGGTTCCAAAGCTCACCACTCCAAAAACCGAATTTAGTGAGCCGACGCCACATTTCGGTATACACATCCGTCTCGGTTTCCCCACTGGATAGGATTGATGTCCTCCTTCCCCTAACATCTTGCAAGGTATAGCCCGTCATCTTCACGAAAGCAGAATTAACATCAAAAATTCTATTTTTACTGTCCGCAATAAGAATGGCATCACCACTGCTTTCAAATGCGTTCCCATAAATTCGGAGAGCTTTCTGAGATTTCAAACGCTCCTGATCCCGGCGAGCCTTTTCTGACCTTTGGATAATTGTCAGATACCCAAAGGTCACCATGAGCATTCCGATTAACAACCAAATTGACAAATAGGTGAGCAGCAGGTTTTTCTCAGACTCATCAATCATGTCGAAATAGGGTGAAAGCGGAAGATTCAACCCGATAGCCCCACGCATATCTCCGGTTTTATAACCCAATATGCCGTGGCATTTATCACACCCCGGTTCCATGTACATCGCCCGCAGGTAGCGCAGGTAGGGCTCCCCATCGATCTCCACCTCAGCCCAGACCTCTTTGCTCTCCCCCCGGTCAAAAGCCTGCAGATGATCAGTTTCCCATTGGTCAGGTTTATTATTAGGATTCAGTTGCTTCAACCCGGTTATGCGCTCCCTCACACCATAGGCTTCGGCATAAGCGTCCATCATCTGATGCAGCATGGTGGCGGGGTTCAACAGGGTCAGTTTCAGGCCGCCGGTGGTAACAACATCGCGATCTGGAATATGGTCCAGCCAGGGTACCGACTGTTGAGTATTGGTTATGGGCACATAAACACCGCCGTGCTCGGTGCCCCAGCGCCGAAAAGTGATGTCCTTATTAAGGTTGGTTTTCGCTTCGGCATAGGCCTGGCCCATGATCTGTCCGCTGATGGACTTGGCATTCCACAGATAAGAGAACACTATCAGTGCAGTCCAAATCAGTAGTGGGATCAATGCCACTTTTAATGCCCTAAAATGAACGGAACTCATGAGACTTTCCCTAGTGTAGTCCTGATTCTTACATTTCCGGGCAGATCAACCCAGCGTGCTCCATACCTGACCGAGTAAAACAATCACCAATTCCAATTTTAAAAATAGGAGTGGCAAATTCATTGTACTAACAGAAATAGTTACTGTGATTTGATAATGATCACCTTGCAGTAACTTTCCTGAGAGGCGCATCTCTGGCTCATGTTGTGTCTACAATAACGTGCGATTGATAATAGTTGCCCGTATCTCTGTGCAAGATGTTATGCATAAAAAAAACCGCCTCATAGAGAGACGGTTTTCTTTCAGTTACACCGCCATTCTATACGGCGGCTTCCAGAATGGCGCGACTGCGGGCCAGATCGATGTCGCCGTGCTCACCCAGTTTCACCATGCCATGACGTTCCAGCTGTGCCACCAGGGTGTCCACCACATCGGCACCGTGGCCGTACTCGCTGATGCGGGTTTTCACCTGCATCTGCTCGAAGAAGGCGCGGGTCTTGGCAATGGCCGCATCGATGCGGGCGTCGTCGTCGCCCTCGGTGATGCCCCACACCCGCTCGGCATACTGAACCATCTTGGCGCCCTTGGTGACACGCTGGGCCTGCATCAGGTTGGGCAGGACGATGGCCAGGGTCTGGGCATGATCCAGTCCCAGGGCGGCCGTCAGCTCGTGACCGATCATGTGGGTCGCCCAGTCCTGGGGAACACCCTTACCAATCAAAGTGTTCAGCGCCAAGGTGGCCGCCCACATGATGTTGGCACGTACGCCGTAGTTCTGCTCCTCGGCAGGCTTGCCGACGTCGGCCAGGGCCTTGGGGCCCTCCTCAATCAGGGTCAGCAGCAGGGATTCGGCAAACCTGTCCTGAATGGGGGCATTCACCGGGTAGGTCAGATACTGCTCCATTACATGAACGAAGGCGTCAACCACACCGTTGGCCACCTGGCGGGCCGGCAGAGTGTAGGTGGTGGTGGGGTCCAGAACGGAGAACTGGGGGAACACCAGAGGGGAGCTGAACGCCAGCTTGTCTTCGCCGCGGGTCACCACTGAGTTGCCGTTGGCTTCCGAGCCGGTGGCCGGCAGAGTCAGGATGGTGCCCAGAGGCAGAGCCTGAGTGACGGGCACCTGCTTCGCCAGGATATCCCAGGGATCCTGTCCTTCGTACAGGGCCGCCGCCGCCACAAACTTGGTGCCGTCAGCGACGGAGCCGCCTCCCACAGCCAGCAGAAAATCGATCCCTTCGGCCTTCACCTTCTCAACCGCGCCCATCAGCTCGTCATATTTGGGGTTAGGAGAGATGCCGCCGTGCTCGAACCATTGATAGTTTGCCAGGGCGTCGGCCACCTGCTGATACACACCATTGGCCTTGATGCTGCCGCCGCCGTAGAGCACCAGAACCTTGCTGCCTTCAGGAATGCAGTTACCGATGTTGGCAATCTCGCCCTGCCCAAACAGGATGCGGGTGGGATTTTGATAATCGAAGTTGTTCACGGCGGACTCCTTGTGCAATGTCACCGGGGTTTCTTGATGTCAGGCATTGTAGCCCTCCACCATTGTATGTAAATATTCGTTTTTGCGAGAACACTGTCAATTAAACCTAAACAATCGGAGCGTTCATGCGCAGCACCTCAGACGCGATGCAGATCTTTGCCACCGTCGTGACCGAAGGCAGCTTCACCCAGGCGGCCAAGACCCTCTCCCTCTCCAAGGCGGCGGTCAGCCAGCAGGTGAAACAACTGGAGTCCAGGCTTGGAGTCAAGCTGCTGAACCGGTCCACCCGAAAGCTTAGCCTGACCGAAGCCGGTCAGGACTACTATCACAGCTGCTTACGGGTGCAATCGGAGATTCAGGCCGCCGAAGAACGCCTGGCGGAGCTGCAGGGGGAACCCAAGGGCAGGCTCAAGGTCACCTGCACCGCCAACTTCGGCACCCGCCACATCGTACCGGCCATCATCGCCTTCAGGCGCCTTTACCCCGCCATCGGCATCGAACTGATTATGAACGACCAGATACAGGAACTGGTGGCAGAAAACATCGACGTGGCGTTTCGATTTGGCCCGCTTTTGCCCAGTCAGCTGGTGGCCAGACCGGTGCTCAAGTGCCCCTACCTGCTGTGCGCCAGCCCTGAATATCTTGAGCGATACGGCACCCCGAAGAGGATCAGCGACCTCAAGCTGCACAACTGGATCATCCACCGCTTCTCTCGCCATCCGAATCGAACCAGTGTGGGTTTCAGGGGGAAAATTGAGGAGGTTGAGGTTCACGGAGACGTGATCACCGACAATTCACAGGCCAGACGTCAGTTCATCCTGGATGGACTGGGGATGGCACGGATTGCCGAAGTGGATGTGCGCGACGAGCTGGCCTCGGGTCAATTGACCAGGCTGATGGCGGATCACCATTTCGGCACCATGGAGCTTTATGCCGTCTACGTTGACCGCCAGTTAATGACCCATAAACTCAGACTGTTTCTGGAGTTTATTCAGCAGTGGTTCGAGACGCATCAGTTAACCCGGGAGACCGGGCAAAGCACTGGCGGATAAACTCGCCGCACTCCCCAAGGCTGCGCTTGGCCTCCGGCACTCTGTGCATCAGCTGAAACACATGGGGCATCCCCTGCCACACCCTCAGTTCACCGAGGTTGCCGCTCTGTTTCAGCTTGGCCGCCACCGCCCTGGCGTCATCCAGCAGCAGCTCTTCGGTCCCCACCACCACCAGCACTGGCGGCAATCCGGACAGGTCGGCGTGATAGGGGGAGTATCTGGGGTTGGTCTCCATTCCGGCACTGCCCTCGACCGAATCACGCACCAGGGCCAGGAATGAGGCGCTGAGCATGGGGTCTCTATCCAGGTTGCCCAGGACCGAGTCTCCGGAGAGGGTCAGATCAGTACAGGGGGAGAGCAGAATGGCACCGGCCGGGGCTGGCAACCCCGTGTCGCGAATGGCGACAAGAGTCGACAGGGTCAGGTTGCCTCCGGCTGAGTCGCCGGCGATCACCACCTGCTGAGGATTCACCCCCGACTCCAGCACCCGCTCATAAGCAGCCAGAGCATCGTCGTATGCCCTCTCAACCCGGTGCTCCGGTGCCAGTGGGTAATCCACCATCACCCCTGTCGCCCCGGCATGACCGCAAAGGCGAGCCAACATGGCACCGTGGGTCTGTGGGGTCTTGATGACGAACCCACCGCCATGGAGATAGAGAATCACCTTACCGCTGCAGCTTTGCGGCATCCGGTACCAGTGACAGGAGAGACCATCGATAAGGTATCCCTGGCAACGGGCTCCCTTGGGCATCACCGCCAATCTGTCCATGGAGGCCGCCACCTTGCGCACCTCGGATATCTGGCTCTTGTTCTGAATTGGCCGTTTAAAGCCGATCTTCAAAATGCGGTTGTATACCCTCGCCTGCCAGCTGGGCACCTGATTTACCGTCTCCACAGGAGGAAGCTCTGTGTGCATCAGCCGACCTCACCTCTTAACCGCGTCTTGTTCTGAATGATCTCTGTCTCCTGACTCAGGGGCTCGCCTTTAAGATCCGGACGATAGAGGTCAAACAGGCTGATGGGCTGAGTCAATGCCGACAGCTCCAGCTCATCCAGGGCCCGGTCCAGGTAAGCCGCCAACATGCCAATGTCCGGAATGACCTTGCGACACCCCAGGAAACCGAAGCACACCTTGCCGTCAAAACTGTAGGTGGTGATGTTCAGGCTCTGCCCAGGTGGCAAGGCGGACATGGGCGACACTTCGGTGACCCTGGCCCCCATCACGTACCTGCGCTCCTGCGGACCGGGCACCGTAGAGATCACCAGGTTACTGGACGCGGGCACCTTGCGCTCCAGACCAATGCGCCCTGCAATCAGCGACAGCCCCTGAATGGCGACACCGTACTTCTGATACAACTCCGCAGAGAAATGGCGAATTTCATTCTTGGTGGTCATCGCCGCCTGCCGGACACGATTCAGACGTTGCAGAGGCATCAACTGCCCCTTACTCAGTTCCACCAGGCCAAACACAAACTGGTTGTTGGCATTGAGTTGCCCCGAGTCACGAACGCTCATGGGCATCATCACCACCAGAGGCCTGTCCAACTGGATGCGTCGCTCTTCCAGATACCGGTTGAGGGCCATGTCGCAGGCAGTCAGGACCACGTCATTGAAGCTGGCGCCGGCTCGCCCACTGATCTCCTTGATGCGCTTCAGAGGCACCGTCAGGGAAGCAAAGCTTCGGCCCGAGGCCGGGGTGCGATTGAACAGGGACAAAGGGGCGGTGAAAGGCACCTTGGTGACCCCCTGGCGCACACCCAGCGCCCGGCCACACAGGCGGGCCCCCAGGCGCATCGCCTCGGGCAGCAGCTTGCTCTGCCCCGCCGCGCCGCTGAGCGCCGCCACTGCAGTTTTTACAAAACCCGGGGCTTCCATAGGCTCCCGAGCCCTGGCGGGATACTGCCAGATTGGGGTCCAGTCCTCATGGTCTGGCGTGCGGGTCAACATGGTCTTGGCATAACGATTGAGGCCTACCCCATCAAACAACGCGTGGTGCAGTTTCATAAACACCACCACGGTGCCATCGTTCATGCCGTCAATGATGTACAGCTCCCAGAGTGGGCGGGAGCGATCCAGAGGCTGAGACTGAAGCCGGCAAAGCAACTCATTTAACTGCGCACGACGCCCCGGGGCCGGCACCGCGCTGCGGCGCACGTGGTAATCCAGCTCGACCGGCACCTCTTCCCAGCGATGATTGCCGGTTATGGACAGTTTCGGGCGCCAATTGAACGGCGCCTCGACAGGCTGCTTTCCCAGAAGGCTTTGATAGAGACGCAACGCAAAGTCCGCGCGATGCTCCTCATCCGGCTGCAGCACCATCATGGGTGTCACATGCATGGGGGTCTGATTGGACTCCACCAGGAAAAACAGCGAATCCATCAGGTTCATCTTCGGCATGGCATCACCTCCCTGAGCCAAGCGACCTAGGTCGCTGCCTAATCAAGCTGCTTGAAATTCCATCACCATTGAAGCTAGCAGAGGGATGTAACCTAAGCAATTGAGACATCAATGAAATTGCAACGTGCGTCACATCACATAAGGGGCGGAATAGGATTCGATAAATTTCATCAATAGAGTTGTTGCTCTACATAGGTGATCTTTTCAGAAAGATTACAAAGGGATGCATCATGTCCTCGCTGACGGCCTCTAACCGGCGCCCGAATTAGCACGATTGGACCGGGGCCTTGCCCGTTTCTTAAACTCATTTTACCTGCCCTAAGGTGCCCAAACGATCTCCGCAGCAGCAGTGCTGACATTTGCTAACAAAAGATGGCCACCACTTACCGGTGAAAACGGCCCAAACACTTGAGTCACGGTCACGATTCCTCTAATTTCTGGAGGTACGACGGTTGCAGATGGCAGGATTCATGAGCCTGAACGATCCCATTCCACAGGAGCAGTGGATACCGACACAGCACACCCCTTATACCCAGGTAGCACCTGGCTATCTCAAACTGGTCACCCTGACCACACTGCTGGTGGGTGTGATTCCCGTAGGCATTGCGCTGGCGCTGATGATGGTGGTGTTTGCCCTTGCCCTGCCCTGGCTGCTGGCCGCGGGCTTGGTGCTGACTGTGCTTCTGGCCCTGTGGGTCTACCTAAGCCAATTGCGAGCCAAACGACTTGGCTATATGGTCAGGGAGCAGGATTTGGTGGTGCGCCGGGGCATCTTCTGGCAACGGCACACCTGCCTGACCCTGAGCCGGTTACAACATGTCACCCTCAGCCAGGGCCCCTTGGACCGTTTCTATGGGCTGGCGACTCTTCGGGGATTCACTGCGGGCTCTCCCCACGCAGAGATCACCATTCCCGGCCTCCCTTCAGATCAGGCCGAGCAGCTCAGGCAGCACCTGATGGCCAAAGCCGGAACCCGCCATGAGTCATGAGGCCGGGTGGCACAGGTTGTCTCCCTGGGCGGTGGTGGCCTTCAGCGCCAATGGCCTGTTGGATGCAGCCAAACTTGGTCTCTACGTTCTGCCGGTGGCCTTTACCGGCGCATTGGCCAAACTGCCCGACTTCTGGCTGCCACTGGCCATCGGCCTGATGGCACTGCACATACTGATCTCCTCGGCCCTGCAGTGGCTGAGGTTTCGCTTTCAGTTTGATGAGCAACAGCAACGCTTTCGCATCCGAAGTGGCGCCCTGTTCCGCAAAAAGCAGGAACTGCCCCTAACCCGCATTCAAAATGTCAGGCTGGAACAGCCCCTGCCCATGAGGCTGATTGGCAAGGTCAACCTGGTGGTAGAGACCGCCGGCAGCGGTGAAAAGGAAGCGGTACTGTGCGCCGTGGACCCCAAGTCGGCGGCCCGGCTCAAAGCCAGGCTGGTTCCCACAGCCAGCGAGCCGCAACAGGCAGCATCCGCAGACGAGCCGGTCCCGTCGACCAACCTGACGCGCCAGCCGAGACACCTGTTTCTCCATGGTTTCTGCTTTAACCAACTGGCCTGGCTGATGCTGTTTCTTGGACCTCTGTTTAGCCAGTTGGACCAGTACCCCTGGTGGGAGTGGTTGGAAGCTCATCCCGTTACCGCCCAGTGGACGGCGAGCGTTGCCAATCTGGGCCCGGCCATGCTGGTTCCCGGCGCACTGATGCTGCTGACTCTGCTCTATCTGCTGCTCAGCGTCCTATCCGGCGTAGTCAGCCTGCTGAAGTACCATCCTTATCGGCTCACTCTGGAGCCGGAGCGGTTGCAGTTCAGCGGCGGCACCCTGCACCGGATGCAGGACCTGCTGCTCAAAAGGCGCATCCAGTCCCTTTCCCTGAGCCAGTCCCCCCTGGCAAGGCTGGTGGGACTGTGGGCGATCTCTCTGAAGCAGGTAAGCGGCAGCGAGCCAGGAGAAAGGCTGCGCGGCTCTCTGATCGTCCCCGCGGTCAGGGCTGAGGAGCGTCATGCTCTGGTACAGGATTCTGTGGGAAAGGTGCCTGTTCCTCAGCAGTGGAGGTCCATCTCCCCGTTTTGGCGCAACCTGAGGCTGGCCTGGCTTCTCGGGCTGTCTCTCACGCTCTCCCTGCTGGTGGCCTCCCTCCCCTTCGGGCCCGAGCACGGCGGGTTGGTGCTGCTGCTGATGGGGTTGGTGATTATGGCGGCCATCGAGCTCAAATGGCGCCATTACGGCTTTCAACTCCAGGCCGATGGCCTCTGGCTAAGACAGGGAATGCTTGGCCAACAGTGGCATTACCTGCCCCTGGCAAAGTGCCAGTCGCTCACCCTGACCCAGACTCCAGGCCTGCGTAAACGGGGACTGACCAACCTCACCCTGTTCCTCGCCAGCGGCAAGCAGACCCTGCCGGCCATTCCTCTGGCCTTGGCCCAGGATCTGGCGGGCCGTATTCTCGAGCGGATTCGCCAGGACCAGAAAAACTGGCTTTAACTGAAATTCGTGAACTGTGCTGGATTCCCAGAGATTGATTGCCCGGCCTCGGACGCCCTCCCCCACTCGGTCATCACTCTAAAACTCATGAGGTTAGCTACCACTGACCTTAAATCCTGGCCTTGAGCTTTTGCATTCCATTGTCGCCCGGCTCGCGTGTAAATTAAGTAAATTCAATGACCTGAGACATTTTGACCTGTTGAGCCAAACCGAGACGGCCCTATCATTTTGCCTACACTTACCAATCTGATGAGGCCCTATGCGACCCACTTTATGCGCCTTCTTTGGCATCACCCTACTCGCCGGCTGCGGCTCGGGCAAATCCTCACCGGCCCAGGATCCACGATCACCGGCACCTCATGAGCAGTCTGTTCAGGAGGCAAATCAGTTTGAGGTGGTATCTCCGGTTCCCGACGCCATCGTGAACGCCTACAATCTGGACAGCGATTACTACACCAAGTACATCGACGTTTGGGGTATCCCGATACTGGGGCCGAAAGAGGTCAGCAGCGTCCTTCTTAAAAACGCCGCCGAAATCGTGGCGCATCAACTCAGTGATGACAATCTGCAGTCGGGCATGGGACCGCTCATCCGCGAGGCTTTGTATGACAAATACTTCCGGGTGGTGATCTTCCCGATTCAATCCGGCAGCTATGGCTCTACCCTGGTCCCCGAATACCGCAACTTCCCCGATGAAGCCGGTTATGGCGCCACTCCCGCCCTGCCGCTTACCGGCATCAACTCCCTGGCCCTAGCGTACCGTGGAGACAGGCCGAACCCCACCCAGGGAAATACCCTGGTTCATGAGCTGACCCATTCCATCCACCTG
Source organism: Ferrimonas futtsuensis DSM 18154 (assembly GCF_000422645.1). Classification (GTDB taxonomy): domain Bacteria; phylum Pseudomonadota; class Gammaproteobacteria; order Enterobacterales; family Shewanellaceae; genus Ferrimonas; species Ferrimonas futtsuensis. The sequence goes on from NZ_AUGL01000009.1 coordinate 68,466, forward strand.
CTGACTCTGGACACCCTGCTGCCGGAGTTTGAGGCCCAGTTAACCAACGCCTACGAACACGCCCAAGCCGAAGATCTGTGGACCGGCACCGGCATGGGCTACATCAACACCAACCGCTTTGAGTACCTGGCGGTAGGCAGTGAACTCTGGAACAACGTCAGGGCCCACGAAGCCTTGCCCGGCCGTCCCGAGCCCATGAGCCTCAGGCAGCACCTGAAGAAGAATGACCCGGCGCTGTACAACCTGTTGGCACTCTTCTACAACGACGGCTACCGTATGACCGATCAGCTGACCATCTACCGTGGCTACCACACCCTGACGGTAGAGCTCAGCCAAGCCGATTACCCCATGGCCATCGACCTCAATCAGATCGACCGGGAACTCTACTCAGGCGAACAACGGTTCTATCTATCCAAGGTCACCAATCCCCAGGTCAGGCAAAGCGCTGAGAGCCGATACTCGTATGGATTCAGCGCTCGCATACCCGGGCACGACTACGACATTGACCTGTTCCTGCCTGATCTAACACAGGACCATCCAGACTATGTGAAAGAGGCATATCGAGTCAGGTTGACTCAGCAGGGGGTTGTGCTGACCGACTGCAGTTTCACTCGACAAGAGCTTCTCAGTTACTCAGACAGCGACGGAAAAATACGGCTTACTAACCCCACCGCCTGTGAGCTGGCTCTTTAAGGGGTGGGAAGCAGAAAAGAAAACGCCCGGCCAATGGCCGGGCGTCAGAGTGGTGCGCAGCTCAGGCGCTAGCCGCTACTGGGAAGGGCACCACATTGTCGGCCTGCTTCATTAGGCGCTTGGCGCGGGAATGAATCAGGGCGACGTTGGCCAGGGCAATATCCAAACCGTGTTGATCCGCATCGGACAGGCCCGGGTGGTCGGAGAAGACGCCGATCAGCGATACGCTGTCAGCCACCGACTCTCCCAACAGGCTCAGGGTGCGGTAATCCTTGGACATCACCAGTTCCATGGCTCGATTTTCACTTTGATAAAGACAAGCCTGCAGGCGTGAGTGCCACTTCAGGCGTTCACTCTGTTTAGGCAGGGTGGACACCACCGCAGCAGCCTGCTTGATCAGCTGTCGTGCAAATAGGCCAAACTGGGCCATTTCGGTGTGCAGCATCAAAACCTCCATCGGCCCGGCTGGATCTCCATCTCTCAGCTCAGGGGTTTAATTTCTAAAGCCGTTGAAAAAATAGACCAAGCGTCGCGCCAAAGACGTGACATCCTTCACCCTTTTGCAGGCCGATGAACAAGAATCGGTGTCCATTGAGGAATTTTTCGACTGGATCACAGGCTATACCCGCAAATTATTTGGGGGATTACTCCCAGAACTGCCCCTTTTTGGGTATAACTAGGGGTAGGAAGATCCTTTGAGGAGTGCGCATATGGAGTGGCGTTTGCTCACCGCATTGGCGGTGCTGATCATCGGAAATGGATATTGGGCCCTTCGCTACTATCAGGCAACCCGCCAAAGCAGTCGGAACGAACAACAACGGGTGGCCGAAATGGAGAGCCTGCAGGACCACTGGCTGCAGTTCTCCACCGTCGCCATCATACTGATCATGTTGCTGGCGCCCCTGGCGCGCCAGGCAATGCTCAGCGGCGGATAAGGGTCAGCTCCGAGATGTAACCGTTTTCGGAGGCGATAAGGCCGTTGGCCATCATCAGCGCCGCTTCCTCGGCGCTCATAAAGCCACTGGCATCCACATGGCTGTCGCAGCCCTGCTGCTGCCAAAATGGGGTGTCCATCCCCCCTGGGTAGACGCCCACCAGAGTCATGGCCGCGCCCTTGAGCTCAGCCCGAAGTGATTCCACCAGCCCCTTTACGCCCCATTTGACCGCACAGTAGATCGCCTCATTGGCTTTGCCCTTTTGAGCCGCCGTTGAAGCCACCACCACCAGTTGCACCTGATGCTGTCTGAATCTGGCCACCGCCTCCTTGGTCACCAGGGCAGCGGTCAGCAGGTTATTGTCCATCAACCGGCGAATTCTGGACTCGTCAAACTGTTCCACAGGACCAAAATCACCGCTGCCAGCGCAGTGGATGATCCGGGAAGGCACCTGGGGCAGCGCCTCAAACAGACCCGCTACCTGAGTTTCACAGGTCAAATCTGCGGCATGGCACACCACCTCAGAGGAGAGGGTCTGGGCCACCGTCTCCAGTTTGGCCTGGCTGCGACCCACCAACACCAGGGGCTGTCCCTGCTGACTGTACACTTTGGCCAATGCGGCCCCCAGGCCACTGCCGGCTCCGGTAATCAGAATCATTCTGCTCTCTCCAAATAGGGGCTGTGATCCCACCAACCATATTACAGGACGGTTTCAGGGCACAGGCTAGGACGCCAGCGCGGGGAACAGCGTCTTCATGCCTGCGGCGATCACCTCGATGCCGATGGACATCATCAGCAGACCCATAATACGGGTGATCACGTTAATGCCAGTCTGGCCGAGCACCTTGAAAATGACCGGCGCAGTGCGAAAAACAATCCAGCTGAGCAGCCCGAAGACGACGATGCAGGCCGCCATTCCGAGCATCGACTGAGGATCTCGGTGCTGTGAGGCAAATACAATCACCGAACTGATGGCGCCGGGACCAGCCATCAGCGGCAGTGCCAGAGGCACAACGGCAACCGAGTCCATTGCGGCCGCTTCCCGGCCCTCCTCCTTGTTGTGTTTCACCTCACCCAATTTACCCTGCAACATCGACATGGCAATAAAGGTGATCAGCACCCCGCCGGCAATGCGGAACGCGGGAATTGAGATGCTGAACAGGTTGAGGATCAACTGACCCGCCACCAGAGTCACCAGCAGGATGATCACCACGGAGAAGTTGGCCACTTTGGCGGTCGCCAGGCGCTCCTGTTCAGTCTGGTGACTGGTCAGAGACACAAACACAGGCAGCAGTCCGATGGGATTGATGATCGCCACCAGGCCAAGGAAGAATTGCAACAGCAGATAGAAGTCCACTTAGGGTATACGCCTCAATAACAGGAGCCAAAAACGAAGGAGGATACTCTAGAGAAATCCGCCCCTTGGGAAAAGTGAATTTTTCCTCGTTTAACCCCATTAACTCATTACATTTTCTAATGGCGAATGTAAGTTAGCAACATCCAAATTCGCCCAAACGTGAAGCAGTTAACGGTTTGTGACCGAGAAAAGTGTAATTTAATTACATCAGCGAAGAGCATTTTTCCTGAACATGGTTCCAAAGCCTATACTGACTTGGTTCAGAGGAAAGTGTTTTTAAATTTGAGGACAGTTTAGATGACTGACAAGTCCATTGCCGAACTGAATGCCCTGATTACCCGGGTAAAAGCGGCCCAGCAGAAATTTGCCAGTTACAGCCAGGAACAGGTGGACGCGATCTTCCGAGCTGCGGCCCTGGCCGCCGCCGATGCCCGTATCCCCCTTGCCCGTCAGGCTGTTGAGGAAACCGGCATGGGTGTGCTGGAGGACAAGGTGATCAAGAATCACTTTGCCTCTGAGTACATCTACAACAAGTACAAGGACGACAAAACCTGCGGCATTCTGGAAGAGGATGAGACCGGCGGCACCATCACCATCGCCGAGCCCGTTGGCCTGATCTGTGGCATTGTGCCCACCACCAACCCCACCTCTACTGCGGTGTTTAAGGCACTGATCGCCCTGAAGACCCGCAACGGCATCATCTTCTCCCCCCACCCAAGGGCGAAGAACGCCACCAACGCCGCCGCCAAGCTGGTGCTGGACGCTGCCGTCGCCGCGGGGGCCCCGGAAGACATCATCGGCTGGATTGACACGCCGTCTGTGGCGCTGTCCAACCACCTGATGACCCACGAAGAGATCAATCTGATTCTGGCCACCGGTGGCCCGGGCATGGTGAAGGCCGCCTACAGCTCAGGCAAGCCCGCCATCGGCGTAGGCGCCGGTAACACCCCGGTCGTAGTGGACGAAACCGCCGACATCAAACGCGCCGTCAGCTCCATCCTGATGTCCAAGACGTTCGACAATGGCGTGGTCTGCGCCTCCGAGCAGTCGGTGATCGTGGTCGACAGCATCTACGACGAAGTGCGTGAACGTTTCGCCAGCCACGGCGGCTACCTGCTGAACAAAAGCGAAACCACCAAGGTACGTAAGGTACTGCTGGTGAACGGCAACCTGAATGCTGACATCGTTGGCCAACCCGCCACCAAGATCGCCGAAATGGCGGGGATCAAGGTCCCCTCCTGGACCAAGGTTCTGGTCGGTGAGGTTACCAAGACCAGCGTCGATGAAGCCTTTGCTCACGAGAAGCTCTCCCCCACCTTGGCGATGTACCGCGCCAGTGATTTCGAAGACGCCGTGACCCAGGCGGAAGAGCTGGTGGCCCTGGGCGGCATCGGCCACACCTCCGCACTGTACACAGATCAGGACCTGCAGGTGGAGCGCATCCGCGTGTTTGGCCAGCGGATGAAGACCGCGCGCATCCTGATCAACACCCCGGCTTCCCAAGGCGGCATCGGCGACCTGTACAACTTCAAGCTGGCCCCCTCCCTGACTCTGGGTTGTGGCTCCTGGGGTGGTAACTCCATCTCAGAGAACGTGGGCCCTCAGCACCTGATCAACAAGAAAACCGTAGCCAAGCGAGCCGAGAATATGTTGTGGCACAAACTGCCTAAGTCCATCTACTTCCGCCGCGGCGCCCTGCCGGTGGCCCTGGAGGAGCTGAGCGAGCACAAGCGTGCCTGCATCGTGACCGACCGCTTCCTGTTCAACAACGGCTACTGCGATGAGACCATCCGCATCCTCAAGGGCCAGGGCCTGGAGGTTGAGGTGTTCTATGAGGTAGAAGCCGACCCGACTCTGGAAGTGGTGAAAAAGGGTGCAGATATGCTGCACAGCTTCAAGCCAGACGTCATCGTTGCCCTGGGCGGCGGCTCCCCCATGGATGCAGCCAAGATCATGTGGGTGATGTATGAGCACCCTGAAGTGGACTTCGCCGATCTGGCCCTGCGCTTCATGGACATCCGCAAGCGTATCTACCGCTTCCCCAAAATGGGTAAGAAGGCGCAGATGGTGGCGATCCCCACCACCTCCGGCACCGGTTCTGAGGTCACGCCTTTCGCGGTGGTGACCGACGAGCGCACCGGCACCAAGTACCCCATCGCCGACTATGAGCTGACGCCCAACATGGCCATCGTTGACGCCAACCTGGTGATGAACATGCCCAAGTCGCTGACCGCCTTCGGTGGCATCGATGCGGTGACCCACGCCCTGGAAGCCTTTGTGTCCGTGATGGCCAACGAGTACTCCGACGGTCAGGCGCTGCAGGCTCTGGATCTGCTGTTTAAGCACCTGCCAGACAGCTACACCGAGGGGGCCAATGCACCCAAGGCCAAGGAGAAGGTGCACAACGCCGCCACCATCGCCGGCATCGCCTTCGCCAACGCCTTCCTGGGGATCTGTCACTCCATGGCCCACAAGATCGGCGCCGAATTCCATCTGCCACACGGCCTGGCCAACGCCCTGCTGATCACCAACGTTATGCGCTTTAACGGCACCGACCTGCCCACCAAGCAGACCGCGTTCAGTCAGTATGACCGTCCTCAGGCCCTGTGCCGCTATGCCGCCATTGCCGATCACCTGCGCCTGGGCGGCGACAGCGACCTGGAGAAGCTGGAGCTGCTGATCGCCAAGGTAGAGCAACTGAAAGAGGTGCTGGACATCCCCGCCTCCATTCAGGCCGCCGGCGTGGATGAGAAGCTGTTCCTGGCCAAGCTGGACGAAGTGGCCGAGGAAGCGTTCGATGACCAGTGCACCGGCGCCAACCCTCGCTACCCGCTGATCAGCGAGCTGAAACAGGTTCTGCTGGACAGCTACTACGGCCGCCCCTACAAGGACAGCCACGAGTAAGAGACAACACTATGTCAAAGAGCCGCCTCCGGGCGGCTCTTTTTGTTTGATTTCCCCCTCTGTGGCCAGACTAACAGAATCAATAAGGTGCTATTAATCCGTAAGTTATATGGCGCACACAAATGATACAAACATTTGTTTGTAGGACTGACTTAACCACAGCGAGCTGCTAGTATTGCGAAAAATTTTCGTCTCCTCTCCCGTCTCGATGCACCTTTATCAGCCTTACTCACCTACCGTTGTCCAGGGCCTGCACTGGGTCAGTCTCGCCGGCGCCCTGGGGTTCGGTCTGTTTCACCTGCTGTTTGGCTTCAATTATCTGGTGGGCAGCCTTGAGCTGATTGCCTCCCCCTTTCTTATCTACTCCCTGATGCACACCCGGCGCACCGGGGAACTGAGCCGCCGCGCCCTGTTGGTGTTTACCCTGCTGATAATGGCCGCCATCGCCGCCTTTACCTATGACAACGGGTTTAGGGGGCTGGCCTTCGTCTTCCCCGTGGTTGCTGGCCTGTTCTACCTGATGTCCATCGCAGCAGCGGGACTGCTCGGAGGGATCTTTACCCTGGTGCTGTTTGCTCTGGGCTCCCACAGCGTCGGCCCCGACATGTTGTTGCGCTTCGGGGTGTCCGTGGTGATCACCTACTGCTTTATCTGGTTCCTGGTGCTGGGACAGAAGCAGAGTCTGTCACGACTCAACCGCTCCTATCTGACCGACCCGCTGACCGGGCTGGCCAACCGCCGCGCCATGGACAAGTGGCTGTGCCACTACCAGGGGGATCCCCACGCGCTGTGCCTGTTTCAGCTGAACATCCATCAGTTCAAGTCGGTCAACCAGAGATACGGTCGTGCCAGCGGCGACGCCCTGCTGCAACAGTTGGCGAAGCGGCTGCAGATGTTGCCAGAACAGCTCCTGGCCGATGGATTGATAGTCAGCGGGAAACAGTTACTGGCGAGAACCTCGGGAGATGAGTTTGTCCTGGGGCTTCCCATCGGCCGCACTCAGCACAGCGCCCGGGTGGCAGAGGCGATCCACCACCGGTTGACCGGAGCCTACCAGGTGTTTGAGCATCAGCTCATGCTCACCATGACCCTGGGCTACTCCAGGTGCAACCTGACCACTCCGTCGGACAAACTGCAACAGGCGAACCTGGCCACCACTCAGGGCAAGGCCACTCAGCCCGGCCTCTGCTACGAATTCAGTGAGGCGATGGCCAAGGAGATGCAGCTGGAGGCCACCATACTTCAAGGGCTGAAGCGCGCCATGGACCTTGGTGCCTTTGAACTCAAATATATGCCGATTCATGGGCTGGCCACCCCCTGGTGCACCAGTGCCGAGGTGCTGGTTCGCTGCACCCTTCCCGAGCTCAAAGGCGTTGGCCCGGACAAATTCATTCCCGTCGCCGAGAAGTATGGACTGATCTACGAGTTGGACCTGTGGATCATTCAGCGCTGCTTCTCCCAGATTCAGGCTCTGTCCCACAGTCACCGCGAGGAGGTGCGGGACCTTCGCCTGGCACTGAACATCTCCTCCATGCAGTTGAACAACCCCAAGCTGGCCCCGAGCCTCCTCAGCCTGGCAACCACCTACGGGATAGACCTCAACCGTCTGGATCTGGAGCTCACCGAGACCGCCATGGTCAGCCACACCTCAGAGGGCCTGAATATGCTCACAGAGCTTCGGCGCAATGGCGTCAAGGTGGTGCTGGACGATTTCGGCACCGGCTACACCGCCTTCACCCAGTTGCAGCACTACCCCATAGACCGGCTGAAGATCGATCGCAGCTTTGTCAGCCAGTTGGAAAGAGAGGGGGCAGAACAGACCCGCTCTCTGGTGGACGTGATCCTGAGGGTGGCGGCCATCTATGAGATTCCGGTGACCGCCGAAGGGGTGGAGACCCGGGAGCAGGAGGAGTACCTGATCAAACGGGGCTGTCATCAGTTCCAGGGCTACCTCTACAGCCCGCCTCAAAGCCTGGAATCCCTGCTGGAAGCCCGCCGTCGCCTGATGGCGGACTCCCCGGCCATTACCTCAGTGCCTGCTTACGATTGAGCGCAATCAGGCGGTCGAGGATGCGATGACCATCCATCCTCAGGCCGTTGTGCTCATACTCCGAGGTGCGCCAGGCCACCAGGTTCGCCACCTGATCGATGGTTTCCTCCGAGAAGGCGTACTCCACGAACATATCTTCGGTGTAAACCGCTGCGGCCACAGGCACCGGGTTTTTCGCCAGCTGAGCCGGGTCATACAGGGGAGGCCAGTCGCTTTTACTGGCCAGGGCATCGGCCAGGGACGCCAAAGGCTTCAGACCCTGAAACTGCTCGGTCATCCAGGGGTAGACCATCTCCCCGGTAAAGCGCAGCGGCCGGTCCGGCCGGTAATCAAACTCCGGGAACTCAGCCCGCACCCTGTGCGCCGCCCAGCGCGATGCCCGCCCCTGGTTGTAGATTGGCTCGTGAAGCAGGGTGTAGAGGGGATTGGTGTCATAATCGAGCATCTGCATCACCCCATGCAGGAAAACCGGGTTTAACACGGTACCCGCGGGAGAGGGCAGCAACGCCTGCTCCAGCAGAAAATGCAGCGCTTCGGCCCCCTCCTCCACTCCGAGGTGAATCCCCAGCAATTGGAAGCGCTCCACCGTCAGCCTGGCGCCATCGGGCAGGCGCACATCGTGGGCACACAGATAGGCGGCTATCTCATCCGCCAGAGCCTGGGCACCGGGGAAACGCTCAAAGAAAGAGCGGTTTTTCTGCGCGACCCGCTGATAGGTCGCCCGGTACACCTCCTCCGCTTCACGAACCAGGGAGGGGAGGCCCCCGGTGATGTAGGCTTCGGTGATCCCCTGATGGGCAACACTCAGGTACCGCAAAACACAAAAACCGCCAAAGCTCTGTCCCAGTATGCTCCACGGCCGCTCCCCGAGCAGCTGATGGCGGATTGCTTCGGCATCTCGCACAATGTTGTCTGCCCTGTGGTGCGTCAGGTAGTGCAGTTGCTGCTTTGCACTCAGGGCCGACAGAGCGGTGCTATGAATGGGCGTCGACAGGCCGGTGCCTCTCTGATCCAGCAGCAATACCCGAAACTCCTCCAGTGCCCGGTCCAGCCAGCCGGAACGCCTGGCGGGCCTCAGCGCACCAAACCCCGGGCCCCCCTGGAAGAACACCAACATGGGCAGCGACTCACGCATCTTGTCCGGAGCCCAAAGCTCCCGGGCAAACACCTCGATATGCGGCCCCTGGGGATCGGCATAATCCAGAGGCAGAGAGAACCGATGCTCAGCAGTTTCAACACCGGCCAGGTAGGCTTGGTTTATCATCATACGTCCTTTAAGAATCACCCCTGAGTGCGCCGCTCTGCATGCAGGGCCAACCGGTTTCCTTCACTGTCGAGAATGAGTGCCCTGAATCCATGGGGGCCGATGCTGTGTACCCCCTGGAGCACGGTCCCGCCCATGTCGGTCACCAACTCAACCGCCTCGTCGATGCGGCCATCCACATTGAGGTACACCAGAATTCCCTGTTGGCTGGTCACCTTCATCTCGTCCACCACCAGACATCCGCCATTGCCCAGTTCATGGTCCAGCACCCCGAAGCGCACCCCTTCGTACTCCTCAATCTGCACCTTGATCGCCAGCACCCGGGCGTAGAAGGCCGCCGCCCGATCAAGGTCCGCCACGGGAATATCGAACCAGACAGCGCGGTTGTAGTTGGTATTGAAATCCGTCATCTCACCTCTCCCTTTGAGCTCGCCGCCTGTCAGCCCCGCGGCAGCAATATCCTATCAGTCTGATTAACTTATTTATCTTTCCATATTAATGGCACCGAGCGCCACAGATTATCATTAACAACGCTGGCTTCAGCCAGCACACGCCACTCATCTAAGCCCCATGGCGTCACCCTCCATTAAACAGAAAAAACAGAAAACCAAAGAGGATCCAAAGTGATGACTGCTGCGTACTACTAGGTCGAAGCCACTGATTCTTTGCTATATTTTGTTCATTAGCTGTACGGGAGGCCCGATGATTAGCGTCAAGGATGTGGATCTATTCAGAACTCAGGGACGGGCCAGGAGACAGATTTTGCGCCACTGCAGCCTCGAACTGGAGGCGGGGCAACAACTGGCCATCATGGGGGAGTCAGGGGCAGGCAAGTCCACCCTGCTCCACCTGATTGCCGGGCTGGAGCGCCCCGATGACGGCAGCATTCAGGTCAATGGACACCGAGTCGATCAACTGGACGCAGACCAGCTCTCCCTCTATCGCCGCCGAATCGGACTGGTGTTTCAGCAGTTCAATCTGCTGCCCACCCTGACGGTGGGTGACAACATCCTGTTTCAGCATCGCCTGAACCTGCTCACCCACCCTGAGGAGGTGATGGACACTCTGGTTGAGCCCTTGGGCCTTGCCTCTCTCTGGAAGCTCTATCCCGACCAGCTCTCGGGCGGAGAGCAGCAACGGGTCGCCATCGCCCGAGCCCTGGCCCACCACCCGCCGCTTGTCCTGGCCGATGAACCTACAGGCAACTTGGACGAAGCCACCGGGGATGAGGTGATGGAGATCTTTACCCGTCTGTCCAAGGCCCTCAATCAGACACTGATTCTGGTGACTCACAGCCCCAGGGTAGCGTCCATGCTTGGACAGACACTCCATCTCAGGCAGGGGCAGCTCCATGATTGAGTGGCGATTGGCGGTCATCACCCTGCTGGCCCACTATCGGCGACACCCCTGGCAGCTGCTGTTTCTGCTGCTGGGTATGGTACTTGGGGCCAGCCTGCTGGTTGGGGTGGAAACCATCAATCAGGAGGCCAGGGCCAGGTACGCCGCCAGTGAAGATCAGGCGTCTCGCGGTGAAGGCTGGCAGATACAGCCTCACCAGAGAGAGGGGTTTCTCGACCAGACGCTGTGGATTAACCTGCGGCGTAGCGGCATTGACGCCACCCCGGTGCTGGATATGCGACTGGTGGACTCGCAGGACAGGCCGCTGCTGGTCAGGGGCGTGGATCCCCTGGCCTATGTTGGCCAGTTGGGCCGGCCCACCGGCAGCAGTGAAGCCCGAGCCTGGGTGGACACCCGCGTCGCCGCCTCCTACGGCTGGCAAGATGGCGACAATCTGAGGTTCAGAGAGGACCAAACCCTGGGGCCTCTGCAACTGATCGAGGACCTGGGCCCCTGGATCCACACCGACATCGCCACCCTGTCGGAATTGGCTCAAAGCGGCACCCGACTGAGTTACCTGAACCTGCCAGCCCTGTCCCCATCCCAGCTGGACACCATTCGTCAGGCACTGCCCCAGCAGGCCAGGCTGATGTCTCAGGGAGAATCGACGCAGTTCGGCCAACTCTCTGCATCCTTTCACCTCAACCTGACCGCCCTGGCGATGATGGCGCTGGCGGTCTCCCTGTTTCTGGCCTTCAACGCACTGAGATTCAGCCTCACTCAAAGAAGCGCTCTGATGGCCCAGCTTCGCAGCCTGGGCATAGGACAACCTGCCCTGGTCAAGGCGGTGATCTCCGAACTGGTGCTGGTGGGCATGATCGCCATTCCCATCAGTGCCCTGGCAGGCAGTCAGTTTGCCCGGGCCTGGATGCCTCAGGTGCAGATGACCCTCTCCTCCCTGTATGGATTCAATGGCCTGCTGAGTGTTGAGAATCTGCTGCTGCCTCTGGGGCTGGCAACTGTGGTTATCCTGGGCGCCATCGCCATGGTATTGGGCTCTCTGATGCTGGACCCCAGGGTCGCGTTGTCTCTTGGCTTTCGCTCCCGCCAGCAGCGGCAGCAGACTCAAAGCCTGGGGTTGCTTGCGCTGGGGCTGGTTCTGCTGCTGGTGGTTACCGTCGGAGCCTCCCTGGTGGCCACCACCGGCATGGCCCTCACCCTGTGCGGCCTGCTGCTGCTGGCAGGGGCCGCAATGACGCCGCAGTGGCTGCAACTGTGTTGCCGTGCCGTGGGCCGTTTCAGGCTGAGGTCGGCCCTAGGTCAATGGGCTCTGACGGACTTGGATGAGCAACAACGTACTACCAGGGTGGCGATGATTGCTGTGATGCTGGCCCTGGCGGCCGCGGTGGGGATGAGAATGGTGGTGGGCAGCTTCGAACTGGCCCTTGAGGGCTATCTGAAGCAAAGAATCAGCGCCGATCTCTACGTCAGAACCGGCGGTGATGACCATGCCCTTTGGCAATCCCGCCTAAGCACTCTGCCCGGCATAACGACCATCACGCCATTTCGCCACCAACGCGCCAGCATTCAAGGCGAAGCCGGCAGCATCGCCAGCCTGGGCGACAGTGCAGAGCATTATCGTCACCTGCCCATCAAGGTCGCTGACGATGATTGGAGCAGTACCCTGTTCGATGGAGGCTGCCTGGTCAACGAGCGCACCCAATTGATGGCCGACCTGTCATTGGGCCAACAAATCACCATCGGCGATACCGGACAACCGCCGTTCAGTTGCACCCTGGTCGGCGTCTACTACGACTATGGCAACCTCAAGGCCCAGGCGTTCATCAGTCCTTTGCTGATGCAGACAGCGCTGGGTGAGGTCCCCCTGGCCGGCTACAGTCTGTCGGTGTCCGAAGCGACCCGTCAGCAGGTGTACCAGTCTCTGCTTGAGTGGCTGTCTCCGGCGCAGATCATTCAGAGGGAGCGGATCCGCAACCTGGCCACCACCATGTTCCATCAAACCTTTGCGGTCACCACGGCTTTGAACATCCTCACCCTGTTGGTGGCTGCGGTCGGCCTGTTTGCCTCCCTCTCTTCGGTTGAACACCACAGACTGGGTCAGTTAGCCACCTTGTTGGCCCTGGGGATAACCCGCAGGCAATTGTTGCTGGCCCAGTTGGCCCAGTTGGGCGTCATCGCCCTGTTTGCCCTGATCCTGGCCCTGCCACTGGGGATGGCCCTGGGGCACCTGCTGCTGGATCTGGTGAACCGGGTCGCCTTTGGCTGGACCATGCCGGTTCATTACCTGATGGAGGATTGGCCCTCACTGCTCGGCAGCCTGCTGCTGGCCCTGCTGCTCTCTGCGCTCTGGCCACTGTGGCGGTTGTCGAAGGCCCCGGTCAGTCAACTGATGAAAGGGGACTCCTGATGCGTTGGATTGCGCTTCTCTTGCTGCTGTGCGCCTGCACGCCCAAGTCGGCACCAGAACACACCCAGGGAGTGACCTGGCAGCAGAACGTGGCCGAGGGCGCCGCCAAGGTGATGCCGGGTACGGCCATTGAGTTTCCCAAGGATCACGGGGCGCACCCTGAGTACGGACTGGAATGGTGGTACCTTACCGCCAACCTGAAAGACGGCGAAGGCAAGCCCGTGGCCCTGCAGTGGACCCTGTTCCGAAGTCGCATCGGCAAACACAGGGACAACCCCTGGGACGATGGCCAGTTGTGGTTTGCTCACCTGGCGCTGGAAGCCGACGGCGAGCACCACGCCCTGGAGCGCTGGGCCAGAGGCGGCAGCGGCCAGGCCGGGGTCATCGCCCACCCCTTCAGCGCCTGGATCGATCAGTGGCAACTCTCCGGCACCGATGAGGGGTTTCTGCCCCTGACGCTGAGCGCAACCAGTGAACTGGGCGAGTTGTCACTGACTCTGACTGACAGTCCCATCGTCAAGCATGGGATCAACGGTTTCAGTCAAAAGACGCCGGACCCGGAACACGCTTCTTTCTACTACAGCCTGCCGCACCTGAAAGCCTCGGGCACCCTGATTCAGGAGGGAAAAGCCCCGCGTACACTCAGTGGCCTGGCCTGGATGGACCGGGAGTGGTCCAGTGAGCTGATGGACGCCGAGTACCTGGGTTGGGACTGGGTGTCTCTGCACCTGGACGATGGCCGGGCGCTGATGCTGTTCCGCATGCGCAACCGAAACGATAACCACTACTTCTCCGGCAGCCTTATCGATCCCGGGGGCCAGGTCACGCCGATTCACGATGGTGAGATTCAATGGCGCGAGCTGGACAGCGTCACCCTGGACGGTGCCAACTACCCGGTGGCCTGGCAATTGAAGATCCCCAACCATGGCCTGTCCGGCCGCATCGAGACCCTCAACCGGGATCAACGCAATCAGTTGTCCATCCCCTACTGGGAGGGGCCTGTCGTCGCCGAGGGCAGCATTCAGGGAAGCGGATTTATTGAGATGACCGGGTATTGACCGGGGAGCCGAAGCTCCCCGGAACTATTAAGGTGACGCCACGACGATGTCACTCTTGGTAGAGTCCATGATCGCCAGTAACTCATTGACCTCCTGCTGGGGCACCTGATGTTTCGCCAATATCTCCTTAAACACTTCCATCATGCGTTGCCACTCCACCTCCTGAATATTCAGGTGAGCGTGAGCCTGGCGCATGTCTCGGCCATGGTACTGGCAGGGGCCTCCGGTCACCTGGCACATCATCGCCGTCACGTGATACTTCAAATAGGCGGGCGGCACGGCGGTGCGGGCCGCGTCAATGGCCGGATTGCTGTTCAGAACCGCATCGGGAACCAGGGCGTCGATGAAGTCACTGACCACCACAGAGATAGGGGCCAGCCCGCCCAGACGGTCATACAGAGAGGGAGGCTCGGCCCGGGCGGCCAGGGAACAAAGGCTGAGCAGAAGCATGGTGACCAGTACTCTGGCCAGCAATTTAAGTTGGTGCAGTGTGTCGACCATAGTGCTGTCCTCTTCAGTGAAAACTGCGAACAGGGTCGGCGTAAAAGCATAGCTGGCCGACCTGCTACTGCCACCTAAGAGCAGAAGGACTTTGTAAGGGGGTATGAAGAGCTCGGGGTGCGGCTGCAACAGGCCACCCAGGGTCACGCCACCATCACCGGGAGAGTTCCGGCTAGATAAACCTGGACGCCACCAATGCCCAGGGGCGGTCGTGGGTCAACGCGGTCACCACCTCGCGGCCCATTTGCTCGGCCAGCAGGCTGAGCACGTGCTCCACTCGGGTGGAGCGCTTGTCGATGCGATGGGCATCGCTGGCCAGGTAGTGGTAGGCGTCTTTTCGAAGCAGCTCCCAGGCAACACGCTTGATGTCCTCGCCAAAACTGCCGCCCAGGGCGCTCAGCGTACCCTGCAGCCAGGCTCCGGTGCCCTTCAGGGTCAACGCCAGGGTGGGGTGGGCGATAACATCCCGGTTGCGCTCGGGATGGGCCACCACTGGCTGGACCCCCTGCCCGATTAGCCATCGCAGCAACTGATCCGTGCCGGCAGGCACATGACTGTAGGGCATCTCCAGCAACAGTACCGGCTTGCCATCCGGAGTTTTGCCCAGCTTTGGCAATGCCTTCCAGGCGTTTCCCAGAAGCAGCTCCGGTGCCATGCGCACCTCGGCCCCCAGGGCGATGTGGAGAGGAATACCCCGCTCCCTGAGGGTGCGCTTAAAGTTCTGGTAATGGGGTGTCAGCGACTCCAGGGTATTGGGGTAGTGACGCAGATGGATGTGCGGCGTCAGCACCGAGTGGGTAATGCCCTGCTCCACCGCCAGCTTGGCCAGGGCCAGGGCCTCATCCATGTCCCGGGCGCCATCATCGACACCGGGCAGCAGGTGGCAGTGAAGGTCAATCATGACGCGGTGCCCGTACCATAGTAGCTCTGATAGCGCTTATAGGTGGCCAGATCCTTGGGCACCCCATTGAGCACTACGCCATCCACCCTGGCGTGAGCGGAAAACAGCCTGCCGAGAGACTTGGAGATCAGCTCCCGGCGCGCCTTGCCGCACTTCACCACGTACACCACGGAGTCGACCCGGCGGGAGATCACCAGGGCATCGCTGACCACATCCACCGGTGCAGTATCCACCAGCACACGGTCATAATGCCCTTTCAGCCGCTCCAGCAGATTGTTGAATCCCTGGGAAGCGATCAGCTCCAGAGGCGTCGATACCCGGGTGCCGGCCACCATCACGTCCAGCTGAGTATCTGGCACCGTATAGATGCAGTCATTGAGTTTGTGAGTACCGCTGAGCAGGTTCGACAGTCCCGGCTGGTAGTTGGGCAGCTTCAGCATCTCGCCCACCACGGGCTTTCTCAGGTCCGCTTCAATCAGCAACACCCGCTCCAGCTGAGACAACGCCAGAGACAGGTTAAACGAGCTGGTGGTTTTGCCCTCCCCCGGCACGGTGGAGGTCACACACAGGGTCTTGGCACCGTCCTCCACGTGGGTCAGCAGGTAGCCGGTTCGGACCGTCCGCCACGCCTCAGAGAAGCTGTGGGCGTCTTTGGAAAAGAAGTGATCTGCCTTCAATCGCTTACGGGTCTTCTGCTCCGGTATCACCCCCAACAGCTTGGCTGAGAGTTTACTCTCCACCTGATCGCCGGCGGTGATGGTGTCGGTCAGGGTGTTGTAGATAAGGGCGAAAGCGCAGGCAAACAGGCCAGACATGAAGGCCACCATCACCACTATCAACTTCTTCTTGGGCTTGGAAGGGTAGAGAGGCGGCTCGGCCCGGTCGGTAAACCTGGCGTGGGCGGCATCAAAGTCGGCCACGGCGCCGGTCTCCTTCATCCTGTTGAGGAAGGTTTCATAGATTCTGCGATTGGACTCCACTTCACGCTGCAACTCGCGGTACTCGACCTCCACCCGGCTCTGTTCCTGATACTGGGTTTTGATGCCTCCGAGCTGGCGTTCCAACGCCGCGGCGGCAGAGGCCAGGGCTTGAAACTCCTGTTCAATCCCTCTCACCAATTGCCGCACCTGTGTGCGCATGTTGGATCGCACTTCGGCAAGCTGCGCCTTGGCGGCAATCATCTTGTTGTGCTTGGGACCATAACGGCGGGAGAGCTCCGCCACATTGGCCGAAGCCGTGACTTCAGCCTGTTTCACCTGCTCTATCAAGGGATGACCACTGATCTCCGCCAACCCCTCCAAACTGTCTATGTCATTCACCCCTTTCTGGCGCACCAGGTTCAGCAAAGATCGTGCCTCCTCCCGTCTCTGCCTGGCGATGGCCAGCTGTTCGGTCAGCTCATTGATCTCTTTGGACGCCGTGCCTACCGAGCCGTCCAATGCAAGCAGCCCCTCTTTTTCCCGGAACGTCTGAAGCTTCTCTTCGGACCTTCGCAATCCCACCAGCAACTCATCCAAGCGGGCACTGAGCCACTCGGAAGCCTTGCGGGTTACCGCCAGCTTGGCCTCCAGGTGATTTTCGATGTAGACCTCTCCCATGGTGTTGGAGACCATTGCCGCCAGTTGGGGGCTGTGAGCGAAAAAGCCGATGTCCACCAGCTGAGTCTGGGGAACCGGAGAGACCGACAGCCGCTGGGAGAACTCATTCAGCAGCAGCACTTTTCTCGTGGCCAGCTTCTTAGCTTCATCCACCGGTTCGGGGGTTAAATCTATGGGCAACCAGGCAAACCACTCGCGCACCACCTCCATGGGATCCTGATTGGGGGCCGTCGGCACATAGCTAAGAACCTTCTCTTGCCAGGCGGGCCGCTCTGGAATGATGAACTCGGGGTGGCGAACAAGCTCCAGCCGATCGATCACCCGCTCAGCCAGTTGGCGACTCTTAATGATCTCAAACTGAGTCTGCAGATACTCCTGCCGGGAAGAGTCCAGGCCATAGACATCCTCGATGGACACCGCCTTGGCCTGCTCGGACTCAATCAGCAGCCTGGACTTGGCCTTATACATGGGCTCGACATTCAATAGCACGGCAACGGCGATGGCGGTGACCAGCATTGAAAACAGGATGATGCGCCCCTTGAAGCGCCACAACACCCTGAAGTACTGAGTCAGGTCAACATCCCGCTCTGCGGCGAAGTTGTCCTTCTCCATCTGAATGGCCATGTTGGACATCGGCTCTCCCTTCAAAAGAAGCTGTCTTTGATGAGAACGGAATCATCGGGATAGACCGAGGTGGACATGGAGACTTTGATGCTCCTCTCGCTGCCTCCCACCACTCGATTGATGGTCATATCCTTGGTGGAGGCCCGCTCGGTCAACCCGCCAGCCAGGGCCACCGCACGCTCCACGGTCAGGCCCGGCTGGTAGGGGTAGCCGCCCGGGGCTTTGACTTCGCCGTAGATGTAGAACGGCCGGTACTCCAGGATGCTGACGTGGACACTGGGGTTGATCAGATAGTCTCCCTTGAGTCCCCCGACAATGCGGCTCTCCAATTGGGCCACCGTCATCCCCTTGACCTTGATGACACCGAGGTAGGGGTAGTTGATCACCCCGGACTCCCCCAGACGGGTCTGCAGGGTCAGGTCATCCTCTCCATAGACATGGATGGAGATGGTGTCGCCAGAGCTCAGCTGATAGTCGCCGGCGGCGGCCGCCGCCGGCAGGCTGAGCATCAGCGCAAACAGCGCGCTACAGAGACAGGCGCACAGTTGCCAGGAACAGGTTCTTGTCATAGTTGAGCCTATCGATGTTGGAGCTCTGATCCGCATAGCGGTATTCGAACTCGGTGGAGATCCAGCGCTTCCATACCAAGGTGGCCCCCAGGGTGGCTTCCCACAGCTCATCGTCACGGTCGATGCCGGTGAAGCTCTCGTCCAGATAGCGGATGGACGCCAGAGTCGACAGGCGGCTGCGCCATTCATGCTTCCAGCGCAGACCCAGGCTGTTCTCCTCTACGTAATCACCCAGGGTATCCGGGTCTTTGGCACGGCTGCCCCCTTCCAGGGTAAAGGTGGAGTAGGTTCTGGGTTTCCAGTCCAGGGCGGCACTCCAGGCAAAACCATCGAAATCTTTCCGGCTGCTGGAGTCAAAGCTGCGGTCTTCGAAACCCAGCTTGATGGTGCCCGATGTCTTGCTGGTGGCATCCCAGCGCAAACCCGCCAGGTATTTCTGGTCGAAGCTGTCTCTGGAAGCCTCACCCACAGCATTGCGGTCGTAGGTCTTGTCTTCACCCACCCACTCCGCCAGCAGTGAGGTTCTGGGACTCAGGCGCCAGTAGACTGTGGCCCGCCCCATGACACTGTCGTAGTCACGGAACTGGGAGATGGTCTCCAGATTGGTGTAATCCTTGTCGTAGTAGCCCAGCTCAAGATCCAGGTTGAACTTGGCCGAGGGCACACCAAAGCCATAGATCACGCCCACATCATGGACATCAAACTCCGCCACCTCGCTGAAGTTCTGCCCGAAACCTTCGGTAATGCCCAGGCCCCTGGCCTCATGGTTGCGATAGTAGGCGTAGTTGAAGTCCAGCCTGTGGCGGCGGGTGAACTCATGGTGGACATCGATCTTGAATCGATGATCGGTGTAGTCATCCTCACTGCTGTCTTCGTAGTTGGCGTCGGTGAGCAGATAGCTGATCTGATAGCTCCTGACGTCGTTACCGGCATGAATCAGGAATTCGGGGCTCAGCTCCCAGAACCAGCTGTCGATGGCACCGGTGTTGGAGTGGGCGGTGTTGTCGTCATAGCCCAGCCCGACTCCGACCTGAGGCATGAAATTCCAGCCTGCTCCCATCTCAACGTCGGCGGGTTGATAGTCATTCCCCAGAGCACTGAACGGCAGCAGTGCTGCAACTGTAACCAGCATAGGCCTAAGCGTCGTCATAGTCGTTTTCCTTTCCTTAGTAAGCATTAGAGCCGGTAAAACCCTGAAACACGGTCCGTACGACAATCTTGATGTCCAGCCAGACCGACCAATCGCGTATGTAGGCCAGATCGAACTCCAGCCTCTTCTGCATCTTTTCCAGTGTGTCCGTTTCCCCTCGCCAACCGTTCACCTGGGCCCAACCGGTGATCCCCGGCTTCATGTGATGGCGCAGCATGTAGCCACTGATCAGCGCCCGATACTGCTCGTTATGGGCCACGGCGTGAGGCCTGGGACCCACCACCGACATCTGCCCGCTCAGCACATTGAAGAACTGGGGCAGTTCATCCAGGGAGGTGCGCCGCAGAAAGCCCCCCAACCGCGTCACCCTGGGGTCGTTCTTGGTGACCTGTTTCACTTCAGGACCGTTGTCCAGAGAGGTCATGGAGCGAAACTTCCACACCTTGATTTTGCGGCCATCCAGGCCATACCTGTGCTGCTTGAACAGCACGGGCCCGGGAGAGGTCAACTTGATGGCGGCGGCAATCAGCAACATGGGCAGGGCCACAACGGTCAGAATGACCGTGGACAGCAGAATGTCCTCCACCCGCTTCACCCAACTGGCCAGATCGTCCAGCGGGGAGTCATACACGCTCAGAGATTGCACATCCCCCACCTCATGCCAGCGAGCATGGAGCAGGTTATACACAAAAAAGTCCGGAATAATGTGCACCGCCGCCGTGCTGTCACCGCACATCATCAGAATCTCGGTGATCCTCTCCTCAGCCCTCATGGGCATGGCGATATAGAGCACGTCCACCGCGTTACTGCGCGCCAGTTTTATCGCCTGATCCACATTGCCCAGCAGTATCGGCGGCCGTTCACTCTCCTCCTGATCATCGATGCGTTCGGCATCCCGATCATCGAAAAACCCGATCATCCGGATCCCCAGCTGAGGATTGTCCTCAAGGCTTTTCGCCATGGCGATGCCGGAGCGTGTCAGGCCGATTATCGCCGCGGTCTGGGTATTGAAGCCGCGGCGCCTCAACGAGAAAATCATCTGTCGACACAGGAGACGGAAGGTGCCAAACACCAGCATGCCTATCACCGCCCACGCCATCAGTATCGGAAGATCCATGGACAGCCTGGCGGGCATCAAGTAACACCAGCCGAAGACAAACAGACCCGCCAGCAACCATGCCGCCCAGTTGGTCATCAACAGCTCCATGAGTCGGGTTGATCGCCAGGAACGATAAAGAGCCAGTGACTCTGCGAAGAACGAGAACCCGAGAATGGCCAGAATGGACGCCATCAATGGGTCGCTGAGTTGACGACCTATCAGCTGCTGGGCCAACAACAGGCTGAAGGGCACAATGCCAATGTCGACCAGCCGAAAGAGCACGGCAAAACCGTGGAAGCGAGAAAAGCTAAGACTCTTGTGTTGCGGTGACGCTGAATGCATATCCCCGAATTCCGCTTCAAAGTTATCCCGCAGGCAGAACGCCCATCGCTTCAGCTCATCCTTGAGGTACGACTCTGGTTACCCTATAAAGCGTAGACGAATATTTTCAGTAGAAACCAAGAGATTACAGGTATATCTTCCACCCAATACCCGCTAGGACAGTTGCCAGGCCCCAGCATGCTGGCGATCATGACCTGTCGTTCAGCAGGGCTGAAATCTCTTTTGTCCTGCGCCTCATCAGCTCGACGTTGCCACGAGACTCCACATTCAGCCTCACCACGGGCTCCGTATTGGAGCTGCGCAGGTTGAATCGCCACTCCCCTTCCGGCAGGTCAAAGCTCATGCTGATGCCATCGGTTTCATCCAGCTGTTGGGCCTCCTCCCGGTAGAACTGCACCACCCGGTTGATGGCGCGAGCCGGAGAGGCCAGCGTAAAATTGATCTCCCCGGACGAGGGGTAGGCTCGGATCTGCTCATCCACCATCTCGGACAAACCCTGACCACTGCGACTCATCAGCTCACACACCAGCAACCAGGGGATCATGCCGCTGTCGCAATAGCCGAAATCACGAAAGTAGTGGTGGGCACTCATCTCTCCGCCGTATACCGCATCTTCGGCCCGCATCCGCTCCTTGATGAAGGCGTGGCCGGTTTTGGTTTGCACCGGAGTCCCTCCGCTCTGCTGCACGATCTGCCGGGTATTCCAGATAAGCCTGGGGTCGTGAATGATGCGCGCACCGGGATGGCGAGACAGAAACGCCTGAGCCAGCAGCCCGACGATGTAGTACCCCTCGATAAAGCGCCCCTGCTCATCAAACAGGAAGCATCGGTCAAAGTCGCCGTCCCAGGCGATGCCCATCTGGGCACCATGGGCAAGCACCGCTTCGCTGGTAGCGGCACGGTTTTCCGGTAACAGGGGGTTGGGAATGCCGTTGGGGAAGTGGCCGTCGGGGTCATGGTGCACCTTGATGAAGTTCACCGGGATCCCTCCCCGCTCAAACACCTCTTCGATGGCGTCCACCACATGGCCGGCCGCGCCATTACCGGCGTTCATCACCAGGGTCATGGGCTCCAGTGTCGTGATGTCGATGTACCCCAGCAGGTGGTCCACGTAGTCATCCAGGGGGTCGCAGCGTCTCAGCCTGCCCATCCGGGATGGATCCGCCTCAGGAAAGTCGCCGGTTTCGGCCAGGCGCCGCACCTCGTTGAGGCCGGTGTCCCCGGAGATTGGCTTGCTCTGCTCCCGCACCAGCTTCATGCCGTTGTAGTCCATCGGGTTGTGGGAGGCGGTGACCTCAATGCCGCCGTCGGCCTCGAGATAGCGGGTGGCAAAATAGACCTCCTCGGTGCCCACCATGCCGATGTCCACCACATCACACCCCTCCTCCATCAACCCTTTGGCCAGTGCCTGCTTGAGCGCGTCGCTGCTCAGGCGCATATCGGCGCCCAACACCACGGTCTGGGCGTTCAGGTAACGGGCAAAGGCCCGACCGATGCGCCAGGCAACAGTCTCGTTCAGCTCCTCCCCCAGCCGCCCGCGGATGTCATAGGCTTTAAAGCAGGTTAACTTGTCCATAGCTCAGGTCCGTCCGTAGTTGTCCTCAAATCGCACTATGTCGTCCTCGCCCAGATAAGCCCCCGACTGGACCTCAATCAGTTCCAGGGGGACCTTGCCCGGGTTCTCCAGGGCGTGCACCACCCCAACGGGGATGTAGGTTGACTCGTTTTCCGTCACCAGGAAGGTGCGCTCTCCATTGGTCACCTTGGCGGTGCCCCTGACCACCACCCAGTGCTCGGCCCTGTGGTGATGCATCTGCACACTGAGCTTGGCACCAGGCTTTACCGTAATGTGCTTCACCTGGTAGCGCTGACCATGGTCGATAGAGTCGTAGTTGCCCCAAGGGCGGAACACCTTGCGATGACACACCACCTCCTGACGCTCCCGAGCCTTGAGCTCCTCCACCAGGTGTTTGACCTCCTGGGCTCGCTGCCGATGGGCCACCAGCACCACATCCTGGGTATCCACCACCACCAGATCGTCTACCCCGACGGCCGCCACCAGGCGATCCTGGCCCTGAATCAGGCAGTTTTCGCAATCGTGGATCAGTACATCTCCCCTCAGGGAGTTGCCCTGCTCATCGTGGGGACGCACATCCCAGATGGCCGACCAGGCCCCCACATCGTTCCACCCCGCATCCAGGGGCACCATCACCGCATCCTCGGTATGTTCCATCACCGCGTAATCGATAGAGTCTTCCGGGCAGGCCTCAAAGGGCTCAGACGCCACCCGGATAAAGTCCAGGTCCTGGCTCAGCTCCTGTGTCGCCTGGCGACAGGCATCGAGAATTGCCGGCCGGTGCCGACCCAGCTCTTGCAGGAAGCGACTGGCCCGGAACAGGAACATGCCACTGTTCCAGAAATAATCTCCGCTCTTGAGGTAAGCCTGGGCGCGCGCCGTATCCGGCTTTTCCACAAACTCACTGACGGCAAACCCCTGGCCTTGGGCGTCGCCCCGGCGGATGTAGCCGTACCCAGTATGAGGCGAGTCCGGCACCACCCCGAAGGTCACCAATTTGCCCGCATCTGCCAGGGGAATGGCAGCCTCCAACGCCTGAGTAAACGCCCCCTGATCCTTGATGACGTGGTCCGCAGCCAGCACCAGCAGCAGCGGGTCCTCCTGCTGGTGAACCAATGCGGCAAGAGTCAGAGCCGGTGCGGTGTTGCGGCCCACAGGTTCAAGCAGTATCCGCCCCAGCAGGTCAATGCCGCGCAACTGCTCGGCGACGATAAACCTGTGCTCTTCGTTGCAGATCACCGTCGGCGGCGAGACCTTCACGTCGGAGAGCCGCAACAGGGTCTCCTGCAACATGGAGTGCTCGCCGGCCAGAGGAAGAAATTGTTTGGGAAACAGAGTTCGGGAAAGGGGCCAGAGACGAGTTCCGGCTCCACCGGCCAGTACCACGGGTAGAAGTGTCGCCATAGTGCCTGCTCCATTGCTGAATTGTGCGCCACCGCATTCCGGCGCCATCGTTCCATGGGCTAAAGGATAGCAGTGGATCCCGAGGCCGCCCGGCAAGTGGCAGAAAGAGCGCAGGAAATTGATTCTGGGTCTAAGCTGAAAATCAGACGCTTGTACAGGTTTATAAGACAGGGTGGCAATGCAACTGGAGGCTGGGTGAAATCCAAGGTAATGGTGTCGGCCATCGACCAGGGCCTGTTGAGCGCTTTCAACTTTGGACTCAACCTGGCTTTGATTAAGTTTTGGACGCCGGCTTTGTTCGGGGTCTACTCCATCCTGTTTACCCTGAGTTTTGTGTTCATCAGCTTGCAAAATGCCCTGATCAACACCCCCTATTCAGTACTGATACCCGCCAGGGATGACCCAGACCCTCTGCGCCGAACCCTCTCCTGGGGCAACGTATTCTTCCTTATCGCACTGGCATTGGGGTGCACCCTACTGCAGATGGTACCTGGACTGGCTCAGCCTTATGCCTCGTCCGCTTTGGTGACTCTGTTCTTTGTTATCCGGCTTTTGCGGGAGTACTTTCGTTGCCGCTGGTCTGCGGAGCTGGAGCTGATGCCGGTCCTCTGGGCCGATCTGGCGTTTGTGATGCTCTTTGCCCTGGGGGCAGGCCTGCTCTGGTGGCAGTTGGGCTGGGCCGATGTGTCCCTCGACCAGCTGCTGTGGCTACTCTGCATCAGCCAGCTGCTGAGCCTGGGGTACATGCTCGTCAAGGAGGTGCCCCTGCTGCAGCCCATGCACTGGCGGCAACTGGCTTCGCACTATGCTCCGGTCTGGCAGCAGTCACGCTGGTCTCTGGTGGGCGTGACCACCACGGAGATCCAAAACCGGGGCTACATCTTCGTGGTGGGCCTGCTGTTTGGCTCCACCATGGTAGGCTTTATCCAGGCCGGCCGGGTGTTCTTTGGCCCGCTGAATATCATCACCTCGGCCTGGACCCGGGTCGCCAAGCCGACCCTGGCCCGCCTGAATGCCGAGGGGAAGCAGGAGAGCTTTCAGAAACTGGTTCGCCAGGGGCTCATCGGTTTCCTGCTGTTTAACCTGCTGTTCAGTCTCGCCCTGTTTCTGTTCTGGCCATTGCTGGACGCCCACCTTTTTTCCGACGACTACCGGAATGTCGGCTGGGTCACCCTTCAATGGGCCGTCGTCACCCTGTTGTTCCACCTGCGCGCCACAGGCAGTGCCGCCATTCAGGCCCAGAACCGCTTCAAACCCCTGGCCAAGGCAACGCTATGGGGCGCCTTTTTCGCCCTCGCCTCCCTGGCATTGATTGGGCTTACCGGAGGAGGCGCCTGGGTGGTGGTCTCGGTGATCATTGGAGAGGCGGTGGCCTTTGGCTATGTGCTGAAGCTGCTGCAACATCCGACACGGGAGGCCATCGCCCAAGGAGTCACCAATGATAACTAGAGGGTTGATAAGCTGGTTTGTGGGCAGAGACAGTCGCGAATTCACCCAAAACAACCTCCTGGCGGTTCTGATTATCGCCCTGGTCACAGCCCTCTCCTTTGACGTGCTCACGCCACAACTGACCGCCGCAGTGGAACTGGAGGACCTGGAGGTGGGGGCTCATTCCGCCAGCACCTCAACGGGAAACCGGTTCAATCAACTGTTCTGGATAGGCCTGATGGGGATCTCCGTGTACGTCATCGCCCGCCAGCCAAAGCGCTTCCAGCAGATGCTGTTGTCTCAATGGCCCCTGGTGATCATCGCGGCCCTGGCGATGTTCAGCGTACTCTGGGCACTGGCTCCCGGGATCGCCTTTCGCCGCACCGTGCTGCTGATCTTTGTGATGACCAGCATCTTTGTCGGGGTCTGCTACCTGCGCAGCCCCTACCTGCTGCCCCTTGTCATCTACCGCACCGGCACCCTGGCACTGGGCCTGAACCTGATCGCCGTCGGCCTGGGCAGCTTTGATATTGAGGGCTATTTCTACGGCATTCACGGTCATAAAAATGTGATGGGCGCGGTGGCACTCAAGGCCCTGTTCATCGGCATTGCGGTGCGCTTTTTCAACAAGGCGAGCATCAGCCGATTCCACAACAACCTCTATCTGCTCCTCTGGTTTGGGCTGCTGCTGCTGTCCGTGTCCAAGACCTCCATCGGCCTGTTTTTCCTGGTGCCGGGCATGGTGTTCGGCGCCCAATCTCTGGCTCGCACTTTCAAACTCAACCTGGGATTGCTGATGCTGGTGCTGAGCACCCTGAGTGTGTTGACCGTGTTTGTGCTGCTGGCGTGGAACGACTGGCACATCAAGCAGTTCCTGGCTCTGTTTATGTCTGATACCGGATTCACCGGGCGGGACTATATCTGGGCCTTTCTGCTGGAGCAGATCGACAAGCGCTGGCTGCTGGGCCACGGCTATGGTTCATTCTGGGGCATAGGGCTGAGTTCGCCCAACATCGTCCATGGGCGAGGCTTCCTCACCCTGCTCAATCAGGGGCACAACGGCTACCTGGATCTGGTCGCCAAACTGGGCATCGTTGGCCTGTCGGTCTATCTGCTGGTTATCGTTCAGTTTGCCCGCCAATCCGGAGCCATCAGAGATCAACATCCCGGGCTCTTCATCCTCTGCTGGATCCTACTACTATTAACCCTGCTGCATAACATCACCGAAAGCAGTCTGCTAAGGGGAAGCCACTCCCTCTGGGTGATACAACTTTTGATGCTGGCTCTTGTGGCCCGGCTCTATATGGACAAGGAGAGAATTCGATGACAGAGACCATCAGTGTCTGCTTGTGCACCTACAAACGCCCGCAGCTACTGGAAACGCTAAGCAGTCTTCAGGAGCAGAAACTGCCTCCGGGTGTGGCCATGGAGATCTCTGTCGCCGACAACGATGCCGCAGGCTCCGGCAAGGCCGTGGTGGATGCCTTTCGACGGAGCACCGCCTTTCGGGTCCATTATGAAATTCAGCCGGAAAAAAACATCTGCTGTGCCCGAAACACCACGGTGAAAAACGCCAGGGGCGACTGGCTGGCCTTCATCGATGACGATGAGATTGCCGAACCCAACTGGCTGGCCTCCCTGCTGCAATGTGCCCGCCACCACGAAGCCGACGTGGTGCTGGGTGCCGTCCACATCGATTATCCTCCGCAGACGCCCAAGTGGATTCTCGACGGCGATTTCTTCCGAAAGTACACCCCGCCCACGGGGACAGAGATGAGCGTCGGATCCACCTGCAATGCCCTGGTCAGCCGCAAGGTGCTGCCGCACCCTGACACGCCTTTTGACCCTCGTTTCGGCATCACCGGCGGAGGCGATACCGAGTTTTTCAACCGCATGCACCGACGCGGTGCCCGCATCGTCAGCTGCCGGGAGGCTCTGGTGTCCGAAACCGTCGAAGAAAACCGACTCAACAAGGACTACCTGATGCGGAAGGCGACGCGCATCGGTGAAACTTACGCGGTGATCTTCTTCTCTGCCCTGCCCCTTCCCGCCAGAGTCTGGCACTGCAGTCGAGCCGCTGTTCAAGCCGGTGTGGCGGGAGCCCTGGCACTGGTCTGCGGCCCTTTGAGCAACAAACGCAGCTTTCGCTACCTGATGAAGATGCGCTCCAATTGGGGCAAGGTGCGATTCTTTTTTAATACCCCTCCGGTTCAGATCTACAAGTAGGAGCCAGGATGCGCATACTCCACGTTGTCCGTCAGTTCGCCCCCGCCATCGGGGGGCTGGAGAACTTCGTCAAGTGCCTGGTCACAGAGCAGCGCCGTCAGGGCCTGGACGCCCGGGTACTCACAGTCAACCGGGTGTTTCACCGAAGCGATGAGATACTGCCGGATCAGGAGCTGGTCGAAGGGATCCCCGTTATCCGAATTCCCTACAGAGGCAGCTACAAATACCCCATCGCCCCTTCCGTGTTAAAACACCTGGCCAGCTTTGACCTGATTCATGTGCACGGAGTGGATTTCTTTGCCGACTACCTGGCACTGACCCGACGCCGTCACAAGAAACCGATGTTTCTCTCCACCCATGGCGGCTTCTTTCACACCCACTTTGCCCGTTCGTTGAAGCAGTTCTACTTTCACACCATTACCCGTCGCACCTTGACCGCCTATAGCCGGATTTTTGCCTGCAGCATCAATGATGCCCAGCTGTTTCAACCCCTGACCCCGGACAGGCTGGAGCTGGTGGAAAATGGCGTAGAGATTGGTAAATTCTCCGACCTGGGGAGCCAAGTGCAGACCCCTCACCTGTTGTGCCTGGGACGATTTTCCGACAATAAGCGCATAGACAAGCTGCTTTTCACTATGGAGAAGCTGCGCCAGCTCCAGCCTGGAGCCAAGCTTCGAATCCTTGGGCGAGACTGGGACAACAATCTGACGCGGCTGACCCAACTGAGATCGCAACTGTCTCTGGAGAATTGCGTCTCCATAGAAACGGATCTCTCCGATGAGCAGATCCGCCAACGGGTCGGTGACTCCAGCTTTATCGTCAGCGCCTCGGAGTACGAAGGTTTTGGCCTGACCCTGGTGGAGGGGATGTCAGCGGGGCTCATTCCCCTGGCCTCCCCCATTCCAAGCTTTCGCCGCATCATCGACAGAGCCCAGGTCGGGCGAGTGGTGGACTTCGACGACCCCGGCGAAGCCGCATTGGCCATCCACCACGCTATGCAGGGCTGCCAGGAGAGCTACGCCAGCCAACGCTCCCAGGCGATACAGAGTGCCGAACGCTACGCCTGGCCCGGAGTCACTCGGCAATTCATTCGCGCCTACCGGCTGGAACTGGAATCACCCAGGGTGATTCAGGGTGTCCGCCTGGATGCGCGCTGCGGCGAGGAGGTGATTCATCTGCTGGATGACGCCGTCGAGCACAGAACGCCTCTGAAAATGGCCTACGCCAATGCCCATACCATCAACCTGGCCAGGCGAGATCCCGAGTATCAATCGGTGCTGAACCGCTTTCTGGTGGTCAACGACGGCGTCGGCGTGGACATCGCCAGTCGCTGGAAATATGGTCGCGGATTCAATGAGAACCTCAACGGCACCGATTTCACTCCAAGATACCTGGCACAGAGCCGCCAGCAGTTGAAGGTGTTCCTGCTGGGCGCCGATGAGGAGAGTGTCTCTCGATGCTTCACCATCTGGCGTAACCGCTACCCCAATCACCAGTGGGTGGGGTATCACCATGGCTTTGCCCCGGAAGAGGCGCAAACCGGGATTTGCGACACCATCAGGCAGAGCGGGGCCAATCTGGTGATTGTGGCCATGGGCAACCCCAGGCAGGAGCATTGGATTGAGCGTTACCTCCCACACACAGGGGCCTCGGTGGCCATCGGCGTCGGTGCCCTGTTTGATTTCACCGCTGGCAAAGTACACAGGGCGCCGGACTGGGTGAGGACGATGAGAGCGGAATGGGTTTACCGGCTGCTGCAGGAGCCCGGGCGCATGTGGCGACGCTATCTGCTGGGTAACCTGAGTTTCCTGTTCAACGCCTGGGGGGATCAATCGTGACTGGCACACCCACTCCCCGGATGGGAGGGCGACGCAAGAGGGTGCTTCACCTGGCGGTGGAATACCCCTCACTGAACCGGGACACCAACACACCGGCAGTGAGGCACTTCATTCGCGCCAACCCGGAAGTGGACTACCGGGTCTTTGCTCTGAGGCGCACCGCCAATCCTTTCGCCATTAATGCACTGGAGGGGGATGATCAGGGAGACCAGCACGTCACCTCAATGAGATACTGGGGCCTGCCCTACGGCCTGCTGCTGTTCATCAGCATGACCCTGGTAGCCTGGCGCATACACCGAATGTTACGCCGGGAGGGACTCAGCTTTGACCTGATCCACGCCCACAAATTTGCCTTCGAGGGCATTGCCGGCTGGTGGCTGGCCCGCTGGCTGAAGGCTCCCCTGGCGCTTTCGGTACGAGGGGAGGCGGAAGCGAAAATCCTCAAATATAAGCCCCACTATGATCTGTTCTTCAAACGGCAACTGAAAGACGCCTCGCGGATCTACTATGTCTCCGCCTGGTTCAAGCCCCTGCTCAACGCACGATTTGATCTTCCACCGGAGAAGCAGAAACTCCTGCCCAACTTTGTCGCCGAGCGTCACTGGAATACCACACCGGACTTTCAGGCCGATCGGCTTGTCTCTATTATGGATCTCAACGTACTCAGGAAGAAGGGGCTCGCCCGTCTGGTTAGGGTGGTGGCCCAATTGGCACCGAAATACCCTGACTTGACGTTGGAGATCATTGGCGGGGGCACGGATCAGGCTGTCGAGGACGCCAGACAACTGATCGACGCTGCCGGCATGGGCGACAGGGTCATCCTCAAGGGAGAGATGGACAACACCAGCCTGCTCTCTGCCCTGCCACAGTATGGCGGCATGGTACTGCCCAGCATCGATGAAACCTTCGGCATGGTGTACGTCGAAGCGCTGCTCAGTGGCGTCCCCATTCTGCATTCCGAAGAGACCGGCATTGACGGCTTTCTTGACGATGTTCCAGCACGGGTGGTGGCCAATCCCTACAGCGACGACTCGGTGGCCGATGCCATGGAGCAGTTACTTTTGAACCAGCGGGATTACCGCGACTGGCTGCTGGCTCACCAGGAGTTGCTGGCCGAGAAGTTCAGCAGGAAGCAACATATCGACGGCTACAACCGGGACTTTCAACTGGTGCCGTCAAACAAAGCGACCACCTGACAAGAGCTGCTGCCGATGGGGCCTGCGCCGCCATCAGACCCTCTTGTCCTCCTCGACGCCAGGGGGCAACACGCCAGGGTCTCCCCTCTCTGCGGGCTTCAGCGGTGCCATGGCCGCCCTGAACCCCCACACATCCTTGACGGCACGAACTGCAACGTAGAGCAGGATGACCAGGGTATGCCACTGGGTTAATTGCTCCCAGGTTGTCGCACCGGCTGCCCAGCAGATCAACAGAACCATAAACAGCATCAAGGCATTGAACAGATGCAGTGGCATCCCTTTGCGCTCCCCACCAAATCGGTAGGTTACATAGGGTATCCACTTGGACAGGCCGTGGCTAAAGCAGAAAAGTGCTCCGACAAGGGAGGAGCTGAACACAGCAAAGTACCCTGCGATTCTCGCCAATTGCAGCAGAAGCATCGGCACCGCGCGCCCTCTTTCCTTGATGCGGTTAAACCAGTAGAAGGTGACTCTCACCGCCAGGAGCAACAACATAAAACTGATCCAGACAGAAAGCGCCGCTTCTCCCCCCTGCAAACCTGTCGTCCGGGGAACCCAGCTCAAGTCTCGCGCCAGCCAGGAAGCTGGGAACGCCAGCGCCATGGCGCAGCACCAGGCAAACCAGGGACGAAAGGCACAACCCAGCCGAAGAAACGCCTCGCTGACCTTGGGCTTGGCCTCGTAGAGCAACCCCAGCCTGTCATTCTCGGCATAGCCAATCTCATAGGCACTGAAGTAGGACAGCAGGAACAGAAACAGGCTGGCACAGGTGAGCAGAGGTTCCGGGCTGGCGAGCCCGAACACCAGAACCAGGGTCAGGTAGTCATGCCCGATAACGGCTCGGGTAAAGTAACTCTCCGTGGGACGCTTCACCTTCTTGGTGTAGACGAAGGGCAGCATGGGATCGATGCCAGCCCGAACGGAGCGGCTCTCAGGCCATCGGCACAACAGCCCCTTCGAGCTGGACTCGAGCAGATCTCTATCTAACATGCTGTCGGTGACACTCCAGGCGCGGCCCACCTCCTCCTCGCCGAGAGACTGTCTGATGAACTGCGCTTTTCCCAGCTGACGGAAAAAGACGGCATTGTCCAGAGTTGAGCTGGCCAGCAAGGGCCAGGGAACCCTCGCCGCTTCCAGCAAAGGCATCAGGATGAATTCAAATCCGTAGCTCACCAGATAGATAGGGCCACAGTGTTGCAGCAGCGGCTCCATGAGCCTGTGGTTAATCAACTCCGGTCCCAATTGCCTGACGCGTCTGGCCCACAATTTTCTGGACCAGGGAAACAGGATAAGCAGCGCTTTGACTCGATACAGGTCGCGATAGTGGCGGTGCTCGGCCCCATTGAACCAACGCCAGGGCTGAAGCAAGTCCATCAACTGCAGCAGCAGGGCCACCAGCAAAGAGGGCTGCACCGACGCAATAAACTGCTCAGTGGAGTTACTGAGCCACAGAGTATCGTCTACGTCCACAAACAGAGGCGTCCCATCCGGGCAGCCCCTCAGACTGTCAATTAGCTCACCGGGCTGCACCAGAAAAGGGTTAGTGTCATTCCGTTGCTCACATTCGCTGACTGGCACTGTTGTCTCGTCCACGAAGTCAACTCTCTGTTTCCATTAACTGCTCTAAGTTTAGGCAGGCTATTCGGGTCCCTCCACCTCCCCGGAAAAAACCCCCTCCAGGGGCAGCGTCTGGTCACACCATCTTCACAAACGAGATTCAGCCCTCAAACAATCACCGCCTAAAATAAATTTCCCCTACTGACAAAGAACCTTTTGCGCATAGTAAATAACAAAAATTTTACCACTCATGGAAGTTGCTGTTTTAAGGTCAGATAAACACCACATTGCTCCATTTTTGTCCCAAACATCCATACATTAGGTTGTTTTACGATCACCGTTTAGGCATTCTATCCTCGCCTACGGGCACAAGGGTCGTCTGCAACGCATAAGGAATGTTATAACCATGTTGCCGACGACAGATGTAACCACGACAGCAGACAAAGGCAAACTTAGCGAAAGCTGAGGACGCAATATTTCCGGTCTAAAGACTTCGGTCCATGATAGCGGGATTACCTCATGTCGATGGTGTACTGTGGACACACAACTCCTTGTTAAAATGGAGGTTGTGTCTTGTTGTCGCAGTCCCTCACTGACATTGCCATTTTGTCTGCCCAGCTAAATTGAGGCTTGTCATTATGGCTCGGCAGTTTATTTGGGGGAAACCACTGGGGCAAGGTGGTGCGCTATCGCATGCCCTTGTTTTTGTTTTCTTTCTCTCTATTTTTTTTCCTACGACCGTAAACGCTTCCAACGCCGTTCATTTCAACGGCAGCGACGCCTATTCCGAGATCGATGCCTGGCAACCCAGCGGCCCCTACAAGGTTGTCGCCTGGCTGGCCGAGCTGCATCCAACGTCCAGTAACAGGACGATCCTTCTAAGTTCTTCCTCAACGACCGATTTCCTGTCGTTTACCCACAGCAGCGTTCAGGGTAAGTGGGGCAGCAACTACCCGGGGGTGTGGAACAAGTTGGATTTTGCCACCTCTCGCTACCTGGAGATCCAGGTGGACTTTGGCAAGATGACCGCGTCCGACGGCAACAACACCAGAACGGTCCGCCACAAGAGCATCCAGCCTACTGCGACCGCATTTGACTGGCTCTATCGCCGTGGTTACAGCGATTTCTCCCAAGGGGCGATTCAGGGCCTGGCCCTGATCGATCTGGGCAATGCCGCCAACTCCCGAGCCTTCGCCTTCCATCAAGGCAAAGGCCTGGTCGAGGTAGGAGGCAGCGCGTCCTTTGACCCGCTGGTGAACATTGATAACAGCGACTGGCGCACCGGCCCTCACACCATCAGCAACCCCGCCCCTGACCATTTTGACGATGGTCAATGGAATGCCGCGTTTGGCAACGGCCCCGAAGAGCCCACTGATCCGGTAGAGCCTACCGATCCCGTTGAGCCTACTGACCCAGTCGAGCCTACCGACCCAGTCGAGCCTACTGACCCAGTAGAGCCTACTGACCCAGTCGAGCCGGCGCCCTCCGGTGAGTCCGCCGCAGCACGCTTTAACGGTGACAACGCCTACGGCGAGATTGCCACCTGGCAGCCCACGGGTAAGTTCCGCGTGATCGCCTACCTGAACGAACTCGACCCCGTTGCCGACCAGCGCACCGTCCTGCTCAGTGACTCCAAATCCAAAGAGTTCATTGGCCTGAACCACGGCAGCGTTCAGGGCCAGTGGAACGGCCAATACCCCGGTATCTGGAACAAGTTCAGCTTCGACGCCACCAAGTATCTGGATCTGACCGTCGATTTTGGCAAACTGACCGCAACAGATGGTCAGGTAACCCACAGCATCAACAGCAGTGCCATCGACCCTACCAGCGTCAGCTACAACTGGTTGATGCGCCGCGGCAGCAAAGATTTCTCCTTAGCTGGCGTACAGGCGATCATCCTGATGGACTTGGTGAACCCGGAAAACTCACGCGCCTATGGCTTTGAGAATGGCCAGGGCCTGGCAGAGGTCGGCGGCACCAGCGGTGTAAACACCCTCTCTGGCGTACAGACCAGTGACTACACCGTTGGCACCCATCAGGTGATCAACCCCGACAGCAGCGTGTTCAGCGACGCCGAGTGGCAAGCCGTGTTTGGCGGTTCTGACACCACTGACCCGGTTGAACCCACGGATCCCGTAGAACCAACTGATCCGGTTGAACCCACGGATCCTGTTGAGCCGACTGACCCAGTTGAGCCCACCGATCCCGTTGAGCCCACGCCTCCCTCCACCTCAGGTCAGGCGGTGCGCTTCGATGGCGTCAACAACTTTGGTGAAATTGCTTCCTGGCAGCCCAAAGGGAAGTTCCGGGTTGTCGCCTGGCTGGCCGAGCTGGACAGCGACAGCGGTGCGCGCACCTATCTGCTGAGCAACTCCAATACCTCCGAGTTTATTGGCTTCACCCACAGAGATATCCAGGTAAAGTACGGCAGTGACTTCCCCGGAATCTGGGGCAACTTCGACTTCGCCGGTCAGCGCTACATCGATGTGACCATCGACCACGGCAAGCTGACCGCCAGCGACGGTGTCACCACCGCCTCTGCCAGCAGCACCGCCTTTGATCCGACCGCCGTCTCCTTCGACTGGCTCTTCCGCCGCAACGGCACCTACTCCAAGGGCGCCCTGCAAGCCATCAGCCTGATCGATTACGCCGATCCTGCCAACTCACGCACCTATGCCTTCGATGCCGAGCAGGGCATGGTGGAGCTGGGCGGCAACAACGGTACTGTGCACAACACCAGCAGCTCTGATTACTTCCAGGGCCCGCTGAAGGTAACCAACCCCGAACCGACTCACTTCGACCAGGCTCAGTGGAGTGCTTTCTACCCTGAGAACGGCGGAACCGACCCGGTTGAGCCCACGGATCCGGTGGAGCCTACCGATCCTGTGGAACCGACGGACCCCGTCGAGCCGACCGATCCGGTTGAACCCACAGATCCCGTGGAACCTACCGATCCTGTGGATCCACCGGTCACCAACCCGGATGCCGGCCTGCTGCTGCCCGCCGACGCCAAGGCGGTACAGTTCAGCGGCAACGGTGCCTACCTGGATCTGCATACCTGGCAGCCCGGCGGTGAGTACCGCGTAGTAGGATGGCTGAGCCAGCTGGACAGCAACGCCGACGCCAAGAGCTATCTGGTGAGCGGCAACGGCAACTACCTGGCGTTCAGCCATCACAGCGTGGAAGCCAAGTTCGGTGGCTCTGTGGTTCGCATCGACAACCGCTTCGCCTTTGGTCAGACCCGTTACGTAGAGATTCACGTCAAATCCGGTCAGCTGACCGCGTCTGACGGCCAGACCACGGTCTCCACCAACAACGGTGCTGTGTCCACCAACGCCAGCTATGATGCCGCTTTCCGCAACGGCAGCAGCTACAGCAAGGGCGCCCTGCAGTCTCTGGCACTGATCGACTACAGCAACGACGACAACGTTCGCGGCTATACCTTCAATGCCAGCCAGGGCGTAATTGAAACCAAGAGCAACAGCACCGACGCCAGCTACCTGGCCAACGTGGGCTCCGGTGACTTCCTGACCATCAGCCAGAACGTAGTGGCTCCACGCCCTCTGCTGGCCACTCAGGCGGAGTGGGATGCTCAGTTCAACAAGGTGTACGGCAACGGCCGTCCCCTGCTGAACACCACCAATGGCAACGACCAGAAGAAGTTTGCCTGGGAGGGCCATTATTGGCTGCGCTCCTATCTGACCATGGCCAAGACCTTCAACGACGACAAGTACCTGGACTACGCCGTTGAGCTGATTGACCACATGTTCAACTACACCGACGAGAAGCGAGTTGCCCGTGGCGAGTTGAACCTGGGAAGCCAGCCCTATAACCTGGCGCCCAAGTACTACCTCAACAACCCAGGCAAGGCCGCGCCCGGCTGGCGTCGCCCCTACAACGGCTGGCGTATTGAGGTCCTGAGTGATGGCCAGATCCTCAACGGCATCACCCGGATTGCGGACTACATCAAGTCCGAGAACAAGACCCAGTACACCGCCAAAGCGGACCAGTACCTGGCGGAAGCGGCGCGGATCATCCGCAGCCACGACTCCTCCTACAGCACCACCAAAAACGGTGCGATTCAGGGGTCCTACTTCTACGTGAACTACAAGAACAGCGACTATGGCGACTCGGGGCTGTTCTCCAACCCCATGCCCTACAACCACGACATGACCATGGGCATCGCCATGATCTACGTAAACAAGTGGCTGTCCGGCGGCGAGCCAGTGATGGAGCAGCGGGTACGGGATATCCTCGGCTTCTTCACCGATCACATGCGCTACAACAGTGACGGCACCTGCACCTGGGATTACGCCTTCAACAGCAGCGGTGACAACAAGCTGGAAGACGTAAACCACGCCCACCTGGACGTTGGCTTCATGGTGACCGCCTACAACGAGGGCTATGCCTCCGACGACAGCGACATCAAGTGTCTGACCAAGACCCTGACCGACAAGGTGTTCATGGCGCCTGGCATGCTGCATTACGACGTCGCCGGCGGCGGCATCAGCGGCCGTTGGGATCAGATTGCCACAGGGTACGACTGGTCAGAACTGGCGCCCTGGGATGCCCGTGTTACCGAGATCAACAAGCATGTGCTGCGTCAGTATGGTCAGGTCACCTGGTACCGCCCGTACCTGGCCTGGGCTCAGGTGCTGCACTGGCAGAACCAGTAACATCCCCCAACAGCAAGGCGGCCTTCGGGCCGCCTTTTTTTTGCTGTCGCTTTCGCCCCCATTCCCTTACCTGGATTCTGCCGCTAAGCTATCGCCATGTTTGATTTTTTCTCCAACTGGCGACGACGGAGGCTGCTGGCCCGTTTCGACCATGAGCGCCGGGCCCGCTGGCAGCAGAATCTGGACGCCCTGGCCATTCTCGATGGTCTCAGTCCAGGCGAGCAGACCCGGCTGATGGAGCTGGGCTGGTGCTTCCTCCACGACAAGCGCTTCACCCCGGTGATGGGGGCCAACCTCACCGATGATCACTGCATCGACATCGCCCTGATGGCCGCCCTGCCCGTGCTCAACCTTGGGCTGGACGCCTACGGGGTGTTCCACGAGCTGCTGATCTACCCCGAAGAGTTTGTCAGCGACCGCCACTACCTGGACGACAACGGCGTCGAACACCAGAGCATGGAGGAGTTGTCGGGCGAGGCGTGGGAACAGGGGCCGGTGATCCTGTCCCTGTCTGAGCTGGGTCACAGCAGGCAATGGAGCGGGTTTAATCTGGTGATCCACGAGCTGGCCCATAAGCTGGATATGGCCAACGGCGGCATCGCCGACGGCTTGCCGGCTCTGCCTGCGGCCCTGCAAAACCCATGGCTGGAGGCGTTCCCCAATGCCTTTATCAGCCAATACCGTCAGGCCGAGCTGGCCCAGTCCCTGCCCGAGGGATCGGCCCAGGCAAACCTGGCCTGGGACCGTTTGTGGATAGACCCTTACGGCGCCGAAAACGAAGCGGAATTTTTCGCCGTCTGCCTGGAGGCCTTTTTCACCGATCCCATCGCCCTGAACCTGGCCTATCCGCCGATCTACCAGCTGCTCAGCCGGTTCCTGGGGCAACACCCCATAGAGCGGGCGCCCCAATGGCAGCCCCTGCCCCATCTCTGCCAGAACTGATTTACGACCAAACTCCAGGCCACTCAACCCAGTGTGAAACCGATCACCCTTCTTCCCGCGCTACGGAAAACCACTATATTGCCCCTCACGGCGTTTAATTAGTCTGCTAGTCAAAGGTCAACTCCGACCCGCATCAACGAGATACAAACGAGTTAGGAGCCATCGATGGCAGCACAGAACAAGACACGCCGCTACGCACTACCCGCCGCAACCCTGGTTGCCCTGGCCATAACCGGTTGCGCCAGCCAGGCGCCTCAGGGCAAATACGTAGACGGCACCCACGAGGTTTCCGGTAAGGGCAAGAAGAGCAACATCACCCTGCAGGTGCAGGTTGAACAGGGCAAGATCCAGCAGATCACCACCCAGTCCCACAAGGAAACCGAGTCGCTCTACCTCAACGCCGAACGACTGTTCCCCAAGATTGTCAGCAATAACGGCCATGAAGGCATCGATGCCGTCTCCGGCTCCACCTTCTCCTCCAACGGCATCCTGCAGGCGATCAACAGCCTGCCTCGGACCGATGGCTCCACCCCCGAGTATCAGCCCGTGGGATCCTCCGAGGGTAAGGGCGACGAGTTCAAGCTGAAGTGGTCCATTCAACCCAAGCTGGGCCTGCTCAAGGGCGACTACTACTACGAGGAAGCCCGCTTCCGTCAGGGCCACATGGGCAGCATGATCATCGTGCTGGACAGCAACGACAACAGTGACGTGATCCTGGCGGAATTCAACGAGAGCGGCCGCCCCAACTACTACACCCGCCTCTATCAGGATGTGCCTAAACGGATGTCCGAGTACAACTTCTCCATGGGCAAGAAAAAGGGCACCGCCTGGGTGCAA
Source organism: Ferrimonas futtsuensis DSM 18154 (assembly GCF_000422645.1). Lineage (GTDB taxonomy): Bacteria > Pseudomonadota > Gammaproteobacteria > Enterobacterales > Shewanellaceae > Ferrimonas > Ferrimonas futtsuensis. Next base: position 106,957 of record NZ_AUGL01000009.1, read on the forward strand.
TCTGCCCTGACCATGGAAAAGCTGATGGTGGAGAAGGACAAACTGACCTTTGAACCCAACCCGGATTACGATCCCAAGCTGGCCAACAAACTGACACAACCCAACCGCCTCAAGTACCAGGGTCTGGACATCGTGGCGGGCGCCTCCAACTCCATCCAGCAGTCGATGGTGCCCCTGACCGCCAAGATCCATGATCGCATCCAGGGCCCGGGTACCCAGCTGAAGATGTACCAGAACGCTGAGCGCTTCACCGATGCCAAGGGCCGCTGGACCGGCGTCACCTCGCTGCTGCGCTTCGTGGTGGATACCGACAGCAAAGAGATTGTCGACGTGTACTACGACGAGATCTTCGCCGACTCCAAGCAGGAGATCCGTGACGCCTCGCTGAAGAAGCACTACCGCCAGTCCAAGTACGACTCGGTGCACTACGTCGAGCCCGCCCGCATCGGTTTCAACGTGATGTTCGACGCCCTGAATGAGCATGTGAAAAACGGTGGCTCCATCTTCGACATCAACGACCTGCCCGCCACCGGCGATACCGGCAGCTACGCCCAGACCGGCTTCACCAAGCGTTCCGCCTCCTGGGATACCTACCTGAAGCAGGCCGAGCTGCTCTACAAGGAGATGCGTGCCGACCAGGTGGTGCGTGCCCACAATTAATCCCCTTGCCGAAGCCCTCCCCGGGCTTCGGCCCTCCTTTCCCCAGAGAGGGCCTCCATGTATTCGCCTATCGACCGCCTCACCCAGCTGTTCATCTTCGCTCACCTGCTGCTGGCCCCTTTTGCCTGGGCCGACGCGCCGAACACCGCCCAAGACAAGGGGTTTTGCCAGCAACATGGACTGATTCAGTCCGAGTCCAATCGCAGTGTGCTCTACACCCTGGATTACTTCGGCACTTCCATCAGCATCGAGGTCATGGATGATGGCGGTGAAGACGCCGGGACGGCCCTGTGTCAGTCACTGAAACTGATCGAGCACTACCATCAGCTGGCTTCGGACTACGACACCTATCCGGGCCTGGTGAACATCAAGTCCATCAATCTGGCTCCCACAAACACTCATCAGGTCGACCCCGAGCTGTACGACCTGATTCAGACCGGTATCAAATGGCACCGGCTGTCCGAGGGCTACTTCAACATCGCCATCGGCCCGGTGGTGCAGTTGTGGCGCCAACACCGCTTTCGCTGCACCACCGGCGCCACCAATGAAAGGGAGTGCAGCCTGCCCACCGATGCCGAACTGCGCGCCGCCGCCGAACATACCCACATCGACAACATCCGTCTGGACCCTGCCAACCACAGCATCACCATGACCGAAGGGATGAGCCTGGATCTCGGCGGCATCGCCAAGGGCTGGATGGTGGAGAAGGTGTTGGACCACCTCAAGGCACAGGGGATGCGTTCGGTGGTGATCAACGCCGGCGGCAACATCCGCCATTACGGGCGTCATCCCGAAGGTCGCCCCTTTGTCACCGCTATCGAGGACCCGGTGTGTCGCAAACACAACTTTGAGCTGCCGGGCTGTGACCAGGTAGACAGGCGCTACACCGAGGTGGTGAGTGGAGAAAACCTCACCGTGGTCACCAGCGGCAACTACCTCAAATACTTCGAAGTGGGCGACAAGGAGTACCACCACATCATCGATCCCACCACCCTCTACCCAAAACAGGGCGGCGTCGCCACCTCGGTGGTGCTGTCAGGCAACCACATCTACGCCGATGTGCTCTCCACCACCCTGTTTCTGATGCCTCTGGACCGGGCGAGAGCCCTGGCTGAAAAACTCAGCTACCTGGAGGGCGTCTGGGTACTGGATGAAACTGGCAAACGCGAATACAGCTCAGGCTTTGAGCGTTACGCCCCGCGCTAAACCGACCACTGCCCGTGTCTTCGATGCTCAATCTGGGGAGCGTATTTAACGCATTAAAGGGCTTCGGTGACGAGGCCAGATAAATAGAATTTGTCCTGGCGATAAAAACAATTTCGTTTGGTTTTGCCCCCTGAGAGACGAGAATGTGAGTGCAACGACTCACCTTTGAGAGACTCATGAAACAACTACCAAGCGAATGGCTTGAGCCCTCGGGCAAAAAGCACCGCCGACACAGGTGGGACGACGAGGAGCAGCCCCCACACTCGCGCAAAGAGCGACATCATCGTCGAGCCAGACAACGCAAACCCTCGGAACATCATGATGAGATAGGTTATTAAAAGTCCCGTGGCCGCAGCCGATGCGGCCACGGTTTGGAAACAAAGGGGTTACACCTGAAGGATCCAGTTGGACTACCGGGCATGGTCAATTTCACTGGACCACTGCAGCGGATGTGATGAAGGTCATCGATAAGCAGATAAATGAGGCAATCTCTTGTGGAATAACCACCTTGATCAAGACTCAAGTCATGAAGATAGATTAGAGAATCCGAGCTAACCAATTTGCCTAACATATAAAGCTTTGGTTGAAATCTAAGAGCCTGCGGGGTTCTACAACATAACTGCGTCAAAATACGGGCACAAAAACAGGTATGAACAGGACGTTGAAGTTAAATCATGTGTACAACATGTAAACACAGCATGACGTAAGGTTAGTCAAGTTATAAAGGACACTTAGAGGCTGTTTTAGCGTGCAGACTAAAGGGGGAGGAATAAAGTTTATTCCCCCCCTTGTTCTTATACTGATGCTGTAGAATTAATTCAACTATTGAATCAAAACAGGTGCGTAACCAACTGCTTGATAACCCATAGAGGAGATAAAGGTATTACCCACCACTGCAATTTCGGGAAGAATTGTTGCATTATCAACCTCGAACAGTGACGTGGCAACTGAACAGGCTTCTAGGCGAACATTAGGTAGTGCAGCCATAGTCTTGATCAATGCTTTGGTGGTGTCATTGGCGTTATCGTCGATTAAGGTGACCGATAGGCCACGAAAGGCGATAACAAACATGGGTTCAACGCCTTGGTCTTTCAATCCATTGCTGGTTTCCAAGATAACATCGAAGTAAAGCGCTAATTTGTCGGCGTCAGCTATGTTGACATCAAAAAACAGCTTGCCAGTGGTTTCTCCGGCCAGAGCGACCTGGTCATTTGGTTCTGCTGGGGACAGGGTTGAGTCGGAGTCGCTGCCGCAGCCGGCGGTCAGCAGTACCGTGCCGAACAGGCAGGCAAGCAGGGTACATTTTGATATGTTTTTCATAGTAATTTCCTTTACAGCTTTAAGGTGCATGAACGGCGGCGGTTACATAATGGTAACTGTCGCGTACCCCTTAGTGCTGCTACCAAATCCAGCGGCGGAAATAAATGTGTTACCAACCACGTTGATGTCAGCAAGGATGTCAGCATTATCGACGCCAAACAGTCTCGTGGCGACGGCACAGGCTTCAAATCTTACGCCATTCAGTCCTGCCAAGGTTACGATCTGTGTTTCCAGCGCAGCATCAGAAGCAGTATAAGTAACAAAAGAAACCGCCTTGCCGCGGAAGGCAATTACAAAATCTGGAGTAACACCTTGTGCTTCGAGGCCGTCGTAGGTTTCTTTGATGACACTCAGGTATAATGGGAGGCTTTCTGGAGCGCTGAGATTGATATCAAACAGGATTTTACCTTCGGTCAAATCACCGAGGGCAACGCTGTCATTTGGAACTGCGAAAGCTGCTGTTGTCAGGCAGGTGAAAGCCAAGCTGATAGCAATTAGCATGGTTTTCAGGTTGATACGTTTTTTCATGATTTTTCCTTTTCGGGGAGTAGTAAAGTTAAACCCAATGAACAAAACGAAATTATTATATGAGCAACAGCTAATACAGCCAAATCTCATAAAAGCGTGAGCATCCTCTCCAATAATAAAATTCAGACATTAGAAGTGTGACGCACGTTAAATCATGGTGAGTGCATAAATAACTATGACACCCAAGACTGTTAGAGTCATCGATGAATATATAACATTATATTAAAAAAACTTTTTTTGTTCGGAATCGCTTATATAGCACCCGACTCCATAAACACCATTCAGCATTACAATGATCGCAATGTGGCGCTGCCAGACAAAAAAGCCCCGCCACAGGAGTCGGCGAGGATCTTCAGGGGTGAAACGGCGGAGGGTGGTTCATCATCCTCGGCTCTGCCATGGAGCTTGTACAAAGCTCAATTCGACCTACTTTGAATAGCGCTTCATCATCATCGTTGTTTCATCAATATGATTGACAAAGTCACTGGCGGCTTTTGCCTGCATAAAAGAGTTCATTGATGCATCGGCGTCTTGTTCAGACTCCCATCGAACCAATACCAGCCATTCTCTGTCTGTACCAACAGCCGACTCCCTCGAAATGAACCCGGGTTGCTTGGATACGTGCTCGATCTCTACGGCTTTATCGATTGGCGCGAAGTCCTGATAACTTATCCCCGGCTTCAGCTTGAAGGTCACAACTTCAATAACTTCAGCATGGGAAAAGGCCGGTAAGATCAGGGCCAAAGAGTAAACAATTTTCTTTAGATATTTCATGGTTGAGCCTCATAAACCGTCATTTGAGTTAGCTCGCCACTACAATGTGGGGCCAGCTCTTTACAAGCATAGGCTCACCAAAATATTGATAAACGCCCTCTCCGTTTAGAAATTATCAACGTTACATTTCTAATATCATGTAACCATAAAAAAGCCCCCGCCGCAGGAGTCGGCGAGGGCCTTCAGGGGTGAAACTGTAGGGACTTAGAAGTCGTAACGCAGGCCGACGCTGGTGATGGTGTCGTCGAACTCGCTGTACTCATCCACGCTGAACTGACCCAGTTCGGTGTGCAGTCTCAGCTGCTTGGTGAAGCGGTACTCCGCTCCCACGGCCCACTGGCTGACGGTGGGCACCACGTCGGCCTGGGCGCCCAGCTTGCCGTAGATGCGGCCGGCGATCTTGCCGGTGCCGGAGTCATCCTCACCATACTGGGCTTTCAGTTTCCAGCCACCCATCTGATAGGTGGTGCTGACGATGTAGCCGAAACCATCGCGGTCACCGTAACCGGCGGCGTTGGGGTTCGCCAGCTCGGACTGCTGCATGATGGTACCGAAGGTCCAGTCGTTCATCTTGTAGTGGGCCACCACACGGGTCGCTTCGATGTCCTCGATGCCGTCGCTGTAGGCGGCGGCAAGGTAAAGGTTACCGTGCTTAAACTTCTTGTCGCCGTAGGTCAGCGCCAGCTGGTAGTTGCCGTTGTCTTTACGGGGATCGTCGTCGCTGTAGTAGTCATCTTCCAGCAGGTAGCTCAGGCCAAACTGCAGACCGCTGAACTTGGCGGTACGGTACTCCAGGGAGTCGCCGTGGCGCTTGTCACCGGCAAACAGACGGTCGTGCTTCAGGCTGTAGTTGTCGAAAGCGTCGGCGAAGCCCTTGGACATCTTGAACACCGGGTCGATGCGGCCAAACGCCAGAGACCCTAAGGTGCTGTGCTTCAACCCGGCGTAGGTAGGACGGGAGGAGACGGTCTTGCCATCCTGGTCATCACCATTGACGCCCAGCTCAATCCGATAGAAGAAGGCCAGAGCATCATTGATGGGCACGTCACCGCGAATCCCCACACGAGTGAAGTTGTTCTCCAGGATGGTGCCGGACTTGCCATCGTGGGTGGCGGAACCGGAATCACTGTTGGTCACCGAGTAGTCGATACGACCGTAAAACTGCATCTCGCTCGCCTGAACGCCAACGCTGGCCAGACCGGCCAACATACCTAATACAACGGGGGTTAGTTTCATCACTCTTCCTCAGCGGGCCGCCAGGCCCGGGCTTGGGTCATTTAATTATCTGTTTGCAATTTGACTGTAAAAAACGGCTTCCTGGCGTCCCTACCTGGTGCGGCCACCCTCCCAGTGTTCGAATCTGGAAGCGGCGCCCTGGGCCTGTTAACAGTTCAACAAAGCCCCCCCGGAGTCGATATAGTGGTTTTCCGTATGTCGCCCGTTTAGGTGAGCCAACTCACACTCCCCCCCGCTGGCTGCAACTACACTGTGCCTGTCGAAACACAGCTGCGAGAAACCGTGATTAGCCGATTGATAACCCTTGTTTGTTTTGCCCTGTTACTGGCTGCGCCCCAGGCCCTGGCCCGAGAGCAGGTGCGCCTGGCGGTACTGGCGTTTGATGCTCCGGATAAGGTGCGTCAAAGATGGCAGCCCACGGTGGACTACCTCAATGCCCACCTGGAGGAACACAAACTGGTGTTGCTGGCCCTGCGTCCCCACCAGGTGGACCGGCTGGTACAGCATCAGTCCTTCGACTTCTTCATCGGTAACGCGGTCAAATCCCTGCAGCTCAAGCAGCGCCATGGCTCCAGCCAGCTGCTGAGCTTAAAACCCCTTGGCGGGCGCGACCCCGCGTTTGCGGTGGGCTCGGCCATCGTCACCCGCAAAGGCCAGCAGATAAGCAGTCTTCAGGCACTGCGCAACAAGCAGTTAGTGTCGGTGAGCCAACAGGCGTTTGGCGGCTTTATCGCCTTCTGGCGGGAGCTGGACCAACAGGGGCTGGCACCGCTGAGCGACTTGCCCTACCTCAAGTTCGTCGGCTTTCCCCAGTCCAAGTTGTTGCATCAGGTGCTCAGCGGCAGTGCCGATGCGGCCATCGTGCCCACCTGCCTGCTGGAGCATATGGAAAACAGCGGCCAGTTGCCCAAGGGCGAGCTCAAGGTTGCGCTGGCCCGGGAGACCGATGGTCCCTGCGCCAGCAGCACTCAGCTCTACCCCTACTCCTCTCTGTCCAAGATGGGGCACACCAGCAATCGCCTGGCCGCCCAGGTCACCCGGCTGTTACTGGATCTCTACCCCACCAACCCAGCCGCCATCACCGGCCGTTACGAGGGATGGACGGTGCCGGTGGACGACAGCCACGTGTTTGCCCTGCTTAAAGAGATTCGCCTGTGGCCATTTGACGCCGACTGGCGCGAGTTCTGGCCCCAGGTCACCCCCTATCTGCTGGGTTTGGCGGCGCTGCTGATGCTCGGCTATGTCCACCACCTGCGGGTGCGGGCCATGGTGACCCGCAGAACGGCGCAGCTCAGTCAGGAGATGGCCGACCACCGCCAGACCCAGGAGGAGCTGGAGCAGCAACAGCGGGGATTCTATAAGGCCCAAAGGGTGCTATTGACCGGTGAGATGGCGTCCGGCATCGCCCACGAACTTAACCAGCCCCTGGCCAGCATTCGTTACCTCACCCAAGGCTGCCAGTACCGTCTGGAGGCAGATCCCCTGGACAAGAGCGCACTCGACCAGGGGCTGGATCGCATCGCCGATCAGACCGATCGCGCCCGGGAGATCATCCGCAAACTGCGGGAGTTCTGCGCCCGCTCCAGCCGCCAGGAACCGGTTGACCTGTCCGTTCTGGTAAACGAAACCCTGGCGCTGATGGCGCCGGACTGCCGCCATAACCGCTGCCAGATTGAACTCAGGGAGCCCGTTTCAGCCGGGGTGATTACCGGCGACCCCACCCTGCTGCAGCAGGTGCTGGTCAACCTGATGCGTAACGGCATGGAGGCGATGCTGAGCCTGCCACAGGAGCAGCGGCAACTGGAGATCGCCCTCACCCACTCAGGCGACGAACTGTGTCTGTCGGTGCGTGACCGCGGGCCCGGACTCAGCGACGCCAAGCTGGCCCGGCTGTTCCTGCCCTTTGAAAGCGACAAGCCGGAGGGCCTGGGGCTGGGCATGACCATCTGCAAACGCATCGTCGAGGAGCACCATGGTCGCATCGAAGCCCAGCGACAACAGCCCGGTCTGGCCCTTATCTGCCATTTCCCCCTTAGGAGTACACCATGAGCGCCATCTTTCTGGTTGATGATGACAGGGACGTCAGAGAATCCCTGCAATGGATGCTGGAGGCCAAAGGGATGCAGGCCGAGGGTTTCGACTGCGCCAGCGCCTTTCTCGACGCCATGGATCCGGATCAGGCGGGCGTGGCCATCCTGGACATCGAGATGCCGGGCCTGGATGGCCTGGCCCTGCAGCAGGAGCTCAACCGCCGTGGCAGCCTGCTGTCGGTGATTATCCTCACCGGTCACGCCAACGTGCCTCGGGCCGTCGCCGCCCTCAAGGCCGGCGCACTGGATTTTCTGGAAAAGCCGGTTGAGGGAGAGCGGCTGCTGCCGCTGATCGAGCGCGGCCTCAGAGCTTCCCAGGAGCGACAGCAGGAGGACAGCCTGGCCGGTGACTGGGAGACCAGGGTGGCCCAGCTGACCGAACGGGAAAATCAGCTGATGCAACTGGTGGTGGAGGGCAAAACCAACAAGGAGATCTGCGACAAGCTGTTTATCGCCCAGCGCACCGTAGAGATCCACCGCGCCAACCTGCTGAAGAAGATGGGGGTGAAGAACGCCGCCGAACTGGCGTTTCTGGTGGGGCGAAACCGGCGCTGACGCGTCCATTGGCGCCAGCGCCTGATCAGTGGGCTACTCAAACCTCAGGGCATCGATGGGATCCAGTGAGGCGGCCTTACTGGCAGGGTAGTAGCCGAATCCCACCCCAATCAGGGCGGTGGCCGCCACCGACAACATGACGATGGAAAGTGGCAACACCATGGTCCAGCCGAACAGGGGTTCGGCCACCGCCAGCAGCACCAGAGACAACAGCAGCCCCAACATCGCCCCAAGCAGACAGAGGATGACGCTCTCAATCAGGAACTGGTTGCGGATATCCGAAGGCTGGGCCCCCACCGCCATCCTCAGGCCAATCTCCCGGGTGCGTTCGGTGACGGTCACCAACATGATGTTCATCACCCCGATTCCGCCCACCAGCAGGGAGACTGCGGCGACCCCGGCCAGCAGCGAGGAGAATACCTTGGAGGCATTGGCCCGGGTCTCCATCATCTGCGACAGGTTGCGGATGACGAAAGGCTGGGTGGCTTCACTTTTCACCCGGTGACGCTGGCGCAGCAGGCTGTCTATCTCATCGCTAACCCAGTCCATGTTCTCGGCCCGGTCCACCTGCACCATGATTCGCTTTACCCTGTCCTGGAAGGCGGTGTTGCCGCCGAGGATACGCCGCTGGGCGGTGGAGATCGGCACCAGCAGGGTGTCATCGGTATCATTACCACGCATATCCTCTCCCTTGGCTTTGAGCAGGCCGATGACGGTGACCGTGGTGCGGTTGATGCGCACCGACTCCCCCAGGGCCATCTGCGGCATACCGAACAGCTCCTTGGCCACGGTCTCGCCGATCAGGGCCACCCTGGCGGCGCTGCCCACCTCCTGTTCGGTGAAGGCGCGGCCTTCGCTGATGTGCCAGTTCATGGCACTGAGCATGTCCAGGTTCATCCCCTCCACCCGGGTGTTCCAGTTGGCGTTGCCCCACACCACCTGGGCCAACGAGGACACCGACGTGCCGGACGCGACCACCTGAGGGATCTGATCGCGGATGGCATCCACATCGCGCATGGTCAGGGTCTCCACCGCCCCGGCGCTGCCGGCGGCGCCGCCACTGGAGACCGACTGGCTTTTAACCATCAGCAGATTGGACCCCAGGGCGGCGATCTGCGCATCCACCTCCCGCTGGGCCCCCTCTCCCAGGGCAAACATGATGATCACTGCGCTGATGCCAATGACGATGCCCAATGTCGTGAGCACGCTGCGCAGCAGGTTGCGCCTCAGCGACGTGAGGGCGGTGCGGGTCAGTTGCCAGGGCTTCATGAGGCCGCCTCCAGCTCGCCATCACGAACCACTATGGTGCGACCGGCCCAGGCGGCCACTTCGGGCTCATGGGTCACCAGCACTATGGTGATCCCCTGCTCATTGAGCTGACGAAACAACCCCATGATCTCCTCGCCGGTGCGGGTATCCAGGGCGCCGGTAGGCTCATCCGCCAGGATCAGCTGGGGACGGTTCACCAGGGCGCGGGCGATGGCCACCCGCTGCTGCTGGCCGCCGGAGAGCTGGCCCGGGGTGTGCTGCATCTGCTGTCCCAGTCCCACCATCTCCAAGCATTCCCTGGCCCGGGCATCGTCGTCACGCGCAGGGTCCGGGTTGTACATCAGCGGCATCTTGACGTTGTCCAGGGCGCTGGTGCGCGGCAGCAGGTTGAACTGCTGAAACACAAAACCGATATGACGGGCGCGCAGTGTCGCCAGACGCTCCTTGGAGAGGCCGCCGGTCTCCTCGCCCAGCAAAGTCAGCTGACCCTGCTTAGGCGTCATCAGACAACCAATGAGGTTCATCAGGGTGGATTTGCCCGAGCCGGACGGCCCCATAATGGCCACCATTTCACCCTGTTCGATGGACAGATCCACCCCTTTGAGGACCTGAAACTCCTCCTCGCCCATGGGAAAGCTGTGGCTCAGCTTGCGGCACTGGATGGCGGCGGTCATAGGGCCACCTCCCGCACCTGGGTCACCACCTGACTTCCCGCCAGATCCCGCCCCAGCACCTGGGTATGGCCGTCGTCACTGATCCCCAGCTCCACGCTGATGAGCTCGGGTTCTCCTTCACGGCTCAGCAGCAGATGGCCCAGCCTGAGGTTGCCGCTTTGCAGTGCCTGCATCCGCTGCCGCTGCTCCGGGGTCAGGATCTGCTCCAGGGCCCGGGCCATGCGCTGGCGCATCGCTTCGCGGTTGCGTCCCGCCGGGTCCTTCTTCATCTCCTCGCGCATCTGCGTCAGCTGGTCCCGCTGCAGTTCAGTCAGGTTGAGCTGACTGAGCAGCTCGCCCTGACGCCCCTGGCTGACGTTGCTCGATTGCTTGGCTGCCTCGCGGGCGCCGATGCGCAGGGCGGAGTTGGGCACCCGCACCACGTCGCGGGCGGTGGCAATCTCTATGGTGAGATCGGCGGTCATCCCGGGCAGCAGGCGCCCCTTGGGGTTGGGCACGGCGATGATCACCCGGTAGGTCACCACCCCGGATTCCACCGTGGGGGACTGGCGAATCTGGCGTACCTTGCCATCGAACTGACTGTCGGGGTAAGCATCGACCTTAAAGCTGACCCGCTGACCATCCTGGATCAGGCCGATGTCTGACTCATCCACATAGGCCTCAATCTCCATCTGGGTCAGGTCCTTGGCAATGACAAACAGTTCCGGGGTGTTGTAACTGGAGGCCACGGTCTGGCCCGCTTCCACGGTGCGGTTGATCACCACACCATCGATGGGAGAGCGAATTTCGGTGCGATCCAATTCGATAACGGCCTGCTCCAGCAGGGCGTTGGTGGCGGCGCTGTCCGCCTCAATCAAGGCCACTTTGCCTTTAGCCTGACTCAGCTCCAGCTCGCGCAGGCTGAGATCGGTACGCAACTGGCTGAGCTCCTCATCGGAGATGTTGTTGCCTTTGACCAGCCCCTCGCCGCGCACCAGATCCTGACGCGCCTTGTCCAGATTGACCTCGGCAATGCCGATGGCCAGTTGCTGTTGTGCCAGCTCGGACTGCAGTCGAGCCAGCTGAGCCCGATACTGGTCGGCGCGGGCGGCGAAGCTGCGGTCATCAATCTTGGCCAGCAGTTGGCCCTGACTCACCTGGTCGTTGAAGTCCGCCAATATCTCGGTGATCTGGCCTGAGAGCTGGGCACCGACCACCAGATCGTCTACCGCGGCCAGGGCACCGGTGGCGGCCACCTGTTTGCGGATCACGCCGCGATCCGCCGACTGAGTCTCATACTGGTAGCGATTTTTCTGAGAGCTGTCCGTCAGGCCCCAAGCCCCAGCTGCCAGCGCCACGGGCACCAAAACCAATAACCATCGTTTCATGGGTCAACCTTTTCCTGAATTCTCTGAGGAAAAGGGTATGGACATAAGGAGAACCGACAAAGCACCTTTGAACAGATTTACCTAGACGGGCAATCTGTAACAGACAGACATAAAAAAACGCCCCCTTGCGGGGGCGTTTCGGACCTGGTTTCAGTCAATCTCGTGCGTGTGAGAGGTCGAGATTAGAACTGTACCTTGGTAGGCCACTCTTTCTGTACGCGCTCTTCCAGGAATTTCTTCTTCTGGGCGTCCATCTTGGTCTTGTCCAGACCTACGATGGCTTGCGCTTTGGCCTTGGTGGAGTAGTCAGGGTAGGTCACCTTGTCTACGCCGTGCTTGGCCAGAATCTTCTTCAGGGCAGCGCGGGCTTCGATACCGGTCTCTTTGGCCTTGGCCAGCTCTTCCAGACCCAGTTCAGGGTTGTGGGCAGAGATACCGTGGGAAGCAATTGCGAAGTCCCAACGCCACTGAGCGTGACGGATGAGCTTCAGAGCGTCCTTCATTTCAGCTTCGGTAGCACCGGCTTCCCAGGCTGCGCCAGCGTCGAAGTGCGCTTTCACGATAACTTCTTCAGCGGCGATTTGAGCTTTGTGAACCGCTTTCTTGTTGGCGGCCAGAGTATCAACCAGCTCAGCCTTGCTGTCGTGACAGTTGGAGCAGGTCTGCTCGAAGTTGTCGATGGCGTTGGCTACGTTGTGCTTGGAGAACTCTTTGCCAGCCGCGTTTTCTTGCTTGGGCATGTGACAATCGATACAGGTCACGTCCATCTCGGCGTGTACGGAAGGCTTCCAGGTTTCCCACTCGGGGTGCTGGGCTTTCAGCATAGGCGCTTTGGAGATCTTGTGAGTCCAGTCTTTGAAGCCCAGGGCATCGTAGTAAGCCAGGATGGCGTCAGCGCTCATGCCGCCGTCCCATGGGAACTTCACGTTCTTGTGGTCGGTACCGTCGAAGTAGTATTCAACGTGGCACTGGCCACAGGTCATAGCGGACTGGATGTTGGCTTCCTGCTCTTCAAACTTCTGACCGCTGGCGGCGAAAGCGCGCATGGCGAAAGGACGAGCGGGAGTAGGCTTGCCAGTTGCGGAGTCGTGGCAGTCGGCACAGCCGATGGAGTTGGCCATCTCGTGACCCCAGGCGCCCCACTTCTTCTCGGAGAAGTTGCCTTCGCCAACCTGATCGTACATACGCTTCAGGTCAGGAGTTTTACAGCCCCAGCAGGAAGCAGCCATAGGACCTTCAGAGTCGGTCATTGGGCCGCCGGTACGCAGGCTGCGGATGTTATCGATAACGGCGAACTGGTGACCACGAGGCTTGTTGTAGTCTTTGGCGAAGCCGTAGCCACCAAACATCAGAACAACCATTGGGTCCTCAGCCAGGATGTCATCCAGAGCGTTGGACTCTTCAGTGCTCGCCCAGGAGGCGTACTGATCGGGATACTTTTCTTTCCATGTGATGTTGTTAGCGTCTTCAGGGCTGTTCTTAGCGAAAGCAGAACCACTGATGGCCGCGATAGCAACAGCAATAGCCAGTTTATTCAATTGTTTCATCTCATCCTCTCCGAGGCTTATTTTTATCTCTCAAGGCAAATCATAGAGAAGTGATGAAAGGCTAGGGATACCCCTTTGGGGGTATTCATCAGGAAAGTTATTTCAGATCAACTTTTTGGCCGTATTTTGACGGATCCCCGAAACTTTTTACCAGTGTTTATCAAAAACTTAGATCAAGAACTACCACAAAAGTGGTAGCCCAGTAAAATCAATAGCTTAGCTTAAGCTGACCCGCTTGCTGGCCTTGCGATAGAAGACGCGCCATCCCGTCCAGCGGGGCAATTCCCAGCGCTTGGGACCGGCCTTTCGGGTCCCTGAGTGGTACACCACATCGATGCTTTTCTTGCGGATGTCGTACTCTACGGTCACCTTGAGTTCCGCCAGGGTCAGGCGCTGGGGAAAGCGCTCATCGAACTCGCCCCGTTGCCAGTCAGGAATGCCCTCAAAGCTGAGCTCCTCCTCGTCGATGAGCTCCATGTCATCGAAACTCTCAACCCCCAGCTCCGTTAACCTTTGGGTCAGCCAGGCCTCTGGCTGCGGCGTGTCGCCCTGCCCCTCACCCAGCGCACACCACAGGGCCCAGGCGGCCAAGTCCGACTTGAGGCGCTCTGCGATACCGGGCAGGCGCTGCTCAGCCAGAATCTCCCTGACCAGGGTGGCCACTACCTGGTCCCCACTGCCCTGATGGCTCACCTCTCCCAACTCCCGCCCGGCATAGACCACCTTGGAGATCAGGGTGTGGCCATCCTCCTGCAGCTCACCGGTCTGGAGCTCACCCAGCCCCGCCTCAAGCATCTGCTTGAAGGTGACCGGGGCCATGCAGGTGGCCAGGTTCAGGGTCTGCTTGACGCCGCGTCCGGGTAGGGAAAACTGGTCAAACACCACGGCCCCAGCAGTCTCTTCCGAGACGCGGCTGTCCCGACCCTGCTGCACCTCGCTAAAGCCGTTGCCCAGCGCCTGGGAACGTTTAAGACGACGCACATAGACCAGATCCGGCTGGGCCCGCATCACCGCCCCCAGCCAGGCATTACGGCTGACCGGGGTGGCCACAGAGAGCTGAGGCAATGCCAGAGCGTCACGAATCTGGTTGGCCAGCATCCTGGCCTCTGTAAGCATCTGCTTGTCACAGCTGAGCGCCTCGGGCAGCTTTTCTCTAAGCAGGGCGAGCAGTGTCATGGCGTCGCACTCCTGAGGCTGCCAGGCCTTAAGCGCCTTGAGGCCCTCTTCGCTGGTCGGCGGCTGCCACAACCTTGCGCCCAGACTCAGGGCCGCGGACAGGTCCACCATCGCCTCACGGCAGGCCTTCTCCTCCATGGCAGTGATCAGGTGGGCAAACAAAGTATCGATGGGCAGAGGGTAGAGGCGGCGGCCGTGGTCGGTGGCCTTGCCCTGAGCGTCGATGGCCTGCATCTGCTCCAGTTTCTCCCGGGCGATGCCTAAGGATTTCTCCGGCAGAGTGTCCACAAACTCCAGATCCTGGAGGCGCTCTCCGGCGCAGGCGGCGGCCAACATCGGCTCCACCAACTCCTCACGTTTGAGCTCAGGCGGCGTCAGCGCCTCCATGGGGGCATGCTGACCCCAGAGGCGATAGCAGATCCCCGCCTGCACCCGCCCTGCCCGACCGGCGCGCTGGGCAGCGCTGGCCAAAGAGATGCGGTGCAGCCCCAGCACGGTGCGGCCATTTCTCTGGTGGGTGCGCCGCTCCAGGCCGGAGTCCACCACGCAGGTGATGCCGGGGATGGTCAGTGAGGTTTCTGCTACATTGGTGGCCAGGATCACCCGCCGGCGCTCGCCGCTGCGCAGTGCCGCCCGCTGTTCGGCGTTGCTGGCGCCACCATGCAAAGGCACGGTTTGCACATCCACATCCTTAAACTGTGCTGCGCACTGGGCAATCTCCCGCTTCCCGGGCAGGAACACCAGAATGTCTCCGGGACTCTCTTCGAGGCCGCGGAGCACAGCCTCCCGAACCCGCCCCTCCAGCCCCCGCTCATCGGGCAACTGGCGACTCTCCCTGGCCAGATGGTGAATACTCACCTGAAACTGGCGCCCCTCGCCGATGAGGCGCTCTCCCTCCAGATAGCGCGCCAGTCGCTCGCCGTCGATGGTGGCCGAGGTGAGCACCAGCCGGTGCTGGTTACGCCGTTTTAGCAGGGCCAGCAACAGGTCCGTATCCCAGCGACGCTCATGAAACTCATCGATGATCACCGTGTGGAACCCGGCCAGGCCATCGTCACTGAGCCAGCGCAGCGCCACCCCCGGTGTCACAAAGGCCACCTGAGTCTGGTCGTCCACGGTGGACTCGAAACGTATGGCATGGCCCACCCTGGGTCCCCCCTGGGAGTCGAGAAAATCAGACAGCGCCAGGCAGGCCACCCGCCGGGGCTCGACCACCAGTACCCGGCCTTTCTCCGCCGCCCACAGGGGCAACCGGGTGGACTTGCCAGAGCCGGTCTGAGACTCCACCACCATATGACGGCTGTCCAGCAGCGTGAGGAATCTGGGCTTGAGGGGATCGATGGGCAGGGAAAAAGACATATCAACAAACTGAGGAACCATATTGGCTGCCCAGTCTACCCCAAGGGGCCGAAGGCCACCAAGGGTAGCCGGGGAGGCAGCGGCTACACTTATCCTGCTAAACAGTGATTTGGAGGCTGACATGAACCGGCTCATTCCCCTGGCAGCACTGCTGCTGGCACACCCCATTGCCGCAGACGAAACCTGCATGTCTCCTTATATGGCCAAGATCACCGGACAGGAGGATCTGGTCTATGTGTGGACCGTCGGCGTCGAAGGGATCGGTGACGGCCAGGACAAACTGGTGACCATCGACGTGAACCCCGACTCCGCCGAGTATGGCCAGGTGATCCACAGCCTTTCCGTCGGTGGCCGGCACGAAGCCCACCACAGCGGCTTTACCGATGACAGACGCTTCCTGTGGGCAGGCGGCCTGGACAGCTCGCAGATCTTCGTGTTCGACATCCACAGCGATCCCGCCAAGCCACGCATCCATAAGGTGATCACCGATTTTGTCGATGCATCCGGCGGCGTCATCGGCCCCCACACCCACTATGCCCTGCCCGGGCGCATGCTGCTCACCGGCCTGTCCAATGACAAGGACCACGGCGGCAAAACCGCCCTGGTGGAGTACACCAACCGGGGAGACTACGTGGCCACCCACTGGATACCCGACGATCCCAAGCAGGCTGGCCTGCACGGCGCCAGTCATGCGGACGGCTATGGCTATGATGTGCGTGCCCTGCCCCGGGTCAATGCCATGATCTCCAGCTCCTTCACCGGACACGACAACTACATGGCCACCCTGGGAGAGGTGGTCAACTCACCGGAACGCATGGCCAGATTCGGCAACTCCATGGTGGTGTGGAACCTGCACACCCGCCAGCCGCAGCAGGTGTTGGCAGTCCCCGGAGCCCCCCTGGAGATTCGCTGCGCCTGGGATCCGGCCCACAACTACTGCTTCACCACCACCGCCCTGACCTCCAAGCTGTGGATGGTCTCCCGAGACGCCTCCGGTCGCTGGAGCGCAGAGGCGGTGGCCGACATCGGCGACGCTGCCGCGATGCCGCTGCCGGTGGACATCTCCATCGGCAGTGACGACAAAGCACTGTGGGTAAATACCTGGAACGACGGCACCACCCGGCGCTTTGATATCAGCGACCCAGACGCCCCCAAGGAGGTCTACAGTCTCAAGGTGGGAGAGCAGGTCAATATGGTGTCCCAAAGCTGGGATGGCGAGCGCCTGTACTACACCTCGTCGCTGCTGGCCAACTGGGATAAAACCCAGGGAGAAGGCGATCTCCAGTACTTCAAAGCCTACCGTTGGAACGGCAAGGCCCTGGAGCCCCAGTTCAGCATCGACTTCCACAAAGAGAACCTCGGCAGTCCCCATCAGATGCGGTTGTCCGCCTACGCGCTCTATGGTTCACCTCAAGGGGAACCCGGACCGGAGGTGATCGAATGAGGCTCTGGCTTTGGCTACTGATACTGGCCGCCCCCCTTTGCTGGGGGGCCGATCCCCACGAAGCACACCGACGGGCCCAGCCCTCGGCCCCGGGTTACTTTCCCCTGGCCTTTGACGCCCCTCAGCCTGGCAGCTACCGGCTGCCGCCCCTCGGTAATGCCGCCGATGGCCGTGTGTTGCTTGAGAATGGCGGTCGCAGCAGTCTGCACGATTTGTTTGGCGACAAACTGGTGGTGATGAGCTTCATCTACACCCGCTGCCCCGATCCCAACGGCTGCCCCCTGGCGGGCCACGTGCTGGCTCGGCTGGAGAAGGCGCTGCTGCAGGACCCCAAACTCAGCAAGCAGGTACAGCTACTGAGCCTGAGCTTCGATCCGCAAAACGACCGCCCCCATATCATGGCCGAATACGCCAAACGCTACCGCTCTCCCCTGGGTCGCTGGCAGTTTCTGACCGCCGAATCTGCAGCAGACCTGGATCCCATTCTGAGCGCCTACAACCAGTGGGTGGTGCAGGAGAGAGACGCCCAGGGCAAGCCCAGCGGCGCCCTGTCGCACCTGCTCAGGGTCTACCTGATCGATCCCCAGCTGCGCATCCGCAATATCTACTCAACTGGTTTCCTGCACCGGGATCTGCTGCTGGCTGACATTCGAACCCTGCTGCTGGAACAACAGGAACAATCAGCGGATTTACAGCGCTGAATGAACACTTTATCCTAGACGGTGTTCCACCGAAGTTGGCAGAGGGAGGGTGTAATGTCGCGTTGGCAGTGGCTGTTCTGGATTGATTTGGCCGTAGCCGTCGGCACCATGATGGCGGTGATCCTTACCCCCACACCGAGCTTCGCCACCTGGACCCTGCTCAGCCTGACGGTGCTGATGATTCACCCCAGCTTTGGCTACGCCTATCAGGTACCCATCGGCAATCTGTGGCTGGCACGTCTGAACGCCGGGCTGGTGATCCTCTGCTTTGCCTTTATCCTGCTGATGAGTGTCATCATGGTCTACCAGCACCCGGACCTGTTACATCTGCTGGAGTTTGTGTTGATCTTTGCCGCCATCCTGGTACTGATGCACCCGCCCTATCAATACGCCTTCTGCAGCCCCCACCTGTGGCAGAAGCAGGACCACGTGGTGCACTTTTGATGTGGTCTCTCTATCTGGTACGCACCGCCTGTGACCGCCTCTACACCGGCATTACCACCGACGTCGAGCGCCGCTTCCAGCAACACAGCAGCGGCAGGGGCGCCAAGGCCCTCAAAGGCAAGGGACCACTGACGCTCGAGTTTCATACCCCCATAGGCGACCGCTCCCTGGCCTCCAAAGTCGAATACCGAGTCAAGCAACTGAGTCGCGCCCAGAAAGAGCGGGTGCTCAGCCAAAAGGCACTGCCAGAGCACTGCTTGGACGTGTTGTAGCCCCCCTCAACGACAATCCGCATTCCTTCACCCATAAAAAAGCGGTGCTTTCCATAGCACCGCCGCGGGTAGCAAGGGTGGGATATCCGGTCAATCATCGGCAGCGACCAAACAGAGGAGCATGCGCTTTCCCCTTCACCCATAAAAAAGCGGTGCTTTCCATAGCACCGCCGCGGGTAAAGGGGGATATCCGGTCAATAATCTGTATTTCCGGCGTCCTGCCTACAAAGGTTGATGAAAGCGTTTACTCGTCGCAGCACTCATCGGAGCCAGGCGCAAGGGAGGGGGCAAACAGATGAACCAGATGATCGCTAAGACGCTCCATCCAACAGGACAAAAGGTGACTCACTCCGACCTCCACGACAAAATTCCAAAAAAGTAGAAACAAATTTTACCGCCATCAGCCAAAACCTGTAGTATCAGATGTGTAGAAACAGCTTCAACCAAAAGTTGACATCATGGACATTGAACTGACCCGGCACCTGCCCGCATTTATTGCCGCAGCACAGACCCACAACTTCTCCGCCGCAGCCCGACAGCTCGGGGTCACTCCGGCAGCCATCAGTAAGAACATCAAAACCCTCGAGGCTGGCCTGGATGTCAGGCTGTTTCACCGCTCCACCCATGCCCTGTCACTCACCGACGAAGGCGCCGCCTTCTACAACCGGATCTGTCCTGTGGTCAATGAGCTCAAGGAGGTGCTGAGCACGACCCGGGATGAGAGTGGCACCCCGGCGGGTAAACTCAGGATAAGCCTGGCCTACCAATACGGTCGGCAATACGTCGTCCCCCTATTGAAGGGCTTTCTCGAGCGTTATCCGCAAATTGAGCTGGACATGAGATTTGAGGACCGGATCGTGGATCTCTTTGAAGAGGGGATCGACCTGGGCATCGGCAACCAAATTAACCAGGACGCCAGCATCGTAGCCAGGCCCATTACCGACATCGATCTGGTTTACCTCGCCTCCCCCGAGTTCCTGAAGAAACATGGCACCCCGCAGCACCCTAACGATCTCGAGCATTACAACTGCATCGTTTACCGCTCCCCCACCACGCTCAGACGCAAGCCCTGGCAGTTCTGTTCACCCACCGGGGAAAGGCTCGTCAAAGACAACCTGAAATCGAGTATTTCAGTCACCAATCCGGAGCTCGGCCTGGAGTTGGCCGTCGAGGGGATAGGCATCTCACCAGGCCCGCTTTTCTACGCCAGAGAGTTGATTGAGCAGGGAAAGTTAGTCCCAATATTGACCGACTACCAAAACAAACTGCCTCCGATGATGATCTACTACCCGAGCCGCAAGCAGATTCCCGCGAAGTCCCGGGTGTTCATCGACTACCTGCTGGAACACCTGGGAGCGGACACCCATGACAACCCTGCCACCGGCCAGTAATGGCGGCAGTGACGACTCCCTGCCTCTTTGATCTCTGGCGCCGGTGGATCCTGGCGCATCAAAAAGCCGGCCTAGTGGCCGGCTTTTTTTAAAGAGTCTTAGTCATGTAAGCCCGACAACCGGTCAGCGGATACGCCTGCTGCTCCCATACCGTCTGGTAGCCCTGCTCTTCGTAGAAGGGTCTGGCCTGAAATTCCAGGGTATCAAGCAGGCACCATCGGCACCCTCTCTGCTTTCCCTGGTGTTCAAACTCTTCAAGAATTTGCCTGCCCCAACCTTTCCCGCGCAGCTCAGTGTCGACCCAGAGCCAGTCCAGCTGCAGCCAGTGGCCGAAACTGCTGCCGCTGGCCCCAGCCACCAGTTCACCCTGGTCATTGTGGAGCGCCACCGCCAGAGGCTTGCGCTCCACATCGGGCCAGTTGGCACGATTCAGCGCCCGAATTTTTGAGCGCAACGATTCCACCAACTCGTCTGTTGGTATTTGAACAATATCAAGCTTCATGACCCTTTCCCTGGCTCACCTTTTCCTCGCAATTCAGTGCCTAAGTGGAACAGAAATGAATGGAAAACGGAATCACTGCTGAGGCATACCCCAGGCGGTGGCCTGAACCACAATGCACTGCCTGGCATAACCGAAGTGCCAGAGAGTCTCGTCATCAATGCTGATATCGACCAGGTAGTGGGTGCCGGGAATCACCTGCTTAGCCGCCTCCAGTGCCTGTTGGGTGGAGGGCGGTTCATCCATGGGCAGCAGATAGAGACCTTGCACCTGGCAGCTGCGCCCCTCTACCGTCCCCAGGGCGAAGGCTTGTTGGGAACCGCCCTGAAAACTGTGGGCCGCGAAAGTGCCATGCAGCGAAGAGGTGCACCCGCCCAAAACCATCATCATAACGATCACTCGGCACATCATTTGAGCCATGGTCGCACTCCTTGCAAACCGTGTTGATTCTCAAATCAAAAATCGCCGAGAGCCGGAATAAAGTCAATCAATCAAACCCAATGTATGGGCCATGCTGATCAGTTGTGCCCGGTTGCGGGCATTGAGCAACTCCTTGAGCCGGTCCAGGTGATAGTTGACGCCACTCTCGGTGAGTGACAGCTGCTCCGCGACCTCTTCGCTGGAGAAACCTTCGGCGGTCAGCCTGAGGATCTGCAGGGCCAGCTGATGACCGATTTCCGCTTCATGCTCCCTCAGATTGGTGAGCAGCTCCTCTCTGGGGAGATCAGAGCAGTACACAAAGGCCGCCAGCCAGTCCGGGTGATACCGCACCGGCAGGTGCCATACACCGCGACTGCGGATGCCGTACTCCGCCAGCAACCGACCAAACTGCTCTCCCTTGGCGCCGTCGAGGCCCGGGTCTGCCCAGACACTCAGCCCCATGGGATGCTTATTGAAGTAGGCTTCATCACTGCTGGCAAAATGTTGCAGGTATTGATGGCGAAACCTCAGAATCGCCTCGCTGGAATAGACGCCGCATTTGGCTTTGATCATCTCCTGAGGAATCCGCCGCCGCAGCTTCTTAAACTGGTGCAGACTGGGGATCATCACCTTGGTGGTAATGCCATAGAAGAACTCGGTAATCCCAAAGCGGCGAAGATACTCCCTGGCTCCTTGCACCATCTCTGGCTCAATGTCACAAGGCTGGGTATGGGTGTTGCTCATCTTGGTCTGCTCTGTTGGGGGGATGCATCTCGCCATTGTATTTGCCCTTCATACAGACAGTACTGGCATATCTAATAGTAAACGAAATTCTTGCCCAGGGTTCGGTCCAACATCCGGCAAGGCGTGATCCGGATCATGTCCATTCCTCCAAAGCAGGCGTAGGTTAAACCTAATAAAAATGAGTGGGTTGAGCTAGCAGAGTGGTTTTCTCTCCCCTACTAGAGTGCCATCCGTTACCTGGCGCAGGAGCGGCCTGTTCGTCAGGCGGGCAAGGGCCTGACAGCGCGTTTGTAAAACCTCTCCTTCACACTTCCGCTGGTTAAGGAGAGCAAAACTGGCCCGCAGCAGGGACGCCGCGGGCCTTTTCTTACCCCTGATTGGGATGACAGGTCATGCAGGAATAGGGGTCGGGGAACACCCGGCTCATGTCCCAGTCGGAGTTCACCGAGCTCCACACCTTCTCATAGGGCTGATAGTTGCCCTGGGCATCCCTGGGCAGGGCGTTGAGCTCGTTGGGGTCGTTGTAGATCTTGTCGTTGCTCTTGATCTGCTCCCCTTCATACAGCCTGCGGGTGGAGGCATCACCATGATGGCTGGGGGTATTACTCTCCCCGGCATGGCACCAGAAGCAGCGGGCGGTCTCGCCATGGCCCGCAGGGGCACCGTTGCTGCCGTGACAGGTGGCGCAGTAATAGGGCTGGGTCTGATCAAAACCATCGCTGCTGTTCACCGGCCAGCTGTGGCCGCCGTGACCCCGGGGCTGTTTCTGCTCGTTGTGACACTCGGTGCAATCGGCGATGCCCCAGCCAAAGTGCCCCTCGGTCAGCAGTGGGCCCTCTTCAGGCAGGCTGAAGGTCTGCAGGGTCATGATGTCGGAGCCATCTTCCGCCTCACTGAAGTCACGCTGGGCAGACTCCTTGCCGTTGTACTCCTCCATCCCGAACAGTTCGTAATGACTCTTGTAGACCAGCATGGTGAACTGCACCGGTTGGTTCATCACCCAGGTGTCCGACATCATGTGCATGATGTTACCGCCGAAATTGGCGTTCCAGTCCAGCCGGCAATGCTCCGGGTCCGCGACCAGGTCCATGCCGCCTGTTGCGGGCGAAGAGAAGTTGCACACGGAGGCGGGGGAGAAGTCGCCATGCACGGCCATATCACCATAGACGGTGGCCCAGCCCCGGCCCACTTGTGAGGCGACGCCGTCGACCCGGAACAGGGCGAAGTGCTCCACCCTGGCACCGGTGGACAACGATGGCCAGTAGTTAAACGCCATATCCAGGCCGGCATCGGCGGCAGAGAGGAAGATGTCCATCTTGGTGATCACCCCGGGCTGGAAAATATCCGGCCGCATGTTGTGGGCGGTCACCTCCAGGTTGGGGATCACCACCGGCTTGGGCTCTCCCGGTTTCATTATCTGAAGTTGGGGCAGGATCACCTTGCCGTCGCCCGCGGCCAAACGCGCCATCTCCCGCTGCTGCACCCAATGGCGCCGCTGGGTCATCTCCGGGGAGAAGGGCTGGAAGCGGATGGTCATCCGCGGCTGCAGCCAGACCTGATCCAGCCTCTCATAGTGGGCCTCGCCCTGGGGTCCCAGGCCGGTGAGGGTGCCATTGAGCTTGATCAGCTCGCCGCCGTCATACTTGACCCGGCCGTGCCAGTGCGCCCCCTGAAAGTTGGCGTAGAGGTCGTTGTCGTTTTCATCAAACACACCGTCGCCATTACGATCCCAGGAGACCACAAAATCATGGGTATCACGGCCTGTCTGCTCCGGTCCCTGCACCTGCTCCAGCTTGAGATCGGCGCGGGTGGCCGCCAGGTAGCGCAGGGCATCGAATACCGAGTAGTGGCCGTCGACAAAGATATCAGGACGGGCACTGCCGGCGCCGAGGCCATCGGGGTTGGTGCGCAGTACTCTGTCCATCTCCGCCGCCTGAACAATGATGGGGGTCTCGTCGGGGTTGTAGACACCGTCTAAGTGGGCGTCGCGCTCATCGATATGGCCATCGCCATTGAGATCCCGCGCACTGTCACTCTGAAGCCAGTCCTTCAGCAGGTCAGGATAGCGTCCCAGGTACACCTGGAACTGCCCCTCGAACACGGCCTGGGGGCTCACATCCACCGTCAAGTACGGGGATTGAGGGGGCTTAGGCTGGGGCTCGGGAACCACAACATCGCCATCGTCACTGCCGCAGCCGCCCAACAGGGCAGCCAGCAGCAGCGCAGAAAGGGGGTATCTGCTCATCATCATATCTCTCGTTTTCCATTATTGGCCCGATGGGGCGTCAACGAGAGTAGGCGAGCACGCCTATGGCGCTACTAAGGGATCTGCCAGTGTTTTTCAACGGGCATTAGCTCTGTGATGTGCCTCGGGTTAAGCGGGTCAGCCCCTCCCGATGAGCTGAACGCCATAGGTGGGGCGACACTCCCATCCGCCGCTTGAAGGCACGGGAGAAGGCGCTGAGATCGTGATAGCCAAGGATCTCCGCCAGCAGCGTTACCTCCATGTTGCTGAATCTCAGGTGCCAACAGGCGGACTGCATGCGCAGTTCACTGAGCAGGGCCCTGAACTCCACCCCTTCCGTCTTCAGCTGTCTCTGCAGGGTGCGTCGATTCAGCCCCAGCAACCTGGCAATATGGTCAATGTTGGCCTGACCGCTGCCCAGGGTCTGCTGTATCAGGCCACTGACCTGGGCCACCCTCCCCTGCCCCGACACCTTAAGACGCTCACTGATCTGTCGGCTCAGACGCTGACTGTCCTCGGGTTGCGAAGGGTGCAGTTGACGCCTCAGAAAAGCTCCTGGGATCCACAGGGTGTCCTGGGGCTGATTGAACATCACTTCACAACCAAAGTGATCACGATAGCAGTGTCTGGAAGAGAGCGGCGCGTGGGCGAAGTCGACCCGGGCGGCACGAAAGTCAGGCCCAATCAGATCCCGACACAAGCGGAAACAGGCACTGATGGCCAGCTCCTTATAGTGGCGGGAATCGGTTTCACCGTGAAAGTTGTCGAAACGTTGGATGGCCAGCAACTGCCCCTGGAGTCGGTGGTCCCAGTACTCAGACTGGTTGTGAAACGCCATCAGACTGCGCACCGCCTTGAGGGCCTGCTCCGGCGTGTCACAGCGGCGGAGCACCATGCCCAGCTCACCCAACATGGTGAGATCCTGCAGCGCCCCCAGTTTCAGGCCAAACTCCGGACAACAGAGATCCGAGGCACAGCACTCCAGCAGCCTGGCCAGCTGCTCGATATCCATGGTCTGCTCACTGTGAAGCTGTGCGGGCGTCAGCCTTGCCAGGGCGAGCTGCTGCTCGGCGTTGCCACCCATCGCCTCTATCAGGCGATCAATACCCACCAGGGCACTGACCCTGATACGAAATCCTTGTGTCATGCCATTCCTCCCTGTGAACAAGTATCATCCAACCCCTGTCACCAAATGACAAGCGCCATAATGAGAATGGGAGTAGGATGCATTTCTATAGGAAAACTGCTTAAGGAACAGGCAACCATGGCTGAGTACGATTTTCTGATTCGACGGGGGCGCTACTTCGACGGCAGCGCCAGCCCCTCCTTTGTCGCCGATGTCGCCATCACAGGCGGGCGCATTGCCAGGGTCAGCGCCGACCCGCTGCCCACAGAATCTGCCGCCAGGGTGTTCGAGGCAGAGGGCAAGTGGATCACCCCCGGGTTTATCGACACCCACACCCACTACGACGCCGAACTGCTGGTCAGCCCCAGCCTGTCCGAGTCGGTGCGCCACGGCGTGACCACGGCTCTGGTGGGCAGCTGCTCCCTGAGCATGATCTGCAGCGACTACGAGGACGCTTCAGACATCTTCACCCGGGTGGAGACGGTGCCCAGGGAGAAGGTGTTGCCCATCCTCAAGGACAAGAAGTGCTGGAAGACACCGACACAGTGGCTGGCACACATCGATACCCTGCCTCTGGGGCCCAACCTGATCAGCTTCCTCGGCCACAGCGACCTGCGAGCCAGCGTCATGGGCCTGGAGCGCGCCACCGACCACAGCATCACCCCATCGGAGGCTGAGATGCAGGCGATGGAGGCACTGCTGGAAGAGGCGCTGCAAGCGGGATTCCTCGGGCTGTCCACCATGCGATTGAAGTGGGACAAAATAGACGGTGACCGCGCCTGGTCCCGCAGCCTGCCCAGCACCTACGCCAAATGGCGGGAGATCGCCCGGCTGAACCAGCTGGTGCGCCGCTATGGCCGGGTGCACCAGGGCGCGCCAAACGCGGCCACGCCACTGCGCATCTTCGATTACGTCAAGGAGAGCCTCGGCTGGCGGCGCAAACCCCTTAAGACCACCCTCATCAGCCAGATGGATCTCAAGGGCAGCCGCTACCTGACCAACCTCACCAAGCTCACCTCCCGTTTCACCAACCTACTCAGGGGTGACTTTCGCTGGCAGGTGCTGCCCACTCCCTTCACCGTCTATGCCGACGGCATCGATGTGGTGTTCTTCGAGGAGTTTGGCGCCGGAGAGATGGCCCTGGACCTCAAAGACCAGGTGGAGCGCAATGCCCTGCTCAAGGACGAAACCTATCGGCGGGAGTTTCGCAAATTCTATGGCGAGAAGCTCAGTCCCAGGGTGTGGCAGCGGGATCTTGGGGACGCCACCATCATCGATTGTCCAGACACCACCCTGGTCGGCCGCAACTTCCAGGAGGTCGCTACTGACCGAGGCATCCATGTGGTGGATCTGTTCCTGGATCTGGTGGTGGAGTACGGCACCAAGCTGCGCTGGTACACCACGGTGGCCAACCACAGGCCTCAGGTGCTGAAGAAGCTGGTGAGCGATCCCCACGCCATCATCAGCTTCAGTGACGCCGGTGCCCACATCCGCAATATGGCCTTCTATAACCTGCCTCTGCGCATGCTCAAACTGGTGAAGCAATCCATCGATGAGGGACAGCCGGTGATGACCCTGGAGCAGGCAGTATGGCGCCTCACCGGCGAGCAGGCCCAGTGGCTGGGGGTGGACGCCGGCAGCATCAAAGAGGGAGACAGGGCCGACCTGGTGATTCTGGATCCTGACGAGCTGAGTCAGAATCTGGAGTCGGTCAGTTGGGGCGAGATGGAGAACTTTGACCTTCAGAGGCTGGTCAATCGCAACCCCGGCATCGTCCAACAGGTGTTCATCAATGGCAAGCTGGCAGTGGACGGGGATGTGGTTCAACCCGATCTCGGCAAAACTCCAGGCTTTGGCCGCTTTATCCCCGCAGGCCAAGCTCGAGGAGAGCGATCATGAGTGATATGCGACCACGACTGGTGCTGATCACCGGCGCCTCCAGCGGCATAGGGCTAGGCCTGGCCAGGGCCTACGCCGCCAAGGGCTGGAGCATTGCCCTGCTGGCCCGAAACCCCAAGAGACTGGAACGGGCACTGCTGGAGTGCCGCCATCTGGCCACCGATAACAACCAGAGCTTTGAAACCTACGAAGTCGACGTTGCCGACGCCGCTTCGGCCTACGGCCATCAGCAGCAGGTCGAAGCCAGACAGGGGGTACCGGATCTGCTGCTCCTCAGCGCCGGCATCGTCCAGAGCATCCCCTTCATGGAACAGAGCGACGAGGAGTTCGATGCCATCCTCACCACCAACTTGCTGGGATGCCGACGCCTGGCCAAAGCCTGGCTGCCCCAGATGGTGGAACGTGGCAGCGGACAGATCTGCTTTGTCAGCTCCCTGGCCGGACTTATCGCCCCCTATGGTTACTCTGGCTACAGCGCCAGCAAGTTTGCCCTGTTGGGGATGGCTGGGGCACTGAAACAGGAGGTGCACGCCTTGGGCATCCGTGTGTCGGTGCTCTGTCCACCCGAGGTGGATACCCCGATGGTGGCCCAGGAGCGCACCTACATCAGCCCTGTGGCCAGGCTGCTGAAAGATCTTGGCGGCACGCTTCAGGTGGATGCGGTCACCCGGGCCACCCTCAAAGGGCTCGAAAAGAAACGATTTCTGATCATCCCCGGCGTTCAGGCCAAACTCACCTATCACTTTGCCCGGCTGTGTCCCGGGCTCTTCGACTGGGCAATGCAGAGAATCGTGGACTGGGCCGGAAAGCGTCACATCCGGCAACAAAAAGTGGGATAAATGCGTCGTTACGTCACCGGCCATCTGGCCTATCCTTTGATAGGTTGATTCCCGTTCCGCAATCGTGAGCCAAGGTGGCCAATCTTTGTCAGCAAAGCAGAGACCGATGGCCACTAAATACAGAAGGACGGAGGAGACAACGTATGCCTAAGTTCATCGACACTCACCCCATGGAGCCCTTTACCGAGCAGCAGCTGAGAGATCTGCAAAACGCACCGGCGGATGAATTTGGTGTCACTCACCACGACATCCTGTTCAGCAGGAAAGACAATCTGATCTACTGCGTGCTGGAAGCCCCCAACGCCGAAGCGATTCACAAGCACCACGCCAAGGCTGGCATCTCCTGTGACTGGGTTCGTGAAGTGGAATCCACCCGCTCGAAATGATCGACACCCATCGGCCGGCGCCTCAACAGGCCCGGCCACTCAGTTCCCTTCGGACATTGAATATTTTTTCGAAGCACACTGTATTCTTTAGATTCTTTTAATAGTGCTTCAACCCCTGGCTACTTTAACCCTGGGGACAAGGTGCTAGGCTTGAGGTCCTACACAATGCCAAGGAGACCCCCATGACCAAGCTGACCATCGTCGCCCACATCAAAGCCAATGCCGACAAGATTGAGCTGGTAAAATCGGAACTGCTCAAGCTGATCGCCACCACCCGCGCCGAATCTGGATGCATCAACTACGACCTGCACCAGGACAATGACAACCCGGCGCACTTCCTGTTCTTCGAAAACTGGGCATCCCGGGAGGCGTGGCAAGACCATATGGCCAATGATCACCTCAAGGCGTACCTGGCAGCCGTAGAGGGCGCCGTGGAGAGCTTTACCGTTCATGAAATGACCCAGATTGGCTAACGGCCCACAGGAGCTTGATATGCTACTGGACACCCCTGTCTGCAACTTTGGCTGGAAAGCCCCGGACTTCACCCTGAGCGACCCCCATGGCATCCCCTTTACCCTGAGTGAGCAGTTGGGCAGCAAAGGGCTGCTGGTGATGTTCATCTGCAACCATTGCCCCTATGTAAAGCGGGTAGCCCACCGGCTAGCCGCGGACACCAGACAGCTGATGAATGAAGGCATTAACGTGGTGGCGGTGATGTCCAACGATTACCGGGATTACCCGGAGGATGCGCCGCCCAAGATGGTGGAGTTTGCCCGGCAACACGACTTTCCCTTCCTTTACCTGGTGGATGAGGACCAGGCCGTCGGCAAAGCGTTTAACGCCATCTGTACCCCGGACTTCTTCGGCTTCAATGCCAAAGGGGAGCTGCAGTACCGGGGGCGTCTGGATGACGCCAAAATGGGCGATGAGACCAACCGAACCACCGAGCTGCTCGACGCCATGCGGATGGTTGCCGAGACCGGAAGCGGCCCACAGGAGCAGCATCCCAGCATGGGGTGCTCCATCAAGTGGCGGAACTGAAACGCATCAGGGGTTGACGATCAGTGGCTGCAGATCAAACCCCAGCTCAGCGGCACGCTGCCGGAACCTGGTCATGACCTCCTCGGAGACTTCAGGTGTGCGTGCCAGCAACCACAGATACTCCCGGTTGGGCCCGCTGACAAAGGCGTGTTGATACTCCGGGTCCAGCTCGAACACCACATAGGCGCCGAAGAAGGGGCCAAAGAAGGAGACCTTGAGATGGGCCACATCGGACTGGCCGACCGGGTAGGCCCGGCCGATGGCCTCGCTCATCTCTCCGGTCTTCTCATCAACACCGCGATTCACCACGTGGATGCCGCCATCCTCTCGCATGGAGTATTCGGCGGTCACGTCTCTGAGGCCACGTTCGAAGCGGTGATCCAGCCGGGCCACCTCATACCAGGTGCCCAGGTAGCGCTCCAGCTCAAACGGCCGCACCGGCGCTATCCCCTCGGGCGCCGAGGTGCAGCCGGTCATCAACAGGGCAAAAATAAAGAACAACCGCTTCATAACACTCTCCCTTTTTAGACCAACGATCTACGCACACAGTCAACCCGCGGATCACGCCAGATAGCCACCATCCACCGGCAACTCAATGCCGGTAATGTACGCCGCCGCATCGGACGCCAGGAACAGGAAGGCGGGGGCAATTTCAGTGGGCTGCGCCGCCCGGCCCTGGGGGATCAGCCCCAGGATCTGCTTCAGCAGCGCCGGGTTGTCGGTCAACGCCGACGCAAACTTGGTCTCCGTCAGGCCAGGCAGCACCGCATTGACCCGGATGTTGTAGCGGGCGCACTCCTTGGCAAAGGCTGCGGTCATGCTGTTTACCGCCGCCTTGGTGATGGAGTAGATCCCCTGCCCCGGCGCCGGAATGCGGCCATTGACCGAGGCGGTATTGATGATCACCCCGCCCCCCTGCTCACGCATCCTCACTCCGGCCAACTGGGCAAACTGGAAGTAACCGCAAAGATTCACCTCGATGGTTTTCTCCATCGCCTCGCGGGGGGTATCCAGAATGTGGCCAAAGTAGGGGTTGGCTGCGGCATTGTTCACCAGGATGTCCAGTCGGCCATACTCGGCGTCGATGCGCTCAAACAGCTGCTGCATCTGCGCACTGTCGCCGCCATGACAAGCGATAGCCCTGGCATCGCCACCACTCTCACGGATGTCTACCGCCACCGTTTCCAGGGATCCCTGGTCGCGGCTGGAGAGGATCACCCTGGCGCCATGGGCCGCATACAGTCGGGCCACCGCCTCGCCAATGCCCCGACTGGCGCCGGTCACCAGGGCCACCCGGCCCTCAAGAGAGAGCAGCCCTGTGCCTTCGAGCTTTTGCAGCAGCGCCGGGCGCACGGCCACCTGTTCCAACTCATCAATCTCTGCCGCCGCCCTGTCCATCAATACCGCAGCCATCTCACCAAATCGTGCGAAGGCGGGGTGTTGGCGGCTGCCCTCCACATAGCGATACCAGATCTGCTGGACAATGACCGCCAGCCGGAACAGGCCAAAGACGTAGTAGTAGGCAAAACTACTGACATCCCGGCCGGTCTGCTCACCGTAGTAGGCCACCAGTTGGCGACGGCTCCACATCCCCGGCAGGTGGGTCGGCATCTGCCTGAGCATCTTCATCTGGGGCGGGTCGCCCGCCTCCACCCAGTAGGCCATGGAACACCCTAGGTCCATAAGGGGATCGCCCAGGGTGGCCATCTCCCAGTCCAATACCGCACGGATCTCGGTGGGGTCTTCCGGGTTGAGTACCAGATTGTCGAACTTGAAATCGTTGTGGATCACCGCCTGCCCAGACTCCGGCGGCCGGTTGTCAGCCAGCCAGGTCATGATCCGCTCCGCGCCGCGGGCCCCCGGGGTCAGGGCGTTGCGATAACGCTCGCTCCAGCCTGACACCTGACGCTCGACATAGCCCAAAGGTTTACCCAGTTCCGCCAGAGGCGTGCCGTCAATGGGCAGAGCATGGAGCTTCACCAGGGTATCCATCATCGTCTGACACAAGGCAGACGCCTGGCTTTTGGCCAGCCCCAGGGTGTCCGGCAGGCTGCGCCTTAAAATGATTCCCGGCTCATAACTCATCAGGAAGAAGGGGCACCCCAGAACCTGTTCATCCTGACAGCTGTGGAGAACCTCGGGCACCAGGGAAAAACCGTCCGCCACCGCCGAGAGCATCCGCGCCTCCCGGTCCATGTCATGGGCGGTGGCCGCCTTGGTTCCCGGGGGCGGCATGCGCAGCACCAGGGTGCGTTCCGAGCACTCCAGCATAAAGCTCAGGTTGGAGGCCCCCCCTTCGAAGGGGGTCACCGACGCCAGTTCACCCAACTGGGGGAGATGCTGAGCGAGATAGGCACGCAGGGCTTCAAGGTTGAGGGATTGGGTCATTGCTGGTCTCTCCATGACACAGAAGTTGAACTCGGTTAAGCAGGTAGTCGGTATAGGCATCCACGCTGACACCGGCTTTACGAAAGTGGCTGCGCCTCAGGTACCAACCCTGCAACAGATGCTTAAGCAAGCCAACGGCGATCACCGGTTGCTCCACCTGCCCCAACTGCATCAGGCTGCGATGCAGCTCGTCATCCACCTGTTCGCTCAGGGCCAGCGCTTCCCGGCGAAGGGTGTCGCTCTGATGGCGCGCTTCCATATAAGCGAAGTAGAACCAGGGCTGCATCAGCTCACTCAGATAGAGGTGATAGCGGCAGATCGCCTGAAGTTGCTGCTGCCGGGGCAAAGCACGAATCATCGGCAGCAGCACCTGCTCGAACTGAATCCGGATAAATCGATGAATGGAGGCGGCCAACGCCTCCTTACTGTCGAAGTAGCCGTAGAGTCCCCCAAGGCTGAGGCCGCTTGCCTCACTGAGCTGACGCAGAGTCATGGCATGAAACCCCTTGAGGTTCGCCAGTTCAAAAGTGGCGTTGATGATCGCCGCCAGCCTGGCATCGGTCCGCTTGGGGTTCTTCTGTTTCAGCTGGGGCAGGCAGTGGTGGCGAAAGCTCTGCCACAAGCCGTCTGGCTGCCACTGCAGTTGCCGCTGAAACTGCTCCAGAGAGCAGGCAATGTCAGTCATCGATGCGCCCTGAGCAGGTGCTTCGCCGCAGACAGTTTGTGCACCTCATCTGGGCCATCGTAGATACGAGCGGCGCGCTCCTCCCGGTAGAGGAAGGCCAGTATGGTGTCGTCGGTGACGCCCAGCCCCCCGTGAAGCTGAACCGCGGTATCCACCACCTGCTGCAGCATGCGGGCGGTGTGGAACTTGATCATGGCGATCTCCGCCCGCACCGTGGCAAAGTCCTCCCTGTCCACCTGCCAGGCGGTGTGCAGGACGAACCAGCGCGCCGCCCGGTGTGCCGCTGCGGCTTCCGCCAGCAACCCTTGGGCCAGGGGTTGCTCTCCCAGGGTCTTCTGAGCGGTGATCGCCCGCTGATTCAGGTAGCCAACGGTCTCATCCAGGGCCCGCTGGGCCAGTCCTAGCCAGCGCATGCAGTGGTGTATCCGCCCTGGCCCCAATCTGGCCTGAGCCAGGGCAAACCCTTGCCCTGCCTTGCCCACCAGGGCATCCGCCGGCAGTTTGACGTCGTCGAACAGCATCTCGGCATGGCTGAAGGGGCCGTGACCCTCTCCGCCCATCACCGAGATGTTGCGGATGCGGGTGACGCCGGGGGCATCCATGGGCACCAGCAACATAGAGGCCTGCTGATGGGGGGGGGCTTCCGGGTGGGTCTTGGCCATCACTATGGCAAATTCGGCCCCTTCGGCGGCGGTGGTAAACCACTTGTGGGCATTCAGGTGCCAGCAGTCGCCATCGAACTCTGCCTCGCTGTTCATCATCAGTGGGTTGGACCCGGCCAACTGACGTTCGGTCATGGCGAAGCAACTGCGAATTTCCCCCTTGGCCAGGGGCTCCAGGTAGCGGCTGCGCTGCTCGGCGGTGCCGCAATGGAGCAGCAACTCGGCGTTGCCCGCATCCGGCGCCTGACAGCCAAAGGCAAAGTGCCCCAGGGGGGAGTAACCCAGGACTTCAGCCAATTGAGCAAACTCGATGAGCGACAGGCCCATCCCGCCCAGCTCGGTCGGCAGGTGCGGGGCCCACAGCCCAAGCTCGCGAACGCTCTGGCGCACCTCCTCCAGCTCGCCCATCAGAGTGGCGTAGTCATGGCTGAGCAGCAGAGGTTCGAGGGGAATCAGTTGCTCCCGAACCAGAGAGGACGCCTCGTCGCAGGCGGTTTTCAGGCCGGGTGAGAGGGAAAAATCCATATTACCTCCATGTCAGCATATCCTGTCGGCGCAGATGGCCATTGATGTTGAACGCCTGCAACTGCCACTGTCCACGGGCATAGCGCAGGTGGGTTATACTACAGTTATTAACTTGGTGAATAAGTTCAGCCATATGAGAGGCTTGTGCCCCTAACGCCTCGCCTGCAACCAGGCTGATGACACCGCCGCTGGTCACCGCCAGGGTGGGCTTGTTGCCCTGATGGTGCTCGGCAATGGCTTCGAGGACCCGATGTCTGAACTGACTGAAGCTCTCCCCTTCACGCTGACCATGATCTGCGATCCAGACCCTGAGGGCTTCGCTCATCAGAGGCAGGAAATAGCGCATATCCTGACTGGCTTCCTTCGGGGTCAGGGACAACCCCAGTCGCTCGCAAGCCGCCGGCCAGTAGAGGGGAATAAGCTCCATGATCTCCAGTTCATTGAACCCCGGGTCCTGCCGTTCTGTGGGGGTAAACCCTCCGCCACGGCACACCCCCTCCAGGGTCTGGCGCTGACGTTTCAGGCTGCCGCTGACCAGGGTGGCATCGGACAGGTTCCAGTCCGCCAGCTCCTCACCCAGGCAGAGAGCCTGCCGCTGGCCCAGATCGCTCAGTTGGTCGTAATCCGGACTGCCGAACATCGCCTGACCGTGACGGAGCAGATAGAGATCCATAAGAAGTTTCCGAGATGAGACTTGTTTTCACCCTACAAGCTGTTTAGTTTATCGTCAATAACGAACGAACGTTCGTTTTTACCAGGAGGTATCTGATGAACAAGGAGTGGTTAATCACCGGAGCCACCGGGGGATTGGGACGCGAATTGGCCAGACTGGGCCAGGACCAGGGGGCCAGGCTGTGGCTGCTGGACCGGGACGCCGAGGCGCTGGCTGCTCTGAAGGAGGCGTTGGGGGATCACCACCTGACTCTGGCCGGCGACCTGACCGATCCCGATTATTTTCATGCCTTGCAGTCGTTGATGGAGGAGCATCAGCCGGGCTTCGACTGGGTATTCAATAACGCCGGCATCGCCTCAGGGGGCCGCTTCGAATCCCTGCCGGACAGCG
This sequence comes from Ferrimonas futtsuensis DSM 18154, assembly GCF_000422645.1. Lineage (GTDB taxonomy): Bacteria > Pseudomonadota > Gammaproteobacteria > Enterobacterales > Shewanellaceae > Ferrimonas > Ferrimonas futtsuensis. The sequence continues at coordinate 141,492 of NZ_AUGL01000009.1, forward strand.
AATGGCAGCGCTGTCTGGACATCAACCTGATGGCGCCCGTTCGCCTGTGCCGCACCGTCAGCGGTGCCATGGTGCCCGGCGGTCACCTGGTGAACATCGCCTCTATGGCTGCCCTGGCCAATGCCCCCTCCATGGCCACCTATAACGTCTCCAAGGCAGCCCTGGTCAGTCTCAGTGAAACCCTGAGGCTGGAATGGCACAGCCACAATGTGGGCGTCCATGTGGTCTGCCCCGCCTTCTTCCCCAGCCCCCTGCTCGATTCGCTCAACCCTCAGGGGGTCAACATGGCCAAGGTCGCCGGGAAATTGATGGCACGCTCTGAACTGAGCGCCGCCGATGTGGCGGACTACATTGTTCAGCACGCCCGTAAAGGCGAGTTCCTGATTCTGCCCCACCGCAAGTCACGCCAGGCCTGGTGGCTCAAGCGGTGGCTGCCGGAACGCTTCTTCAAACTGATTTTGCGCCAGGCGCAGGGAGCCTAGATGAGTCACTCTCAATGGATGATATACGGAGCCAATGGCTATACCGGAGAGCTGATCGCCCGGGAAGCGGTCAAGCGGGGATTGACCCCCATACTGGCTGGCCGCAACGCCGACAAGGTTGGCCCCTTGGCCGAGGAGCTCGGCCTGGAAAGCCGCAGTTTCTCTCTGGAGTCGATCGGAGGGGATGCCTTAGGCGATATCAAACTGGTGCTGCACTGCGCCGGCCCCTTCTCCGCCACCGCCGACCCCATGATGCAGGCGTGCCTCAGGTATGGCTGCCACTATCTGGACATTACCGGTGAAATAGAGGTGTTCGAGCGCGCCGCCGCCCTGGATGACAAGGCCCGCAATGCGGGCGTGGTGCTCATTCCCGGAGTGGGGTTCGACGTCATCCCCACCGACTGCCTGGCGGCCCGGCTGAAAGCCGCACTGCCTGATGCCAATCACCTGGCCCTGGGGTTTGACAGCCGCTCCGGCTTTTCACCCGGTACCGCCAAAACCTCGGTGGAAGCGCTGGCTCAGGGCAGCATGGTTCGCCGAAACGGCAAGCTAGTGGCGACGCCACTGGCGACTTTCACCCGCACCATCGCCTTCGGGCATGAGCCGAAGATGGCAGTGGCGATCCCCTGGGGCGATGTGTCCACCGCCTGGCACAGCACCGGCATCGACAACATCGAGGTGTTTATCCCCATGTCACCGCGGAAGATCGCCCAGCTAAAACGAATGAACTGGTTCAGAAGCATGCTGGGGTGGTCGTGGGTGCAGAGCCTGATTAAAGGCCGCATCGAGCGGGAGCTGAAAGGCCCGAGTGACGACCAGAGGAAACGCCATACCACCTGGGTCTGGGGCGAGGTGCGAAACGCCAAGGGGGATTATGTGGAAGGTCGGGTGCACACCGCCAACGGCTATGACGTCACCGTCAGCGGCGCATTGGCGGTCACCGAGCACCTGCTGTCCCAGGCGGATGCCTCAGGTTACCATACACCCTCAACCCTGATGGGCTGGGGCTTGGTAGAGCAACTGCCCGGCAGCGGCAGCGTTGAACTCTGTCCCCGAGACCAGCAGAGTCAGCCTGCGGCCTGACGCAGGCGGAACTGGAACTGCTGAGTGTTCATGCGGAAGGTGCGCACCGCTTCCATCACGCTGAGGGCGGTGGGCACCAGGGTCCAGCAGAATGCCAGATAGAGGGTGCCCTTGATGTGCTGTCCCATGTAGAACTTGTGGGCACCCAGGCCTCCCAGCAGCAAGCTCAGCCAGGCGGCCAGCCGACGACTCTTGGGCCTGGCCAAAGGGTCCACTCCGCCGAAGGCTTCCATATGCTGACCGGCACCACATTCGCCACACACAATGTCGGACAGCTGTACTCTCTGACCACATTGACCACAACTTAATTTCATCTTGCTAATCCCAAGCTACCGCCTTGATGAGGCCAGCATTATGCGTACATGTGTACGCCGAAAGCCAGGCTTGGGATCACAATTCCGATCTTTATTCGCATTAGATTTTGCCTCAAAAACAACAAAGCCCGCCAATTGGCGGGCTTTGTCTGCATAAACAGACTCAGCTGCGGTAGAGGGTCTGGATCAGGTGATAGCCAAACTTGGTCTTCACCGGACCGTGCACTTCCAGCACCGGCTTCTTGAACACCACGTTATCGAACGCCTTCACCATCTGACCCGGGCCAAACTCACCCAGATCGCCCTGGCGGCGCTTGGAGGGGCACAGGGAGTGCTTCTTCGCCAGCTGGCCGAAGTCCGCGCCCTTGGCGATCATCTGCTTCAGTTTCAGGGCTTCCTGTTCTGTTTTAACCAGGATATGTCGTGCCGAGGCTCTGGCCATGATGCGCTCCATCTAAAAAATTTGGGCGGCATTGTAGCCCAGCCCTGCAACTACAGCCAGCCCTTGCGCTTAAAGAACCAGTAGGTACCCACAGCACTGGACAGCATCAGTCCGAGGGCCAGGGGGTACCCCACCTCCCAGCGCAATTCCGGCATGGAGATAAAGTTCATTCCATAGATGGACGCAATCAGGGTCGGTGGCAGAAACACCACGGCCGCAACCGAGAAGATTTTGATGATCTTATTCTGCTGCAAACTGGTGAAGCCCATGGCCGCGTCCAGCAGGAAGTTGATCTTGTCGAACAGGAACTGGGTGTGGGGCAGCAGGGATTCGATGTCGGAAAGCATCTCTTTGACGTCCTTCATCTCCTCCTCGTGCAGATGGCGACGATAGTAGCGCTGCATAAAGCGCAATCCCCGCTGGGTATCCAGCAGTGCCAGACGAATCTTACCGTTTCCATCCTCCTGCAGGGTGATCTGCTTGAACACCTCATCCAGCTTGTCGTTGTCGAACACCTCTTCGGACAGCTCATCCAGCACGGTGTAGACATCCTCCAGCTGATCCGACAGGTAATCCACCTTGAGGTTGAACAGCTCCACCAGCAGGGCTTCCGGCCGGTCCGCCTCCACCCTCCCCAGACGCAGGTAGTTTCGCATCAGCCGGATCAGGCCCACATCCTCTTCACGGATGGTAAACAGACGACTGGGCTGGACCAGGAAAAATACGTTGATGGCCCGGACCTCATGGCCCACTCGCTGGGGGAACAGGGAGTTGATGTGCAGCCCGTCGTTATCCAGATAAAAACGCGCCGAGGCCTCAATCTCGTTGATGTCCTCTTCGTCCGGCGCCTCTTCATACAGGTAGCGCGACAGCCACTGACGCTCGTCATCATCGGGGCGAAACAGATCGATCCACAGGGTGTGTTCAGGGATGCCATCCTCGACACCCAATTCCCGGGTTTCCCACACATCGTTGCGCAGAAGGTAGGCGGTGATCATTGGGAGCACTCCTTGGAGATCGTTTTTGTTCTTTGGCGAAGATAATACAGACTTGTTGCCAAAATAAAACGGGGCAACGTAAACCGTTGCCCCGTAAGTATAATGATCGACCTTTATTCGATATGGGAAATTTCCATCCGCTCGGTACTGCCCAGCTCCACGTACAGGCCATCACGGGTGGTAAACTGTCTTCCGTCCAGGTCCTTTCGAAACACTTCGTAGAGGGTTTCACTCTGGTGCTCTGCATCTATAACCCGCACCTGCAGAATCTGCTGTCCCTGGTACCACTGCCAACCGGAGAAAGCCGCCGCCACCAGCATCACCACTCCGGCGATGGCGGGTGCCAGAAAGCGCAACCAGCTCGATGCCATGGAGGGGAGCTCGGCGTCCTGCTTGCGCTCAGGGGCGCGTCTCTTGGTGCTCATCAGCACCACGGTAATCACCAGCAGGGTGACCAGAATCTTGGTCAGCATCGATACTCTACTCCAGCAAAAGGGCCCACCCAGGATTGAAGGTCGGCCCCATAATCAATGCCGGGCAGTATAGCCCGGCCTACCGGCTCACCGCGACAGTAATCCGGCAAAATATGCGCTGGATCAGGCCTGTCTGGCCACCAGTATGGTCAACATGCGTCGCAATGGCTCCGCGGCCCCCCACAGCAGCTGATCGCCGACGGTGAACGCCGACAGGTACTCTGGCCCCATAGCCAGCTTACGCAACCGGCCCACGGGCACCGACAGGGTTCCGGTGACTGCGGTAGGCGTCAACTGCTCACGGCTGGCCTCTGGCGTGTTGGGCACCAACTGCACCCAGTCATTGTGCTGGGCTATCAGCCGTTCAATCTCCTCCAGGGGCAAGTCTCGCTTGAGCTTGATGGTCAGCGCCTGACTGTGGCACCGCAGCGCTCCCACCCGGACACAGAGTCCGTCGATGGCTATGGGCCGCTGATCACTGCCGAGGATCTTATTGGCCTCCACCTGGGCCTTCCACTCCTCGCGGCTCTGCCCCGATTGCAGCGGCGAATCTATCCAGGGGATCAGGCTGCCTGCCAGGGGCACACCGAACTGAGTGGCGTCCAGAGAGCCGGAGTTCATCTTGGCGGTCACCGCCCGTTCGATCTCCAGAATGGCCGAGGCTGGATTCGACAGTTCGCTGGCCACCTCCTGGTGCAACGCCCCCATCTGTGCCAGCAACTCCTTCATGTGACGGGCGCCGCCACCTGAGGCAGCCTGATAAGTCATGGGGCTTATCCACTCCACCAAATCCGCTTCCAGCAGGCCACCGATGGCCATCAGCATCAGAGAGACGGTGCAGTTACCGCCAACGAAGGTGGTCTTGCCCTCATCCAGTGCCCGGTCAATGACATCGCGATTGACCGGGTCCAGCACTATGGTGGCCTCATCGTCCATTCTCAGGTTGGAAGCGGCATCAATCCAGTACCCCTGCCAGCCTGACTGGCGCAGCTTCGGGTAGACCTCCCTGGTGTAGTCCGAACCCTGACAGGAGATGATCGCCTCCATCTGCTCCAGGCGAGCCAGGTCGAAGGCATCCGCCAGAGTAGGCTCACTGGCTCCTTTCGGTGCAGGCTGACCCGACTGGGAGGTTGTGAAGAAGGTGGCTTTAATGGCGTCGAAATCCTGCTGCTGGTGCATACGCTCCACCAGCACCGAGCCCACCATACCTCGCCAACCGACTATTCCGACTTTCATACCACTCTCCCTCAACAGGCCATAAAACACACTGTGGTCGACGTTAGCATTTGGACGGCTAAACGTCCACACGCGATTCTCCGGCCCACCGGGTTACCTAAGTGTTTTTTCTGATAGAATGGCCAAAGGTTATGAGTCAGGGCAGCGAATGAAAGCAAAACCTATTTGGGCATTGATGGCAGTTTTGGCCGGCTTCTGGTGTTTTCACCAGGGCAGCGCCATGCCGTCTGATCGCCTGATGAAGTTGCTGAACCTGCACTCTGGCCCTGACACCGGCACCCACAAAGAGCAGGGGCAACCGCTTCTGACCCAAGCAGATTCTGCCAGCATGACCGCAGCCGCCGTGGTGGCTGGCCCGGTGGCGGTGGCCGCCGGTTCTCAGGGAAGCAGCACCGTCTCTGCCGACTCAGAAGCCGACCCGGTGCCCCCTCATTTTGGACTGTTTCGCTCCTCACCTAGCAGTACGGTCCCCGCCGAAGTCAGTGCCCCCAATACCCCCAGTTACGCCAGGCTGATTCAGCCGGGCTCGCCCGATTACGACACATTGGTGGCGATGCTTGAACCGGGTAAGACCAGCCTGGTGGTGAGGGATACGCTGCTGATTCCGCAAATGGTGGATGGCAAGCTGATCTTCTCCGAGTACAGCCTGGCGGAAGCCCGGTTTATCTATGATCATCCGGAAAAATACGTGGATGGCCAGTTGGCCATGTTCATGGCGGACAAAATGATGGGGCCCTGGAGTGAAAACTGGGGGCTGGCTCCAGGTCAGGGCGTCGAACCCGTCTACCACTTCTGCCGTCAGGCTGGCTGCATATTCCGTGGCAGCTATGAGACCACCGCTCAGGCCGAAGCCTACCTCGATGCCTTTCGCCGGGCCAACCCCGGCTTGCTGGTGGACCCCATTAGCTGGGAAGGCAACCTGGTGGTCACCTACCTGAACCCGGAAACCGCCGTAGCCCTGTTTGATGGCAATGGCCGCCCTGCCATTCCTGAGTTTGGGCCCGATGGCCGCCCAAGGCATCCTCTCTATGATCGCGAGGGCAACCCGGTAGACATCGAACTCCCCTTCCCAGCAGATTTGGCCACTGGCCCTCATCCGCCGCCAGGCCCCCATCACCCCGGTGGCCCTGATGTGGTGATGCCTCCCATCCATCTGCTGGATGAGCTGATTGGCGATGACCCCCCCTTCCTTCCGGTGGTCCCGCCTGCGGGTCAACGAGGCGACAGCAGCTTCAGTGCTGATGCCACCTGAGGAAGGGCTCGGTTACCCTCGCCCCACACCAGATAGAGTCTGCGGTAGATAGGCTCAGGTAACTCAACCTGACTGACCACTCTTCGTGCAAGGCCATCGTCACAGGCCAGACGAGACACCAAGGCACACCCCAGTCCCGCCTGCACCGATCGTACCACCGCCTCCAGGCTGCCCAACTCCAATGTTCTGATGACAGGCTTGAGTCTGGGCCCCAGGTACCGGTCAAACTGTTCGCGACTGCCTGATTGACGCTCTCTGAGCACCCAGGTCTCTTCAGAAAGCCGCTCCCAGTCAGCCACTTTTCCTGAGAGCGGATGATCGACAGGCGCAATCATTACCATCTCATCATCCCGCCAGTGGCGCCTCTCCAACCCCGGCTCCAGAATCTCACTTTCGATCAGCCCCAAATCCAGTTGATACGCCACCAGGGCCCTCTGAATCTCTGCACTGTTGGCCAGCCGAATTTCGCCATCAAGAGGAATGCCACCAAACTCTCCGCCAAGGAGCGTTGGCAACAGATAGTTGCCTATGGTCAGGCTGGCGCCAAGACGCAGGGGCGCCTGAGATCCTCCCGGCTCAAACAGTGCCAGGATGTTTTCCTGACGGTTGAGCATCTGCTGAGCCAATGGCAACAGCAGGTGGCCTCGGGCATTGAGGTGCAGCCTCTGAGCCTGGCGTTCGAACAGAGACACGCCCAACCGGGACTCCAGCGCCTTGATCCCCTGGCTGACTGCGCCACGGGTCAGAAACAACTGTTCGGCGGTGATGCCAAGATTGCCCGTCCGGGCAACGGAGCAGAACAGCCGTAGCTGCTTGAGAGAAAGGTCAACCATATAGCTCCTCTAAACAATTATTGCGATATATTCGATATTATTAAATGAAGGAACGAGGGACAATAGCCACATCTAGACGATCCTGAGGTTTCTCAATGAGTACTGTCCTACATCGAACATCCCAACATCTGCCCACCCCAATGGCGGGACTGGCGCTGGGCATCGCCAGCCTGGGACTGTGCCTGGAGCAAAGGCTGGACGCAGGATTGTGGATTCAGGTCACCCTGGCCACCATTGCGGCAGTACTCTTGCTGATGTTGACCGTGAAGTTCGTGATGCACCCGGCTCTGCTGCGCAGGGAAGTCGCCTGCCCTCTGGTGGGCAGTGTGATGCCCACCTACACCATGGGCGCCATGATCCTCTCCAAAACTCTGGGACTGTATCTGCCCACGGCTGCCACCCTGCTTTGGAGTGGTGCGGTAACCATGCACTTGATTCTGATGACTCTGTTTCTTTACCACAGATTGAAAGAGCCCAAACTCTCCACCATGTTACCCAGCTGGTTTGTGCCACCTGTGGGGATCATCGTCGCCGCCCTGTCCTACCCCAGTGACACCCTCTATCCAGTGGCAAAGGCCATGATGTGGTTGGGGCTGGGCAACTACGCCCTACTGCTGCCGGTGATGATCTACCGGCTGATATATCGCCGCTGGGACGATCCCAAAGGTTACCCCACCTTTGCCATTATGGCGGCACCGGCCAGTCTGGCACTGACCGGATACCTGGCGGTAATTCGCCAGCCTGACACCGTCGTCATCCATACCTTGCTTCCCCTTGCGCTGCTTATGACGACCCTGGTGTATCTGGCCATGTTTCGCCTGCTGCGCCTGCCTTTCAGTCCAGGATACGCGGCTTTCACCTTCCCCCTGGTGATCTCAGCCACCGCCCTCTACCAGGTGCTGGATAAGGCAGCCAGTGGCACCTCGGAGCTGACGGCGCTGCTCCGGCCGCTGGCGGATCTGGAACTGGTGCTGGCCAGCCTGATGGTGGGCTATGTCGCGCTTCGCTATGCCCTGCACTTCTGGCCCAATCGCCAGGCAAGCCAATAACCCTCCCTCCCGGCCCCAAGATCATGGCAGTCCGGAAGCCCAAATCCTGAAAAAAACACATCTGGCTCACTGCGCAAAACAGCGCCAAGGTGAGCCAGATCACCTTCCAATGGCGCCACTTTTCGGTATCAGAGAGAAGAAACTCTCGATTTCTGGCGCTTCACCACAGATTTTTGCCCGGCCACCACCCGATATGCAGGATTATATCCTGCTGCAAAACGGGGTTTTTGCAGCCTTTTATAGATCGATCGATCCCACAGAAACACAATATCTTTCATTAGGACAGAGTGACCAAGAAGAATCACCTTAATCAATATTCCTGAATCCACTCCCACTTTCCCAGTCGACAAGTGATTCACACTACCCCGCTCTATCAAGCAAGTTGAATCTACTTATCAATGTAATGCCAATAGGAGATCCACTTAACACTTATTTTCTTAAGTTATGGGTCAGTAAAGGATTTCTGTGTTTATATAAATTTCAAGATTAAGGCCACACAAATAGCAGAGGTTAATATGGAAGTATTAGAACTCGTAGGCAGCAGTCTAGTGTTATTCGCATGTTTGTGTATTACAGGGATGGCGTTGTTTTATCTTGCCTCTCTGGTCGTCGCAGCACTGGTCTTTGTTTCCGGACTCTATCGTAAGGAACGCGGTAGCCGAAACCCGATAGTCATAGCGTGGGAGCAGAACCGAGACCGGCGCTGGCCCCGCAGCCCCAGGACCTGGGAGCAGCGCAGCATCGGGTGATACCGCCTTAGTCGAAGTGGTGAGGGTTGTGCAGTGTTTAATTACTCTAACAGCTCTTAAAAGGCGCTAATTAATACCTTCCATTATTCATAAAGAATATTAGTGCGGGGAGCACAATTGGAATAATTAGCGTCACTAATCTTATGTTCACAGATTGACGAAAAAAAATAAAAGGGAGTCAATAATGGACCAAAAAGTAAAACTGATCGATCTGGTGCACCAAGTTGGTTGGGTTTACGACTCTACGGCCGTTACCCAAGAGCCGGACGGTAAACTGGTGTTCTGGAAAATTCCTCTCCATGAAGTGCTGGCCCTGCGCAGCATTCATCACTCCAAATCATTGCGTAAAGAGTTGGGCAAGGATTTCGAGCGCTACGTAATGAACACCGAAAGTCGCAAGCTGAAACTGGCTATCGACTGGCATCATGGGGTGATCAGTGCCCTTAATTACATCGATGCCGAAAGAGCCATGGCCTCATAACCCGTTTTTTGGCGGGCTGCAGTCCTCGACAGTCACTACCTCTCGCTGCAGCCCTGCCTCTTTTATTTTTGGACGGTCGCGGGTCCCAACCTGCGCTACCTCTCGCCGCGACCAGTCCTTTTTTCTCCCCTCTGCCTTCACACTCCCAAAAACCGGCCCTTTGTCGTTTTTACCGGACATTCATCAGCTTAAGCTATTGGATTTGAATAAATTTGCCGCTAAATTGAAGTTAGGCAGACCATGAAAGAACCAATGTGGAAGCCGTTTCGGCGAGAAACTGGAGCCAACCGCGATGACCCACACAATCACTGCGCCAATCAACTTGGATGTTCTTGGTATCAGCGGCCTTCAATGGGTGCTGCTCGATGCCGACCTCAATGTGCACCAAGCCAGTCAAGCGTTCCTTGTCCACTTCTGTCCAACGCGGAGTCTTCCGATTCCTCTGTGCAAGCTTCTGCCCACACTGACCCCAGATCAACAGATGAGCCTGCGCTTTCTGCAGCAACGTAGCCAGTTCCAGTGTGTTTCCCACCAAGGGAAAGGGCTGCACTGCATTGCCTCACCAACGGGCAATGCCCAGCTGCCCGTCTGCCTGGCGCTGATGGAGTTCGATCTGGATAACCGCTGGCTGATGGAGCTGCACCCCAACTACAACCACGCGCTGTACTCCAGTGACCAGTGGATAGGCCACCTCGAGACGGTGATCAAAAGCGCGCCTGAGGAAACGCTAAACCAGTTGGTGAGCCGTGCAGTACACATCTCACAGTCTCAGGATGGCTACCTGATGCACTACAACTCGGGCAAACGTGAACTCAGCCTGGCCGCCCGACACCAGAGCCGGGGCATCGACCCCGAGTCGTTTTCCATCGACGACTGCCCCAGCCTGGCGCTGTGCATCGAAGAATCATCCGCCTACATCTGCAATGATATCGACGATGAGCCCCTGCCTTGTCTGGCTGGCCAGAGCGTAAACAATCACCTGAGCGTACCGATAACCTATCGAGGCGCCATTGTCGGGCTGGTCGGGGTCTTTAACAGGGATAAGCCCTACACCGAGGTGGATGCCAAGAGCCTGATGGTCTACGGCACCATTGTCTGGCATGCCATTCAACTGCCCAAGACTCTCAAGGTTGTAGCCGAGCAATCCCGTGTTATTCGGCAGCAGAAGCAACAACTTAATCACTCTCTGGTTCAGCTGGTTGGTGCCATTGCCGACGCTCTTGAAGTGAACGACCCCTACACCGCAGGCCATCAGCGCTCGGTGGCCAAGCTGGCCCATCGCATTGGCCGCCGCATGGGACTGAACCATCACCAACTGGAAGGGCTGAAGCTCGGTGGCCTGATCCATGATATCGGCAAGCTGGCGATCCCCACCCAGCTGTTGACCAAACCCTCCCGATTGAGCGAAGAGGAGTTTGATCTCATTAAAACTCACTCGGAGCGGGGCGCGGCCATCATCAAGGATGTGGAGTTCCCCTGGCCCATTCGGGACATGATCCTGCAACACCACGAGCGTCTCGACGGGTCAGGCTACCCCTTTGGCCTGAAAGAGCCACAGATACTCATCGAGTCCCAGATTCTGGCGGTTGCCGACGTATCCGATTCCATCCTGTCCCACCGTCCCTATCGGCCAGCCCTGGGCTTCGAAAAACTCAGGGAGGTGCTGCTGGAGGGGCGGGGAACTCAGTTCAACAGTGAAGCCGTGGACATCTGCCTGGAGTTCCTCTGTGAAGAGCGAACCCAATCTGTGGAGTGCATTGACGCCCTCTCTCTGGGCAAGGTGCTGAAGCTGGATCTTGATACCACTCTGGCTCAGGCCGAGGAGACGATGAACCGGGCCGACCTCAGTGTGGCCCTGGTAATGGATGAGGATGGCCATACGGTACGAGGGTACATCACCAACGCCATGCTCACGTTCTGGCACAGTCCTCTGCTGGATACCGCTGCGGAGCGAACCCTGGACCGGGAACTGCAGCACCGCAAACTGCATCAGGTGATGAAACATGGGGTGCCCAGCATCGAGCGTTGCGCTTCTTTGGAAAACGCATCCTCTCAACTGCAGGCCTCGCACGAGCACTTCCTAGTGGTCACCGACACCAACAACGAACCCGTGGGCATACTGACCTGGCCCCCTCTGGCCCAGGCCCTTCAGGAGAAGCTGGCCCGCACCCGCGGACTCACCCCTGCCGCCCCTCAATAGCCTGAACTCACTCAGCCGAACAGGCAAAAAAGCCGGGGGTACCCGGCTTTTTTTTATCTGTCGCTGTCTGTCGTGAGATCGATCTTGTCCGGCTCAATCTCCGGCTCTGCCACCAGAGGCACCGCCTCCAGCTGCTCCATCAACCGCATGCGCTTGCGCCAGAACAGCAGGACACCCAGGCCAAACAGCAGCAGCACCCCATTGGCCCCGACCACTATGCTGATGACCCTAAACCGTGCCGCGTCCTCTTTCTCCTGCATCTGCTCCTGAACCATGGCTGCCCGCTCGGTGGGGCTGAGACTGGGGGGCGGCGGCGGAGACACATAGAAGTTGAGCTCGGGCAGGTTAAGGAAAAACTCCTCCCCTGACGCCGTGGTGCCCACGGCGGTACCTTTAATCAGGTAACTGCCCATCTCCATCACCATGGGCAGAGAATAACTCTGCACCTCCTCCTCAGGCGTGACGGTCAACTCCCCCATCATGCCCGACGGAGCTCGAACCTGGATAACCAGGTGCAATTCGCCTGGCATCAGATCCTGCTGGTCGACGTTGACCTGCACCCGATACTCACCGGGATCCGTTCCGGGCTTCTGCGGCACCGACAGCCTAAACGGTTGGGGGATGATCTCAAGGTCCTGGTCAACAGTGCGGTTAAATACCTCATTGCCCACCTCCAGCCGCAAGCCATAGAGGCCGGAGGGCTGATCGAAATCCAGGGAGGAGGTGAAGTGACCATCGTTGGGACGCTCATCCAGCTTGGTGCCATCGTCTTCGAAACCACCGATCTTTTTCACGCCGGCGGCGTAATTTTCATCGCCACGTCGGTTGGCGCTCACCAGATTCACCTTCCACTTGAGCATCTTATGGAAGTCGCGAATGGAGAGAGTATTGTTGTCGCCTTCAATGCTGGCGTGGAGCTTAATCCGCTCGCCGCGGAACACCGTCTTCGGCAGAGGATCCAGCATCAGCTGAATGTCACTGATAAGCAGGATTTTACTGTTTTCGCTGACCTGACCAATCAATTGCCAGGGGCCGGGCATGGGATTGGCCACCCGGATCATGTCACCGGCAGGACCCTCGCTCCAGCTGACATTCTGGGGGTGGCGGTGGGAGTACCACTTGCTGCCATCCGGGAGTACCACGATGACCGGAGAGCTGTGCTCCTTGCGCTGCACCAGCATGGTGATGGCTTCAATTCCATAATCCACCCGAAAGCGGTTATCCAGCAGTTTCAACGCCTGTGGCGACAGCGCCCAGGCGCGTGTCCCCGCCAGCAGCAGGAACAACAGAAACACCGCCTTCCATCGACTCATCCTCTACCCTCTCAGCCAGATTGGCTCGCTGACCAATCCAAGTCGCTCCTCGTGTCTACTGATATCATCGGCCGAACAGGCGATCACTTTAAGGGGCGGGCGGTCACTTTTCAGGCGAACGATGCCTCCGCCTTCTCCATCGGCACCGGAAGCCAGTTCCAGGGCCTTCTGGCCACCGGTCATAAACAGGTACACATCCGCCAGGATCTCGGAGTCAAGCAAGGCTCCGTGCAAGGTGCGGTGGCTGTTGTCGATGCCATAGAAGCGACACAGGGCATCCAGATTCAGGTTCCCCTGAATCTCCCCTTTGCTCTTCTTCTCTCTGGCCAATTGCAGGCTGTCGACCACTGAGCAGTGATCCTGCAGCTTGCCGTATCGACCCAGCATCCCGAACTCATAGTCGATGAAGCCGATATCGAACTGGGCATTGTGTGCAATCAGCTCGGCACCGCGAACAAACTCCATGAAGCCGTCCACCACCTCATGAAACAGCGGCTTATCCGCCAGAAACTCATCGGTGATGCCGTGCACCTGAATCGCCTCTTCATCCACCGGACGATTCGGCTTGATGTAGACGTGAAAAGTACGGCCGGTCAACTTACGATTGACCATCTCCACACAGCCTATCTCGATCAGGCGGTGCCCCTCGTAGTGCGGGCCCCCGTCCTGGTTCATACCTGTGGTTTCCGTATCGAATACGATCTGGCGTACTGGGGTATTGATGTCTGTCATAATCCTGATTTGCAACAAGTTGCGGTATACTGCACCGCTTAGGCTCCGGCTATGGTACCAATTTAAATGACTCAACTAAAATCTGTCACCCTCTACACCGATGGCTCCTGCCTGGGCAACCCAGGTCCTGGAGGCTATGGTGTGCTGCTGCGTTATCGCCAGCACACCAGGGAGATGAGCGAAGGCTATCGCCTGACCACCAATAACCGCATGGAGATGCTGGCAGCCATTATTGGGCTGGAAAGCCTGAAGGAGCCCTGCGTAGTAGACCTGCACACGGACAGCCAGTATCTGCGCCAGGGCATCACCCAATGGATTCATGGCTGGAAACGCAAGGGGTGGAAAACCGCCAGCAAGCAGCCGGTCAAGAACGTGGATCTTTGGAAACGGCTCGACGAAGTCACCCAAAAGCATCAGATTGAGTGGCACTGGGTGAAGGGGCACTCCGGCCAACCTGAAAACGAACGGGTGGACGACCTGGCCAGAGAGGCCGCCTCTGGCAACGAGCTTAAAGAGGATACGGGCTACCAGCCTTAACACCGCAGAAAGGGCCCGATGGGCCCTTTTCCAAATCCTTCGCCGGTAGTCTCGATAAAAAATCTAACGATGACGCCTCTCGGCCGCCGTCCGGCCAACGGCGGCCGGTGAAGTAATCAAACGTTTTCTCGGCCGCCATCTGGGCCGGACTGGGGTCATGGGTACCGCCACCTTTCTGGCCACCAACATATACACAGAAGCCAATGAGGGCGTTTGCTGGGCCATCCACTGCTGCGGCCAGACAAAACGATCCGGGGACCACAGCAAAGAACTGAACGCCAGCGGCTCCTGAGCCACCAGCTGATACCCCAATACGCCGAGCCAGTCCCTGACCCGGTTCGGGGTGAACATTCTCCCTTTCCAGGGGTAGCGTTTGCGCGAACTGGGAGAGAGCATTCCCAGGCCTGCGGGGCTCAGCGGGTTAAACCCGATGATCACCAGGTGTCCCCCCTCCACAAGAACCCGATCAGCCTCACGAATCACTCCGTGGGGATCCTGATGAAAGTCGAGCACCATCGGCATGATGCAGGCATCGACACTGCGACAGCGCAGCGGCAGATCATCGACCTCGCCCCAGGCGTCTCCACCGTCGGCATGGATGGCAACCTGATGACGAATAGAACAGAGACCGGAGTTGAGGTCTGCGGCCAGAGGCCCCAGTTTGATGAGGTGATAGCCAAACAGCCTGGGCCACCAGTTATCCAATCCGGCAGACACCTGTTGTTGCAGCCAGTCGCCCCAGGGGAGCTGGGACCAGTTGGCCGGAGGTGCGATGGAATCGAAGCTGTAGGCTGGACGCATTAATCACCATTTTCCAGGTACATTACGCAGTAAAGATAACTGACAATAGGCATTGAGCGCCAGTACCTTAGGGCCGCAACAACTCCCACCAACCGACTGTATCAAGTTTTGCTTCCCCACCACCCTGTTCCCCCATACACTGGTGGCTCACTCCCTGTGGAAGTACCGCCATGCTGAGCATTACCCCCATCCCCGCGTTCGACGATAACTACATCTGGTGCCTGCACATAGGCGACCACGCCTGGGTGGTGGACCCCGGGGACGGTGATGCGGCCGCCGCCTACTTGCTGGAGCAGGGCCTGGAGCTCAACGGCATACTGATCACCCACCACCACCACGATCATGTGGGCGGTGTTGCCTCTCTGCGAGGCCACTGGCCAGAGGTGGAAGTGGTGGTGCCCGCCAACTCGGCGTTTGACGGGGGCACTCAGGTGGCCAACGAAGGCAGCCAGATACTGCTGGAGGGGCTGAATCAGATCGCCAAGGTCACCTTGTGCCCGGGTCACACCCTGGATCACTGTGCCTACCAGGTGGGACACCACCTGTTTTGTGGCGACACCCTGTTCAGCGGCGGTTGCGGGCGCCTGTTCGAGGGCAGCGCCGAGCAGATGTATCACTCCCTGCAAAAGTTGCGACACCTGGGGGCCTCCACCCTGCTCTACCCCGCCCACGAGTATACCCTGACCAATCTGGACTTCGCCCTGGCCGTGGAGCCGGACAATCAGCAACTTCAGGCCTATCAGCACCGCTGTAGCAAACTGCGTCAGGACAAGATCCCCACCCTGCCCACCAGCATGGCCAACGAGCTGACCATCAACCCCTTCCTTCGCAGTCACCTGCCCCAGATTCAGGCGGCAGCGGAACAGCACAGCGGTCAACCCTGTGGCGACAGCGTGGCCTGCTTTGCACAGCTGAGAGCCTGGAAAGACAAATTCTGATAAAGAGGGTACAATCCCGAACCACTATTGCCTGGCGCAAACTGATTTTTGCGCCGCAACCCAGGCCGATAATGGTAAATAATTGATGAAAAAGAGCCTTTCTGCTTTGTCCCTGGCTTTGTTGCTGGCGGGATGCCAATCCCTCGGCGGCGGTGAGCCAGAACAGGACAACCCAGTAACCAACGCCGAAGCGCCCCTGGCTGCAGCGCCTGCCGACCAGGGCAACGACAACGACGAGCAGGAAGCTCAGGAAGTGGTCCCCGCCCCCGCCAAAGATGTGTGGGAGCGGATAGCACGCCAGATGACACTGGAAGTGCCGGATAACAAGCGCGTCAATAAGTTTCGCAAGTGGTACAAAGCCAATCCCCGCCACATGGAGATCATCTCCGAGCGTGCCGATCCCTACCTCTATCTGATCGTCGAAGAGGTGGAGAAACGGGGCCTGCCCATCGAACTGGCGCTGCTGCCGGTGGTGGAGAGCTCTTTTGACGCCTTCGCCTACAGCCACGGTGCTGCCGCAGGCCTGTGGCAGTTTACCAGCCCCATGGGCAAACATTTCGGACTCCAGCAAAACTGGTGGTACGACGGCCGCCGGGACGTGGCCGCCTCAACCCGGGCCGCCATGGACATGATGGAGTACCTCTACAACAAGCTTGACCACAACTGGCTTTACGCCCTGGCGGCCTACAACACCGGCGAAGGTCGGGTGTTCCGCGCCATTAAGCGCAACAAGGCCAAGGGCAAACCCACAGATTTCTGGTCTTTGGATCTGCCCAGTGAAACCGAGCGCTACGTGCCCCAGCTGCTGGCGGTGGCCGACGTGATTCGCAACGCTGAAGAGTATGGCCTCGATCTCAAGCCTGTGGCCAATGCGCCACAGCTCAAGGAGATCGACGCCGGCAGCCAGATCGATCTCGCCCTGGCAGCGGATATGGCCGACATGTCTGTAGCCGACCTGCACAAGCTGAACCCAGGCTACAACCGATGGGCCACGGCTCCGGATGGGCCCCACACCCTGTTGCTTCCTCTGGACAAGGCGGACGGCTTTATCGGTGCCCTGGCGGATACCGCCTCCACCGAGCGGGTAAACTGGCTGCGCTACAAGATTAAGCCCGGTGATTCCCTGGGCGTGATTGCCAAGAAATTTCATACCCGCATTGGCATCATTCAATCGGTCAATGACATCGACGGCAATATGATCCGCGCCGGACAGCATCTGCTGATCCCGGTCGCGGCCAAGGACCCCGAGCTCTACCCCTTCAGTGCCGAGCAGCGCCTGGCCAGAAAGCAGTCCAAGAAGCGCGCCAACTACAAGATCGAGCACACGGTCAAATCCGGCGACTCTCTCTGGACCATTGCCCGGGCCAACAAGGTCAAGGTGTCTCAGCTGGCATCCTGGAACTCGCTGGCCCCCAAGGACACCATCCGTCCCGGCCAGAAACTGGTGGTCTGGGTTAACCGCATCAGCAAAAACGAGGACAAGACCTCGGTAATGCGCCAGATCAGCTACAAGGTTCGCAGCGGTGACTCCCTGGCCCGAATCGCCAAGAAGTTCAACGTCACCGTGACCGATCTGGTGCGCTGGAATCAACTGGATGCCAAGAAGTATCTGCAGCCGGGGCAGAAGATGACCCTGTACGTGGACGTCACCAAGATCAGCAGTTAGAAGGTCAAGCCAGCGAACAGTTCAAAAGGGCCGCATCAAAGCGGCCCTTTTTGATCACCCGCGCGCTCCTGGCTCTAGCGAAACAGCACAGATTCCCGGCTGAACCACTGGACACAGCACCAGAGCAGAAGGGTTGAGAGAATCAGGTTGGATGCAAACACCGCAGCCAGATCATGGTAGGCAAAGGTTCCTTTCAGCAGCTCCTTGATGGCCAGGGAGATGTTGAAAATGGGGTACCAGGCATTGGAGGAGGTCAGCTCTGCCCCGGGCATGGTGGCCACCATGGCAGGAACCAGCACCGCCACCTGTAATCCCCCCATGTAGTTCTGCCCCTCCTTGAAACTGGTGGCAAAGATGGAAACCGCCAGCAGGATCGCCGAGAACACTCCGGAGATGGGCAGCAGCAGGGCCAGCAACAGCAGCAGGTCCAAAGGATTCACCATCTTCGCCAGGGTGACAAACACGCCAAGATCCAGCAGGGTGCCAACCGCAGCCAGCCAGACCAGGGCACTGACTATGGTGAGCAGGGTTAGGGTCATTGACGTGGTTACAATCACCAGGAACTTACCAAGAACCAGGGTCGTACGCGGCTGGGGTACCATCAGCAGTGTCTCCAGGGTCCCCCGCTCCTTCTCTCCGGCCCCAATATCCAGAGCCGGCAGCATCGCCCCCATCATGCACAGGAACAGCAAAATATAGGGAAGGACGCTGCCCACCCTTTCGCCGATATCCTGCCTCGCCTGGGCGGTCCCCACGTGCTCCAGCATCAGGGGCGTGTGCAGCCTGCCCTGTACCTCCTGGGACACTCCGTGGTAGGCCATAAAGCGTCCCAGCCACTGGGTGCTCAGCGCCTCGAGGCGCTGCTCAACAGGGCGAAACTGGCCGTGATTCTGAGTCTGGTCATACAGCAGCTGCCAGCGATTCTGACTGGAGATCACCGGGTCAAAACCGGGCAGCAGTGAGACCACCAACTGTAATCTGCCGCTGTTTATCTGCTCAGGCAGGGGCGTGCTGCTGTCATACCCGGTCAACTTGAGGTGAGGCACCTGCTTCAGGGTGTCGACCACCTCTTCCCGCCAAGGGGACTCCCCCACCACGGCAAAGTGGATCGCCTCCTGCTGTTTGCTCATCAGCATCTGATAACCCAACACCCCCACCACCAGGATGAGTGCAGGCAACAAAACGGTGGGGAACAGGACCACGAAAGTCATGGTTTTTCGGTCCCGCAGCACCTCCTTCAGCTCTTTAAGCCAAACCTTACCGACCATCAAGCCACCCCCCTGGTATGCCCCTGGGGGGACTGACTCAGTCTCTGCTGGCACCCGACGAAGGCTTCTCGAAGCGCATTGGGGTCACGACTGCCGGCAAACTCGGTCAGGGAGCCTTCAAACACACACAACCCCTGCATCACCACGGCAATACGATCGCACAGCAGACTCACCTCCTCGAGTCGGTGAGTTGAAAAAATAACTGGCCTATTCTGTTGTTTTTGACTATGAATAAAGTCAAGCACCGCTTGGGCGGACATGATATCCAGTCCGGTCGTAGGTTCATCGAGAACTATGACTTCGGGTTGGTGAATGACCGCCCTGGCGATGCCCGCCCTCTGCTTCATCCCCAGCGACAACTCCACCACCTTGCGTTGCAGAAATGGCGCCAGCTCGAGCTGGCTGGACAAGGTATCGATCCGGTTGGTGATCTGTGCGGGAGAGAGGCCATAAAGCTGACCGAAGTAGACAAGATTTTCCTCGACACTGAGGCGTTCATAGAGAGAGGTGGAGGCAGACAGAAACCCAATCTGGCGCCTCATCCGCTCAGGCTGCTTGTGCCACTGATGGCCGTTGATCTCGATGCTGCCCCTGTCCGGGGTCAGAACCCCTGAGAGCATTCTCAGTACCGTGGTCTTTCCTGCACCATTGGGGCCGAGCAACCCCAGCACCTCGCCAGGGCGGGCGCGGAAGCTGACCGATTGCACCGAATTGAAGAAGCCATCCTGCAGCCTGGGATCCAGGCGCTTACACTGGGTCATCTCCCCGGACTTGGGTATTGCGAAACGCTTGGCCAACCCCTCGACAATGATCACCGCAACGCCCCCCAAAACGCACCTGAACCTTAACTATAGTTCAAGCAAATTAGATAGCTGCGAATCGAGAGCATGGAAGGAAAAGAAAGCGCCCCGGTAAAAACCGGGGCGCTCAGAGACTATTCCAGGGTGATCTCTACCCTGGCACTGCGGGGTTTGTCTAGGGTGTTGAGCTCTACCTGCAAGTTGTACTCGCCAGGCTCCAGGGCCGACAGGACGTCGCTGCTGATGGTGAAGGTCAGCGCCTTGTGCTCCCCAGCCTCCAGGGTCCAGGGCCGCAGGGCCTGGGTGAACATGCGCTCATGGCTGAACTGCCAGACCGGCTGCTTTCCCTGGGACAAGATGAGGTCAGCGGTCATGCCTGACAGCAGGGTCAGCTCCATGGCGTGAGCCGTGGTATTTTCAACCCTGGCCGCCACATCCAGGGAGGACTGCCGCGACCATTGACTGTCGGGCAGCGCCAGGGAGAGGCTGGGCTGAATCATCCGCACTTCAGGATCCAGTTGCTTCATCACCGACTCCTGCTCCTTGAGAGGCTCTGCCTCCACTTTGACCGGTTTGGGTGCCGGCGCCGGATCCTGAGTCTGTACCGGCTCCTGCTGCTGATTGCAGCCCATCAGGGCGATGGCCGCACATAGGGTAGCAACTCGTAACATGGTTAACCTCCAAAGCCTTTGAACAGCTTATCCTTAAGCTTTTCTTCCATTTTTTTCTTCAGCTTGTCCCCCTCCTGATCCACCTTGTTCTTCAGCAGCTGATCCGTGTCAATGCTGAAGCTGGGGTCAGTGAAACTGCCCCCGATACTCAGGGGGATGGTCAGCCCCTTGAGCTTATCCAGAGATTCGCCGCCCTGGCCTTCGAGGGAACCCACGACGGAGACCTCCATTGCGTAATCCATCTCCTGCTTAACCAGGTTGGCCTGACCCTCGCCATCGACACGCAGCAGAGGAGAAGCAAGATTCAGTGCCGGGGTCGTCACCACCCCCTTGTCCATGGAGAACTCGGTGACAAAGCTGGAGAAGTCGGTTTTTTGTACCTCTGCAGCCTGCTCAATGCTGTCACCGGACAATTTGGCTTCCACCTCACGAATTTTCTGGGCCACGTTGATGCCGTACAGGGCGCCATCGTCCAGAGCCAGACGACCATTGGCCACCAGGTTCTTAAGCACCGCATCCGGCGCCAGACTTGCGCCTTTACCTTGGACAGAAAGCTGTCCCCGACCCGCCAGCACCCCTTGATTTACCGCGGCCTCGAGCAGAGGCTGAATAGACAGGCCATCAAGTGTGGCATCGAAATCATAGGCAACGGGCTCAATGCGGCTGTCCAACTTGGCCTTGGCCACCAAGGTGCCCTCGAAGGCAGTGGCTTTCATCTGCTTCAGGGTGAAGAGACCATCCACCAGACTGAGATCCAGGCTGGGCTTGGTCACCAACCACTGTTTCGCCTTGATGGACTCCAGTCCCATCCGTGCGTACAGATCAAACTGACGCAGAACCGACAGGTCCGGCTCCCCCTCCGCAGGCGCCGAAGGTGCGGTCTCCTTCTCCTCTGCGGCGGCTTGTGAGGATTCTGGCATCCAGGGGTCCAACACCAGGTCATTACCGGACAGCTCCAGGTTCAATACGGGACGCTTCTTGGTCAAATCCACACTGCCCGCGCCTTTAAGCTGGAATTCACCCTGAAGAAGATCCAGGTTGGTCAGGGCAAACTGCTGGCTTGCCAGATTCACGTCGGCGTCAAAACCCACCTTGGCATCCAGCTTGCCACCGTTGGGGATCTGGTCACCGACTATGGAGATGCTCTGGTTCCACTTATCCAGTTGAATGCGGGAAAAGTCCTTGGCAACGGTCAACAGCGCAGACGCAGAGGTGTTCAGGGTCATCTGGGGATCCACCGCCTTAACCACCATCTCGAAGGGCGCGGCACGGCCGGGTTCAAACTCTGTCAGGGTCAGAGACTCAACCGCCAGAGTGCGGCTGACGCCGGTCTGCCTGTTATCACTGCTGAAATTCAGCTTCTTCAGGGAGAGGCTGCCCAGCTTCCAACCCGCGGGAGTCATCTGACCCGGTTGCCCGGAGGGCGCCGGTGTTTGGGGGCTCTCGGCTGCGCTGCTTTCACCTCCCAGGCCATCGAGGCTGGTGCGACCATCTTTCAGGGTCACCAGGTTGAGATCCACGCCAGTCAGCGCCACCTCTTCAATCTCCACCTCCCGGGTCAGCAGAGGCATCAGATTCACGCCCACCACAGCCTGCTCTACCGACAGCAGAGGCGGCAGAGACTCGCCGGGCAGATTTCCAAGGGTCAGCCCCCCAATCTCGAGACCCACCCTGGGAAACAGGCTCCAGCCAATCTCACCGTCGATGTTAAGGGTTCGCCCGGTAGCCTCTTGAACCTTGGCACTCAATTGAGGCTTAAAGGCATTGGGATCAAGGAAGACGCCGATGTAGACTGCCAGCATTAACACTAGGGTCGCAAAGACGATAAGAAACCATTTGATCGCTTTCATTGTGCATCCATTGAATCTGTTTCAGGTTGAGACCACCAAAAGGCGGCAAGAGTTCTTCTATTTTAACTCAAATATCTCAGGTGGTTATGATAAAGAAACCGGCAATTGGCGGTCGGCGATCACCACACCATTGTCATCGGCATAAAGATACTGGCCAGGTCTGATGCTGCGCCCCTGAATCTCAACCGCCACCTGCTCTTCACCCAGGCCACGTTTTTCAGTCTTGACCGGCATGGCACCCAGCGCCTGCACCCCCAGGGGCAAAGTTCTCAATGTGGCCGCGTCCCTGACATAGCCATACACCACGATGCCAGACCAGCCATTGTCCACCGCCAGCTTGGCCAGGTTGTCTCCAAGCAGGGCACGTCGGTCACAGCCGCCGCCATCCACCACCAGCACCCGTCCCTCACCAGGCTGAGACACCCAGTGACGAACCAAGGAGTTGTCCTCCGGACAACGGATGGTCACCACAAGACCATAAAAGACAGATTGGCCGCCAAACTGACGAAAGATGGGGGGAAGAACTGTCAATTCAGACAGATAGTCATCACACAGATCCGGTAGAAGATCCAACACTGTTCTCACTCCATTGAGGTTGGTAAGTGATCCCATCCTGACCAATCAGCGTAAGGATGACAAGGTTTACCACCACCGGGCCCGATGTCCTTGCGGGGACTCCTAGGCGTTCTACACTAGGATCAGGAGCCAAAAGACGGCCATCGCACTCACAGAGGCTTGAGGGGAGAAGTTATGAACCTGTTTTCCGAAAAGTACCTGCCGCTGAGCAAGTGGACCGCGACCACCGCCATCAACAACGACACCCATTTTCTGGTTACCTACACCTACACAGACACCCACGGGCACGTGACCCGCGTCGGGCTTCAGGGGGTCAATAACCGAATCCCTGTTGAGATGTCCAAGGAAGACCTTCAGGACTCTGACCGTTGGCATATGGGCTGGGTCTGACACTGTCCCCCGGGCGCTGCCGCAACTTTTGCCAGTAAATCTCCATTTTTCAACCAATACGGCTAAAAGCAGCGCAACCGAACTCATTTCGGCCTAAAGCCGCTTGACCCGTACACCTGCGATCCGTAAAGTACGCCCCGTCCTGTTGGCCAAGGCCCGGCGGAGACAGACAATATGGTGAGGTGTCCGAGTGGCTGCAGCAGCGCAGCATAACCACGCCCCAGGCGGGGTTCTCAGCCACCAACCCACAGAGCATGATTTGAGCTCGAAAAACAACAAATCCAAAATATGGTGAGGTGTCCGAGTGGCTGAAGGAGCACGCCTGGAAAGTGTGTATACGGCAACGTATCGAGAGTTCGAATCTCTCCCTAACCGCCATATAAACAGAAAGCCCCTGCACGAAGTGCGGGGGCTTTTTGTTTATGCGCGTTACGGGAGGACTTGGTTCGAGCTCTCCAGTTCGCAACGGAGCGAAGAATGAGCGGAGTAACGCCGAAGGCGATCATCTCTCCCTAGTTTGATCGCACAACGCAGTTTCAAATCCCCAAGTCTCTGCCCTGCCCTTTTAGGCCAGCCATCACCTTTCTTAAGCAGGAGATGGCCCGCCATTTGACCATTGACATCTATGCCCGTTGCAGGCGCCGGTAGAGAGCGTCTTTTAGCTCCGCCCTGTCATGTTTGAGCTGATGCATAGAGGCATCATCTATGGGGGCGTTTCTCAGCTCCAGTTGGCGAATCTCCTCATCGAGTGCATGATATCTGTTGGCATCCGCTTTAAAAGACGCATCAGATAACATTATCGATTCTAACTTCGCCCTGTACTCCGGAAACTCAACCAATAATGCATGGCTCTCTCCGAGCATAATACCTCCGAATTTGTACAACACATTTTGCAAATAACCAGTCAGCTTGAAAATGTACAGCTGTAAATTTAACTGAATGGCTTCAAATAAGGGTTAAACCACAGCAGACAAGATGCAGAGGCGATCAATTAATCTCCTGTACCTTCATCACCAGGTCATTCCAATTGCGCTGATTATCCAGGTCATACTCCAGCCCCTTCTCATCCGCTATTTGAAAACGTTTGATGGCCGGTGTTTTACTGGTCGCTTGGTAGAGCCAGTACGCTTCGGCTTTCAACGCTTCATCAATGGGCTTGTCGATGGATTCATACACGGCTTGCTTACACGCATTGATGGACTCTGCCGGGAACGCAGCGATACGTTTGGCCAAGTTGTCTACGTACTCGCCAATCTCTTCCGGATCCAACGCCTTGTTGATGGTTCCATAGGCTTGTGCTTCATCGGCGGTGAAGTCGCGAGCGCTGAGAATGATCTCCAACGCCCGGCCCAGGCCGGTTTGACGGGCCATCCTGGACGCTCCGCCGCCGCAGGGAAGAATCCCCATCCCCACTTCCATCTGCATAAACTTAAATTTCCCTCGTGCCGCAAACCGCATGTCGCACGCCAGAGCAAACTCATGACCTCCGCCGCGGGCCACCCCTTCAAGCTTGGCAATGGTCGCCTGAGGCAGCTTGCTGATTCTCTCCAGTACCGCCTGCAGATCCAGCAGTTTAGCCTCTGAACGCGAGACGGCGTCTGCGGACATATCCTTCAGCAAATTGGTGTCGTAATGGCACACCCAGATTTCCGGGTTAGCCGACTGAAACACCACCACTTTGACGCTGCGGTCTCGCTCCAGACGCATGGCCAGACCCATCAGATCTTCAAGCATCTCCTGACCCTGTACATTCACCGGACCAAAATCAAAAGTGACAGTTAATACGCCGCCATCTTGTTCGGCACTGAATGTGGTATATCCTTGATAAGCCATTATGTCTCTCCAAATAAACACAAAATAAATGGTGACCTGAAAATTCTTCCAAGCGTGTTTAAAAAGGTTAGCAAGGCTTTGTCAGCTCGATAATTGAGCTGATGTTGGAAAGAGTTTAAATAATATGTATATAGTTACATTGGAATTCAGGCGTTAGAAAGACAGCTGAATGGATGTCGGCACAGTTTAGGTTTGATAAACCCTGCCACTCCAAACCGGCAAGCTGTATTTTCCTGGTCAATCAGCTCACCCAGTGAGTGCAATAATCGGCAATGAGGCCCCAACGATACTCAACTGGTGCTGGCTAATCTCAGGCCGACTCAGAGCATCGCCCGGAATTTGCCACAGCAAACCGGGATGCACTCTGCATCTGCTCAAAGCAGCCCCGGTACAAGACCCAGCTCATGATGCCGGCGGCAAAGTTGCCAATCATGGCCCCGATAAACAGACCCTGTTCGCCTCCCAGCTCGGCTCCCAGCCACAGGCCGGGCAAGTAGCACCCCAGCAACCTCAGCGCAGAGATCAGCAGTGCCCGGGCCGGCTTCCCCAGGGCATTGGCCACGGACACCAACACCATGCAGATCCCCAACGCCCCAAAGCTCAGCGGCACCCAGTTCAGATAGCTGGCCAGGATCACCGCCACCTGGGGGTCATTGGCCATCAGCAGGCTGATGGGGAAGGAGAGCATCACGCCAGCCAGGGCCACCAACAGCTGCCAGAGGGCAACAAAGGCCATGGACAGGTTGACCAGCAGGCGAATTTTGTGGAACTCCCCCCGTCCCCTGAGCCTGCCCACCATGGGGGGCAGCGCCATGGTCAGGGCCAGCACCACCACGATGGAGAACAGCTCGATTCGGGATCCCAGCCCCCAGGCCGCCACCACATTTTCCCCAAACCCCGCCACCAGCGCCGTAGCCGCCATGGCCGCCACCGGCGGAATGAACTGGCTGGTGGTCGCCGGCAGCATCACCCGGGTCAGCTGAGACGCATTGGCCAGACTGTCGCCCAGGCTGAGCCTTATGCTCAGCCAGCCATTGGCGATGATCCCCCTGAAGATGATGATGCAGCCTACGCCCAGGGCACAGATGGTTGCCCAAGCGGCACCGGCAATCCCCATATCCAGGGTGAAGATGAACAGGGGATCCAGCACCAGGTTCAGCACACTGGTCAACACCATCACCGCCCCGGGCCGTTTTGTCTGACCGTAGGAGCGGTAGAGGCTGTCACCAAAGTAGAGCATGGCGCCTATCCAGGCACTCATCAGCCAGGGCAACCAGTAAGCCTTGAGCACAGGAAACAGCTCAGGCTGAGCCCCCAGCAAACCATACATGGCCTCCTGGCCAACCCAGATGGCGATACACAGCGCCAGTATGGTCAGGGCCCCCAACGCCAACACCAGGGTGGCGATCTCTTTGGCCCGCGACTCATCGCCTTCCCCCAGCACTCGAGAGCTCACTGCGGTGGTGGCGATGCCCACACCCACCTGGATGCCGATGATCAGCTGGTACACCGGAATGGTGAACCCCAGGGCAGCCAGAGGCTGAACACCGAGGCGGCCGATGAACACACTGTCCACCAGCTGATAGCTCATGATCGACAAAACCCCGACAATCATCGGCAGGGTCATGCGGAACAGTTGGCTGGCCAATGAGCGGCTGAGAGGAGTGAGCAAGCTGGATTACCCCTGAGTAGTTGGAAACGGCAAAGAGGTGCCCTTGAAGAGCGACATGGTAAAGATCCGGCCAGCCGACTTACATCAGCCAGCCCTTGAAACTTTTTCAACCAAAAGTAAACGGCAGCCCCAACCCATTGATTGTCATCGGTTGAGGCCATCCTGGCCTAGGCATCCCAGTAGGGCGGCATGCCGTAGTACTGGGCAAAGTAGTCGATAAAGGCGCGAACCTTGGGGGCCAGCAGCCGAGAGCTGGGATAGACGGCCCAGATGGCGGTGTCCGACACCAGGGGATATTCTTTAAGAATCTCCACCAGTTCTCCCCGCTTAAGATGCTCATAGGCTATCCAGGTGGCACACAGGGCGATGCCCATGCCGTTGGCGCAGGCATCTCGCACCGCCTCGCCGTGATCGGTCCTCAGGTTACCCTTGGCCTTGATGCTCACCTGCCCCTCTGGGGCATCAAACACCCAGTTCTCCAGCCCCGTGAGGTTGACGCAGTTGTGATTACGTAGCTCCTCCGGATGACTGGGCTCCCCATGCTGTTCCAGGTACTGTGGCGACGCGCAGAGAACCCTTCTGTCCGGAGCCAGCTGGCGGGCGATCAGACTGGAGTCTTTGAGCAGGGCATTGCGAATGGCGATGTCGAAGCCCCCCTCCACCAGATCCACAATGGAGTCGGTCAGCCGCAGATCGATGGACAGCTCAGGGTACTGAGCCATAAACCCCTTGAGTGCCGGCATCATGTGCATCCGCCCAAAGGAGGCGGGAGCGGTAACTCTCAAGGTCCCGGAAGGGCTCGCCTTGCCGGCGCCCACCGAGGCCCTGGCGGCATCCACGGTGGAAAGCACCTCTTCGGCGTGCGGCAAAAAGGCCTCCCCCTCCTCGGTCAGCGACACTTTTCGGGTGGTGCGGTGCACCAGACGCACGCCCAAGCTGGCTTCCAGTTTACTGATGTGTGCGCTGGCCACCGCCGGGGATAAACCCAGTTCGTTGCCCGCCTGACTGATGTTGTGAGTGGAAGCCACACGCACAAACAACCTAAGGTATTCAATGTTCATTGTTATCCACCTCACTCGCCGATACTCACACTATACCCGGAACATTTTCATCAAAAACTAAAAACTGATTCGCACTGAAGGGTAATTATCAATGAGTGGGTGGGGAAATATGATTTGCTTCATCAATCGACCACTGCCGATTCCGGCGTATCAAGGACCACCAAGATGAAAGCATCCATTATCAACAGCTACGGCGACGTTGACGTATTCGAACTGGCGGAGATCGCCAAACCAGAACTGAAGCCAGGACACGTACTGGTGCGGGTCGCCGCCACCAGCGTCAATACCGTTGACACCATGATTCGCCAGATGGGTGAAGCACTGCCACTCTCTCCTGCCCTGCCCGCAGTGCTGGGTATGGACTTTGCCGGCACCATTGAAGCGATTGGCGATGGCGTCACCAATTTTGCCGTGGGCGATGAGGTCTATGGGTGTGCCGGGGGATTGGCGGATCTGCAGGGCACACTGGCCGAGTACATACTGGCGGATGCCAGACTCATTGCCCGCAAGCCGAAAAACCTCTCCATGAAAGAGGCCGCCGCCATCCCACTGGTGGGCATTACCGCCTTTGAGGGCCTTATCCGCGCTGGCGCCCATGCGGGTCAAACAGTGCTGGTCCACGGCGGGGCCGGCGGCGTAGGCCACATCGCTCTGCAACTGGCCAGCTACCTGGGCGCCGATGTGTATGCCACAGCCACAGGTGCCGATAAGCTGGCTCTGGTTGAAAAACTGGGCGCCACTCCCATCGACTACATTCAGGAACCCGTCGCCGATTATGTCGCCAAACACACCAACGGTGTTGGCTTTGATGTGGTGTTCGACTCCGTCGGCGGCGCCAATATGGAGAACTCCTTCCAGGCGTCCAGGCTCAATGGCCAGGTGGCATCCACCGTCAGCCTGGTGGAGATGGACCTGTCCACCGCCCACTTCAAGGGGCTGTCTCTGCACGTAGTCTTCATGCTGATCCCCATGCTCCATGACGTCCAGCGGGAAGTACATGGCGAGATCCTGGCCAAATTGGCCGAGATCGCCGAGGCGGGCAAACTGACGCCCGTCATCGATGAGCCCAGCTTTACCCTGGCCCAGGTGGGGCAAGCACACGCTCGTCTGGCCAGCGGTCAGTCCAAGGGCAAGGTGGTCATCGAGATCTAACCCTTGAGGGGCCGCAACCGTGGCCCCTCCCCGAGCGCCACTAAGACCATCGGCAGCAACCGCCGTCATCAGGATCACTGCGCACAATAGCGCGGTATTCCGACCCCGGGCAAACCCAACGAGGTGCTCACTCGAAAAGGATCTCCCTGATTATCCGAGCAGTTCGCTGGGTTAAACCTGTCCTAGCTCTCACTTCCCCCCTCCGCGCCGGAGTATACTGGGGCAAATTCACCAGTGATTGACACCATGAACTCTGTCTATCAGCGCATCATTGGCGCACTGCACAGCAACGACACTCCCAGGGTCAAGGCCATTCATATTATGAATGAGGGGCTCGACAGCAACCCAAACGCCAAGTTTGGTGCCATTGAGCTGGACGACGGCACCCTAGGCCTGACCTACACCAAGTTGGGGGGAGCCCTGGAACGGCTTCAGGATGACACCCTCTATCAGCAATTCCTGGGTCAGCCAGTCACCGAACTGGCGAAACTGTATCTTGAGCCCTCCCCCTGGCAACAAGTCCTGGGCTCGGGTGCGTTGAATGCCATCAGTCAGAAGCTGCTCAAAGAGCGTGGATTCGAGTACAGCAAAGCACAGGACACGCTGGACCTGCTGAAACTGACCCCTGACGACAGAGTGGGTATGGTGGGCTTCTTCCCTCCCCTTATCGACTCTCTCAAGGCGCAGGGAATTGCAGTGACGGTGATTGAACTCAAACAAGAGCTGGCCCGTGAAGAGGAGAAGCTACTGGTCACCACGGATCCTCAGGCCCTGACACACTGCAATAAGATACTGATCACCGGCACCACGGTGATCAACCACACCCTCAACACTCTGCTGCCACTGGTACAAGACGCCGATGAGGTGGCGCTGATTGGCCCTTCCGTCGGCCTGCTGCCTGAGGTGCTGTTCGAGCTGGGGGTCACCTCTGTGGGCGGCCGGGTCATCTTGGATGGCGAGGCGTTCCTGAAACGGTGGAAAGCGGGAGAGAAGTGGAAAAGCTCCGCTCTTCGTTACTCACTGCATAACAGTCAGTATCAATAACCGCAAAGGGGCGCTGTAGGCGCCCCTTCCGCTTATGTGTGATCCTAGGGAGCGGCTAGCCCCTGGGGCAATTTGGCACCGGACTCCTGCCTGGCTACCCTGGCCTGCTTCTCTACTCCGGGGTACAAGCCCTGGTAATAGGCCAAAGAACCCCACAGCGCGTTGGCCAGGGCGGTTCGCTCCATCTCCCTGGGCAGTGCCATAGGGGTGAGGCAGCTGGTCTCAGGGTCATAGCGAAAACCCATCGCCTGTCTCTCCGGGGTGTAGATCACCACCTCGTTGTCCTCGTTCATCCAGGCAAAGTTCTTATAGAACTGCATCATTGCCCTGAGCTTCTGCCGTGGCACCTCTCGGGTCAGATCATGACCAATCATCGGGTGCTGATCGCTGATGCCCATCAACGACAACAGAGTGGGCGCCAGATCCACCTGGCTGGCCAGGCGGTCATCCTGCCTGGGCTCAATGCCCTCTCCAACAATCACCGCCGGAATACGGAAATGGCTGATGGGCACCAGCTTGTCCCCATAGGTGCGCGAATCGTGGTCCGCCACCACCAGGAACAGGGTGTCCTTCCAATACTCAGACTCCCGCGCTTTGGTCATAAACTGCCCCAGCGCCCAATCGGAGTACTTGGCGGCATTTTCCCGGGTCTGATCTGGCTGGTTGTAGGGCTGAATGCGTCCTTTGGGATAATCGAAGGGGCTGTGGTTGGATGAGGTGAACACCAGGCTGAAGAAGGGCTTCCCCTCATCGTGCAGCTTGGTGAACTGTTGGTGCGCCTTGATGTAGAGATCCTCATCCGACGCCCCCCAGGCGCCTTTAAAGTTCAGGGGCTCGAAGGTGGGAAAGTCCTGCATATCCACGAAGCCGTTCCCCAGGAAGAAGCTCTTCATGTTATCGAAATGACTTTCGCCGCCATAGATGAACTGGGTGTGGTAGCCGTGGCTGCGCAGCAGATCGGCGATGGAGAAGAAGTTGCGCTGGCTGTCATTGAGTTTGACCACCGCACGGGCCGGTGTCGGAGAGAACCCGGTGGTCACCGCCTCAATGCCTCGTACCGAACGAGTGCCGGTGGCATACATGCGGTTGAAATTCCAACCCTGTTCAATCAGCTTGTCCAGGTTCGGGGTCAGTGGCAGGCCGCCCAGCCCCCCCACATAGCGAGCCCCCAGGCTCTCCTGAAGCAGGATCACCAGATTCTTTGGCTTCCCCCGAAAGCTGGCCCGGTGGTTGGCCAGGGTGGGAAAGGCGCCCGAGACAAATTCGGACGAATCCAGGCTGACGGCAGCGCGGACCCGGCGGATGATCTCCTGACGCCCCATATTGGGGTAATAATCAAAGGCGCTGTCTTCCGATTCCGCCTGCTTCAACGCAAACGCCATGGAGTAGGCGGAGTTGAGCACCAGATCGTTCATCAAGGGGTCGGTAGTGTAGGCCACCAGGGCCGGATTGAGGGGCCGATGCCCCAGGGAGGAACGGGCGCCGCCGACACCGATGATCACCACCAACAGGGCCAGCAGGGGCCGCCAGTACCAACGAGGCGTTTTGAGGTTTTCAATCCAGTTGCCACTCCAGACCCAGGCAAGCCACAGGGTCAGGTTGCTGACCACAAAGCCAATGAAAAGCTCAAGCTTATAGCCGCTCCAGAGCATGCCAAACACCTCCTGAGGATAGTTGAGGTATTCGTAGAAGAGGCGGTTGGGCCGAACATCGTACTCCAGGATAAAGCTGGGGGTCGCCAGCTCCATAAACACCACAAACCAGAGCGCCACCACCAGAAACAGTCGCAAACACTGAAGGATGCGCCGACCGACAGTGCCACTACCGGCAAAGAGCACGGTAACAAGTGCAGGAAGGATAAACAGGTAGCTCAGGGCAGACAGGTCCACCCGCAAGCCGCTGAGAAACAGGGTGCTCCACCCCTCAGCTGCGGTTACTCGATCCGATTGCCACAGGGCCAGGCCGGCCCGTGACAGGGTCATCACCAGTAGCGCCACCCCCATTGCGGAAACTATGGGATACAGTAATCCCGTCCGCCGGCGCAGATTATCAAACATATTGCCATCCAAAAGTTATTGTTTTTTATAAGTAGTTGGAGAACAACACGTAGACCCAGGTGGCTGTGGCCATCAGCAGGGCCAGCAGCACAGCCGCCGAGCCCATGTCTTTCGCCTGACCTGAAAGGGGGTGGAATTCGTCTCCGATGCGATCAACCACCGCCTCGACGGCAGAGTTGAGCAGCTCAACGATGATCACCGCCACCAGCGAACCGATCAGCAACAGCTTCTCAAGTCCGCTGACAGGCAACCACAGAGCCAGAGGCATCAGCACCAGAAAACCCACCAGTTCCTGTCGGAATGCTGCCTCGCTGATCCAGGCGGCTTTGAGGCCCAGCCAGGAGTAACGAGTTGCATAGATAAGTCTTACAAAACCGGTTTGATTGGATTTCACACTGCTGCCCTAGATTGCGTTGTCTCAAGGCGGAGTTGTAACAAAGGTGAGATGGAAATTTTGTAAACGGCTGTCACCGAACACGGGCTGAAACGAGTTGAAAGCCCATAAAAAAACAAAAGGCTCCCTATGATTGGAAGCCTTCTGCTGCGTGAAATATCTTGTTCGCGACGGTCAGTCACGTGGTGGTGCAATCCTTGCGAGCCAGAGTGTGCCCGCACCGAATGCTCTGTTCCAGAAAAACAACCAATTAGCAACCAGAAGCGTGTTTAGCTTCACATCCCATCAAAGAGTGAGATCTCTGGTCAAAGTTCCCCACCGACGGTAAGCAAAGATTTGAACCTGATTACAACCATTTACAGACCGTAACCAGCTCATCGGGCCATCGGGGACAAACACAACAGCCAGCGATCAAAAAAGGCCTCGGATGGAGGCCTTTTCTCTGCTTAGGGCGTAATTTCGACACATCGAGACCTTAATGGCCGGGTGCTGGCGAAAAAACACACAGCAAAGGTCAACACGCCCTAGTAACCCAGGGTGGCCGCGCCCATCCGTCTGGGATCGGAGGCGCCCATCAGCCCCTCATCCGTGACCATGATGGACTGGGTGCTGCCCATGGAGGACTTCACCTTCACCTTGTGCCCCATGGACTCCAGTATCCGCTTGGTGTCCGGGTTGATGCTCTTCTCTGCACGAATCTCATCCGGGTACCACTGATGGTGCACCCGGGATGCCGCGGTCGCCTCCGCCACATTCATGCCGTGATCCACCACATTCATGATCACCTGCAGGGTGGTGCTGATGATCCGTGAGCCCCCGGGACTGCCGGTCACCAGGAAAGGCTTGCCCTCCTTCATCACTATGGTTGGGCTCATGGAGCTCAGGGGGCGCTTACCGGGCTGAACTTCGTTGGCCTCTCCCCCAATCAGGCCATAGCCATTGGGGGACCCAGGCTTGGCGGAGAAGTCGTCCATCTCGTTGTTAAGCAGGATGCCTGTGCCCGCGGCCACCAGGCCGGAGCCATAGCTGAAGTTCAGGGTGTAGGTGTTGGATACCGCATTGCCCCACTTGTCCACCACGGAGTAGTGGGTGGTCTGGTCGCTCTCATAGGGGATGGGGTTGCCCGGCTTGATCTCGCTCGACGGAGTGGCTTTTTTCGGATCAATCCCCTTGAGCAATTGCGCCGCATAGGCGGGATCGGTCAGGCCGGCCACGGGCACCTTGGTGAAATCCGGGTCCCCCAGGTACTCGCTGCGATCGGCGTAGGCACGGCGCATGGTTTCCGCCATCCAATGGATGCTCTGAGCACTGCCGGCGCCCATCTCTCCGATGGGCTGATGCGCCAGCATGTTGAGCATCTGAATGATGTGCACACCACCAGAGGAGGGCGGCGGCATGGAGATCACCTCATATCCGCGATATTCACCGCGCACCGGCTGACGCTCCACCGCCCGGTAATTGGCCAGGTCCGCCTCACTCATCACCCCACCGGCCTGTTGTACCGCCTTGGCGATGAGACGCGCGGTCTCCCCTTTGTAGAAGCCGTCACTGCCGTTGTCGGCGATGCGCTTGAGCGAATCGGCCAAATCTTGCTGCACCAGCAAGTCGCCGGGAGCATACAGGCCACCATCGGCCTTATAGAATACCTTCTGGGTACTGGGCCAGCGACCCAGGCGCTTTTGCAAACCCTCGAGGCTGTTGGCCAGATCCGGGGTCACCTTGATCCCCTTCTGTGCCAGCGCGATGGCCGGGGCCATCACCTGCTTCAGGCTCATGGTGCCGTACTTGGACAGGGCCAGTTCCAGTCCGCGAACCGTGCCGGGCACCCCAACCGCCAGCCCGTGGAAGCGGGACAGGTCGGACACCGCGTCCCCCTCTTCGTTGAGGAACATGTCCCTGTGCGCCAGGCCTGGGGCCATCTCACGATAGTCGATGGCGATGTCCTTGTCGGATTCGGCCAGGTGGACCACCATGAAACCGCCGCCACCCAGGTTGCCGGCTCTGGGCAGAGTCACCGCCAGGGCAAAGCCCACGGCGACGGCGGCATCGACGGCATTGCCGCCCTGGCGAAGGATCGCCACCCCCACCTCACTGGCCAGCCGCTCCTGGCTGGCCACCATGCCGTGCTCAGCCCAGACCGGGTGGGTGATGTCCATGTGGCTGTAGATGGAGGGTTGATTGGCCCGTGCCGGGGAGGCACCGATGAACAACGACAGCGCAACCAGCGCCGCCATCAAAGGTTTTCCAGTGGTGCTCACTTAGGAGTTTCCTTGCTTATAAAATCTGACTTGCTCGCCCCAGTACTCCACCATGCCGTCCTGCTCGAAGCCCAGCTTCAGCAGCACCCGGTGAGAGGCATCGTTTTCAGGGTCGGTCATGGCCACCACAGGACCTGTGTCCCAGTGCTTGCTGGCGTAATCGAGCATGGCCCGGCCACACTCGGTGGCGATCCCCTTGCCCCAGAATTCAGGAATGAAGCGATAACCGAAGTCGGTCTGCTTCACCTCGGGCAAATACTTAAGCCCGCAGAAACCGATGACCTGGCCGGTCTCCTTCCACACCACGGCCCAACGGCCATAACCATAGGTGGCGTAATCCTGAAAGAACACCTTGGCGATGATCTCACTGGCGTCCTCCAGCGTCTTCACCCGGTCACCGTCACCTGTATAGCGGGTTACCCTTGGGTCTGCGCTTAGGGCAAACACGGCTTCGGCGTCCTCACACTCAAAGGGCCTGAGCAATACACGTTCCGTCTCTATCATCACTGCTCTCCCTTTGCTGTCCCAAAGTCGGATCGCTCATAGTATCGAATTCACACCAGAATAACAGACGTTTTTCCCCCCTTGCCAAAGTGGGAGCTGGGTGGCTACCCTGAATCTTTGCCCAAGCCAGAGACAGATGATGCTACCGCTGACCACAGAACGACTGACCATTCGCGAACTGACCCTAGATGACGCACCTTTCTACCTGAAGCTCCTGAACGAGCAGGCGTTTATCGACGGGATTCACGACAAGGGGGTGCGGACTCTGGAGCAGGCACGCCATCATATGGAGTCAGGCCCCATCGCCAGCTATCAGCAGCATGGCTATGGTATGTATCACCTGAGCCTGACCCAGAGTGGCGCAGACGTGGGCATCGCCGGTCTGGTAAAGCGGGAGGAGCTGCCCTATCCGGACATCGGCTACGCCATCAGTGAAGCCTACTTTGGCCTGGGTCTGGCCACCGAAGCCTGCCAGGCGGTGATGCACCACGCCAGGGAGACCCTGGCCCTGCCCACCGTGGTCGGCATCGTCTCGGAGCACAACCTGGCGTCACGACGAGTGCTTCAGAAGCTGGGGATGGAGGCGGACGGCACCGTGGAACTCGGCGCCGGGGAGCATGTCATGCTTTACCGGGCCGCACGCTAGTGGTTTCGGCAAACACCCAACGGCTGCTAAGCAGGTAATTGGACACCGTGCCTGCGGCGATGCCTGCTACCAGGGCCAGCTGCGGCCCTGGCCAGCTCTCGCCCACCAGCTTGAGGGTGAGCCAGAACAGGGCGAAGTTGGGCAGGGCCGACGTCAAAGCGGCCGTCAGGGCCCGGAACCACTGCCGCCCCGCCCTGCCCTGGCTGCGATCGCGGAAGGTAAAGCAGCGATTGCCCGCCCAGGTGGTGGACGCCGCCGCCAAAAATGCCAATCCCCTGGCCTCCATCGGGGCCAGCCCAGCCAGGTGCAGGGAGGTGAATACCATCATATCCACCACAAACCCTGTGCCCCCCACCAGGGCAAACTTAATCCAGTGCGACATTGGCCCGGCACTCCAGCAAGCTGCGCTTTCGGGCAGAAGCCAACTGCACGCAGTGGCGGTTCTCCAGCCCAAGATCCCGCCAGTTGCGCCCTGACGGCAGCACCAGGAAGTAGTCCCCGGACTTGAGTGCCAGTTCATCGGCATCGGCCACCAGCTCGGCGCGGCCGCCGGAGTAGTATTGCCCGGAGAAGGTGCGCTTACCCAGATAATAGAGGGGCTGATCCCAGCCCGGAGCCTGGGCCAACAGCGCCTTGTCGCTGCGCTCCTCCCCCACCTTGACGTGCATAACCAGGGTGGCCACACCAAGCAGCAGCGGAAGCACCATGCCGGTGGCGGACAACCAGCGCCGGTCCTTCTCCTCTGCCAGGCTGGCCACCAGCAGGGCCAGGGCCGGCACACCGGGCAACACATAGGCAGGCAGGATGTTTCCGGCGAAGGTAAACAGCGCCATGGGCGACACCATCCAGCACAACGCAAACACCTGCAGCGGGGTCAGAGCACGGCGGCCTCTGCGCCACCACAACCCCGGCAGCACCAGGGACCAGGGCAGCGCCGACATCAGCCAGTATACCCAGATGGTGCCCCTGGGCTGATCATGGGCACTGCCATAGAGATCCCCTTGCCAGCCGCTCTCCACAAAGCGCAGGAAGTGTTCGCCCACCAGGAAATAGTTCAGAAAGCCGGGCGTGGCCTGCTCCGCAGCCAGGTACCAGGGCGCGGCGATCACCAACATGGCCACCGTACCGCCCACCAGGGGAAAGCGCTGCCACAGCACCTGGAGAAAACTGAGGCGATGCTGCCAGATAAGAAAGGGCACCACGGCCAGGCCAACCAGCACGATCACCAGGGGGCCCTTGGCCAGCAGTCCCACCGCCAGGCCAACAAAACCCAGGTAGCCGGCGCGGTAACGCCCCTGCCAACCAAGATAGAAGCCCACCATGGCCAGGGTCATCCCCAGGGTCAGGGCAATGTCGGTCATGACTGCGCCCGCAGCGATGGCAAAGATCACGCAAGTGGCCAGCACCATGGCACACACCAGGCCGCTGAGTCCCTGTCGTCTGGCGAACAGGGCCATCAAGGCCAGTACCGCCACTCCCGCCAGCCAGTGGGGCAACCTCAGGGCAAACTCACTCATCCCCAGGGTGGCGGCCGACCCGGCGCTCATCCAGGTGTGAAGCGGCGGCTTGCCCCAGAAAGGTACGCCGAGATCAAACTGCGGCGTCAGCCAGTTGCCGGTGTCCACCATCAACCGGGCCATGTTGCCGTAGCGTGCTTCGGTGGTATCCATCAGCGGGTAGGCACCGAGGGAGATCAGACGGACCGCCAGGGCGAGGAACAACACCCACCCCAGGGGCGAACGAAGCGCGCGCGCGATCATCGGCGGGCCTCCAGGGCCACCAGGGTATCCACGCCATCATTGTGAGACGCTTCGCGGATCAGGTATTGAGGACGCTGTTTCACCTCCATCACCACCCGCCCCAGATACTCACCGATCAGGCCCAGGGCCAACAGCTGGATGCCGCCGAGCAACAGCTGCACCACCATCATCGACGGGTAGCCACTGACCACTTCGCCAAAGACCAGGGTTTTGACCACCACTGCCATGCCGTAGACAAAGGCGCTGAAAGCGGTCAGCAAACCACACCAGGTGGCCAGTCGCAGCGGCCGTATGCTGAAGGAGGCGATGCCGTCCATGGCAAAGCCGAACAGTTTGCCGTAGTTCCACTTGGTTACGCCGACGGCCCTGGGGTCCCGGTCGAACTCCAGGGTGACCTGCTTGAAACCGGGCCAGGCAAACAGTCCCTTCATATAGCGATTGCGTTCCGGCAACTGATTGATGTGGTCCACCACCTGACGACTCATCAGCCTGAAGTCGCCCACGTTCTCCGGAATGGGCACGTCGGAAGCCCAGTTCATCACCTTGTAGAAGGCCCCGGCCGTCAGCTTCTTGAACCAGCTCTCCCCCAGGCGGGCCCGACGCTTCATGTTGACCACATCCGCCCCTTCCCGCCAGGCGTCCAGCATCCGGGGAATCAGCTCCGGCGGATCCTGCAGATCCGCATCCAGCAGGATCACCGCCTGGCCCCGCACATGGGACAAACCGGCGCTCATGGCCGCCTCCTTGCCAAAGTTGCGGCTGAGGCTCAACCCCACATGGTCGCTGGATGAGCCGGGGAGGCTCTGCACCAAGCACCAGCTGTCATCCTTGCTGCCGTCATCGACATAGATGATTTCACACCGGTCCGGCAGCGCATCCAGCACCCGGGTGACCCTCTGATGGGTCAGCGCCAGGCCCTCGCCTTCATTGAAGACGGGAATGATCACCGACAGGGTAATGGGACGCTCTCTGCGATGGGGCTGAGGATTGGTTTTCAGCATGGGTCACCTTCCAAATAAAACGCTGTGCACGGGCACCGGCCCGCCAATGGAGCGCAGTATTCAATACCGGCCGTGAAAATCTTGTCATCGACATTTTCTTCACAAGGAGGGCATCATAATGGCCATACTGATTGAGATCCGGGTAACTGATGGACAGCCTGAAACACACCAAACTGCTGCTGGTTGAGGACAATCGCGAGATCGCCGGTATCCTCTTTGATTTTTTCGAAGCCAAAGAGGTGGAGCTGGACTACGCCGACAACGGCGAGTTGGGACTCAAGCTGGCCCTGGAAAGCAGTTTCGACGCCATCATCCTGGACCTGATGCTGCCACGCATGGACGGTTTCGAAGTGTGTCAGGCCCTTCGCAACCAGGGCAGGGACACCCCGGTACTGATGCTCACCGCCCTGGACAACCGCCAGGACACCCTGCACGGTTTTAAGCAGGGCACCGACGACTACCTGACCAAACCTTTCGACCTGGAGATTCTCGAAGCCCGGCTGCTGGCGCTGATCAGCCGCTACCGCGGCACCATGGCCAGCGGCAAGGTACAGGTGGGCGAGTTGGAGATCGACACCAAGACCCGCCAGGCCTGGCGCCAGGGGCAGAAGCTGTCACTCAACCCCACCACCTTCAAGATCCTGTCGGTGCTGGCTCAGGCCGCTCCGGACGTGGTCAGCCGCGACCAGCTGACCGACGCCATCTGGGGCGATCAGCCCCCCAGCAACGATGTGTTGCGCAGTCATGTGTATCAGTTGCGTAATCAGCTGGATAAGCCCTTCGCCCAGCCGATGCTGGTCACCGTGCCCAAGGTGGGCTTCAGGCTGGAGCTCAATCCGTGATTCGCCGCCGCCTCTCCAATGTTCGCACCATGACCGCCCGGCTGCTGCTGGTGTTTGGTGCTCTGGCCATCGCCATCGGCATGGCAATGGTGGCCCTGTTCAACACCGCCCTGCATTGGGGTGAGGACGGAGTCAACGAACGCTCGCTGATGATCTCCAAGGAGGTGGCGGTGGCCCGCTACCTCACTGGTGCATCGGGCCCGTTAGAGATTGACCGCATCACCTATGCCTACGACAATCCGGCGGATGTCCCCGAATTTGTGCCGAAACACCTGCTGGGACAACACTTCATCATTGAAGAGCTGCACCTGGAACTGGGCTCGGTCTATGTTTTGGTGACCGAGTTTCAAAAGCGTGGAAAAAACCAGCCTCTGGTGCTGGTGGCCGAGACCGAGGCGGTGGAGGTCTCCGACAGGGAAACCGTGCTGCTGAACCTGATGATCGGCAGCGCCGCCGTGGGCATCATGATGATCGTCGGCGTGGTGGTCTACCTGCTTTCGGTGCGGCTGATTCAGCCGGTGAAGGAGCTGGGGGATCAGTTGGCCAACCTAAAAAGCGATACCCGCACCCCCCTCTATATGGCGGACTCCGCCGCCCAGGAGTTCGTCCAGCTTACCGATGCCTTTAATCAACACAGAGAGGAGCTGGACAGCCTGATTCGCCGGGAGCAGGCCTTTGCCCGCTACGCCAGCCATGAACTGCGTACGCCGTTGACCATAGTCCGCGGCGCCGCCAACCTGCTGGCACACTCCACCAAGCCCGAGTTTGTCGACCGACAGAGGCAACGCATCCTGGGGGCGACCGAGGAGATGCAGACCATGGTGGACGCCCTGCTCTCTCTGGTGCGCTACGAAAAGAGTGAGCACTCCGTGGAGCCACGGCCTTTGAGCACCGATGAACTTCAGGGGATCGTCGATCTCGAACAGAGCGGAGCCGACAACAAAGAGGTGGGGCTGACCCTGGCGGTCAGCGGTACGCCTCAGATAGAGGCCGAACCTGCGGTGGTGAAGATGATCGTCGGCAACCTGCTGCGCAACGCCATCGCCGCCACCGGCAAGGGCGAAGTGCGGGTCGCCATGGACGACCACAGCCTGACCATACTGGACCAGGGACCGGGACTCGACGGCATCGAATGCGGCGGCCATGGCCTGGGCCTGTTGATTGTTGAGGATCTGTGCCAGCGATACCGATGGCAGTTTGAACTAAAGAACCGGGACACACAGGGATGCGTTGCCCGCATCCGTTTTACCCACTGAACTGCTCCCTGACTTCCAGGATCTGGGGCAGGCACTGATGAAAAATGTCCACCAGGGCCGGGTCAAAGTGGATGTTGGCGTGTTTGTCGATGAAGGCGACCGCCTCCTCCACGCTCCAGGCCGGTTTGTAGGGGCGCTCCGAAGTCAGGGCATCGAACACATCGGCAATGGCCACGATGCGCGCCGACAGGGGGATCTCCCCCCCTTTCAGTCCCTTCGGGTAGCCGGTGCCATCCCACTTCTCATGATGAGCCAGGGCGATCTCCCTGGCCATAGTCAGCAGTTCGGAGTCGTGGCCGCTGAGGATATCGGCGCCATACTCTGAGTGGCGTTTCATCTCCACCCACTCCTCCCCCTCAAGCCGGCCCGGCTTTTTCAAGATGGCGTCGACGATGCCGATTTTGCCGATGTCATGCATGGGTGAGGCGTTAAACAGCAGGTCTATCCACTCTTCGCTCACATCCAGTTGCTGAGCAATCAACTTGGAGTAGTAGCTCATGCGGATGACGTGCATGCCGGTTTCATTGTCCTTGTACTCCGCCGCCCGGCCCAGGGTCTGGATCACCCTAAGGCGGGTATGGGCCAGCTCCTCGGTCTTTTGCGCTACCTGGCGGGACAGCTCCCGGTTTTGATCGGACAGGGCAAGGTGGGTCTTGACCCGGGCTTTCACCAGGGTGGGATTGATGGGTTTGGTGATGTAATCCACGGCGCCGATGTTCAGCCCCCGGGTCTCATCCTCCACGGCGATCTTGGCGGTGACGAAGATCACCGGTATGTAGGCGGTGGTGGGATCCGCCTTGAGACGTTCACACACCTCATACCCATCCATCTCCGGCATCATCACATCCAGCAGGATCATGTCGGGACGAGGCTGTCTGGAGGCGATCTCCAGCGCCCGTGCTCCTGAGGTGGCGGCCTTCACCTTGTAGTCGTGGCGCAACACGGTACTCAGCAAATTGATGTTCTCCGGGTTATCGTCCACCACCAAGATTGCTGCGTTCTGCACCTAGCCCTCCTTAAGGGTCCACCCCTGTGATTCCGCCAGTTGATCAAGCAGGGTCAGTGCCTGCTGGAAATCAAACTGCTCCACCGCCTGGGCAATTTTTCCCAGCCGCCGGCGAATCCCAGGTTCCCGGGCGTGGGCCAGAAGCTCATCCAAGAGCTCAACCGCCTCGGTGTCATCATCCAGAAGCAGCCGCCGCAAAGACTCCAGTTGCTGCAGGCGGGCCTGGGGATCGCACTCCTTCATTGTAGTCGGCCCCTGAGCCTCCGGACCCAAATAACCCGCAATGGCAAGACGCACTGGCTGCAGTTGTTTCTCCACCTCCTCGGCCATCACCATCAGCTCTGCGTCGCTTTTGGGGATCTGGCAGGCGCTCTCCAGGGCTTCTGCAGCCTGGTACACCTCACTGGCCCCCAGGTTGCCCGCCACCCCCTTGAGGGTATGAGCCAGCCGGGTGGCATCCTGATTGCCGGTCTTCAGCCTCAGGGCAAAGCTCTCGGCAAACGCCAGATGATCGGCGGCAAAATGGCGCAGCAGCTTGTCTATCAAACCGTAGTTTCCCTGGGTGACGGCCGTCAGATGGTCAACCTGTATGTGGGGAGACAAGGCCTCCAGCCTCTCCAGTGCCACCTCCTCCTTCAGGACCACCTCAGACTCTCCCTTGTCCACCCAGCGGGCCAGGGTGGCAAACATCTCCTCCACGTCGATGGGCTTGCCAATGTGGTCATTCATGCCCACCTCGCGGGCCCTATCGATGTCCCGGCTCATCACATTGGCCGTCATGGCGATGATGGGCAGAGCCGCCATCTTTGGCATGGCCCGAATCGCCTGGGTGGCCTGGTAACCATCCATCACCGGCATCTGCACGTCCATCAACACAGCATCGTACTCCTGGCCCCGGTTGAGACGGTCTACCGCCTGCTGGCCATCTCCGGCCACCTCAACCGTCAAACCATTTTGCTCCAGCAGCTCCCTGGCCAGGTCCTGATTGAACTCGTTGTCCTCAACCAGCAGCAG
Source organism: Ferrimonas futtsuensis DSM 18154 (assembly GCF_000422645.1). Lineage (GTDB taxonomy): Bacteria > Pseudomonadota > Gammaproteobacteria > Enterobacterales > Shewanellaceae > Ferrimonas > Ferrimonas futtsuensis. Next base: position 184,126 of record NZ_AUGL01000009.1, read on the forward strand.
ATGGGCCCCCTGCAACTGGCTCAGGGAACGTTTCATCATGCTGCGCTTATCCAACTTGCGATTGGTGCGCACCACGGCTTCGCCTCGGGCTTCACCGATGGCATCGAGCAGGGTCGAGGGCGTAATGGGTTTGCTCAGCACCCCGTGAAGCAGTTGGCCATTGTCCATCCCTTCCTGCATCGCCTCCTCCCGGCCGTAGGCGGTCACCATGATCACCTTGGGCTCCCGCTCCAGCTTGAAGTTACGCATGGCACGAAGGCAGCCAAACCCGTCCAGGTCGGGCATCTTCCAGTCGATAAACAGCAGGTCATAGCGTCCCGAGGGCAGCAAGGCCAGACCTCGCTCCCCGCCTTCCGCACTGTCGGTGTGAATACCAAAATTCTCCAGCATGCTCACCAAAATCGTCCGGGCAGAGGGGTTATCATCCACCACCAGCGCCGTCAGCTGCGAGAGCCGCTCGGCGTCAAACTGGGTGCGAGGCTCGGCGTTCTCCTGCATCTCCACCCAGGCGGTAAAGTTAAAGGCACTGCCCTCTCCGGGTTTGCTCTCCACCCAGATCTCTCCCCCCATCAGCTCAGTCAGGGTTTTGCTGATGGTCAACCCCAGCCCGGTGCCGCCGTACTTGCGGGTGGTGGAACTGTCCGCCTGACTGAAGGCCCGGAACAGCCTCTGACGCTGCTCCCGGTTCATGCCGATGCCGGTATCGCGGACACTGAACAGCAACTGAGCCCGGTTGTTGTGGCGCTCCTGCAACCGAATGGAGATAACTATCTCCCCCTTCTCGGTAAACTTGATGGCGTTATTGCCCAGGTTGGTGAGGATCTGCCCCAGGCGCAAGGGATCGCCAATCAGGGCCTGGGGCACGTCGGACTCTACGTTAAACAGCAATTCCAGCCCCTTCTCCTCCGCTTTCAGGGCGATGAGATTGCTCAGGTTGCTCAGCACGTCATCCAGGTAGAAGGGGGTCTGCTCCAGGGTCATCTTGCCCGCTTCAATCTTGGAGAAATCGAGGATGTCGTTGATGATCCCCAGCAGCGCCTTGGCGGAGCGGTGGACCTTGTCGATGAAGGAGCGCTGTTTGCGATCCAGGTTGGTCTCCAGTGCCAGGTAGGACATGCCGATGATGGCGTTCATCGGCGTGCGGATCTCATGGCTCATGTTGGCCAGAAACTCACTCTTGGCCTCCGAGGCCTGCTCCGCCTCCTGCTTGGCCTGGGCCAGATCCCGGGCCATGGTTTTACGCTGGGTGATGTCGCTGAAGACCACGACCGCCCCGACGATCTCCTCCTCTTTGACCACAGGATGGGTGGCATACTCTGCGGAGAAGCTCTGACCGCTGCGCCGCTTGAGCAGCACATCATCCAACTGCTCCTTGGATCCACGGCTCAGGGTCAGCTCCAGAGAACTTGGCCTGGGAGGCCCATCCCGGTCAGGTTCCAGCATCAGCAGCGGCTCCAGGGCCCGGCCCACCATCGCCTCCTCCTGGTACCCCAGCATCGCCAGCGCCGCCGGATTGACGAAATTTATCCGCCCCTCCACATCGGTCCCAATGATCCCCTGACCGACGGATCCCAGCAGCAACCGAACCTTCTCTTCGGAAAGGGAGAGTTCCAGAGTGCGCTGACGCACCCGCTTGTCGAGAGAGGCCTTGGCCCGAGACAGTCGACGGTTGGCGTTCTTGCCCAGACTCAGGGTGAAGAGGATCGCCACCACGGCAAAAAACAGGGTTACGCCCAGCACCAGAGAGAGAGTCGACTTGAGCGTGGTATAGGAGAGCATCGCTTCGGTCTCATCCATCTCGGTGGCCAGGCCGATCCCCAGGAGTTCACTCCACTCCCACACCCCCACCACTGGCACACCACGATAGTCCCGGTAGGGCTCCAGTGAGGAGCCACTCTGCCCCAATGAGATGGACTGGGCCATCTTGGTCAGGGGCCGCTGGCCTGACTCCGGGATGAAGCCCTGAGTCAGATCTCCGCCCGGGTCGCGCACCTCGATGGCCCGGACGCTCGGCACCCCAGCCGGAATCTGTCCAATCTGCACCAGGATATCTTCGAAGCGGCTGCTGGAGAGCAGCAGCCCTTTGCGATCCAGCGCATAGGTTTCCCCTGTCTCTCCGACCCGTCCGGCCCCAATGATGGCATTGAAATCCTTATGGGGGTCCAACCGCTCCGCCAGCACGGCGATCACCTTGCCATAGCGGTTGAACACGGGAATGGCCACAAACATGGTGAAGCCGGTATCGGCAATGTCAGAGGGCAAAGGCGGGATAAACAGGCTCTGTCCGGACAGCAGTTGGATAAACTCCCCGGGACGGGCAGCCGCTATCAGGTTGCGCTCACCTATGGCCATATCCCGCGCCGAAGCCAGGGTGGTGCCATCGGGGGCAATGACGAAGAAACCCAGGTCACCCAGTATGGAGTTGAGGGAAGCCAGTTCGCGGCGCAGCGCCTGCTGCTCATCGGAATTGATCAACAGCTGCGGATGGCGGGGGATCTCCAGCAGGCTCTCCACCAAACCGATGAAGTCCGGCTTTTGCGCCACCAGGGCGAGTGCCTGCTTGCGCCCCTCCACCATGGATTCCAGGCTTTCGAGCACCGAAGTGGCGATCACCTCCATGGAGATCTGGTTGCGCTCCTCCAGCACCCGCCGGTTGTAATCCATCATCAGCAGGCTCATGGCGATGACGAAGGTAACGAACACCGCCAGACCGGTGACCACCAGATAACTGAACCTGGGGCTGCCAAACTGCAGTTCGGCCCGCTCCGAGTGGGCAAAACGCTGCATCAGTTTGCCCATGACAAACAGGGCGGTGATGATCGCCACCAGCAAGGCAGTGAGCCAACGCAGGCTCTCGTAGGTGGCGAACTCGGGCTCCACATCGCCGGCCGCGGAATGCAGCCAGCGTCCCATGATCGCCCGCTTCTCCTCGGCGCTGACGGTATCCAGTCCCTTTTGCAGTATCGAGGCCAGCTCCGGCGCACTTTTTCGGACAAGCATCCGCAGCGGGATATCCTCGAAGGCGTTTTGAGGCATCCCTTTGAGGCCACCAATCAGAGAGGCATTGAGAGTGTGCTCCACCGCAACCTGAGCCTCGAAGGTGGCATCGGCCTCGCCGTTGAGCACCAGGTTGATCGCCTCTATCAGGGTGTCGGCGGGCACCAGTTCAATATCGGGAAAGGCGGCCTCCACCCGGTTCCAGCTGGTATAACCCCGAATCAGGGCCAGACGCTTGCCCCTCAGATCCTCGAAGCTGCTGATCTGGGTATTGCCCGACTTCACATAGAGAAACTCCTTCACCATAAAGTAGGAGTTGGTGAAGATGCCGTAGGTCTCTCGCTCAGGCAGGTGGAACAAAGCCGGAATGATGTCCAGCTCCTCATCCTTGACACCTTGAAGGATCGCCAGCCAGGGCCTGGATTCGTAGCGAAACCTCAGACCGGTTCTCTTGGCAATGATATCGAGAAAGCCGGCGGAGAGTCCCCCGGCCTGGCCATTGGGCTGCTCAAAGGTGATGGGAGGCCAGTCCTCCACCGCCACGGTGACGACGGGGTTTTGCGCCAACCAGGCGCGCTCCGCCATGGTCAGGGCCACCCGCCCATTGGTTTCTGGCACCGCATACGCGGACGGCAGCCAGACACAGAGAATCATCAGACAGAGTCGTACCATTACTTCCATGCCGGCCCTCAGCGGAATCGGTACAAGAGTGTCAGACTGGCACCGAAAAGATCAGAGTCGTAGAACTCTACTCTCGCATCGGATTCAAAATAGAGCAATCCCAATCTAATATCCCATTGATTCAATCCCATAGGTTTGTGCCAGAACAGGTTGGCGCCCAATCCGTACTCGTCGGCATCCGGCGGCTCATCAAAGACCGGGTTGTCCGCGTCGTAATCACGATCGCTGTAATAGCCGGTTACGGCGGCGCTGTAGTTGGCGCCCTCATACAGATAAGTGAGCTGCATCCCCTTGCTCTGCCCCTCGTTGGCCGGGCCATCGATGCTGCGCTGGGTAAACAGCAGGGCAGGGATCAGGCTCTGGTTGTCACTGAGCTTCCACAAGGCATTGAATTCAAAGCGGTGATGGTCTCCATCGCGGCGAAGCTGGGTCTGCTCCTCCATGGTCAGTTCACCGTTGATGCGCAGCTCCTCTCCCGCCCTGTCGTTATCCACGTCGATGCGGCGGTAGGTGTAGCTTAGCCCCAGGGTTGACCCGGCAATGGCGCTCCACCCCAGTCGAACGCCCTGGGAGTCCCGATCGGTCCGCTTCCTGCTGCCTTCGTCGAGGAAGGGATCCTCCCACACTTCGGTGGGCAAAGCGGAGATCACATAGCCGGCGGAGAGTATGCCCCAGTCATCCAGACTGTGGCGTATCCCAATCTGGTGGGTCAGGTCCAGCCGCACCATGTCCTGCACCAAATTTCCCACAAACAACTGGGTTTTCAGTCCCTCGAAGGTGTAACGCAGGTCCAGCAGAATGTCGGGCGAGGTGACGGAATCGGACTGTGGCGCCCTGTCCAGCCCCTGGCTCTGCTCGTTGTTGAGATCGACAAACCGGTTGCCGGTAATGAAATTCGAGCCAACATCGTAATAGACCGCCCCAGCGCCGATGTAACCGCTCCAACCGGGCAGGTCTGGCATGGACAGGGGATCGCTGGCGTATACTGGCGAGGCAAGGAGAAGACCGGAGAGCAAAATCAGGCGAGCGGGCATGGCAAAGGCTCCAGGATGAAGTGAATATCGACCCTGGTTTGAGTATAGCCAGCGCACAGGAAGCCATTGCTTCAGATTGAAAAAATGACGCGGCCCGCAGACCGCGTCACTCGTTAATTGCGACGAATGAGCAGTGCGTTGTACCCCGCCGGCACCAGCAGCAGGACCAAAGGCGCCGACAGCAGCACCCCCCAGCCGATCACCAGAGAGATGGGCGACATCAGGTTGTCATAGCCACCAAAGCCATAGGCCAGGGGCAACAGGCCCGCCACCGTGGTCAGGGTGGTCACCATCATCGGGCGGATGCGACTGGCTGCGCCCTCAAGCAGTTGTTTTCTGCGCTCCCTTGGGTCGGCGGAGAACACCATGCCGTGATAGTGATAGAGCAGCACCAGGGCGTTATTGACCACCACCCCGGTCATGCCGATGATCCCCACCGCCGCAAAGAAGCTCAGAGGTTTGCCGTGACTCCAGAGCACCAACAGAGAAGCGGCCACCGCCGCCGGAACCACCGCCAAGCCAACCAGGGCTTCTCCCAGACGGTCAAACAGCAGGGCCATCAGCATGGCGATGGCCAGCAGCGCCAGGGCCATGGCAACGGCCAGTCCGGTCATCGACTCCCGGGTCTCCCTGGCCTGACCGGCACTGTAGATGGAGACCGACGGCTCTCCTCTGCCAGCGAAGGCGGCCATCAGCGCGTCTTCGGTGGCGATGGGATCGGTGATGTTGGGATCAAGGCTGGCGGATACCCGAATTGCTCGCTCGCCGTTGTAGTGGTTGATCACTTCGTCTCTGCTGGCGGAGTGCCAACGCACCAGGCGATCCAGTGGCACCAGTTCACCGCTGTCCCCCCGAAGATAGAGGTGGTTCATCTCGGAAATCTCCCGATCGTCGGGTTCCAGCACCACCCGATAGAAGATCTCCTCATCCTCCTTGAATACCCGCGTGACCCGCTCCCCCTCGATGGCCAAACGTATGGTCCTGCCCAGAGACTGAGTATCCACCCCATAGCGGCTTAACCAGGGGTACACCGGATCCGCTTTCATCTGCGCCACCTCATCCGCCATGGACAGGTGAGGCGCGATCACCCCGGGCTGCTGCTCCAGCCATTGAACTATGGCCTCGGCCTGAGCCTGACGAGCCTCATCACTGCCACCGGCTATCTGCAGATCCACCGGGCGCGCCCCAGGAGGGCCACCGCTGTCGACGTCGTACTCCACTTCGAGAATTCCCGGCAGGGCCTGAGTCAGGGTCTGCCAACCCCTGACCACCTCGCCGGCGGTCACCTTGCGGTGGCCCGCCGGTGTCAGACTGACGGTCCAGCTGGCTTCACTCTCCCCTATCTCGCCATACCAGCTCACCACCTCTTCGGTAGCGGCCAGCATCCGGTCGATGGCCTGAGCGTTGGACCAGCTCTGCTCCAGGGTCTGATTGCCACTCATCTGGGCGGAGATCTCCACCAGATAGGCGCCGTCTGTGGGGAAAAACAGCATGGGGAGCTGTTTCTGCAAACCCCAGGCCGCCGCCAGAGAACCCAACACCACGGTGGCCAACAGGGCCCGACTGTGATTGAGGGCCCAGGCGATGATCGGTGTGAATGACTGCCCCACAGGCCGGGGGGAAGGTTGCGGCTTGGCCAGCACCGTCCTCATATGGGCCGGGATGACAATCAGCGCATCGATAAAGGAGAACGCCAGGGCCACGGTAATGGTCAAGGGCAACACATAGAGCATCTTGCCCATCTGCCCCGGCAGAAACAGCATGGGCAGAAACGCCAGCACCGTGGTCAGTATGCTGACCACGATGGCGGGATACACCTCCTGAACCCCTTTGCTTATAGCCTCGGCTACCCCCTCCCCCGCCTCTCGTCGGGCGGATATGCGCTCACTGACCACCACAGCGTCATCGACGATGATGCCAATGATCAGGATCAGCGCCGCCATGGTGTAGCTGTCCAGGATCTGGCCAGAGAGCAGCAGAACCGTCATGGTGCCCAGCAGGCAGAAGGGGATGGAAAACGCCACCCAGGGCGCCACACTGCGATTCAGGCAGAGGGAGAGCACCACCACCACCAGGGCCAGACCGCTGAGCCCATTCCATTTGACGATGTCAAAGCGGGCACGGATCTCTTCAGCGATGTCGAAGCCCACGCTCAGTTGGTACTCCTCTCCAATTCTCTGACCTTCGCTGGCCAGCACAGCGCGCACCGCATCCGAGGTGGTCAGCACATCCGCCTCCTCGGTGGCGCGCAGATCAAAGCCGATGGCCACCTGGCCATTGATGGTGGCGATGCTGGAGCGCCGCTCAAACCCCTGGGAGATGCCACCGCTGACGTCCTTGAGGGTCACCTGGGGCACGCTTTTGAGCTGAAGGTCCGCCAGTTCATCGGGCTGGAGCATCTGAGCCGAGGTGATCAGCTCCAGCTCGCCCTGGGCCGTCTGCACCGCACCACCGGTGATCAGCACGTTGCGCTTGGCGATGGCGTCGGCCACATCAATCAGGGTCAGCTGATGACGCTTAAGCTGTTCAGGCTCCAGCTCAATCCAGAACTCCCGGTCGCGCAGATCGATGAGGTGTACCTCACTGATCCCCTGAACCCGGCGCAACTTCAGCTCCAGCAGGCGCGCCTGCTCCCGCAGCTCGTCATAGGGCTTGTCGGCGCTGATCCCCACCACCATAAAGTCCAGGTTGGAGGACTTGGCCACCCGAACCAGAGGCGCATCGGTCACCCCTGCCGGCAGGTTGGTGACCCGGTTGACCGCATCACGGATGTCCTGATACACCGAGGCCACATCTTTCACCGACGGCTCCAGCTCGATGTAGATGTTGGAGGACCCAGACGCAGAGCGGGAGGTGAACTTGCGGGTGCCAGCCACCGACAACAACTCCTTCTCCAGCTTACCGGTGACGTTGGCCTCCACATCCTCGGCGGAGGCGCCGGGGTACTGGGTGGTGACCGTCACCTTGCCAAGGTCGATGCGCGGTTTCTCTGCCAGGGGCAGACGGTAGAGAGCCAGTATGCCCAGAATCACCAGGCAGAGACTCATCAGGTTGGCCGCCAACCGGCGACCACAAAACCAATTCAACAACGCCGTCATTGACCGGACTCCGCAGCGACGGCGTCTAGGTAGACCTCGGCGCGGTATCCTGGCTGAATGCTCAGTTCGGCGTTATCCAGATCCAGCTCCGCCAGATACCCCTTGCCGTCAATGGTGAGCGACGGCGAGATGCGGCTGACCCTGGCCCCGACGCTGCGCGCCAGAGCCGGAATGAATACCCGCATCGGGGTGCCCACCGACAAGGACAGAGAGTCCTGTTCAATCAGCACCAGCTGCACCTTGACCCTGTCCATCTGCACCAATTCAAACAGGGGATCTCCAGCGCTGACCCATTGGCCTTGCTCCACGAAACGGGCGCCGACATGGGCGGCAAAAGGCGCGGTCAAACGGGTCTTGTCAAAGGACATTTGCGCCTGAGCCACTAGACTGCGGTCAACCTGGACCTGGGCGGCGCTGACGCTGAACTTACGCTGCTGTTCGTCCAGCTCACTCTCGGCCAGGGATTGCTTGCCCGCCAGCTCACTCATGCGCTGGAGTTGGCGTCTCTGGCTGTCGCGCTCTGCTTGAGAGAGCGCCAACTGCGCCTTGGCCATGGCCAGGGCCAGCTCGGCATCTTCGGGATTCAACCCCACTAACGGCTCACCTGCCTCAACCCTGTCACCAATCTCCGCCCGGTAACTCTCCACCACCCCTTCACTCTGGGCACTGACCACCACCTGACGGTAGGCTTTCACCTCTCCCACCAGATAGTCGGCGCCCTGGCTGGCAAAAGCCGCCAGGGATAAAAGGACGGCCCCTATGGCGCCCCTAGGAATACGCATCTTGCTGTCCCCTGTTATGAGTTCACAGGGTCAGTCTCTCTCAGGGGGCGTTGAAAAAACGTCAATGGCCTGCCGACTCTGGTTGTTTGAACCCGTTGACAAAAGCCATAAATTTTTCTCTAGGGCGGGAACCTTGTTTGCTGTTAGGATTCCAAGCTCTCAACTGGCACCGGACCTTTGCGACCGAATGAAACGACTGATCCTGCTCATGGTACTGACCCTGCTCAGCCAGACCGCCAACGCGGTGCTGGAGGGTCGTCATGCGCACATCGGTGCGGATCTGCAAAGCATTGAATTTCACTTCGACAGTGGCACTCACAACCACGACAGCCATCACGATGAGACTCAGGAGCACAGTCACTCAGACGGGGAAACCTGCCTGCACCATCACTGCCATGCTGGCCATCTGGCCATCGCCGTGACCCCGACAAACCCTGACAACGCGCCTCAATCCCAGCATTACCTCTACCTTCGGGGTTGCCCCGAACCTCAGCCCGGCGAGCTGCTCAGACCCCCCATCGCCTGATCCTGCCTCTGCCAGCGCAGCCGCTCCCTGATTGTCGATCTCCATCACCGACCACCGCGTCTGTGATGCCGTGGATGCATTCCATTTACGCTCTCTTCGAGCCCCTCTGCGACTGGCCTTTAAGTCAATTTGATCATCAATTTGTCGCAGGATCTTATCCCTATGCACATTATTGCCCGCACTGCCCTGATGGCAGTGGGCCTGTGCGCCGCCCAAGGCGTACAGGCCACCCCCTGGTCCACGTTTGCCCAACAGGCCCTGGACAGCCTCGAGGCTTTGCCCGACATTCAGGCTCAGCAGGCCGAGCTTACACTGTCTAACCTGGCGGTGGAGACCGCCAGTCAGGCCCTCTACAACCCGGATCTCTCCCTCGATGTAGAGAGCATTGGCGCGTCCGGCGCCAAAGAGGAGTTCACCCTGGGGGTGTCTCAGACCATCGACTGGTCAGACAAACGGGGCTATCGCCGCCGAGTGGCTCAACTCTCCGCCCTCGAGGCCCAGGCCCAATATCGCCAGAGTCGCAACCAGGCCCTGGCCAGGCTGCTCAGCGGCTGGATCAACCTGCACCAGGCCCAGACCCTGGTCAGCTACGCCACCGAACAGCAACAGCGCACCCAAAGCATGCTGAGCCTGGCCGAGCGCATGGTTCAGGTGGGTGAACTGGCGCCACTGGACCGGCAGCTGATCACCCTGGAGTTGGCCCGGGTGGCAGGCAGTCATGCCGATGCCCTGCAGGCCCTGGCCCAGGCCAAGGCCGAAGTCAGGCTCGCCGGTGGCAACCCGCAGCAGGCCCTGCCCGCCTGGTCGGCGAGCTTTCAGCAACCCTCCCTCGACGTCACCCCGGAGCTGCCTGCCCTAAGAGGCGCCTACCAGAAGGTGCTGGCTGCCCGAACCGGGCTGGCGCTGGCCCGCACGGAAGGCAACCCGGATCCAACCCTCTCCCTGGGCGCCAAAACCGATGGTGATGACAGCAGCCTGCAATTGGGGGTCTCTGTGCCACTGAACATTCGCAACCGCTACCGGGGCGAGATAGCCCAGGCCAGTCAGGCGATCGTGGTGGCCGAAAGACAGTACCTCGACGCGTCGCGCACCCTGGAGATCACCCTGGCCTCACTGGCCGAGCGCTACCAGTCGGTCAGCCGGAGCTATCACCGATGGCAGACGCTGACCCAGGACTCGCTGCAAAGCAGTCAGGCGTTGCTGCAGACCCTGTGGCGTGGCGGCGAGATGCCCACCAGCCAATACCTGCAATCTCAGCAGCAACTGACCGACACCCGGGTCACCGGCGCCCAACTGGCGGCGCAGCAAAGCACCCTGTGGATCGAGATGATGGCCCAGCGCGGCGACCTGGAAACCTGGCTGGTTGACCAGGCCCAATGAATTCGAGGAACAGCACCATGAAAAACAGAACAATGACTCCCCTGATGGCCGCCCTGCTGCTGGCCTTTGCCCAGCCACCTGTCCTGGCCAGCGATGACCATGATCATCAGGCCGCTGAGGGTCAGCCCCACATCGAACTGAACCTGGATGACCACGACCACGGCATTGCCGAAGAGGGGCATGAACATCAGGCCGAGGCCCGCGACCATGGCCATGAGTCCGACGACAATGACCACGACCATGAGGAGGGTGAAGCGCACGAGGAGGAGGGGCTGCTGCTCAGCCCAGCCCAAAGCGCCATCGCCGGCATCGAAGTGGCCACGGTGTTGGAAACCAGCCTGGACTTTCAGCATCCTCTGCCCGCCCAGCTGCTGACCAACCCCAATCAGACCAGTGCCCTGTCGTTGCCGGTGGATGCCCGGGTGATCGCCCGCCATGTGGCTCCTGGCCAGGAGGTTAAGCAGGGGACCGAACTGCTGACCCTGGCCTCCAGCGCCATCGCCGACACCCAGGGCAGACACCTTCTGGCCCTGGCCGAATGGCGCCGGGTCAAATCCCTGGGGAAACAGGCAGTCTCAGCCAGCCGCTACCAGCAGGCCCGAATCGATCTGGAAACCAGCCTGCAGGATCTGCTGGCCCTGGGAATGACCCAGCCCCAGATCGACGCCCTGGACCAACAGGAGAGCCGACTTGGCCAATTCATCCTGCTCGCCCCCCACGACGGCACGGTTCAGCAGGACAACTCGGTGATGCAGCAAAACCAGCCGGCGCTGACCACCCTGATGGTGTTGGCCAATGAGCACACCCTGTGGGCCAAGGCTCAGGTGACCCCCAGCCAGTCAGCCCTGGTTACCCTGGGCAAACGCGTCACCCTGAGGGTGGGAGACCAACTGGTGCAAGCCCGGGTGATTGGCCGAGATCACCAGCTGGATCCCACTACCCGCACCGAATCGGTGCGCCTGGTGCTGGCCAACCCGGACCACCGCCTGCATGCCGGCCAGTTTGCCACCGCCTACCTCAGCCAGAGCCAGCGCCGTGGCATCGTACTGCCGGATACCGCCCTGGCCCGCAGCCCGGACGGGGACTGGATGGTCTACCTCTATGACGGCGAACGTTACGCCGCCACCGAGGTACAGGTGCTCAGCAGCCAGGAGGGGATGAATCTGATCAGCGGCATCACACCCGGCAGCCAGGTCGCGGTGCAAGGCGCCTTCTTCCTGGCCTCGGAACAGGCCAAATCGGGCTTTGAGATCCACAACCACTGACGGGACCGCGCATGCTGAACTCAATCATCGCATCAGCGGTTCGTAACCGGCTGATTATTTTGCTACTGCTGCTGACCACCCTGGTGGCGGCGGCCTTCATGCTGCCCAGGCTCAACCTGGATGCCTTTCCGGACGTCACCAATGTTCAGGTCACGGTCAACACCCAGGCGGAGGGCCTGGCTTCGGAAGAGGTGGAGCAGTTGATCACCTACCCCATCGAAGCCTCCATGTACTCCCTGCCCGGAGTGACCGAAGTGCGCTCCCTGTCGCGCACCGGCCTCTCCATGGTGACCGTGGTGTTCGAGGAGGGCACCGACATCTACTTTGCCCGCCAGCAGGTGTTTGAACAGCTGCAGGCGGCCCAGGAGAACATTCCCCAGGGCGTGGGCACGCCGGAGATGGGGCCCAATACCTCCGGCCTGGGTCAGGTGTACCAATACCTGCTGCGCGCCGAGCCCGGCAGTGGCTATGACGCCATGGCGCTGCGCGGTCTCAACGACTACCTGGTCAAGCTGATGCTGATGCCGGTGGATGGGGTCACCTCGGTGCTCTCCTTCGGCGGCGAAGTGCGCCAATACCAGGTGCGGCTCGACCCCACCAAGATGCAGTCCTATCGGCTGACCCTGGACGACGTCCAACAGACCCTGCAGGCCAACAACCGCAACACCGGCGGATGGTTCATGCCCCGGGGGCAGGAGCAGTTCGTGGTCCGTGGTTACGGTTTTATTCCTGCCGGAGACGGGGGGCTGCAAGCGATTCGGCAGCTGCCACTGAAAGCGGTCGACGGCACCCCGGTGACCATAGGCCACGTCGCCGAAGTGAACTACGGCTCCGAGATCCGCGTCGGCGCCGTCTCCATGACCCGCCGGGATGATCAAGGAAGTCCCCAGCCCCTGGGCGAGGTGGTCTCCGGGGTGGTGCTCAAGCGGATGGGGGCCAACACCAAAGCCACCATCGATGACATCAAGCTGAGGGTTCCCCTGATCCAGCAGGCGCTGCCCGAGGGGGTCACCTTCGAGCCCTACTACGACAACGCCGATCTGGTGGCCAAGGCGGTAAAGACGGTAACCGATGCCCTGATGATCGCCTTTGGCCTGATCATCGTCATCCTGGCGCTGTTTCTGCTGAACTTACGTGCCACCCTGCTGGTACTGCTCTCCATTCCGGTGGCCATCGGCATCGCCCTGATGATCATGGCCTACTTCAACATGTCGGCCAACCTGATGTCCCTGGGGGGACTGGCGGTGGCCATCGGCATGCTGGTGGACGGCTCGGTGGTGATGGTGGAGAACATCTTCAAGCACCTGAGTCAACCAGACCGCCGCCACCTGGATGACGCCCGCGCCCGCAGCGGCGAAACCGACCCTCACCACGCCGGTGACGACAGCCAGGGCATCGCCATGCGCATCAAGGCCGCCGCCCAGGAGGTCGCCAGCCCGGTGTTCTTCGCCACCAGCATCATCATCGTGGTGTTCGCGCCGCTGTTCACCCTGCAAGGGGTGGAAGGCAAGATGTTCCAGCCGATGGCCGTGAGCATCATCCTGGCGATGCTGACCGCACTGGCGGTGGCGCTGCTGGTGGTGCCCGCCCTGGCCACCATGATGTTCAAGCGAGGCGTCAGCTTCCGCCCCAGCCCGGTGGTCACCCCACTGGAGCGCGGCTACCGCAAACTGCTGGCGAAGATCATCCACCGCCCCAGGGCGGTGATCATCGCTGCCCTGCTGGCCTTTGGTGCCACCCTCAGCCTGGTGCCACAGCTGGGCACCGAATTCGTGCCTGAACTTGAGGAGGGCACCATCAACATCCGGGTGACCCTGGCGCCCACCGCCAACCTGGAGACCAGCCTGGCGGTGGCCCCGAAGCTGGAACAGATCCTGCTGGATTTCCCCGAGGTGGAGTACGCCCTCAGCCGGATTGGTGCCGCCGAGCTGGGGGGCGACCCCGAGCCCATCAGCAACATCGAGATCTACGTCGGCCTGAAGCCCATGGAGCTGTGGACCTCGGCCAGCGACCGCTTCGAACTGCAACGCAGGATGGAGGAGAGGCTGTCCCAGTTTCCCGGGCTGCTGTTTACCTTCAGCCAGCCCATCGCCACCCGGGTGGATGAGCTGCTCTCCGGTGTCCGTGCGCAACTGGCCATCAAGCTGTTTGGTCCGGACCTGGACATCCTGGCCGCCAAGGGCAAGGAGATCGAGGAGCTGGTGAAACAGGTGGACGGTGCCGTGGGAGTCGCCATGGAGCAGATCCAGGGAGAGCTGCAACTGGTGGTGCGCCCCGACCGGGCCAGGCTGGCCCGCTACGGCATCAGCGTCGACAGCGTGCTGCAACTGGTGTCCGACGGCATCGGCGGCCGCGAGGCGGGCCAGGTGATCGACGGCAACGCCCGCTATGACATCCAGCTGCGTTTCGCCGAACGGTTCCGCAACAGCCCGGAGAAACTGGCCGATCTGCTGCTCTACGCCCCGGACGGCAGCCAGGTACGCCTGGGCGACGTGGCTGAAATTGGCATGGAGAGCGCCCCGCCCAACATCCGCCGTGATGACGTCCAGCGACGGGTGGTGATCCAGGCCAACGTTGCTGGCCGGGACATGGGCTCGGTGGTGGCCGACATCTACCAGACCGTCGCCGACAATGCCCAACTGCCTGCCGGTTATGGGGTCAAGGTGGGGGGCCAGTACGAGAGCCAGCAGCGTGCCCAGCAACGGCTGGCCATCGTGGTGCCCCTGTCGGTGGCGCTGATCGCCCTGCTGCTCTACTTCAGCTTCGGCTCCATCAGCCAGGCGATGCTGATCATGGCCAATGTGCCCCTGGCACTGATCGGTGGGGTCCTGGCGCTTTACCTCACCGGTACCTACCTGTCGGTGCCCAGCTCCATCGGCTTCATCACCCTGTTCGGGGTGGCGGTGCTCAATGGGGTGGTGCTGGTGGATGCCATCAACCAGAGAGTCGCCAGTGGCGAGAGCGTGGCCCAGGCCGCCTTCGAAGGGGCGATAAGCCGGCTGCGTCCGGTGCTAATGACCGCCCTGACCTCGGCCCTGGGCCTGTTGCCGGTGATCCTCTCCACCGGCATCGGCTCGGAAGTGCAGCGTCCCCTGGCGATGGTGATCATCGGCGGCCTGGTCAGCTCCACCGCCCTGACCCTGCTGGTGCTGCCCACCCTGTACCAGAGGTTCGCCGCTAAACAGCCCTAATGAGGCTCTACCAATCAGGCGCCGCCGTCAGGCGGTGCCTGCCCTCCTCCGCAACAACTGGTTAACACCCTGATTCAGGTCAAAAATCACTCAACCTCTGTCATTTACACTTGAGGGGCATGAAAGACTGGTCGGATGAATTGCGGAGAATCTATGGATTGGCAGCCTCTCTATTACTGGATCAAAGAACTGTGTCAGGCAGAGGATGATGCCGCGCTCAGTCACGCCCTGAACAGGCTGACCCAGCTGCTGCAGGCGGACAGCAGCCTGCTGTTCCTGGTGGACCCCAGTACGGGTCAACCGCAAAGCTTTGCCGCCGGCCTGTCCCAACGCTCCCTGGCCTTTATGGCCAGTCACAGCCGGGAGGACCGCTACCTGCACACCTACATCGAGCAGAACCAGTTTGGTCATGCGGTCTGCCTGCAGGAGCTGCTGCCCCGCCCCAGGGCGGAGGAGGACGGCTTCCTGGAGCGCTTCGCCCCCCACTTTGATTACCGCTACTCCATGGGACTGCTGCTGCCCCTCATTAATGGCCGTCAGTTGGGTCTCTCCTGCCATCGTCGGCGTACGCCGTTTCCCAAGGGGATCGAGCACACCCTGCAGTGTGTGGGCGCCGCCCTGCTGCCCTGGGCACAGCTGAGACTGGCTCCCAAACTCAACCCTCAGCTGAACTTTGCCACCCTGCCCGAAGGGCTCACCCACGCCGAATGCCAGGTGCTGCAACTGCTGGCTCAGGGGATGGACGGCAGCGAGATCGCCCGTCACCGGGGCGTCAGCAAGGAGACGGTGAAGAGCCAGGTCAAATCCCTGCTGCACAAAACCGGCAGCCGCCACCAGAACCATCTCCTCAGCCAGTTGCGCGAAAAAAGCTTCGCCAGGTCCCCCTTGAATCCAGCCATGAGTTGCGGTTAAGTGATCCCCTGAAGAGCAAACTCAACAGGGAAGATGGCGATGATCGAGTGGGAAACCGACAGGCTGATCCTCAAACGATTTTCATTGGGGGATGTGGACGGCTTCCTCGAGTTGAACAGCGACCCGGATGTGCTGACCTACACGGGTGACCGACCCTTTGACACTCGCGAACAGGTCGCAAGATTCATCGAGGACTACACGCAATACCAGCTCAATGGCTTTGGTCGCTGGTCCGTGTACCTGAAAGAGACAGGGGAATACCTGGGGTTTTGTGGCCTTCGAAGGGCTGAGCGCGGCGGTGAGGTGGACATCGGCTTCCGGTTTATGCGCAAGCACTGGCGCCAGGGCTACGCGTTGGAGTCCTCCCTTGCCGCCCTGAAACTGGCCTTCGGACGATACCAACTGGACAGGGTCGTGGCCCGGGCCATGGAGGACAACCGGGCCTCCCACGGAGTGATCCGCAAGCTGGGCATGACCCGCTGCGGCTGTTTTACCGAGGGTGGGGTCAACTGGGTCACCTATGAGCTTTTCGCCCCGGACGTTAAGCGGTAACAAGCCCACTGGCGCCCGCTAATTCACCACACTCTCCAGGGAAAAGAGGTAAAAAAAGGGCGAGGGGCACAAGGCCCGACACCCTTTGGTACTAGCAGACTACGCAACTATTTTTCCATGCGCACCAGCAGGGCATACACATAGGCACCGTCTTCCTCGGGATAGAGGTTGATGGCCACATCGTAGGAGGCGTTCACCAGCCAGTAGCCGTTGTACTCATCCTTGATCATGCCGTCGGCCAGGGTCAGTTTCATGGTGTCGACAACTTCCAGGTCCGCTTGTGGATCGTCCGTGGCCTTCTGATGCCAGCTGCTGTTGCCTTCGGCGTCAAACACCACCTCATCCAGGCTGTAGTTGAAGGCGTAGGCGTCGTTCTCGGACGCGGGCACATTGAGGGTGACGCTGTACCAGCGGCCTTCCAGGCCCGCCAGGGTCAGCTGTTCAGGTTGCTTCACCCCCAGCATCAGTTCCTGCTCGACATCGTCCCAGACCGCCACCTGCATGATGACGTCCTTATTGGCGGACAGTTGGATGTAACCTTCCTCCTCATCCAGCACCCGGCCGGTGGCATCCAGCCCCATGGTGAACTGATCGGTCGCATTGTTATCGGTGCCGCCCAGATCGCGGAAGTCCACCGCGCCCTTGTCGTCGATGTTCAGGTGATAGACACCGAAACCATATTGGGCAGGGTCGCCGACCTTGTGGGCCGGGGTATACAGGCTGCCGACGAACCATTCGCCCTGAAGGTCGGCCAGTTCATAGGACTCGGCCCGCTTCAGGGCCACGGCGATGCGCTGGCGCTCCTCTTCACCGGCATACCAGAGCAGCATCTGCTCGCCGGTGTCCATCTGCGCCAGCTCCTCATCGTCCTCAAACTGAATCTTACCCTGGGCATCGATGGCGACGGCGTAGCTCTCCTGATCGTACTTCTCACCACTCAAGGTGAACTCATCCACGGTCAGGGTGGCGTCGGCGATGGCCCAGTTGGCCAGGCGGTAGTCCATGTAGTCGGCGTTGAAGAAGCCGTATCTCGGCGTCAGCCACTCCATGGAGACCCAGTTGCCGTTCAGGTCCATGTCGCTAAAGCCCGGGTTAACGGTTTCATCGAAGTGGTCGAGGGCCTCCTCTTCGCTGACCAGATCTGCAACATCCAGACCCGCCGTCTCCATGGCGCCGGTCATCTGAGTCTCAAACTGGTCGCCGGTGACATCAATGGTCACCTCACCCAGGGCGGTGACCACCGCTGCTGGGATGCTGATGCCGTTGTCCGGGTTGCCGTCTTCATCCAGAGATTGCAGTAACCTCAGGGTATTCACCACCGCCTGGGTGGTGGGGTCATCCGTATCAAACAGGTCGAGCGGGGTTACCTGCTCGCCACCGGCCACCGCCGGGAACTGGGTTCCCCCCAGGCTAAACTGCACCTGCTCCCCGGCAACGTACAGGAACTCACCGGCAGCATTGGTGGTGCCGCCCTGAGTGTCGGTGGCAAAGGTCAGCCCGCCAACCGGGCTGTCCACAAACACACCGGTCAGCACATCGGGCTCAATCGGGGGCTTGGGGTCGGAATCGGAATCGCTGCCACATCCGCCCATCAGGGCTGCGGCGGCGGCCAGTATCAGAAATTGGTTGAATCCATGTTGTTTTTTCATACTTACCTCCTGCTAGTCACCCCATTGATACTCGCAAGGAAAAACAGGTTCATCCCCCGTCCGGGGGATAGGTCAATCAACCCTGATCCCGATCAATCCATTTGGGCGTTTTTTCCCTTGGGTGTACCATTGTCCGCCACGATTTGGAGTCAACGATGCGACTGGACAGATACCTCAGTAAAACCCTGAGAGTAAGCAACAAGCAGGTGAAACTCTGGCTGGAGAGTGGTCAGGTTGCCCTGGACAATAGCCCCTGCGCTCAGGGGGAGGTTGTGATCAACCGCTTCAGCCGCATCCGGGTTGACGGCAGGCTGCTGCCCCACGACACCCCGCTCTACCTGCTGATGCACAAACCGGCCGGCGTGCTCAGTGCCACCAAGGACAGGCAACACACCACCGCCATCGACCTGGTTAAGGCCCAATATCCGCAACTGGACACCAGCGATGTTCACCTGGCGGGACGCCTGGACCGGGCCACCACCGGCCTGCTGCTGCTGACCAACGACGGCGCCTGGTCCAAGGCGTTGACCCGTCCGGAGCAGAAGATCCCTAAAACCTATCTGGTGACCACGGAGCAGCCCATCCCCGGTGAGGCCAGGGACCGCTTTGCCAAGGGAGTCTGGTTTGAGAGAGAGGGCGTGACAACGGCGCCGGCCCAGCTGCAACAGCTCTCAAGCAACCAGGCCAGGCTGACCATCTACGAGGGGATGCACCACCAGGTAAAGCGTATGTTCGCCCTGTACCACAACCCTGTGGTGGCCCTGCACCGGGAGCGGATGGGCAACATCGCCCTGGAGCCGCAACTGGCCGAGGGCCAGTGCCGGCCCCTGTCCCGACAGGAGATAGAGGGAGTCTAAGGACCAGGGCGGCCCTTGCAGTAGAGAGGCTGATCAAAATGAGGGGAGCTCAGCGCCCCCGTGCTCTTAACAAGATTGATGCTGAGCAGCAGATCCACCGGATTATCCTGACCAGGATGGTTCCACTTGAGCTGTTCCCCCAACACCACCAGAAATGGAGAGCGCGCCAGCACCCTGCCCTGCCCCTCCCAGCAACCTGTGTAGGCGCACACAGTCAGTTCACCGGCATCCGACACACTGATGCTAAGGGGGGTAAAATCCTCTCCCTGGAGCAGTACACAGCCGTCACCGCTGCAGCCGGACTCAAAGTCATTGGAGCAGGACCAGTCCGCCAGCACCGACGGTGAGCTCAACAAAACCAGGCCAAGCACGGCGCTTCTTACCGATTCAATATTCACAGGGATCGATCACCCATTGACCCCGACACTGAACCCAGTCCCCTTCGGCGGCGGGAATCTGGAAATCACCCAGCTCGTTGTCGGTTTTTACCGGTATGACGGAATCGATGAGGTACTCCACATCACCGTCACTGTTCAGCCTGGCACCCAGATAGACCCCGGTGATGTGCGGCCCGAGGGCGCGTTCCCGCGCCTCTGTCGGCAACACCTCACCGTGCCACAGGGTCAGGCGGGCGCGGCGCTCCTGCTCCAGGGGAAAGGCACGGCTTATCTGCTCTTCGCTGCCCAGGCAGTAGCAATCCAGGCTCACCCCATGATCCAGCAGGTCCACCCGAATCAACCCGTCGTTGCCGCAATCACACGGCACCAGAGCCCTGGCCACCACTCGATGGCTCACAGCACAGCCCCTTCAATCACTGCACATTCCCCACAACCCGGAATTCTGTCATCGTGTAATCGAGGAAGTTCGCAATGATCACTTCACCCTTATAGTGATACTCTGACCAGCCCTCTGCATATCCCCCCATCGCATCACCACCCGCCATTTTGGGGTACCCCATCAGGGACATGACACCGCAGGGGCTCATCCCTATCATGATCTTGTCTGACCGGATCGCCTGGATGTCAGTCTCATTCCACATCTCGCGCTCTTTGGCCATGGCCAGGAACCGGTCGAACTCAGCCAGGGTCAATTTTTCACGCATCTGACGCTCGCCAAACGCCTCACAGCTAAAAGAGGGGCTTAACTTGGCAAAATCGATGCCATCAAACTCTAAAGAGACGGATTCCGGTTCAGGCTGTTCAACCACCTCCTCCACTCCAAGGCAGAGACCATCTTCGCTATAAGAGGAACACTGCCACTCCTTCTCCTTAAACCTCACCTTCTCGGGCGTCCATATACGGTTCTTCTTATGGAATACGCCGGGAATGGGTTTGTCCTGGCTGGCCAGCTCCTTGGCTTTTCTGGCTTGCTCTTTTAGCTCCATCTGCTCTAACTCTTTCGGAGGAATCACTTCCACGCCGCTGCAGGTGCCATCTTCCCGATAGTGGACACAACGCCAATATTGGTCGTTCCAGATGATCTTTTCGGGGTTCCACATTCGCTTATTATTGAAAACACAGGCACAAGGAGCGTCATCCGGGTTCTCAATCTTGTAGTTGCCCCTTTTGGATGTCTCGTTGGTCTTTTGGGGTGTCTCGTAAGTCTTCTGGGATGTCTCGTTGGTCTTTTTTAAGTCATCGAAGAAGGTCACCTCATCCTCGGGCACCTTCTCCACCGACACACAACTGCCATCGGAACGATAGCGACTGCAGCGCCAGAAGGTATTTTTGTAGATCACCTGTTCTTTATTGAACTTACGCTTATTGTTGAATACCTGGGTTGTCGGCTTCTCCAAGGGCGCCATGCCATCATCAGCTGCCGACGCAGTTCCTGCCATGCTGGTGACCAACAGAGACAGCAGCAGTGTCAAAAGTAGCCTCATAGATTCCTCTTTAACCCCTTGATTAACTAACAGCATTTTAACATTGGCGGGGATTTTGTTTCCGATCCGGCTTCACACATCGGCGCTCTCCCCCGGCTTCAGAATTCCGCGGCCTGATTGAGATGGCGCCACTTCATAAGCCTCTGCGCCCTATGTAATTTTTTTTCACCAAAGTCACACAAGCATCAATACTTGGATCAAAAAAACGCTACAAAGGCGGCTTAATGTGATCGTGATCACTAGCAAATGGAACCTGGTTCGCTACACTGCGTTACCTTTCCTAGATAAAGGTAGTGAACTTTCATGTCTGTATTGGTGGCCATCGCAATCACAACCGGGATCCTGTCTGCCCTATGGGGCTGGGTATCCGTGACCCTGGGTCTGCTGACCTGGGCTGGCTTTCTTGGCTGTACCAGCTACTTCGCCTCCCCCCAGGATGGCGTCAAAGGGCTGGCAACCAGCATGATCACCAATATGAGTGGTGTGTTCTGGGCCATGGTGATCATTCAGCTCTCCACAATCGCAGGAGCCGAAGTGGTGGGTTATGTGATTACTGGTGTGGTTGCCACCCTGATGTGTGTTCAAGCCAAGCAGAGCTGGTTGGGTTACATCCCCGGCACCTTTGTCGGCTGCTGCGCCACCTTTGCCGCTGGCGGCGACTGGATGGCCGTGGTGCCTGCCCTGCTGGTCGGCGGCCTGTTTGGCTTCCTGATGAAATCTACTGGCCTCTGGTTACACCAGAAAGTGAACCAGGGCCGTGCTGAACTCGAAACAGCAGAATCCAAATAACTATAAACTCTCCTGACTCTCATCTTCAGGCCGCCCCGTGCGGCCTCTTTTTTTGTTATGCCGGCTTGAGTGCCAAATCCACCGCGTCGACCACAGAAGGGACACAGGGAAACGTCAGATCAGAGCGGTCTTCATCGCCGTCGCGGTACTTGCCGGTCTGAACCAGGCAAGCCAACAGGCCCGCCCCCATGGCCCCCTCCACATCCCCCTGAACATCGTCTCCCACCATCATCACTTCCCCGGGCAACAACCCCGCTTCCGAGACCCCTTGCAAGAAGAAAGCGGGAGCAGGTTTACCGACAATCAGGGCCTGGGTGCCCGCCGCATACTCCAGGGCTCGTATAAAGGGTCCCGCATCCAGATGCATCTGACCATCGAGTTTGAAATAGCGGTTCATACCTATACCAATAAGCGGGGCGCCCTCGAGACACAGGCGAAACGCCCGGTTCAGGGCCTGATAAGTGAACCCCTCTGCTGCGTCCGCCAGCAATACGGCGTTGGGATCATCTTGAGGCAGGTCACTGAACTCTTCCATCACCCGCTCGTGAACCAGACACAAAGGCCGCCAGCCCCTGTCCAGAATCATCGCCTTGGCGGCTGAAGGAGCGGTAATGATCTGATTCAGCGTCAGGTCGAAGCCCAGCTTGGTCAGGTCGTCAAACACCTTCATCCGGGTCTTGCGAGAGGTGTTGGTGAGAAAGCGCACCTCCAGGCTGCTGGCCTGAGCCCGGGCCACCGCCGCCACGGCACCGTCGATGGCCTGATGGCCGTCGTACAGCACGCCGCTGATGTCAAAAAACAGCCCCCTAACCATGAACTCCTCCCCGGAGCTACCTCGGCAAATCCTTCTATGAGTATAAGCGCCGGCCAGAAGCAAAAACGGAGAGGGGTGGAAAAATGAACTGATTAAGGTTTAATCTCAATAGGTTGGCGTAGGAAAGCGCTGCGAGTGCCCAGACAGGAAAAGGATAGCAAACATGGCCACAGAGAAAGCGACCAGCAAAGCCCCGAATAATGAGCCCAAACCCAAGATGAGCCGGGAGGAGTACGAAGAGGAGCTGTACCAGTTGCACGCCGAGCTGGTGAAGCTTCAGTACTGGATTAAGGAGAAGGGGCTTAAGGTGGTGGTGGTGTTTGAGGGGCGCGACGCGGCAGGCAAAGGCGGAGCGATCAAACGCTTCACCGACAGGGTCAGCCCCAGGGTATTCAGGGTGGTGGCCCTGCCCGCCCCCACCGAGCGGGAGAAGAGCGAGTGGTTTGCCCAGCGCTATGTTCCTCACTTCCCCGCCGCCGGCGAGGTGGTGCTGTTTGACCGCAGCTGGTACAACCGGGCCGGGGTGGAGCGGGTGATGGAGTTCTGCACCCAGGAGCAATACGAAACCTTCCTGAAGTACACCCCCATATTCGAGCGCGCCATCGCCGACTCGGGGATCATCCTCATCAAATACTGGTTTGAGATCAGCATGGAGGAGCAGGAGCGTCGCTTTAAGGCCCGCATCAAGGACCCCAGAAAAACCTGGAAGCTGAGCCCGATGGACCTGGAGTCCTACCATCGCTGGTATGAGTACTCCCGAGCCCGCGACGCCATGTTCGCCGCCACCCACAACAAGCACGCCCCCTGGCACATCGTTCGTTCGGACGACAAGAAACGCGCCCGGCTCAACTGCATCTCCCACTTCCTCAGCCAGTTCCCCTATGAAGAGGTGGACAGAGACAAGGTGAAACTGGGTAAACGCCTACTCAACGGAGAGTATGACGATAAGGCATCCATTGCCGACTACCCCTTCATCAAGGAGCCGTTCTGACGGTCAAGCCGGGGCAGCCTCAGTTGGCCGTGCCATACCAGATGAGCGCCAGGGCTTCATGGTGCTGGATAAAGTCGTTCTTATGGCTCATGTAACGCTGGATGTCGTGTTGGCACATCGCCGCCCCCTCCAACTTGATGTCGCCATACTCTCTGGCGACATCCGGGTGAGCCCGCAGGTAGTCCCGAAACGCCAGGTGACGACGAATGTCGGGGCTGCCAACTTGATAGCAGTGCAGGTGGTGACTGCGCTGTGCTCCGCCTTTTTGAAAGTAGCGCCGTCCGCTAATGCCAAACTCCCCTTTCGCCAGATATCCCAACGCCTCCAGCCTGTGGCTGACTTCATCCAGCTCGGTAAGAGAGGACACCTGCATCAGCATGTCGATCACCGGCTTGGCCGCCAGTGCGGGGACAGCCGTACTGCCAATGTGGTGCAACCTGGCCCCACCCAACCTCAGAAGCGCGGTGATGCTGTCAGCTTCCTGCTGAAACTGCACCGGCCAGGCCCGGCAATAGGGCACGACGATGATCTCACGGCTGACCATGCTGCCCCTTAGCGCGATGTGACCAAGATGACCGGGTCAGTTTCCGTCCCTGACCATCACGCCAACCATCGATCTCCGGAGTAGAAAGCAGATAGGCATGAAAATTGATGATGCCCAGAGTCCGCCGAATACGCTCGGCCCAAAACAACCCCGCCAAGGCACCGGCGCCGCCCACCCCATACACCAGGGTCATAGAGGGAAGCTGCTCGACCACAGAGGCACCAAGCAGCAACAGAAGAAGGCATAACAGCGTGGGCGAAAGCACGATATGCAGATAGAGCCATGCTACCAGCAGATAGCCTTGACCACAGAGCAGCGCTTCAGCCACTCGATAGAGACGACTCATAGATACTAATGCTCCAAGGGGAAAATCTCGGTACAGGGGGTGTCTAAAGCACTCAATTGCCTCAGCCCTGCTCCTCAGATATGAATTTGTTGGCCAGCTGACGAATCAGCTCGTTGCGAAGCCGGTCATGAATACCGAAGACCCGCGGCATGTTTCCCGGGTACCAGGAGACATTCTCCAGGATCACCAGGGTCACCTGATGCTGCGGGTAGTAACTCATGGTGGCGATGTACCCTGGCACATAGCCACTGTGGCTGTACTCGAGGCCCGCGTCGGTCTCAGCCACCTGAAGCCCGGCTGCATAGCCCAGCTTGCCCCAACGGTGCTGACGGGTGGAAGTGGGAATCAGCATGTGCCCATTCTCTGCCAGCACCCTGTCCGACTGATACAGGCAGCGATTCCAGGCTGCCAGGTCCGGCGCACTGGATACGATTCCGCCACTGGGCACCGACGCCCGCGGCAGTGAGTGCGCCACCGCCACCAGGGTGCCATCCTGCCGCTCTGTCTGTCCGGGCGCCAGGTTGGCAGCTGTGCTCAGCGGGCGCCGCTGATCCGGCGCAAAGCTGTGGTTCATCTCACACAGACGAAACAGCGCCATCGCCTGATCGGCATAGGGGCGCTTACCAACTTTCTCGATGATCTGCCCCAGCAGATCGTATCCCAGGTTGGAATAACGGAACTGCCCGGGCTGCTCGGCCAAAGGCTTGCTCAGGGCGATAATGCCACTGGTGTGATTGAGCATCTGTCCCAGGGTGAGGCGTCCCTGCCACTCTTCGGGCAGCTCAGGCAGGTACTGCTCTGGGCGATCGGTCAGGCTTACCCTGCCCTGCTCCACCTGACGCAGCAGCAATGCGGCGGTGATCTGCTTGCTCAATGAGCCGATGACAAATTGCTGGCTGGCGTTGTTGGAAGAGGCAAGCATCAGTCCAGTCGCCCCTGTAGGGCTGATCAGCACTTCGGCAGCAAAGGGGCGCTCAATTTCCGTTTGCATCACAAGATGAAAAGGCCGGCTGCTCAGCCAGGAGGAGGCATGGCTGCCGGTGGTCACCAGCAGCAAAAGCCAGGACAAGCGCCTGGCCCGATATCGTAGTCGAGCAATTAACACATCAGGCACTCAGGGTTTGGTGGTTGGCAAAATAGACCGCTTCCAGAAACAGGGAGTCGCTATTGCCCTCTTCGTTGTGCATCTCTTTGAGAATCCCGCCGAACAGGGTGTAAGTTTCCGGCAGCTTCTCTTCACTGTGAGCATGAGCCACTACGAACTCCCGCTCACTCTGAGTGTCCCGAACCTGATAAACATCGTACTGGTCGACTATGGGGATCATGGTAAAGGTGTTCACCGTACCGGCGGCAATGGGCACCAGAATCATGCCGCCGAAATTCTCCATGGACTTCACCAGCCTGGGTACGCCGCCGATGATGGCGGGCTCTCCGGCCCGACCCTCCACTTTGGCCTGCACCGGAGTATATTTATGGGGTTTATGCGTCTGATAGTCTTGCTGCAGTTCCTCACTGAGACTGCGCCGCAGTGCAACCACCTCCTCCGGTGCCAGTTCGGAGAGCGCCATGTCCAGATAGAGAAACATGGTCTGGGAATCGCTGAACACCCCGGCCACCTTAGCCAGCTCGGCCTGCTCCACCACCCCATCATCGGCCTCGGTAAGGATGTTGTAGAAGCGGCCACCGTTATCCAGGTCCGCCAGGGCTTCCTTAAGGGAGCTGTAAGTAATGATTGCCTTCACTTTTCTCTCCTGTTCCTTGGAATTCACCTTTGGTTAGGGTCATTGTGGCAGCCTCTTAGCCAGAACCAAACCACTGATGTCATTCCAGCTTCCTGGCGAAGCGCTTACCTCTGCAGCGGTGTCACAGAGCACGACTCAGTTGCAGGCACAGGCCAGCTGACCATTTTCCTGCACCCACTCGGTGTAGTTACCCTCTCCACACTCATGTTTGATGATCTGACAGCTGCCAGCATTGCGAGAGTATGACTTGCCGGTCACCATCTCTAACACCATATCCTGGGTTTGCTGTTCAAAAGGCTGAGAGGAACATCCCGCCAACAACAGACTGGGCAACAGCACTAGATATTTCATTGATTCATCCTGAATTCAATCAGTTGAAGCGAGACCACAGTAATCTTGATCATATCAGTGACTGTAGCCAAGCATTGGCAGTAACACCAATCATCAGACCCATTACCCCAATCACCAGCCACCGACCTGCCCGGCTGCCAGCATGAGTGCGGGACAACAGGTAACCCTGCATCAACAGGGCAATATAGCCCCAGTGATGGTATCTGAAGGAGCCTCCAGCCTTGGTTTTGCCCCTCCGTTCCATGGTTCTCTTAATCCATTAAGCCAGCTCAAAGAGAGAGCTTAAAGCCTTCGTGACTGGCGACAAATCCCAACTTCTCGTAGAAGCGAATGGCATCCGGCCGCTGCTTATCACTGGTCAACTGCACCATGGCACACCCCTGCCGACGCGCCCGTACGATGGCATGTTCAAACATCTGCTCGCCGCAGCCTTTGCCCCGATACTCAGAGGCGATGCGCACCCCCTCCACCAGACAGCGCCAACTGCCCCGATGCGTCAGACAGGGAATAAAGGTAAGCTGCAGCATCCCCACCAACTGTCCCTGACAGGTGGCCACCAGAAGCAGGTTATTGTCGTCCCTCTCTATCGCCTCAAATGCCTTGAGGTAACTCTCAGGCAGGGGATGTACGTTGTGCTCTCGTTGTTGCCCCAGGGCGTCATCGGCCAGCAGAGCGACCAGCGACTCCAGATCGCCCTTCTCGGCGGGCCTGAACTGCAAGTCCAATTTGCTCATTTCAACGGATACCTCGCTGAGCACGGGCAGAAATTCAATCTGACCATGCTTCAAAGCGGTTTTCAAAAT
This sequence comes from Ferrimonas futtsuensis DSM 18154, assembly GCF_000422645.1. Classification (GTDB taxonomy): domain Bacteria; phylum Pseudomonadota; class Gammaproteobacteria; order Enterobacterales; family Shewanellaceae; genus Ferrimonas; species Ferrimonas futtsuensis. The sequence goes on from NZ_AUGL01000009.1 coordinate 211,312, forward strand.
CAAACACCTGATAGGGCGGAACCTGGCCGTTGAGCATCACCGGAAGGTGAATCTCGCTGCGATCACCGCCGTCGCACTCTGGGGGCCACACCATCCAGCTGACATGGTAGTACCACCAGCCATTGGGGCCAGAGCGCTTCAGGGCACAGGCACTGAAGCTTGGCTCGGCGTAAGGGAAATCAGCGAGCATCTCGGCCAGCGCCTGCCCGGAAGCCGCTATCGCCTCCCTGGGGGACAGTGGCGGAAACGGTGCCTCCTCTGCCCAGGCGGGGGTGTCCGCCCCCTGTTCAGGCCCAATGGAGAACTTAAACAGCAGGGTTTCAAAATAGTAGGAATAGAGTTTGATCATGACGATTCCTCCTCACTCGACGCCCCATTGCTCCCCTGCCTCAAAGCAGCTTAATGGTGCCCACGGCGGTTCAGAAAGCCATCCGCCTCAGGACTCAAGTAGAGATAGATACAAAAGAAGGCCCAGAATATCAGAAGCAACAACGGCACCAACACAGCAAACCGGGTGATCAGCTCAGCGGCAGGCTCGACGGATGGGCCAATGACCGTTCTGGTCAACGCAATCAATGAGACGAGCACAGTGAACAGACATGAAATTCTGAGCGCTCGTTTGGGAATGGTTTTATCCCACATAACACCTCTTTTGCGACTACAGGATTGGCAAAAAACACAGACTGTTGATCGGCCTTACTCCACCACCTGATACAGCGGCTCCAGCATATCTTTGAAGGTGACACCGTTTACCACCCATTTATCATTGGGACGATAGAAGCTCACCTGCCAATAGATGGCGTGGTTTTGAAACTTGTGCAGGTAATAATGTCTGACGAAAGAATCGCCAATCTTTTCGGTGCGTACGTGCTCATACCCGGTAGGCTGACCAAAGCGCTGTTCGACAATAGGCCACTGGGTACGAATCTGATTAGCCAGGCCGTCAATTTCGACTTCAGGCAGAGGCCAAAGAGGCTTCACCAAAGCCAAGCCTTGGTCGAACTCATTTTTTAGGAAGTGCTTCACCATATTTTCGGACAGCGTCTTGGTATCCTCAATGGTGTTTAACGGGCTGGCGATACCAGAGAACGAAACAAACAGGAACAGAATAGGAATAAGTGTCTTCATAGCGATCTCAGCGTAAATATATGGGACTATGTGCGAACCGCTTACGGATTGCCCTCAAGCGGTTACTGATGTGACTTACAGTCTGCAATCAAGCTTGGTTTGCTGTTTACAGTACTGCTCAACCTGTTCTGCCGACTCTTCACCCATGCAGAAGTCCAGCCTTACCAGCCGCTTGTTTTCCACCATTGGCTCTGCCTCGGAGACGGGAAGCCATTCCCACCTGCGCACCATCTTTCTGCCGTGGATGCCAAGCTCCCGCTTTGGAATCGACTCGACAATCTCGATGTTCTCGGCCTTGCCCTCTGCTGAGATATCAAAGGAGAGCACAGCACAACCACGCCCCTTAAGACGGGCCAGTTCAATGGGGAACAACACTTCCTCCTGCGGATCCCGCATCCATTTGGCGCCTTGCTCGGGCGCCAGATCAGACACCTGAACATCAAGAAAAATTTGAGTATTTGCTGCACCGGCACCAAAGCTCATCATTGCCGCCAAGGCAAAAAGTAAAAACTTCATCAACATCTCCATGTCAAAACTCAATGCCAGTAACCAATCGGCCACTGCCTCATACCAAGAGCTAAAGTTGCTCTCTGCCGGCTATTGAGCCAGCCTCTTTTCGGTCAGGCTCAGGCGTTCATGAGAGCTGTACACCTGCAACCTGACCTCCTGCTTTATCAGGTAAACATCCAACTCCACAGAGAACAGCCCTGAAAGTGGGAAGACCTCCAGAACCCCTTCGTCCCCGAGGTTGGCAGACATCAGGGCTGTCTTGCCAGTGGCGATAAAGCTTCTATCGCAGTCTCTCAGGTCTCCATCCACATAGAGTTTGGCCCCACGCAACCATGAGTTGGTTACCCTGATATCATGGCCCTTCACCTTGAAACTAAACTCTTTTCTCATTCCATACTCCTTAAAAGAATGACTGCGGTACGCAGATTAATCGATGCCACTACACTATTGGCAATGTATCTGGGATAGATAAGTACTCTAGAAGAACTGAACACTTACCCGGCAATGGAAAAGCGGTATACCCGTCCCTTTATCAACTCAAAGTGAGGATCAACCCACTCTTCGATGACTGACTCAGCACCGGGCCGAACAACAAACACCCCTTCTGAAGTAACCCAAAAGCTAGACAACTCGATGTACACCCCCTCGTCGGTTACAAAGACGGATTCAGGTTCCAACTCAGACATTGTCTTGGGTATGGGGGTGATAGGCATGCCTGGCAACTCGTCGCTAGTCTGCATCAACACCAGGGCCTCAGCCTCAATACCAGCCAACTGGGCATCGCTTAACCGCTCGTCTGGACGATTCCCCAAAAGATAAAATCCAGTAATCAGAGCAGCGATGAAAATGACTTTCTTCATAAGCCCCCAGGAAAAGAGAAACACTCTATTCTGAATGAGAAGTTAAGGAACAAACACCATCTCAATCTCAAAACGGTACCTCTGTTTGGACTCAAACTGTATCGCCTCACTAAGGTATGACCTCGTTGTGTAGTGGTTTAATGATCCCGGCTACACTTGCGAAGCACGAGCTGAGCCGGGCTGGCTGAAATCCGCCTACATTGCATTGTTAAGTGCTTTTGCCTAATCACTTTTTCGAGATTCGTTAATTTTGATCATCATGTATAGCACTAAAAATACAAATGCCAGTATCTCTAGCAAAAGTACTGCCGCCAGAAATAGTGCTTGCTATTTGACGACACTCTTCAGACATACAGAAACCACGAGAAAATGACTGTACAGAAACACCTAGCCATATAGAAATAACAAGCAAAACTCTTTTTAAATGGCACATGGATAATCAGCACCTTAAATATAAGTTTGCATAGCAATAAGGGCTGCCACCAAAAATGCACTTAACGCCTTTAGCAGCGACGCCTAACACGTAGTTTGCTTTGTGTTAATTTTCAGCAGAGCGACAACACAAAGCAAACGGAGTGTTGGGTGTCCCAGCGCACATGTTTTTGTGCGTGATTGCTGCCTAAACTTGTTACGTGTTTTCATGGATCTTTAGTGCCATGTACTCTTTAATTGATGAAGGCCAAAGAATGACCCTATAGATATCATCCGCGGCCTCCCATCCCTCGGTTATTGAATCGAGGCCTTTGGCTAATGAAAGTGCGGCATAGGCACCCGGTTTGATTTCTATCTTTTCAGCATCAGGTAGATAGTCTGTGCAACCGAACACTGCACAACTACCAGACTTGATAGTGAAGTAACCTTTTGATGCATGATCCCACTCTTGGATATTTATATCGGGCTCACTTTCGTAGATCTCGACTTCAACAGGAACATCAACATTGCGGAACGTTCCAACTGCGAGAGTATTTGGTAATACTCCTAGTTTCAGATCGAGCGCCTCATCAGTCCATATTTCCGAAGTATCGTCATCCGCTTCAGCATCCATGATATAGACCTGAAAGTAGTCAGCGAATAACTCAAACTTATATTTCTTCATCGATGCTTCCGTGACACGTAACGCTCTACTTAGCGGGAGCAGACTGCCCGACTATACTACGCGAGGCACGATCGCAGCCGGGCTGACTGAAATCCGCCTACAGTGACTTGTTATATTACAAATATAAATAAGAGGAATCCTATTCCCATAGCTGTAAAGTAGGTCTTTCCATATGGCAAGTGCGATAAGAGCATAAAGTAGCCAAACGAGAAACATGTCAATATCAAGCTACCGAAGGCAACATCAGAGGTTGAAGCATCAGAGATAAAACCAAGTAAAGCCAACGGTACGACATGAATTGCCACCGAATAAAGTGGTTTCTCCAACTTATGAAAAGTCCATAATGCTACACCTAGAAACATTATTTCAAACAACAAGATTTTGACTCCTTCTCTTGTAATATAACGCTCCACTCAGCGGGAGCAACTTGGCTGGCTACAATCTGTGAGGCACGAGCAAGAGCCAGCCTGGTTGAAATCCGCCTGCAGCGCCTTGTTATATTTCATCTTCTACTAAGTAGATCACATTAAATTGTTTGGGTACTTCATAAGGCCAATTTAACGCAGACAAGGATTCTTTCGCTAAACTCCGGATGTTGTTCCACACCTCTGAAGTTCCGAGCATTTCGTTATCTGTATAATGCTCCCGATAACTTTCGCCACTATAGTCACTCAAGTATTTATCTAACTTCTCCAAAGCAAACAGCGCCTTTTTGTTCAAAGTAGACCTATCAGCGCTGTCCCAAGCTTCGCCAAACTCGTTCACCATTTCATCACCTTTACAGGCAAAGTCAGGAAAAAGGCTTGTTTGAATGTACGATTCAGAGGCTAGTACTAGCAGTGTTCTCTTCAAATCAACCATAGAAATATAACGCTCCGCTCAGCGGAAGCAGTTTGGTTGGCTAAAATCAGCGAGGCACGAGCAACAGTCAACCAAACGATCGCGATCCGCCTGTAGCGGCTTGTTATGTGTTTTCATCGACTAACCTTTGAACTAGCTCTTCAGAAGGTTTAAATGGCGCTGCCAGATAGTTGATAAAGTCCGGTTTATCTTCAAGTTCAAGCTCTGCCCAGATACCATCGTAATCTTCAGTGATTCGTTTAGTTATAGTTTCTACTATGTATGGGTGCTCATCCGCAAACAGCCACTCATCCCAGTCTGTTTCATCATCACTTTCTTTGAGCAAGGCGACAACTCTATTGGCCAAGTCAACCACATGCGAACCACGCCTAACATCCAAGTCACGCGGTTTCTGATTGAATCTCGCCTCTACTATCACACGATGGAGTGATAACAACTCGTAGAAATTATCTATTACTAATGGTTTCTTCAGTCTACTCATAAGTACACATAACGCCCCGCCTAAGCGGCGCAAAACAATGCTTGGCTACAATCAGCGAGGTACGAGCGCAAGCCAAGCGTTTTGCGTCCGTGTTTTGAGGCAATTGTTAGGAGTTCTCTACTTCAGAGCCACCTTACATTCCTTGCACTCAACCCTGGTCCACCCTCCACCAGGGAATTGATTGCAGGCCGGGCAACGCCATACTTTCTTGGCGAAAATGATGTAAGCCACAAAACCCAAGATCATCGGTAACAATGCCGTTTCGTAACTCATTCCCAGAAATGCATCAAGGTCAGTGAAGCCCAAAATCAAGCGAGGAAAAGACAGCAAGATCATCACGAGGCTAGCCAATTTTGCTTTCCATAGAATCTTGACGTAATCAGCCTTAACATTCTGCTTCGCTTGCTTGTTTTCCACTTGATACTCCTAACGCCCCGCCTAAGCGGCGCAAAACGGTGCTTGGCTACAATCTGCGAGGTACGAGCACAAGCCAAGCATTTTGCGTCCGTCTCTTAAGGCACTTGTTATGTTCCAGAGGTTACTCGGTACCTTCAGGAAATTGAGGTTGCCTGCACTCCTTACGGCGCAATATCTCCTCACGCTTGTATGTGCGCTTCTTCATGAGATCTTCGACATCAGAGTCGTTTTCGGCAAACATCTCATCCACGGTTGTCTTCGACTTGCCACGAAAGACTCCTCTTACCGTTTTGTGAATGCTTCTACTCATATCAACACCCTGTGAAACATAACGCTCCACTTAGCGGGAGCAGGCTGCCCGGCTATACTCCGCGAGGCACGAGCGCAGCCGGGCTGGCTGAAATCCGCCTACAGTGTCTTGTTAGATGTCAGAGCCAGGCTTATCTGCATCAGGATTAAAGAATAAGTAGACAATAAACACCATCCACATTGTTAGAAAAATCGCTATTAGACTCGTTAGTGTGCGAATAACGACTTCTACAAAAGTTCCTACTGCACCATTTATCAACACTTTCAAGAGAACAAAGATAAACATGACCATTGTTGAAATTGCCGCGTACTTTAAAGCTCTTCTGGACAAGGATTTACGATCCATATTCCTCTCGACATCTAACGCCCCGCCTAAGCGGCGCAAAAACCATGCTTGGCTACAATCCGCGAGGTACGAGCGCAAGCCAAGCGTTTTGCGTCCGTGTGTTCAGGCGCTTGTTATAGTTTCTAATCGCCTAACCCTGATAGCTGTTCGGAATCTCTTTCTTGAAAACCATGATGCATCTCTCGACAACCTCTAAAGGGAGTGACTCCCGATAGATAGACATTGTTGTGTCACGTCGCCTGTCATCTCTGAAAATCTCAAGTACAAGTTCCTTGCCGCTATAGAGTTCAAGTCCTATACCGTCTCTTTCTTCACTCACATCAGATGCAATGATAAGCGAGTAACCCTGGATGGCTGTCACGACTCACGCCTCCGAAAAACTATAACGCTCCACTTAGCGGGAGCAGACTGCCCGGCTATACTCCGCGAGGCACGAGCGCAGCCGGGCTGGCTGAAATCCGCCTACAGTGACTTGTTATGTATTCAACAGCCGTACATACCTGCACAGATAACATTCAATAATACTGTGGAAATTATTATCACTAAGTAACCAGAAGCACTCAGCATAGTCATTTTCGAAAGCTCATAAGGTGAGTTGTTAGCCTTATTTGCCCAAAATGCCATATTTCCAATGATTACCGGAGCTGGATAAAAGATAGTCGATAACGCAAGCAAAATGGTGATCGGATTACTCATAGAACCTGGTGCATCGAACATAAAAATAGTGGCATACATCCCTACAGGCCACGCCAACAAACCAGTTACTGCGAGTACATTCACCAGAGCTAGGAAGTTCTTCATCAACTCACCTGAATACA